>JAEZSE010000023.1 GCA_023421955.1 Bacillota bacterium
ATATTCTGGATGACCAGACATTGTGCAGCGTATGCATCAAGGAAATGAAGGGCATTGACCATCACGAAGATGAGGGCGAAGTCTGCCCGATCTGCGGCGAGCGCGAAGTGGCGACTGGCGAGGAATATTGCATCGAGTGCCTGGCTGATATGAAAAAGCTGGACAGCAAGCATGCCACCGAGGAGCACGAAGAAGACGCTGAGGAAACAGAGCAGCTGGAAACCATCGAAGGGATTGAAGATATCCCGATCGTGGATGAAGATGAATCCGTGCCTCCATTCGAGCTGGAAAACATCAACGAAGAACTGGACTCTGAGGAAGAGCCGTTTTTTGATGAGGAAGACGAGGCGCAGGCCGATGAGGAGGATCTCCAGGGAGAGCCTGACGGTGGTGCAGCTGAGGAGGAAATCGATTGAGACCCGGTGGTCAATGGTCGGGTTTCTCTCTGGTTTCAACAGATTCATATTGGGGCGGGCTCTGTTCCCGCCCTTTTCCATGAGGCAAGACCGCTGAAATTCCTATTGGATCATCAGAGTCATTCACGCATCATCACAGGGGGGCATGATGAGGATCTTCGCAATATCCGACCTCCACTTGTCCGGCCACACCCCAAAACCAATGGAGGTTTTCGGCAGACATTGGGAGGGCCATTGGGACAGGCTGCGGGGGGCATGGCGCAACCTTGTGGCGGAAAATGACGCTGTGCTGATCCCAGGAGACATCTCTTGGGCAATGACACTTGACCAGGCCTTCGTAGATCTTGACGAGATTGCTGCAATGCCCGGCCATAAACTGCTTCTGCGTGGTAACCACGATTATTGGTGGAGCAGCCTCCAGCGAGTGCGCACAATGCTGCCTAAGGGCATGACGGCACTGCAAAATGACGCGGTGCGCTTGGATGGCGTGGTGGTCTGCGGCACCAGGGGCTGGACTTGTCCGGGCAGCTCTGCCTGGCAGGGCAGCGATGAAAAGATTTATCAGCGGGAGATCATCCGTCTTCGGCTTACGCTGGAGGATGCCAAGCGAAAGCTGCAGCCTGGAGATGACCTGATCGCAATGCTCCATTACCCGCCCTTCAATGAGCGGCAGGATCCGTCCGGCTTCTCCATGCTGTTAGAGCAATTTGGTGTGCGCCTGGCTGTATACGGCCATCTGCATGGGCTACAGCCCGGCACTGCTTTTGAGGGTGAAAAAAATGGTATACAGTATCGCTTGGTGTCCTGCGATTACCTGGATTTTGTGCCCACACTACTCTGGCAACAGGAATAATCGCCTTAACCGGTCTTTTCCCTTGAACGAAGTGACGCTCCGTTGTAGAATGAAAACGCATTCCGGATTGCGAATCTCTTTGAAAGGGGTTGGTGAAGTGAAGAAGCATTTTGAGGTGGCAAACACCTAAAATCGCATAGGCTTGAGGCGTTGCGGCAAAAGACGGTTAGTACACCCGTCCAGCCCGCGGCGCCTTGGCCTTCGCACGGAACCCACCGCATGCGGACCCAGGGTTGCCCTGGGTTTTTGTGTATGCGCCAACGCCTGACAAGGAGAACAGCATGAAATATCGCAATGCCGGGGAATTCCTTTCCCCGGAGCTGCTCGCCGAGCTGCAAAAGCACGCCGAGGGCGAGCTCATCTATGTGCCGAACCGGGGTCAAAGCAAAGCCGGCTGGGGCACCCGCAACGGCTCCCGAGAGCGCTACGCACTGCGTAACCTGCAGATGGTGCGCCATTACCAGCAGGGCGAGAGCATTGAGGAGCTTTCCAAGAAGTTTTTTCTGTCGCTAGACAGTGTCAAAAAGATCATTCGCGCCAATGTGAGCGGCACAGAGTAAACAAAATCCGGGATTGGGGCGGGGCGGCTCACAAGAGCCGCCCATTCATTCTCGTTTATTCAGGCAACCTCTTTCCCATGCAAACACTATTTACGTTGCCAACATATGGCCCGTAATTCCCGATGATATGATACCCCATGCTCTGATACAGCGCGATGGCAGCAGATTGTTTCACACCGGTTTCCAGCACTGCACGCACATATCCAAGTTCATGGGCGGCAAGCTCCAGCTCCTTCAGCACGCGCCTTGCCAGCCCTTGCCGCCGGAACTCAGGCGATACATACATGCGTTTGATTTCCACCTCACCACCGCCATGATCCCTGATGGCCCCACAGGCAGCCGGTTTGCCGTCCTCATAAGCTACAACGGCAAGCAGCAAAGTATCTGCCTGGTTGTGCGCGCCATACTGCAGTTGCAGCTCCCCGTATTGCACGGCCAGCTCCTCATCAAGCTGTAAAACCAATGAACGGAATGCTTCATTTGCCTTATCCACACGATGAATCGAAGTCATTTTATTCTCCTTTCCCGCCCCGAGTAAACGAAAACCCGGGCAGTTACACCCGGGTTTGTTTTCATAACAGAGACTAGTAATTCCGCCTGCCCCGGCGAGCCATCGACATTGCAAAAAACAACCCGGCACCCAGGACCACCACCGCGCCTACGATGATCAGGATCACCAACGCCGTCTTGCTGCCACCGCCTGACGAGGCTGGTTTGTCGCTGTTCGTTGCAGCTGGCTCGGTCACTGTGGGCAAGTCGGTTTCCAAAGCGGTCTCCACCGGCTCCGCAGTGGGCTCCACAGTGGGCGCCGCTGTGGCAGAGGCGGAAAGTGTCTTGACCTCCACCGGCGTGAAATAACGATGGGTTACCTTCCTGCCGTTCAGGGTGAGCGAGTATTCCACACCCAACTGGAATTTGTAGGCAGTCTCTGCTTTGAGGCCCGTGGCCACATACCGGTTTGCCAACCTGTCCAGCTCGGCGATGGGATTGCCCCACACACCGTTTTTGTCGATGTAGATCTGGTATTTTTTAACCGTCCAGCTGCTGTCGCCCTCCTGGCCATCCTGCAAGAGCGGCCACTGCAGATAGACCGTCGTGGTAGTCTCTTTAAACTCAGGCGCAGGCAGATATTTCAGCTGCCGCAAATAGGCCTTTGTGCTGCCGAGGATTGTGTCGGCAATCTTGCGGGCTTCGCTGCCCTCGGCCATGTCAATGAAGTTCCACTCAATGGAGAATGTATTGAATGACTTCCCGGTAAGCGCCGTGGGTAGTTCGGTGATGCGATTTACATCCAGCGTGAGGTCGGTCACCTTGCCGTTCAGCAGCGACGGCTCAATGATCGTAAGACGGTTGATCGCAGCATATACCTTGAGAAGGCTGGGTGCGCCACCCAATCCGGAGGGCAGCTTATCCAGGATGTTGTCCTCCACATTGAGCGATACCAGTTTTGGCGCCGCAGCCGCTGCGTCTGGCAGCTCCTTGAGCACGTTGTCGGATAGGTTCACCTCAGCCAGCAACGGTAGTACGAAGATGTCACGGGGAACACTCCGAAGTTTATTGCCGCTCAAGTCCAGCTTGGTCAGCTTGGTCAGCTTTGATATATTTGCTGCTATACTGTCAAGCTTGTTATCGGATAGATCCAGCGTGACCAAGTTGACCAATTGCCCGATCTTGTCACCAACCTTGGTGGCGGCGTTTTTCTTGATTGAGAAATGCGCGAGAGTCGTGAGCGAATACACCGCATCGGGGATCTTGGAAAAATTATTGTCTTCCAGATTCAAATAGGTGATCTTCTTCAGCTTACTGAATGTGGATGGCAAGTCGGAGACTTTGTTATCCACCAGGCTGATCGCAGTAATATTTTCACAATACTGCAGGCCTTCCACCTTGGCAATGCCCAGTCCAGACAGATCAAGCCCGCCGGTCAGCATGGCCAGATTAGAGCGCTTGATGGCAGCCGATGCGCTCACACCTGCGAGCGCCTTGAGCTTGGCCTTGAGCTTGGCATCGGGGATATTCACCGTGGCATCGGCAGTGGAAGGCTTCAACGTCGTGTCTTTGGATGTGGGTGGCAGCAAAGGGTCTGCTGTGTTGCCCGCCTCTGCTGTGGACGCTGGCGCTGTGGCTGTGGGTGATGCTGCGGCTGTCGCCGAAGACGTGGCAGAAGCCGTAGGGTCGGGCATCGGAGCACCCAAGCCGACACCCCCACCCAGGATTGAAACGCCGACAAAAAGAATCGCCGCAGCCATAGCGATGAGTCTCTTCGACATGATGCCTCCTTTTCAAATGAACCGGCGGCCATGGCAGACATGACCACCGCAGCCGAATATGGAAAGTATATCCATTTGTGCGAATGCTTAACATTGCCGGATGACAAATAGTTGGCAATGCCGTTGATAATCATATTATAACACCGGCATACGTAAATCACAATCATAGCTGACGCTCAGAGCGGCTCCAAGCGTCGCAAAATGCAGAAAAATACGATGACTGGGAATAGTTTGCGAGTCATCAGCAGCGAAACAGATTCATAATGAGAGTACCGACTCAATGGTAGAACTGCCGTCTGGCTCAATAATCTCAACCGCAATTTCGCGCACCGTGGTCTGAAAAAGGTCATTCACAGCGGAGACAGCTTCCACGGCAACGGCAAAAGCCTCGTCGTCTTCCACACGGCCTACAGTCATATGAGGTGAGTATGGTCGGCAATCGGGGTTGCACCATGATGGCAGATAAGGCGCCAGGATCCCGGTGTAAAGCCGCCGGTGCATCTCCTTGAGCTTGTTTCGCCCACGATGAACATCCAGCAGCAGATAGTTCCCGAAGCCCTTTTGGGCAATGATGCCCTGCAGCGAAAGCAGAAAGGGTTGCACACCGGCCAGAGAATTCTGCACATGCTTCCTGATCTCATCGGCACCCAGATCGCTCATAAATGGGAAAACCAGTGTGACATGGGGCCGCACAAGATGGGCGACCGGATCGTACTTGGCCCGGATGCGGTCAATCACGTCCATATTATCAAACTGCGGGAAGATCATAATGCAGCGATTTTTCGCCGATGGAGCTTCGGTATCCAGAATAGACCCCCTATTTCCTGCCGATGTCGCGGCGGTATTGGCAGCCGGTGAAGCTCACCCGCCCCACTGCATCATACGATAAACCCACAGCCTTGTCCAGCGTTTCGGCCATGGCCGTCACGCCCAACACCCTGCCGCCGTTGGTCACCAATGCTTCCCCATCCCGCTTGGTGCCGCTGTGGAACAGCGTCACACCCGGTTGCGCCGCAGCCTCATCCAGCCCGGATATTGGATGTCCCTTTTGATAGTTGGCCGGATAGCCGCCAGAGGCCACCACTACAACTGCCGCAGCGCCCTTGCTCCAGCGCACCGGCTGGCAATCAAGCCTTTGGCCTCTGATGGCCAGCATGATTTCCAACAGGTCCGTTTCCAGCAATGGCAGGATCACCTGCGTCTCCGGGTCACCGAAGCGGGCATTGAACTCCAGCACCTTGATGCCGTTTTTCGTGAGCATCAGCCCGGCATACAGAATCCCACAGAACGGGCAGCCTTCCGCCGCCATGCCGCGGACAGCCTTCAGCAATACATGTTCTGTCGCCCAATCGATCTGCTCCTGTGAAAACTTCGGCGTGGGCGCAAAAGCCCCCATGCCGCCGGTGTTGGGCCCCTTGTCGCCGTCAAACACACGCTTGTGGTCCTGCGCCGGCGGCATCACCGCGACGGACTTTCCGTCTGTGAAGCACAACAGTGACACTTCCGGGCCCTCGATGTATTCCTCTACGACCAGTGTTTTACCGGCTTGGCCGAACTCGTTGCGCACCATCACGGCGTCCACGGCATCCAGTGCTTCCTCCACAGTCATGCACACGAACACGCCTTTGCCCAACGCCAGGCCGTCGGCTTTCACCACAATTGGTGCTCCCTGCTCGACGACATAGGCGCGGGCTTCATCTACAGAGATAAATGACCGGCTTTTGGCTGTGGGAATACCATATTTCTCCATAATGCCCTTGGCAAAGGTCTTGCTGGCCTCGATGCGGGCGGCAGCAGCCGTGGGCCCAAAAGCCGCACAGTCGGCAGCCTCCAGTGCATCCACCATGCCGTCGGCCAGAGGGTCGTCCGGTGCCACAAACGTGAGGTCAATGGCGTTGCCCTTGGCAAAACGCACCACACCATCAATGTCTCGCGCACCGATGTCCACGCACGTGGCCACCTCCGCAATACCGCCGTTGCCCGGCGCGCAGTAGAGTTTGTCCACCATGGGGCTTTGCCGGAGTTTCCAGCAGATGGCGTGCTCGCGGCCGCCGCCGCCAATGACGAGGATGTTCATGGATAATACCTCTTGTGTTAAGTTAGCTCCCTCTCCCAATCGTTCGCATCATTCCTGCGGAATGAAGCTAGGTGGAGGGGGTTAGGGGTGAGGGTCAAGGCTGGCCGGGGCGGAGCCTGGTCCCTACTGGTAGGAGTTAGGGGTGTAACCCCTCATCCCCTGCTCTTCATGATCTTCTCGATTTTCTCCAGCGTGGGCGGGTTGTGATAGATTGGGAACGCACTGCAAGCAGACGCCGCTGCCGCCGAGGAGAATCGCACAATGCCCTCATCATCGAACCCCTTGAATAATCCATAAACCGCGCCGGCTTTGAAGGTGTCACCGGCACCCAGCGTGCTCACGGCATCTACCCGATAGGGCTCGAAGGACTTGGGCTTCTGCCCCCGCCGGCCATAGAGCAGGTTCTTAACACCAAACGTGAAGATCACAAGGCCGTCGGTTTCATCGGTGTAGAGCTTGAAAAGCTCCTCCGCACTCATGCCGGGGTATTGCTGATCCAGATACTCATGAGAAATGGCATTCACCGCGGAGTAACGGTGCATCTCACTGTCGTGCCGGCAATCGATCGTCACATAGGGTTTGCCCAAAATGCGGCAAAACCGTGCCGCCTCAATGGGCTGCTCACCGAAATAGGGGTCCAGCCCCACGGTGGTTGCTTGTTCGATATCCTCCTGACATGGTGCGCTCCAGCGCTTCAATACATTACGATAATATGCCCGGAACTTGCCGAACACCGTGCGGGAGTGCCGGTCGATGATGACCAGGTCCTGCAAACCCTCAAAGGTTTCATCAAGATGCAGGCGGCTGGCGTCCACACCGGCCCGGCTCATGTAGTCCATCAAAGGTTGATGGGTCCCCCTGCCCTGCCAGTTGCCGTCGATCTTCACCGAGCAGCCCAGGCTTGCAAGCACCACGGCGCAGGTGCCGGTTTCGCCGCCGGGCAGCCGGTGGCTCTCTTTGATCTCCGCATAGGTATCCAGCGCCGGGAAATCGCCGTCCAGCAGGTGGCTGGTGGTGAGCAGCGTCATGCCATACAGATAGATGTCGTGCGCCAAGGTGCCGCCATCCTTTCCCTCGGCTTCTTTAGGGCCAAGGCGGTTATGAATGCTTGAAATGCCGCATGCCGGTGAACACCATCGCGATGCCGGCTTCGTCGCAGGCTTCGATGCTGGCTTTGTCATTACCGGCTCCACCGGGCTGGATGATGGCAGTCACACCATATTTGGCCGCTTCCTGCACGCAGTCATCGAAGGGGAAGAACGCGTCGGAGGCCAGCACGGCACCCTTCACCTTGTCGCCGGAGCGCTCCAGCGCCTGCTGGGTGGGCCAGAAGCGGTTCACCTGGCCGCCACCGATGCCTAGAGACTGGCCATCGCGACCCACCACGATGGCGTTGGACTTGGTGTGTTTCACAATCTTCCAGGTAAAGAGAAGATCCTTCATCTCCTGCTCGGTGGGGGCGCGCTTGGTCACAACCTTGAGGTCGGTCTCGTGCAGCAGCTCGAGATCCATCTCCTGCACCAGAAGGCCACCCAGCACCTTTTTCATGTCGAAAGTGCCACGAGCCACAGGGGCGGCGATGCCGGGCAGCTTCAAAAGCCTGATGTTCTTCTTCTTGCCGAGGATGTCCAGCGCCTCCGGCGCATAGTCCGGGGCGATCACGACCTCCAGGAAGATCTTGCCCATTTCGGCTGCGGTGGCAGCATCCACGGTGGTATTAACGGCGACGATGCCGCCGAAGATCGACATGGGGTCGGTCTCATAGGCCTTTGTCCAGGCTTCCAGCAACGTGGGCGCGCTGCCCACGCCGCAAGGCGTGGCATGCTTCACTGCCACCACAGTGGTCTCGGAAAACTCCCGCAGCAGATCCAGCGCGCCGTTGGCGTCGCCGATGTTGTTGTAGGAAAGCTCCTTGCCATGAAGCTGCTCGGCGGCTGCCAAAGACCCTGCCGCCGGGCTGACTTCCCGATAAAACACGGCGTTCTGGTGGGGGTTTTCTCCGTAACGCAAGTCCTGCTGCTTTTCATAAGTGACCGTGAGCGTCTCAGGGAACTGGATGCCCTGCTGCTTGCGCAGGTAATCAAAGATCATCGTGTCGTAGTTGGCAGTGTGCTCAAACACCTTGTATTGCAGGCGGCGCTTGGTGTCGCGAGACACATGACCGTTCTTTTTGAGTTCGTCCAGCACCACGGCATAATCGGCCGGATCCACCATTACAGCCACGTCCTGCCAGTTTTTGGCGGCAGCGCGCAGCATCGTGGGCCCGCCGATGTCGATGTTTTCCACGGCCTCCTCAAAGGTCACGCAGGGCTTGGCCACCGTTTGTTTGAAGGGGTAGAGGTTCACGGCGATGATGTCAATGGTTTCGACGCCCAGCTGGCTGAGCTGCTCCATGTGCTCGGTATTGCCGCGCATTGCCAGGATTCCGGCGTGGATGAGCGGGTGCAATGTCTTCACCCGGCCATCGAGGCACTCAGGGAAGCCGGTGATGTCGCTGACCTCGGTCACAGCAAGGCCGGCCTTTTTGAGTGCCGTGGCTGTGCCGCCGGTGGAAATGAGCTGCACACCCAGCTCCGAAAGGCCCTGGGCGAACTCCACGATGCCTGTTTTGTCAAAGACGGAAAGGATGGCTCGCATGGATATATCCTCCTGAAAAATTTGATACAAATTCATTCTCCCTCCCCCAATCCCCTGGGGGAGGGGGCCAGGGGGTGAGGGTTGCCAGGATGGCTTGTTATCCGGGTCGATCGTTCTGGGGCAGGTATGGAACCCTGCCCCTCACGTTAACAAACATGCCTCAAAGAATTGTAACCCTTCTCCCCTCCACCACAATCCTGTCCTCACAAATGAGCCTCACCGCCTCCACAAGCAGCCTGTGCTCATGGGGCAGGATGCGAGCGGCAAGGGTCTCCGCCGTGTCATCTGGCAGCACCTCCACGGCCTGCTGGAAAATAATCGGGCCGGTGTCCACGCCCTCCTCCACCAGATGGATCGTGCAGCCGGATACCTTTACGCCATGGGCCAACACGGCCTCATGCACATGGTGGCCATACATCCCCATGCCGCAAAAGGCAGGGATCAACGCCGGGTGGGTGTTCACGATGCGGTTTTGGTAATATTTTACCGTTTCTGACCCTAAAATGTCCAGCCATCCGGCTAAAACGAGCACTTCTGCTTCGTATTGCCGCAGCGTCTGTTGAATCCTGGTCTCGAAGGCTTCCTGCGAAGGGCTTGTCTTGCGGTTGATGTAGATGGCAGGGATACCAGCCAGACCGGCCCGCTCGGCGGCATAGGCGGCCTTGCGGTTGTAGATCAGGCAGACGATCTTGCCAGGGATGCGGCCATCTGCCACGGCGTCGATGACCGCCTGGAAGTTGGTGCCGCCGCCGGTCGCAAACACGGCGATGCGTTTCACAGGCACAGCTCGATGCCCCCCTGCCCTTCTTTCACCTCGCCGATGAGATAAGCCCGATCACCCAGGGCAGTGGCCTTCTCAGCTACGATGCCGGCGATGGCCGGGTCGACGGCCAGCACCATGCCGATGCCCATGTTGTAAGTGTTGTAAATTGAGCGGTCAGAGATACCACCCAGCTGTTGCAGATATTGGAACACCGGTGGGATCACCCAGCTGCCGCCATGGATCACGGCCTTCAAGCCTTCGGGGATGATGCGCGGGATGTTTTCAATGAAGCCGCCGCCGGTGATATGGGCGATGCCTTTGAGCTCAAATTCTTTCACCAGCTCCAGGATTGTGTTCACATAGATGCGAGTGGGTACAAGCAGTTCTTCGCCGGCCGTGCGGCCAAACTCGGGAATGAAGCGCTGGAGCGCATCCGGCGTGTCGCCCAAAAGCTTGCGGGAAAGGGAGAATCCGTTGCTGTGCACACCGGAGGAAGCCAGGCCCACGAGGATGTCGCCGGGTTTGATGGAAGCGCCGGTGATGGACTTTTTGCGGTCCACAATGCCTACGGCAAAACCAGCCAGGTCATATTCCCCCTCGGGGTAAAAGCCCGGCATTTCGGCGGTCTCACCGCCGATCAAGGCGCACTGGCCCTGCACGCAACCCTCGGCCACACCCTTCACGACCTCGGCGGCCTTCACTGGGTCCAGCTTGCCGGTGGCGAGATAATCCAGAAAGAACAACGGCTTGGCGCCCTGGCAGATGATGTCGTTCACACACATCGCAACAGCGTCGATACCCACGGTGTCATGTTTGTCCATCGCGAAAGCAATCTTGAGCTTTGTGCCAACGCCGTCGGTGCCGGAGACGAGCACCGGCTCCTCCATGTCTTTGAATGCCGCCAGCGAAAAGAAGCCCCCGAAGGAGCCCACATCACCCAGCACACCGGGGATCAGCGTGCGCTTGATGTGCTGCTTGTAGAGGCTGACGGCCTCATAACCTGCTTCGACGTCTACTCCGGCTTGTTTGTAGTCCATATTGTCCTCCCAAATGAACCGTTCTTTGGGCGGGTATGGAACCCCGCCCCTACCAGGAAAAGTGCATCGTTTTCATGCTACCGCCCTACCCGCCCTTGTTTTTGCCGTAGGCAAAAATTCAAGGGGGGATGGCCCCCACAGGGGCCAGGGGGGATTTCTTAGGGATGCCTAGAGATAAATCTCACAAGAGGGGGTTGGGGGTAAGGGTTATATCTCCACCGGATATCTCCCATCGAAGCACCCGGTGCAGAACCCACATCCAGAGCCCTCCACGGTTTTCATCAAATCGCCAAGGCTCAGATACTCCAGGCTGTCAGCTCCGATGATCTTACGGATCTCCTCAATGGAGTGGTTTGCGCCAATCAATTGATCGGAGTTGGGAGTGTCAATGCCGAAATAGCACGGGAACCGCACCGGCGGGGAGCTGACGCGCATGTGCACTTCTCGGGCGCCCGCCATTCGGAGCATTTCAACTATCTTGCGGCTGGTTGTTCCGCGCACGATGCTGTCATCCAGCAGCACCACGCGTTTGCCCTGCACGTTGCGGCGGAGGGCATTCAGCTTGATTTTCACACCGTTTTCGCGCATTTGCTGTTGAGGCTGGATGAACGTGCGGCCCACATAACGGTTCTTGGCCAGGCTCTCACCGTAGGGAATGCCAGACTCCTTGGCGTAGCCAATGGCGGCGGTGATTGCCGAATCGGGCACACCGGACACAAGGTCGGCCTCCACCGGGAAGCGGCGGGCCAGCAACCTTCCAGCGTTTTCACGGGCCTGATAGGCGCTGATGCCATCGATCACACTATCGGTGCGGGCAAAATAAACGAACTCAAAAATGCAAAGCTTGCTCTCCAGCGGGATTTCTGTGCGGATGGACTTGAGACCATCCTGGTCGATCACGATGATTTCACCGGGGCGCACATCGCGGATGAACTCAGCACCTACTGCATCAAAAGCACAAGACTCGCTCGCCACCACATAAGCATTGCCGACGCGGCCCAGTGCCAGCGGACGGATACCCAGAGGGTCACGCACTCCAATCAGTTTGTCCTTCGTCATAATGACCAAGCCGTAGCTGCCCTTGATCTGTTGCATGGCGTGCTTGATGGCATCGATGATGTCGCCGCCCTTGCGCGCGATGATGGACGCAATGATCTCAGTGTCCAGCGTGGTCTGAAAGATACTGCCAAGGCTCTCAAGCTCAGAACGCAGCGCCTCCGCATTCACCAGGTTGCCGTTGTGGGCCAGGGCTATGGTGCCCTCACTGTAGCGCACCACCAGCGGCTGGCTGTTAGTAAGCTCGCTGGCGCCACTGGTGGAATAGCGCACATGACCAATGCCAAGGTGCCCTGCCCCAAGGCGAGCCATGGCCTCCTCTTCACCGAACACCTCATTGACCAGGCCCATTGCTTTGTGGCCTCTGATCTCGCGTCCGTCAGACACAGCCATGCCGGCACTTTCCTGGCCCCGGTGCTGCAGGGCATACAGGCCGTAATACAGCGCTTCGCCCACAGGCGCTCCGCTGTCGTCAAATAGGCCCACGATGCCACACTCCTCGGGCATCACATCATTCCATGGTTTGAGGCGGTGATAAGGGCAAAGCGCTTTCATGTTATGCCTTTCCGCCCATCAGGCGATGGAGCACTTCCTGGTATGCTTCCTCCACATCGCCCAAATCGCGGCGGAAACGGTCTTTATCCAGCTTCTGGCCGGTGGTAGTGTCCCAGAACCGGCAGGTGTCAGGAGATATTTCATCTGCGAGGATGATCTGGCCGTGAAAACGGCCGAACTCCAGCTTGAAGTCAATCAATTCGATGTTGGATTCTTTGAGATAAGCAGAGAGGATGTCGTTGACCATGAAGGAATACTCAGCGATCTTCGCCATTTCCTCAGGCGTGGCAAGCCCCATGGCGGCGATGTGGTAGTCGTTGATCATCGGATCGCCCAGTTCATCGTTCTTGTAGCTGTATTCCAGCACTGTCTTGGCGAGCTTCTGGCCCTCAGGCAAACCCAATCGCTTGCTCAAGCTGCCAGCAGCGATGTTGCGCACGATCACTTCAACGGGCACGATGGAAACCTTCTTCACAATTGTCTCGCGGTCATTGATCTGCTCCACAAAGTGTGTCGGGATGCCCTTACCCTCCAGCATCCGGAACAGGTGGTTTGATACCACGTTGTTTACCACACCCTTGCCCACAATGGTGCCGCGCTTCAGGCCGTTGAACGCCGTGGCGTCATCCTTGTAGGATACGATTACATAATCGGGATTGTCGGTGGCGAACACTTTCTTGGCCTTTCCCTCGTAGAGCTGCTCCATCTTTTGCATCATGGGGTTATCTCCTCTCCAGCTTATCGTCTGCATCGATCACCTTTTTAGCCATATCCGCCTTAAACGCAATCAGTTGTTCAGCAAGCTCCTGGTAGCGTAGTGCCAATACCTGCGCAGCGAGAATGGCTGCATTCTCTGATGCGTCCACCCCCACCGTGGCCACCGGCACACCTGCCGGCATCTGCACGATGCTCAGCAGCGAATCCATGCCATCCATAAAGCTTGATTTCATCGGGATTCCAATCACCGGCAGCGTGGTAAACGCCGCCAAAACGCCTGGCAAATGCGCTGCTTTGCCGGCAGCGGCTATGATGGCGTCATACCCGTTGGCAACAGCTTTTTTTGCAAACTCAGCTGCCCGATCCGGTGTGCGGTGCGCCGACAAAATCCGTACATCAACTTCAATCCCAAATGATTTTAAGCGGTTGACTCCCGCTTCCAACGCGGGCATGTCCGAGCCACTGCCCATGATCAATGCCACCTTTGG
The DNA here is from genome assembly GCA_023421955.1 of Bacillota bacterium. Lineage (GTDB taxonomy): Bacteria > Bacillota > Clostridia > Christensenellales > UMGS416 > JAEYRA01. The sequence continues at coordinate 13,430 of JAEZSE010000023.1, forward strand.
CATGGTTTTCCTCCATATGGTTTATCAAAGTGAAGTATGCAGCTATCATATCAGATTACAGTAAGCTGTTCAAGCATAAACAGGAACTATTTTGTGATTTTTTGTGATATTGTTCGTGTTTTTTATGAGAATCCATGATATAAAAGCAGGTTTCTATCTGTATACAATAGAAACCCGAATAATAAGAAAGGACACAGATTCGATCAAAGGCATGGCGGTTTGTGCTTCAACAACGGAAAGTGAATTTTATACTCACAGTCTTCAATCTGGTATTGATCATCGTGAAATAAAGACTCGCATGCGGCAACAACATCCGGATTGAACTTCGTAGTTCGGCCCGCGCGGATTTCCTCCAACGCGGCCTCGATGCCCAATGCCGGGCGGTAAGGCCGGTGTGACATCATAGCCTCCACCACATCGGCAACCATAATGATCTGAGCTTCCAGAGTAATACTCTCCTTCGTGAGCCCTTGGGGATACCCGGTGCCGTCACACCGCTCATGGTGTTGGTATAGCGTTTTACCTATAACATCGGGCAGATCAACCCGCATCATCATTTCATAACTGGCAGCCGGGTGGTTCTGGATGAGCGCCCGCTCCAGTTCGTTGAGCTTGCCGGGCTTGGACAGGATCTCCGTTGGGATCGAAATTTTCCCGATGTCGTGGATATAGCCGATGATCCGCAGCATCCGCGTTGTTTTGTTATCCAACCCCATCTTGGTGGCAATAGCGGCCGAAAGGTTTCCAACCCGCCGTTGGTGGCCGGCGGTATAGGGATCACGGGCTTCCACCACGGAAGTGAGCAACGACACAATGCCCTGCATTGCATTTTGCAATTCGTTGGTGCGAAGCTCTACAATATGCTCCAGGTTGCGTTGATAAGCCTGGTTCGCTTGTTCTAAAGCGGTCTTCTGATCGGTGAGCTCCTTGACCAGCGCAGCGGATCGAACTGCCTTCAGAAACGCCTCTCGGGTGATTGGCTTGACCAGATAATCATTGGCGCCTTGCTGCACAGCGGTGATTGCTGTATCCACTGAAGGCTCGCCGGTCATCACAATATACTGGATATCCTTGGATTTTGCTCTTACAATGCCCAACAGCTCAATGCCGGAGACCCTGGGCATGATAATGTCGGACACAACAACATCGTAATTGTACTCCTCCAGCATCCGGGTGGCAGCCGGTACGTCTTCCGCATTATCCGCCTGATGGCCTTCGAGGCGCAGGAACTCGCATAGTGTCAGGCGAATGCTTCTCTCGTCATCGACAATCAGAATCCTGCTCATTTCATCCCTCCGCAATTTTACAACGTCCAGCCGTTGTCCACCGGTAAAACCAGGGTCGCCTCAGTCTTTTCCCCCTGTGTGGTATTCAATGTCAGGGAACCATGGTGATCTTTCACGATGCCGTAGCTGATGGAAAGGCCCAGCCCTGTGCCCATCTCCTTGGGTTTGGTGGAGAAAAACGGTTCAAAGATCTTCTCTTTCACATCGTCAGGAATGCCGGCGCCATGATCCTCCACGACGATTCGGAGCCAGCGCCTGCCGTCTGCCTCGAGCAGACGGCAATAAAGCTTCATCACCTTGTCTTTGTGATAACCCTGATAGCGTTCATTCAAGGCATCCCGTGCATTGGTCATCAGGTTCATCAGCACCTGCTGTATCTGCTGGCTACGGCATTTAATGTCCGGCAAGCCGTCCTCCAAGTCTATCATCAGCTCAATCTGATCTTTACGGATGATTGTTTTGATCAGCGATATTGTCTGGTTGACGATGTCATAGATACTGGCATAACTGTGGGATTGCTTCTCGTGCCTTGAGAACTGCAGCAGGTTTTTTACAATTGCTGATACGCGTTTGGTCTCATGAATGATCTCGCTGGCATACTCCACCTGTCTGGAGTCCGGATCCGATGAATTTAGAATCAGATCTGCATAATTCATGATGCCATTGATGGGATTGTTAATCTCATGAGCCACCCCGCCGGCCAACACGCCGATTGCCTCCAGCTTTTGCTGCTGGCGCATCTGAGCTTCCATCTCTCGCCGGGCAGCTTCCACTTTTTTTCGCTCGCTGATGTCGCGAGCAAACACGATTGCACCGTCTTTGCCGTTATAGTGAATGGGTACTGCGGAAACTTCAACTTCCACATTGGTACCATCCATGCGAACGAAGAGCTCCTCATTGGGCTGTGCTCTCATTTTCCAGTAGTTAAGCTGGTAAATCCTGCGCTGGATTACAGAATGAGAATCGGGATGGAATCGCTCCATCACTGGCATACCGATGAGTTGATCAGCGATATTCGCCCCGAAAAGTTCTACCGTTGCTTTGTTAACATAGGCGAACTTATAGTCAGTCTGGATAAAAATAGCATCGGGTGCACCCTCCACCAGCAGGCGGAAGCGATTCTCACTGGCAGCCAGTGCTTTTTCAGAAGCTATGCGGCTGGAAACATCATGAATGATAGAATAAATCAACTGCTTGCCTTCCAGCAAGATAAAACCGCTATATACTTCAACATCGACAACTACACCGTTTGCCTTGCGGTGCTGGAAAAGATAGTATTGCCTTCCTTCCTTATCAGCAGTTTTCATTTCCACCCAAGTATCTTCTTCCGGTGTAACATTGATTTGATTCACTGACATGCGTTTCAAGACATCCAAGGGGTATCCGTAGAAATCGCTCGCCGCTTGGTTGGCATCGAAGATCCTGTAACCGATTGGATCGAACAGCAGCATAATGGCATGGTTGTTTTCAAACAGGCTTTTGTAGCGTCCTTCCGCTTCGGCTATCCGTTTAAGCGATTCGCTTCTATCCTTCTGACTGTGCAGCAGCATGGCGAGCGCAACCGTCGCCACCGGGTAGATCATCATTACAGGAAAAGCAATGCTCCGAAGAACATCGAGTGAATGAGGCCAGGGTAGCAGAAACGTGCAGGCAAGCATGATCAAATGAACAAGAATGCCAAGTATATAAAGATTTAGCAGTTTTATTCTGGAGCGGTGAATTGGCATTATCCAACGCCATAATAAACCGGTAACAGACGAAAAAAGGATCACAGACACGCCCATCACAGCCCCGCTGCCACCAAGAAGGATTCGGTATATTGCCATCACAATTGCTGCAATTGCTACCGGAATCCCGCCAAAGATCAGGGCAGTAACAGCAAGCAGTATGGAACGGGTGTCAAATATCACCCCAGTTTCGAGCCGAAACGGGAAAGTCATAATGCACAAACCAACGGCCGCGATCAATATGCCGTTTATATAAGGTGCAATTTTCTTCCACTTCTCAGGAATGGAATAACCGACTTGATAAATAATGCTGAGCGAGAGCAGCAACGCGGCATTGTAGATGAGCCCCATGACGATGTTGTCTGTCATATGCGCTCCTGTCCGGCCGTGCGGCCCGATGATCAATCAGCAAACAACGAGACGGAACGGTGATCGTTTAGAAGTTGTATTTATCATACCCTAAAAAAAGACAATAATCAACACGAATATGCCCATATACAGCAATAACCCAGGATATCACCCCCGGGTTATCGTGTGAAACATGTTATGGTTGTTTTACTGGATAACGGATGCCACTAAAGTCGCGCACACCAACCTTCAATCGGTCAGATAAACGGCGGGCAGCATCCTGCGGCACGCCTGCTGCCCGAAGCTCCGCCCGGAATTTGGCCCGAGTGACCGCTCCCCGGATCAGCCACACTGGCAGCAGAACCAGCATCACGAGCAGTACCCCGGTAGCCTTAATGAACCCAAGAACAGCATTGGGTCTGCGAGTTTTCGCCTTTTTCACAATGCCCAGGCCCTCAGCCATCTTTGCGGGCGAGATCGGATAGATCTTTCACTGAGACCATAAAGCGTTCGGTCAGCCGCAGCACCACATCCTGCGGCATACCCGCTTCAATGAGCTCCTTGTAAAACGCGCCGATCGAGCGGCCGGCGTTCACGCCGTTCTCCACCGAGTAATAGCTCTTCTGGATGCCTTCCAGCAGCTTGGGGAGCTTGGTGGATACCTCATCAAGTAACTCACCGATTTCCTTAACGGGGATGTCGTTGTGCTTTTTCTCCTTGTTCTCGTCCATTATGTTTCCCTCCGATTCGAATTCGATTTTCATGATCAATTCTCCTTTTCTAGTGAACACCAATTGTGGCAAGCGCCAACCGGCAGGCTGACCCCGCCAAACCAAGCGCCCGGCCCGTGATCCGGAAGCCATCAAGCATCGACGCCACCCCCGGCCCGAACAGGTTTACTCGGACTTCCCGAATGACGGCATTTGGTGCGTCCTCCGCACCCTGTGTTGTGGCTTGCTGCACCTGCGCCCAAAAAGCAAGCTCCAGGCGGCAGGCTTCACACCCAGCCAAGTGCGCGAGCACCTGAAGCTCCGTTTGCCTGTCCAGCACACCTGCCAGCAACTCCGGCAGCTTCTCTTGCACCATGTCGCAATTCATGCCCCCACCTCCGCCGCCAGCCTTCCGACCAGTTGTTTTTTTAGCGTAAACATCCTTGATTTCACCGTGCCCTCCGGCACTTCAAGCACTTCAGCTGCCTCAGCGTAGCTCATTCCCAGCACGAACACCAGATGCAGCAGCTCCTTTTGCTCCTCGGCCAAAGAAGCCACGGCTTGCCGGATACTGAGCCTGTCGTCCGTCTGCCCGGTGGGGTCATGGCCGCCGGCAACCGATTCCAGCGGTGCAGCCCGGTTTCGATCCCGCACCCTGAGTTCGTCAGCCAGCTTGTGGCGGGCAATGGCGATCAGCCAAGTGAGCGGCTTTGCCCCGCCCGCGAAGCGCCCGGCGCTGCGCCAGGCGGCAAGGAATGTGTTTTGCAGCACGTCGGCCGCCGTCTGCTCGTCGATGTTTCTGGACCGGAGGTAGGCATAAACCTTGCGGGATGTGGCGTTGTACAACTCTTCGAAGGCCTTCTCGTCGCCGCCAGCCATGCGGCTGATCCATTGCACTTCCCGCTCCGCCATCGCCTTGCCTCCTTCCTTCGATAATTGGTCGGTTGGAATATAGTTCTGGTTCACTAAAAACTAAAAATTGTTGGAATCTACAAAATAGAAAACAGAGTCCTTATAGACGGACCGGGACGGAGCCCAGCCCCTACTGGCAAGTGTGAGAGGACGAACTCCATACCCTCCCTTATGAAGGGGGGATGGCATCCGCAGATGCCAGGGGGGATTAGTCGCGGGCCGGGACAGAGCCTGTCCCCTGCTGGCAATTGTGCGGGCGCGTACAGAGACGCGCCCCTACACTTATTGTTTTTTAAGTGCCTTAACCAGAATATCTCGAATAAACGGCCCTTTCGCCTCGATATACCCGTCAATGTCATACCGGAACTTCTCGGCATTGGCCATCTTCAGTGCCCCATAAGCGTCTCGGGCATCAGGGTGGGTGCGCAGATAATCACGCAACGCCAGGTGGCGGCGTAGCTCTTCCCCATCCTTTGGGCAGACATAGAGGTGATAACTCATAAACCCATCCTCAAAGGTACGCTTGAACGCCTCACGACCGGCGATGCCCAGATCACCCCGGTGCTCATAACCAGCGGCAGCCAGCCGCTCCACGATGGCTGAAAATGCCTCGTAGCTTTCCATTACAACATCGATGTCAATGATGGGCTTGGCGGCCAGGCCCTCCACTGAGGTGGAGCCGACATGCTCGATGGACAAGGCAAGGTCGCCAAGGATGCCTTGAAGCATGGCTTGGAGCTCAAGAAAGACTGTTTTCCAGGCGGGGTCATAGGGGTGGACTTCAATGCGGCGGGTTGGGTTATTCATGTTGATTACCTCAAACAAGATAATACATTATGAACGTATCCTCATCAATGGAGTCAATGGCATGAGTATGCCCATATCCTCCATGCACCGCTGACACTCAATCTGTTTTTGGAACAAAACGAACTGAATACATTTAGTTGTGGTAATATAATGGTAAATACTTTTTGGGAGGGCTTCATCATGTCCATGATAGTTGAAGAACGGACAATCTGGGCACCTCTGGAGAAAGTGTGGGCAATCGCAGGGGATTTTACAAGATGCCCGGTTCCGGCCTGGCCGCTAGAAGTGATCAATCAGGGCGATGCGTCAAATCACCGAATCGGATGCGAACGATTGGTCAAGGATGGCAAGAGCACTTATCATGAACGCCTGGAAGCAATCATCCCACCTCATTCACTAAGCTATATCATGCTGTCAGGCGCACCGGTGAAACGCTACATCGGCAAAGTGGAGCTATCCCCTGCCGGGGAATATACGCATGTACGATGGTCGCTTGACATCGCGCCAAAGATTCCGTGCACAGGTTGGCTCGTTAACATTGTGGCAAGGAAAAACTTGATTCGTTTTTTGGACGAGCTGGAAAAGGTGCAGTAATTACTGGCCGATCCATAGGTCGCCCATAATGCCTTGAAGCACAGCTTTCCAGGCAGTATCGTAGTGGTGGACCTCCACACTATTTCTGCCATCTACCATAACGCTCCCTCATGCGTGGATGATCTGATGAAACAAATCATCCAGAACTCCCGTTCGCTGGCTGCCAGCACAGGTGTTGATGAGCCGGTAGCCATATTGCCCGCACTGCCGCACCAACTTATCATTAACCATACTGCACCGCTTGGCCACGACATCCAGATAGTCCTCTTCCACCTGTGCGAACCAATCGGTGGGGGCGGCATAGAACCTGATGTTGTGCCGGATCTCCGGAACCGTGAAATCCGGATACGCCAGAAAATACACCTCGATAGCATCCTGGAACGGCAGCTTGCTGACATACTCCGGGGTGTAGTCATACATATCTATCACAGTGTTTACCCCATAAAGCTGTGTATCCTTGACCGCGCATTTCACCATCGCTTCAAAAAAGGGAAAAAGACGCTTTGCGCAGACTTCCTGATCGGTCCAGTCTTCCACTTTGATCTCAGGAAACCCCTGTTGCAATGCTTCCGATATATGGTCAAACGACAGCATGCTAAATCCGTGATGGGCCAACCGAACCGCCAGGGCTGTCTTTCCAGCGCGGGGGGTCCCTCCGAGAATGACCACTCGTCCTTGTTTCATCATAGCTCCCTATAGCACAGTGCTTCCAACATTGGCAGACAGCAAAATTATACCTGACCGCATATAAAAGAAAAGCCCCGCATCGCGAGGCTCTCGTTTCTGACTATTGTTTACTTCTTGGTAATATACCCCTGCTTCACCAGCATCTCCGCGGCCAGCACACCGCCGCCGGCTGCACCGCGCAGCGTATTGTGCGACAGGCAGATGAACTTCCAGTCATACTGCGTGTCGGGCCTGAGGCGACCCATGCTCACAGCCATGCCGTTGCCGAGGTTGCGGTCCAGTTTGGTCTGGGGCCGGTTGTCTTCCTCAAAGTAGTGGAGGAACGGGTCAGGCGCGCTGGGCAAGCCAAGCTTGGCGGGCACACTTTCATAATTGCGCCAACGGGCGATGATCTCGTCTTTGCTCACCTTTTTTTCAAGGCTCATGAAGACCGCCGCAAGGTGGCCGTCGGTCACCGGCACGCGCAGGCACTGGGCGGTGATGTCCGGGCCGGTTGCATTGACGATCTGGCCGTTTTCGATATGGCCCCAAATCTTGAGGGGCTCCCGCTCGCTCTTTTCCTCTTCGCCGCCGATGTAGGGGATTACGTTGTCCACGATCTCCGGCATCGTCTCAAAGGTCTTGCCGGCGCCGGAAATGGCCTGATAGGTGCAAGCCAGCACTTTTGTGAGGCCAAGGTCTTTGAGCGGCTCCAGTGCCGGCACATAGCTCTGGATGGAGCAATTGGGCTTGACAGTGATGAAACCCCGTTGGGTGCCAAGACGCTTGCGTTGATACTCGATGACTGCGGCGTGGCCATGGTTGATCTCAGTGATCATCATCGGCACATCGGGCACCATGCGGTTGGCAGAATTGTTGGAAACCACCGGCGTCTCAGCGCGGGCATAGGCCTCTTCCAGCGCCTTGGTGGCAGCCTTGTCCATATCAACGGCACAGAACAGAAAGTCCACATCGCCGGTCACCGCAGCCACGTCGGAGGCGTCGCGCACAACAATGGACTTGAGGTTCTCAGGCAGAGCCTCGGGCATATTCCAGCGGCCCTTCACAGCCTCTGCATAAGTCAGGCCCGCCGAACGGGGGCTTGCAGCAATGGTTGTTACCTCAAACCAAGGATGGTTTGCCAGTAGTAATGCGAATCGTTGACCCACCATGCCGGTGCCGCCGGCGATGCCAACACGAAATTTGCGATCCATCATATCAGTCCTTTGATGTTTATTCTATAGCTTATGTAGAATAGAAGATTGTGAGCAGCCTCACACCTCCACCATCCATCCGTGCGTATCGGCTACCCTGCCATATTGGATACCCGTGAGCTTGTCATACATGTCGAGCGCCAGCTTGCCGGGTTTGCCGTCATTGATTGTGATGATGCGGCCGTCCCAGTTCAGCTCGCCCACCGGCGATACTACGGCTGCGGTGCCGGTGCCAAACACGTCGTTCAAAATACCCTTGTCATGGGCGTCAAAGATCTCCTCAATTGTGATGGGCCGCTCGGAGACCTTGAGGCCGGCATCACGGGCCAATGTGAGGATGGAGTCACGGGTGATGCCGGGCAGGATCGTGCCGCCCAGCGCCGGCGTGACCAGCTCATCGCCGATCTGGAAGCAGATGTTCATTGAGCCCACCTCTTCCACATACTTGCGGTGCACACCATCCAGCCAGAGCACCTGGGAGTAGCCGTGCTTCTTGGCTTCCTCGCCGGCCAGGATGCTGGCGGCATAATTGGCAGCGGCCTTGGTGTAGCCCATGCCGCCCTTCACGGCGCGCACATACTCATTTTCAACAAAGATCTTGATCGGGTTGAAGCCCTCGGCATAATAGGGACCCACGGGGCTCAGGATGATGAAGAAACGGTAGTTGTCCGACGCCTTCACGCCAAGATAGGGGTCGGTGGCGATCATCGTGGGGCGAATGTAGAGAGAAGTACCCGGAGCGGCGGGGATCCACGCTTCCTCCACACGCAGCAGCTCCAGCAGGCCTTCAAATGCGGTGTCCACATCAATCTCGGGCATACAGAGGCGGCGGGCAGAGCTGTTCATACGCTTGAAATTGTCTTTGGGGCGGAAGAGCAGCGTCTTTCCTTCCGGCGACTTATACGCCTTCAAGCCCTCAAACATCGCCTGGCCGTAATGCAACACCATGGCGGCCGGGTCCAACCTGAAATCGGCATAAGGTTGAATCTGTTTGTCATGCCAGCCGGCAGCCGGTGTATAGTCCATCGTAAGCATGTAATCGGTGAAGAGCTTGCCGAATTTCAGCTTTCCGGCATCCTCATACTTTGGCTTCAGCGTTTCGGTTTTGATAAACTCAAACGTGCCCATAATCATTCCCCTTCCTTGGTCTTCTCACTTTTCTGTAAATTATCTTTTTTTATCATATAATCCCTTGGCCGTCAACCGGGTTATGGCAATATTGTTCTGCATTTTTGCCGATAGCAGTCATCGAACAAAATGAATTTATCGTTTTTCAATAAATTTTTATTGATCCTTGATTCGCGATATGGTATGATTCCGGGCGGAGGTGTTCGCATGAAAGGTTCGGCCACCAGGTTTCTATCAGCTTTATTGTTTGGCGTGATCGTGTGCATTCTGGCAGCAGACGTCATCTTGCTGGCGGTTTCACCGCTATGGGTCCACGAGATGTATAAAAACGGGGGGCTCTGGTTGAATACAGGCGTGATCGGCGCAATAGCATTGCCCGCCCCGTTCAACTCAGAGTCTTTCATGCTGGTGTTTGTGATAATGAGCGGGTTTGCGCTTGGCGCCTTGCTGTTGCAAAACGCCCGATTGCTGGCCAACGTCCGCAAGGGCAATCCCTTCTGCGTGCAAAACGCCAAAGCTCTAAAAATGTGCGCATGGTTCTCACTTGCACAGATGGCGCTCTTCACCGCAAAGCTGATTGAAAGACCCACTGTGCTCACCTTTGGGTGCGGATTGATCTTTCTGCTGGCATGCTTGCTGTATTTCGTACTGGCCGACCTCTTCCACAGCGCCGCTCTGCTGCGGGAAGACAACGACCTGACAATATGAGGTGCCGCAATGCCGATTATCATCAACCTTGACGTGATGATGGCCAGGCGCAAAATGGGCCTGGGTGAGTTGGCCGCCAAGGTGGACATCACGTTGGCCAACCTTTCCATCTTGAAGAACAACAAAGCGAGGGCGGTGCGCTTCACCACGCTGGAGGCCATCTGTAAGGCGCTGGACTGTCAGCCAGGAGACATCATTGAGTATGTGAAAAAGGAGAAAAAACCACATGAAACAGAGGTCTCGGATGATACTGCTGGGGGCATTTGATCTGATCATGGCGTTAGGCGCGGGGTATGCGGGGTTACTGATGCTCACGGGCAAACAGGTCTTCGCGGAATATCCAGCACAATGGCTTGGAAAGCTGCCATTCGATGGCTGGCTCATACCGGGCATTCTGGCAATCGCGTTTTTTGGCATCGGGAACGGCTTCGCCTCTGCATACTGTTTCAAGCAAGCACCCAGAAGTTCAGGCATCATTTCAATTTTTATGGCAAGTCTCCTTTTCGTATGCCTGACCTTCCAGATTGCCCTTGTGGGAGAATGGACCCTTGCATCAGTGGAACTCATGTTGCTCAGCATTGTTCAGGCATGCATGAGTTTTTACAGTTACTTGGGTTATCGGCAATCCCTCAGCGTCAAGCCTGCATAATAGACCGCATATAAACGTCAAAATCATCCAATAACGGGAGGTGAATTCAATGAGTGATAAAGACCAAAAGCAATCAGAATTCGATCATTTCTTCCTTAAGAACAACCAACCCATAAACGGCGCACCTGAAGTGTTAAGCAGCCCGCAGCATGGGGTGCCAGAAGAGCCAAGCACCAGAGAAAAACTGTTTGTCTTGGTGGCATTCATTCTTGGCTTTCTGCTGTTTGAACTGGGGCTGTTCGGAGGGTTCGGCATCTCCATGACGATCTATGTGGTGTTATTTTACGCCACGATGTTCTGGTACTTCTCCGGCAAGCCAGGCGGAATAAACAAACAAGGTTTGCCGCTGCTGATCCCGATCGGGCTCATCGCCGCCTGCTACACGCTGTTTGACAACGGGCTGCTGGCAGCGCTCAACTTCCTTCTGCTGATTGTGTTGATCCCGCTGCAGCTGGCTACGATGACCGGCAACCGGCTCTACAAAACCTTCTCGCTGGGCCTGCTCATTGATCTGTTTCATGTTGGTGTGGCGCTGCCTGTGGTCAACATCCCCGCGCCGTTCAAGGCTCTAGGGCGCAGGCAAGCTGGCGGCAAGGGCCGGGGGTTGGGGCAGGTGGCAATCGGCCTGGGGATCTCCGTGCCTGTGCTGGCCGTGGTGCTGGTGTTGCTTTCCAATGCCGATGTGGTGTTTGAAAGGGCGTTGAGCGGCGTCTTCAGCTATCTCAACGAAAACGTGTGGGAATATGTGGGTAAAGCGATCCTGGGCGTTTTTGCGGCGGTGCCGCTGTTTGGGCTCATGCACGCGCTGAGGCACAATAAAGCCATCGGTGCGATGCGCAGGCCCATCGACATGGGCCGTGTGAAAGTGGTCAGCCCCGCCATCGTGGTCACGGTGCTCACCACGGTATGCTTAAGCTATTTGGTTTTCATCGGCATACAGTTTGGCTACCTGCTGAACGCCTTTTCCAGCATCCTGCCCGCAGGATTCGGCTACGCCGACTATGCCCGCAGGGGGTTCTTTGAGCTGATGGGTGTGGTGTGCGTGAACCTTTTCCTGCTCACGCTCTCCATGTTATTCAGCCGCCGAAGCGGGCTTGTGAAGGCCATGGAGTCTGCACTGGTGGTGCTTACGCTATTCTTGATCGCGTCGGCGTTTTCCAAGATGGTGCTGTATATGGATGCCTATGGCCTCACGCTGCTGCGGCTCTATACTTCCTGGTTCATGCTGCTGTGCACAGTGATGTTTGTGGCGATGCTTGTGAAGGTGCATGTGCCCAAGTTTGCCCTCACCCGGTTTTGCTCCGTGGCATTTGTGGTGTTGTTTCTGGCGCTCAACTACGCCAATGTGGATGCACTCATCCCCCAATACAACATCCACCGTTACGAGACCGGCAAATCAAGGTATGTGGACGTGGAGAGTTTCTATGAGTTGTCTGATTCAATGGTACCCATAGCGGCGAGGCTGCTGGACTCAGGCGACCCGCAAACGGCCCACTTTGCCAGAGTGCTCTTGGAAGATCGCGCCATTATCCTGAACGGCAGCCGCTGGCACGAATTCTCTGTGGCTCGCGAAAAAGCCAAAGAGGCCCTCAGGGCCAGGGGCATCACCTATCACCCCAGACCGGAGAACGCGGAGCGGACGTATGAGAGATGACTCTCCCCCAAAACCAACCCCTATACCAACAGAACAAGGCAGGGTCTCCCCTGCCTTGTTGTTAAAACGATATGGACTTAAAAACTTATTTCAATGCATTGTCCAGCATCTCGGCAATCTTGGGCTTGGGCACCGCGCCCACCACTTTAGCCGCAACCTGACCGCCCTTGATCACCACCAGTGTGGGGATGCTCATCACGCCGTATTGCCTGGCAAGATCGGGGCATTCATCCACATCAAGCTTTGCCACCTTGGCACGGCCATCATACTCAGAAGCCAGCTGCTCCACCACAGGGGCCACCATGCGGCACGGGCCGCACCAGGATGCCCAGAAGTCCACCAGCACCGGTTTATCGCTTTCCATCACTTCAGTTTGGAAATTACCTTGAGTCAAATGAACAGTCGCCATTAAAATCTCTCCTTTTGCTTTGTTTACACACCAATAATATCACCGGTTGGCCCCGGTTAATGTAATCTTCATCACAAAGACAAAAAGCATTGGTTTACGCGCCCGCAATTTCCTCCAATGCCTCGCGGTCCAGGATGATCACCTTGCCGCGCCGCAGCTCCACGATACGCCGGTTTTCCAGCTCTTTCAGCAGCCTGCTCACAACCTCGCGGGCTGTGCCCATGTCGGCAGCCAGTTCTTCGTGCGTCATCTCGATGCGATTCAGCGGGCATTGCAGCAGCCGGGACGCCATGCGGGCATCCATGCTGCGGAAAGCCACCGCGTCCAGCACTGTGAGCACCTCCATCATCGCAGAAGCCATAGAGGAAAAAACGAACCGTTGCCATGGCTCGCTTTTGTTCATCAGGGTCCGGAGCGCGTCGATGGGCAGCATGAGCACTTCGGCGTCATCCTCTACCTCGGCGATTACAGGGTAATCCACGGCGCCCAACAGGCAGGACACCGCCAGGATGCAGGTCTCGCCTGCGCCCACGCGATAAAGCGTGATCTCCCGGCCTTCCTCGGAAAGCTTGTAAACGCGGATCACACCGCTTAACACCAGTGCTGCGCCGCGACACCGCCGTCCTTGCTCGATCATGACGGTGCCAGCTGGATAAAGGCCCATACTGATGATATTCAAAACATTGGCCCGTTCGTGATCCGGCATCTCAGCCAGGTGGGGGAACACTTCCACAGCACGTTTCTTCCAGTCTTCCATCCTGATCAACCCCTTCTTTTTACAGTCAATGCTTCCCTATGTGCAGGTTGCTCCAGCGAAATCGTCTCCGGGCCACCCAACAACGCCTGCCTCGCTGCCCGCACGGCCCTATGGCAAAACTCCATCGCCGATCCATTGGCCGGCTTGCCCTGCCGGTCCACAAGGCCTATCCGCTCCAGCGCCGAAGCATGGCGATGCATCCGGCTGCTCAGAGTTTGCCTTTGAAGATCCAGATTGTAAAGGCCACACACAAGGTCCAGCCACTGGCACATCCGCCCATCAGCACCGGCAGCCACAAACACGCCGTTCAGCCTGTCCGCTGCCCATTGCGGACGGCTGGGGTTCCTATATGGCCGGGGCCATGCATTCGCCGCACCGGGGCCCAATGATGCCACGCTTCCGGCAAGCAGCATCCCGAAGCCGTCAAACGAGGCCGATCCTTGCGCCCAAGCCCACAGGCTCACCCGACGGAAACCTGCCACCTCACACAGACTGCCGGCTCGCTCCAGATATTCAGCACCGAACGCGCCACGAACCCTTTCGTCAGAAATAGAGATCTGGTTTGGAGACGCTGCCACAGCTCGCTCCACAGCCTGTAGGAACGAGCGCCCAGCAAGCTCCCCACCCAGGCACACCTCTACAGACACAAACGCGCCCAGTGCGCGAGCCCGCCGCACTGGCTCATCAAGCCCTGCAAAGGGCCCATCCACGCGAAAATTGAATCGATCCACCGAAATGGAACGGTAGCCGGCAATCACGCCGGGCTCCAGCATGGCCGGGGCGATATCCAGCACAGCGCTCCGGGCTACAGGGCAGGCGGCGCGCAGCACCGCACGCATGCCGTCAATGGGCAGGCTGGCTACGCCGGGGCCGGTGAGCTTCACCCATTGGGCCGAAGCACCGCTCAGCACATGGGACGACTCTGCGGCAAGGGCGCGGATGAATTCATCAAGCTCTCCCAGCCCGTGGCATTCCGGCACATTGACTAGCACGCCCTGTGGCTCATAACGGCTTATTGCAGGAAGAGCAACCGCGCCGCAGGAGCGCCATTGCAAGCCTTCCTCGATATTTTTCAGGGCTTTGGCCCTGTTGAAAAACAACAAATTGTGCCTCCGGTTACAAAAACTGGCTGATCTATTATACAACACCAAGGCCAGTGAGGAAAGATATTGTGGTTTCCTGTCGGATGCAATAGAAAGAACAAAACATGGGTCGAGCGATACGCCATTAAAAAATTGGCAACTGATGTGCGCACCAACATGGTTTTCGGTTATCCGCATCGCAGCGTGAAAACCCTGTTGCGTCATGACCAACGGCGCCGGCAAGGAACCCGGGCCACACCTGGATTGGACATTGCGAAACAGCGTATGGCCAGCTGGGCGGCTATTTACCGTTCTCTTCCACCCTTGCCCCGCCATCCGGCGATACGATCATGCCTGGATAACCCAGAGCCGCAACTGCATCCATCACGCACTGTGCTTCTTCATCACGGCAATAGACAAAGCAGCACCCACCGCCACCGGAGCCATTCACCTTGCCGCCTAGCGCGCCGGCCTCAAGGGCTGCGGCCAGGATCCTTTCGATCTCCGGCGTGGAGACACCTAACCCGTCCCGAAGGTTGCGGTGGTGCCTGTTCAGCAACTGGCCAAACCGGGCCTCTTCGAACTGGTTGGTGCGGAGCATCCAGGCTGCTTCCCGCACGACCGCGTGATTGTCAATGCTGGCAAATAGCTTTTGACGTTGTGTATTATCCAGCTTGGTTAATACATTCAAACGCTCGGGCATATCATAAAAATCGCGCACGCCGTGTACGCCATAGGGATTCAATATCTGCAGCGCTTCCAATACTGGCTTTTTGGCCGTATCCAGCACCTTGATCGTGTCTTTATCGGAAATGGAATCAAACAGAATAAAGCAGCCCGGGAAGCGGGTATTGAGCCTTGAAGGCCTCACTCCATCGTAGAAACTGAGATTCATCAGCCTACCATAGGCCGAGGCGTAATGGTCCATCATGCCTCCAGGCTCGCCGAACTCCACCACCTCGGCGCGGAAACCAAGCTCCGCCAGCACATCGGGGTCAGCCCGATCAGGCGCCTCAGCAGCCTCCATCAAGCCCTTGATCAGCGCTAAAACCATTGTTGTGGACGAGCACATGCCCTTGCCAATGGGGATGTCTGAGTCCATCACAACGTTGAAGCCCGGCCACAAACCAACTCCTTCTTTGAGCAGCAGGTTGATCGAGCTTTTGATATAGTCCCGATTGCCATTGTATTGTATGGGCTGTGTGAGATCGATGACAGTCTCCTCATACATGGCCTGATCGTTTTTCTGGCCTAGCAGGCGGATGCTGCTATCACGGACTTTCACACTGATTTTGCCATCGCAGCGTGGGGTAACAGTGGCGAAGAATCGCAGGTTGATTCCCAGTGTCACCACCTCAAGACCCAGATAATCCTGATGCTCTCCAAACAGGCAAAGCCTGCTGGGAACAGACACTTTGACGAAGTCTTTCATTGTGAACCTCCCCCGGAGCCGATGCTTAGAACCCCAGCCCCCTCAAGAATTCTCCTGCCAGCCCCGCCCATTGGGATACCTGCCGGTCTTCCGGCGCAAGCCCAAGCCCGTGATGCCCATGAGGGAACACATGCAGCTCCGCGTGTACGCCGTGTTCTTTCAAGGCTGTAAACATTTCCAGACTGTTGCCTACCGGCACCGTCTCGTCGTCTGCGGTGTGCCAGAGGAAGGCTGGGGCTGTCTGGGCGGAAACGTGCAGGCAGGGCGTCACATCATCACGCTCGGAGACCAGAGCGGCCCGCTGCTCACCCAACAGCGCCTGGGCGCTGCCCTCGTGGGCATTGGGGCCAGCCATGCGGATCACCGGATAACATAGTATCATCGCGTCAGGCCGGGAGGATACGCGGTCCACCGGGTCGGCGGCGGAGGGGTCTCCCAAATCCCAGAACACGCCGGTGCAGGCCGCCAGGTGGCCGCCGGCGGAAAAGCCGAGCACAGCGATCCTGTCAGGGTTGATGCCATAACTTGCGGCGTGGTGGCGCACATGGCGCACAGCCCGGGCGGCATCCATCTGCGGCAGCGGGTGCCGGTGAGGCTGCACGCGGTAGTCCAGCACAAAGGCAGAAAAGCCCATCGCGTTCATCGCCTTGGCCACAGGCTCTGCCTCATGGCCGGCCTTGAGCCAATAGCCGCCGCCGGGGAACACGATCACACAACCCCGGCTTGAGCCCTCCAGCAAATAGGGACACAGCGTGGGCTCATCCTGACCGGTGGCCGGATCGAAGCCGGGCGTTACATCCCACAACCTGATGGGGTTTTTGTCCGGGGTGGCCTTCCAAAGCTCCAGTTCCATCTCAATCCCTCCGCTCAAAGGTATTGCAGCGTGTCGGCCAGCCGGTCAAAGACCAGGTCCGGTTTCACGGCGCTTTTCTCAATATCCTGCTCCGTGGCCTCGCCGGTGAGCACACACAACGCCAGCACGCCGGCGTTCACACCGGTGGCGATGTCGGTATAAAGCCGGTCGCCGCAGATGCAGAGCTGCTCCGGCTTCATGCCGGTCAGCTCCAGCATGCCGTCCACGATTGGCCGGTTGGGCTTGCCCACTACCATGTCGGGCATGCGTCCGGTGGAAGCATGAATGAACGCGATGATCGCGCCAATGTCCGGCACGAATCCATCCTCAGTGGGGCAGTTGTAGTCCGGGTGGGTGGCGATGTAGGGCATGCCGGCACGCACCAGATCGCACACGCGGCAGAGCTTCTCATAGGTGAGCGTAGTGTCATAGCCAATCACGACCACACCGGGGTTCTCCTGTGACAGCGGCACACCATGCTTGCGGAATTCGCTCCGAAGGAACTTGTTGCCCAAAAGGAAAACCTTTTCCCCTGGCATGAAGCGGTTCAGGTATTGGCAGGCAGCCATGCCGGAGGTGTAGACCTCGCCCTCCCGCACGGCGCAGCCCATGCCGGCAAGCTTATCCAGATAGTAATCGGCATCATGGCTGGAATTGTTGGTCAGAAACAGGATCTTCCTCCCTGACGCCTTCACGGTGTCGAAAAACTCCAGCGAGCCGGGCAGCAGCCTGCTGCCCAAATAAAAGGTGCCGTCCATATCCAGCACGAAACAACGCACCGCCTTGAGGCGCGCCAGGTTCTCCTGTGTATTAACAAAACTCATCGGCAACTTCCTCCGCCAAGCCATCCAGCAAGCCGGCATGGTGGGCCAGGCGCAGGATCGTGTATTTATCGCGCAGCTCCATCGCGTAGCGCAACGCCAGCACGATGTCCTCGCGGCTGTAGCCCAGTTCGGCCGGGCGCACGGGTCCGCCGTTGCGGCGGATGCCGTCCTCACCGGCCAATCGGATTTCCGAAAGCTTTTTTGCCTCCGCCTGCCAGTAGCCCCAATTGGCTGACACGGCCTCCATTGCCCGCTGCCGCACGCTCTCGTCGCGATAGACAGCCGAGCAGTCCTGCGCCAGCAGCATATCGCCAAATGCACCAAGACTCGCCCTCATTTCGGCCACACGCTCAGCCTCCGGCTTCATTGGCCGGGTGATGAGGCGGTCCGGTTCAAAAAACTTCTCATAAAAACGAAGCATGATAAGCTCTGACATACCCACCTTGTCTCCGTGCAGCGTGGCGCCCCGGCCCCGGTACAGGTCCAGCATTTCCAGGAAATGGGCCACATGGTGTTCAGAGCCCGAAGCCGGGCGGGAGTCGTTCACCATCTGCATCGCCACACCGGCCAGCACCAGGCCCTTCATCAAGCCCTCTGCTGCAGCTGCTTCCCTCCTGGCCAGGCCAGGAGCCGCTGCCATGCAGGCGTCCACCGCCTTGCGCATCAGCCCAGCCACCGCCTCGCAGTAATACTCACCGGTGGCGCTGGCAGCCATCTGCCAATCGAGAAGCGCAGTGAACTTACCAAACACATCGCCCAGGCCGGCAGCCATCATCACGGAAGGCGCATCTTTCAGAATGTCGGTGTCGCCGATGATTGCACTCGGCGCTACGCCGTGCCATGTGCTCTTGAAGCCGCCCCGCAGGATCGGCGATGTGGCGGATGCATAGCCGTCCATCGATGGTGCGGTGCCAACTACCAGGTAGGGCAGGTTGCAGCGTTTGGCCACGAACCGGCAGCTGTCGTTTACCGTGCCGCTGCCCACCGCCACAAGAAAGCCAATGTCATCCTTCAATGCCATGGCGATCGAACCCACCGCATATTCGTCGGTGTGGATTTGCTCTTCCCTGAACGCAAATGTGTCAGCCTCATAACCTGCGGCTTTGAGAGCCGCCACAGTTTGCTCTCCGGCGATGCGCCAGGTGTTGGCGTCGGCTACGACCAGTGCCCGGCCTGTTAGGCCCAACTCACGGGCCACCTGGCCGGTCTCATTGATCGCACCACTGCCGGCCAATGTAATCTCTGTAATGATCGGGTGGGGTTTTCCGCATTCACAGGTGCCGCTGCCAATCAGCGCGCCAATGTCAAACAGGTTTTTGCTCTCCATGCAGCCATCTCCATTTTTGTCGCTTTTTCCATCATAGCACAATGGCGTGGCAGTGAAAAGTTGGAAGAGCCCCACATATGGAAAATGGGCGGAAGTTCCCGCCCATCCATGTGATGTTTTCTCTTGGCTACTTCAGCTCCACGTATTCCGCCTGGCAGTATTTGCCGATGTCCTCCTCGGTGAAATCCAATGGCACCGCGCAAAGCAACGCGCCGTTGTTTTGAACCCAGAACAAAAACTGGCAGTAGGTACCTGAGCGGGGCGTCGGCGTGGCAGCATCCGTGCTGGCGGGATCGGCAGTGGCGGCAAACTGAAACGTAGGAAGTGTGCGCATATAAGAATTGCCGCCGGCTTTCACCGCGTCATAGGCGCCGATGTTCTTTGCCTTATCCTCCAGATAGGTTTCAAGCTTGGCAGTGCGGTACCAGATCAGCTCCATCTGGTTGACCAGTTGATCGGTGCTTGCGGGTCCAAAGGAATATCCGATGCGCACAGCCTCCGACGAAACCTTGACGTAGCTCACGGTTGCGCCGTCAGGCACGGTAATGAGCCGGTAATATCCTTCCAAGCCCTTCAGGTTTTCCAAGTCCTCCGCAGCCGTGTTTCCCTTGGCGGCGGTGACGGCCTCCGAAAGCTCCTCGATGGACTTGAAATCCTTTTGCGGCGGCACGGTTGGCTCGGGCTGTTCATAGCCACCCATGCCAAAACAACCGGTCAGCAATGCGCCCACCAGCGAAATCAACAACACAAGGCCAATGCCCTTTTTCAACAAAACTACCTCCAGACATATCACACAATTGGTTTTCCTATGATTATACCGCATCGCACCAGAAAAGAAACCCGCAATTTAAAGCCGTCGCCTCTGCTTGCGCAATCTTTACCGGCAGAGGGCAATTCGGTATAATACAAAAAACAAACAGAGGAAACTGCCGCATGGAACCTCCAAACAGCAAACTCAAGCAAATCACCGGATCCTCCTGGGTGCTGCCCGACCGCATCAACACCGGCGTGGTGAAAGGCCCCGGCGGCACCTGCCTGCTGATCGACTCAGGGCTGGACCGAGGTGCCGGCAACAAGATAGCAACCGCACTGGATGCGGAGGGGTTGAGGCCTGTCGCCCTTCTGGTCACGCACACCCACGCAGACCATTGCGGGGGCAATGAAGCACTGCACCGCAAATACGACATACCCACCTATGGGCCACCTCTGGAATCGGCAATTCTGCAATACCCTGTAATGGAACCGATGTATTTGTATGGTGCTGCGCCACCGGACGCCCTGCTGAACAAGTTCTTTCTGGCTCCGCCCACACCAGATGTCAGCCTGCTGCAGCCAGGCCATCATGTGCTTGGCAGTATCGGCATCACCGCCGTGCCGCTGCCTGGCCACAGCCCGGACCATTATGGTTATTTGACAGATGACTGTGTGCTTTATTGCGGCGACGCGCTGTTCCCAACCTATGTGTGGGAGAAATACCGCCTGCCCTTCTTCTATGACATCGGCACGACGCTTTCCACGCTGGACACGCTGGAAGCGATGGCCCCCGCCCTTTCCGGCTGTGTGGCAGCGCATTATGGAGAAGTTAACCTGACAGAACTTGTCACAGAGAATAGGGCCCATCTGCAAAAGCTTGTTTCCTGGGCTGAGGGCATTTTGGCCTCCGCACCGGCCTCGAGGGAGGATGCGGTGGCGGCGGCCTTCACGCAGTTTGAGCTCACGCAGAATGAGGCGCAATATTACCTGATCGGCTCCACCGTGGCTGCATTGCTGACGCACCTGTGCAAAACTGGAAGAGCCGCCGCCCAAATGGAACAGGGCCGGCTGCTCTATCACCTGAAATAACCGGGAGGCACCATGAACATCCAGATCTATGGCGCGGGTAAATGCTTCGACACGAAGAAGGCCGAGCGCTACTTCAAGGAACGCCGGATCAATTATCAGTACATTGATCTGATCAAATATGGAATGAGCAAGGGTGTATTTGATAACGTGCGCAACCAAGTGGGGCTGGAAGCGCTGATTGATACCCAATGCAAGGAATACAAGACGCTGGACATGGCGTTCTACGGCCTGGGCACGGCGGCGGACGACATGTTGCTGAAGCACCCCAAGCTCTTCCGCACGCCCATCGTCAGGAACGGCAGGCAGGCCACGGTTGGGTTTTGCCCAGAGGTTTGGGAGAAGTGGGAGTAAGGCAAACATACTTGTCGAGACAGAGCCTTAAAGCGGGCCGGGACAGAGCCCGGCCCCTACTGTCACCTGGAGGGTTCACCACTTCTCAAAATGCACCTTCTCCGCCTCATACCGATCCGGTGCTTCCCTGGTCTCATCAGGCTCACCGATGGCCAGAAGGCCCACCGGCAGCACCGTCTCCGGGATCGAAAGCAGTTTGCAGAGGGGCTGCGCCCGGTCGTCATCGGGGTCCACACCCATCCACACCGCACCCAGGCCCTGCGCGTGGGCGGCCAGCAGCATGTTCTCAATGGCGGCGCACCCATCCTGCGAGAGGAAATAGGGCACCTTGTTGCGGGCTGTGTCGCCGCACACGAGGATGCCGCAGCCGGCGTTGGGCAGCATCTTGGAGTAGGGATGAATCTCTGTGATGGCCTTCAGTGTGTCAGGGTCGCGCACCACGACAAACTGCCAGGGGCGCAGGTTCGCCGCCGTGGGGGCGGAAAAGCCAGCCCGCAGGATCGTGTGCAGCTGCTCGTCGGTGAGGACATCGCCGGTGAATTTGCGGATGCTCCGGCGGGTGAAGATGCAGGTCAAAGCGTCCATAAGCGTCACAGCTCCTTGTTTGAAAGATAGTCCTGGATGATCATAGCACTTCAGCAACCCGATTGCCATACTTCTGAATGGATCTTGTCAGCCTCATACCGGTCCGGCGCTTCCCTGGTTTCATCAGGTACACCCACAGCGATCAGGCCGATGGGGCACACGCCGTCCGGCAGCTTGGTAAGCTCCCGCAAGGCGTTCACCCGTTCCTCTCGGGGGTGGATGCCCAGCCACACCGCGCCAAGCCCCAGCGCGTGGGCGGCTAGCAGCATGTTTTCGATGGCGGCGGAGCAGTCCTCAATGAGATAATCCAGGCTCGCGTTACGGGCCTTGTCGCCGCACACGAGGATGCCGCAGCCGGCCTGCGGCAACATTTTTGCGTGGGGGTGCGCCACAGTAACTGCCTGAAGTGTTTCGGGGTTTTTGATCACAACGAACTGCCACGGGCGGGTGTTCATCGCCGTGGGGGCGGACATGCCGGCCTGCAGGATCGTGTGCAGCTGGTCGTCAATGATAGGTTCGCCGGTGAATTTGCGGATGCTCCGGCGGGTGAGAATACAGGTTAATGCGTCCACGTTCTTCACTCCTGTTCGATGTCTCCGTCTCCGGGGGTCCGGGGGTTTGCAAGTTTCCCCTCAGCCGAAAAGCTCATAAGGGCGAAAAGGCCGAGCGACTGTTTGAGGAGGGCGAAGCCCGACGAGTTGTCGTCGGCCCGCCCATTGAGCTTTGAGGTGAGGTCTTAGAAACTTGCCACCCCCGGTGGTTTTGGTACTTTTGCCAAACAAAAGTACATACACACAGCGCTTGTTGCTGCGGTATGCGTGAGCATACCGCACCGCTCCTGCGGAATCACGGCTCGGGGTTTGCAAAAGCCCCCGGACCCCCACAAGATACGATATCATAACGTTTCCAGATCGTTCCTATTCCACCCTCCGGCAAACACTCAAACCTCATTCGTTCTTTCTTGGTCGGATGCTCCAGCTCAATGCTTTTGCTCCACAGCGCCAGCCACTGCCCCGGCACAGCCTTGGGATTGTAGCGCTGGTCGCCCCACAGGGGATGCCCAATGGTGGCAAACTGCGCGCGGATTTGATGAGACCGGCCTGTGATCAGCTTCACGCGGCACAGAGTCAGCCTATCCACCGTTTGCAGCGGTTGATACTCCAGCGCCGCCCATTGGCCGCCCTTTGTTTCCGAAAGGCTGGCCGAAACGGTGTTCGTGCGCTCGTCTTTGGTAAGCCAATGCTCGAGGCGGCCGCCGTGCGGCGTTCCCGTGCAGACGCACAGGTATTCCTTTTGGAAGCCGTCACCCCGGATCTGCTCGGAAAGCCGCGCCGCCGCCTTGCTGGTGCGGGCAAAGGCCATCACGCCGCCGGCGGGGCGGTCCAGCCGGTGAACCAAGCCCAGATAGACTTCGCCCGGCTTGTTGTATTTCTCTTTCACATATTGTTTCAGAAGGGAGAGCATGTCAAGATCCCCTGAGCTGTCTGCCTGCGACGGCACGCCGGCGGGCTTGACGGCAATGAGGAGATGGTTGTCTTCAAACAGGATCACGGGGTTTTGCAAGCGAACTCCCCCCTGCCGCTTCGCGGTATCCCCCCCTCAAGAGGGGGGGCAAGTTGTTCTTGTTCGCGGGAATATGTAGGGGCGATTCAAGAATCGCCCGCTCCTAGCCGTTCCTCCATCTTCCGCTGGCGCCGCAGGGTAGCGTGAGGCCGGTGGCTGTGATGGGCAGGCCCACCTCTGCCGCTTCCGCGTGGCCTCCGAACTTTTTCACCACGGTCATCTTCAGCATGTTTTCCAGCACCAGTGGCTGCAGGCCGGTGGTGTAGGAATTGATGAGGAAGAACAGCGGCTGATCGGAGAGGATGCCCATGCAGGCGGAAACCAGCTCAAAGAGCTTTTCCTCCAGCTTCCACATCTCGCCGCCGGGCCCCCGGCCATAGCTGGGCGGATCCATCAGCACGGCATCGTATTTACGGCCCCGGCGCTCCTCCCGCTGCACGAATTTCAGGCAGTCGTCCACCAGAAAACGGACCCGGCTGTTGGTCAGGCCCGAAAGCTCGAGGTTCTCCCCCGCCCAGTTCACCATGCCCTTGGCGGCATCCACATGGGCAACCGTTGCCCCGGCGGCTGCGCAGGCCACGGTAGCCCCACCGGTATAGGCAAAGAGATTCAGCACGCTGGGCTGCTCCCGGCCTTCCTGCTGCGCCGCCGCAATCTGCGCGCGCATCCAGTCCCAATTCACGGCCTGCTCGGGGAAAAGCCCGGTGTGCTTGAAGCCCAGCGGCTTGATCTTGAACTTCAGGTCGCCATAAGCCACTGCCCACCGCTCCGGCATCTTCGTACGAAACTCCCATTCGCCGCCGCCCTCGCTGCTGCGATGGTAGATGCCGTCGATTTTCTGCCAGGCCGGGTGCTGCCGCTCCGCCGGCCAGATGGCCTGTGGGTCTGGCCGCAGCAGGATTTTGTCACCCCAGCGCTCCAGCTTTTCACCGGAGCCGGCGTCGATGACCTCGTAGTCTTTCCAGGTGGTGCAGATGTACATGGAATCACTGCTTTCTGATGGAACGATTGTTGAGTTGGGGCGGGTATGGAACCCCGCCCCTACCAAAATTTGGTGAGGAGGACTCCCTACCCTCCCTTAAGTCGGTGCGCTTAGCACCGACGGCTAAGGGGGGATGGCCCCACAGGGCCAGGGGGGATTTCCTACACCTTCCTCACCGTAAAGAACATTACTTCGCCGTTGATATCCTGCTCTTTGCCAAAGCCCTCG
This sequence comes from Bacillota bacterium, assembly GCA_023421955.1. Classification (GTDB taxonomy): domain Bacteria; phylum Bacillota; class Clostridia; order Christensenellales; family UMGS416; genus JAEYRA01. The sequence goes on from JAEZSE010000023.1 coordinate 38,068, forward strand.
CCGCGCCCTGCGGTCAGCTCGTCGGCGAACACGTCGGCGGCAATGGCGGCCTTGTTGTTCATCACGGTGGCCATAGCGGCTTCAGCGCCGTCGATCGCAAGGGCAATGTGGTCAGTCACCTCAAAGCCGGCTTCACGGCGTAGCTGCTGCACCTTGGAGATCACCTCACGTACGAAGCCCTCCTCGATGAGCTCGGGGGTCAGGCGGGCATCCAGAGCCACGGAGACGCCGTTTTCACTGGCGGTGAAGAAGTCGGCGCGCTGGGTGACTTCAATCAAGACGTCCTCCTCGCGTAGCTCCTCCTCCCTGCCGTCCACGGTGATCGTGAAGAAGCCGCGCTCGCGCAGCGACTGCACAAACGGCGTGCCATCCTGGCCCTGGAGGATTTGGTTCACAACAGGCATGTTCTTGCCGAAGCGGCGGCCCAACGTTTTGAGTTGGGGCTTCACCTTGTAGCTCACAAAGCCGCCAGCGCTCTCCACATAATCCACGCGTTTCACGTTAAGCTCGTCGGCCACAAGGTCGGTGAAGCTCTGCGGCAGCGGCTTGCCTTCGACCAATAAAGCAGGGACAGGTTGTCTATTCTTCGTGCCGGCAAGGTTGCGGCAGGAACGGCCCAACGCCACGATGTCCAGCACCCGGGCCATGTTGGCCTCCAGCTCCAGATCGATCCAGGCTTCGTTGGCCACGGGGAAGTCGCTGAGATGCACCGACTCCGGCGCGGTTTCATCGAGCCCCCGCACCAGATTCAGATACAGCTCCTCGGCGACAAACGGCGTAAACGGCGCGGTGAGCTTGCTTAAAGTGACCAGCACTGTGTGCAGCGTGAGGAAGGCGTTCACCTTGTCTTCGGTCATGCCGCCGCCCCAATAGCGCTCGCGGCCCCGGCGCACATACCAGTTGGAAAGCTCGTCCACAAAGGCGGCCAGCGCCCGGCCCGGCTCGGTGATGGCATAGTTTTCCAGACTGCTATCCACTTCCTTGATCAGCGTTTGCAGGCGGGAGAGCACCCAGCGGTCCATCGCGCCCAGCTTGTCATACTCCAGCTTGTGCTCCAGCGGGTTGAAATTGTCGATGTTGGCATAGAGCACATAGAACGCGTAGGTGTTCCACAGCGTGCCCATGTATTTACGCTGGGCTTCACTGACGGCTTCGCCGGAGAAACGGCTGGGCAGCCACGGCGAGCTGCCGGTGTAGAAATACCAGCGTACGGCGTCGGCACCCCGGGTATTCAACATGTCCCACGGGTCAACGACGTTGCCCTTGTGCTTGGACATCTTCACGCCGTCCTTGTCACCCACATGGCCCAGCACCAGGCAATTCTCAAACGACGACCGCCCGAAAATGCAGGTGGAGATGGCCAGCAGCGTGTAGAACCAGCCGCGGGTCTGGTCCACGGCCTCGGAGATGAAGTTTGCCGGGAAGTTGGCCTCAAACAGCTCCTTGTTTTCAAAGGGGTAGTGCCACTGTGCAAAGGGCATGGAGCCGCTGTCGTACCAACAGTCGATCACCGAAGGTTCGCGCTTCATCGCGCCGCCGCAATGGGGGCAGGTCAGCTCCACGGCGTCAATGAAGGGCTTGTGCAGCTCCATATCGGCGGTGGCATTCTTGCCCTTTTCGAGGAGCTCCGCCCGGCTGCCGATCACCTCAATATGGCCGCAGGCGCACATCCACACCGGCAGCGGCGTGCCCCAATAGCGCTCGCGGGAGACGCCCCAGTCAATCACGTTTTCGATGAAGTTGCCCATGCGGCCTTCCTTGATCGTCTCGGGCATCCAGTTCACCGAGCGGTTGCTGGCCATCAGCTCGTCCTTCACGGCGGTCATCTTGATGAACCAGCTCTCGCGGGGGTAATACAGCAGCGGCGTATCGCAGCGCCAGCAGAATGGATAGCTGTGCTGATACGGTAATGCCTTTTGGAGCTGCTTGCGTGCTTTTAAATCATCAAGGATTGCGTGGTCGGCGTCCTTCACAAACACGCCGGGCCAGGGCGTGGTGTCGGTGAAGCGGCCCTGGGTGTCCACGACGATGCGGAAGCCCAAGCCCTCGCGCTTGAGTATCCGCATGTCGTCCTCACCGTAGGGGGCAAGGTGCACAATGCCGGTGCCGTCTTCCATCGTCACGTAATCGTCGGCGACCACGCGGCAGGCCTGCCCCTCCGGGATGGCCCCGGCGCGGAACAGCGCCTCATATTCGGTGCCGACCAACTCAGCGCCTTTATACTTCTTTGTAAGCTCCGCATCCTCCGGCAACACCTTGTCCACCAATTCGGCGGCCATGATGTAGGTCTCGCCATCCAGCTCATACTCACCATATTCCGCTTTCGCATTCACGCACAGGGCGATATTGCTGGGCAATGTCCAGGGCGTGGTCGTCCAAGCCAGGATACAGGTGTTGGGGCGGCCCTTTACAAGGAACCGGGCGATGGCAGAGGTCTCCTCCACATCATTATAGCCCTGCGCCACCTCGTGGGAGGAAAGCGCCGTGCCGCAGCGGGGGCAATAGGGCACCACCTTGTGGCCCTTGTAGAGCAGGCCCTTTTCGTGGATGCGTTTCAGCGACCACCACACCGACTCAATGTAGTTGTCATGGTATGTCACGTATGGGTTCTCCATGTCAACCCAGAAGCCTACGCGTTCGGAAAGCTCCTCCCACTGGCCCTTGTATTTCCAAACGCTCTCCTTGCACTTCTGGATGAAGGGCTCAATGCCGTATTTCTCGATCTGGGGCTTGCCGTCGAGGCCCAGCTGTTTCTCGACCTCCAACTCCACTGGCAGGCCGTGGGTGTCCCACCCGGCTTTGCGAAGCACATTGTAGCCCTTCATGAAGCGGTAACGCGGGATCAAGTCCTTAATGGCGCGCGTCAGCACATGACCGATGTGGGGTTTGCCGTTGGCTGTGGGCGGGCCATCATAAAACGTGAAAAGCGGCGCGCCTTCCCGCATCGTCATGCTCTTTTTGAAGATGTCGTTTTGTTTCCAGTAGTCCAGCACCTCAAGCTCCCGCTCGACGAAGTTGAGACTGGTGGAGACCTTTTTGTAGAGTTGCGGCATGAGTGACCTCCTGTTTATCGATGATAACATTGATTTTTCTATGTAACCTTGGAGCCGTTAACGCAGGCCGGAACAGAGCCTTTATCGCGGGCCGGGACAGAGCCCGGCCCCTACCGGGAGATTGGGCGCAGTAGCCCCAAAGAAATCCCCCCGTCGCCTGAGGGCGACACCCCCCTTATTAAGGGAGGGTGGGGAGAAGTCTGGAATCGAATGTTGCTAACCTAATCCCTACCCTCCCTTATCAAGGGGGGATGGCATCCACAGATGCCAGGGGGGATTTCTTCGCCTGTTGCAAAGCGACGAGAACCGATTAATACTCCAATCCAATCTCTTCCACAACCCCTGCTGGTATATACCCAACGTTCTGGTATGCTTTGTTTGACGCAGGATAGTCCGCATCGGCATATAGGATTGGGGTAAGCCCTTCCTCCAGCACCAATTGGCTCACAGCTGCCGTAAGTGCCGCGGCATAGCCTTTGTTGCGTTCCTCAGGCGGCGTATAGACAGGGCCAAGCTTTGCATGGCGGGCGAAACGGCGGAAAGCGCCACCCATGCACACAGTCTTTCCATTGGCTTCCCAAACTAGCAGGTTTCCGCTTGAGATCATGCCGTTGGCACCAGCAAGGGCTTCCTCGCGGCTCGTTTGTGCCTGGAAGCAATCCATATTGAAGCCACTGAGGAAGTCAGTAACCGTTTCAATATGCTCTTCCTCAGCCTTCCTCCATCCGCCGGGGATCCCGACAGGCGCTTTCACGACAGGGCAGGTATAGGCCATCAAGCGCATGCACTTCCCTGCTTTGGCTCCGCTCCTGGGGCAGAATTCTTGCAGAAAGAGCTTCGCATGCTCCGGTGTTGAGGCAATGCCCGGCAAACCAGAGTCTTTCAACCGTTCAGCCAGCTCAGAAATCACAGTTGCTGCATAAACATTCCCTCTGGCTTCGTCCACCCAGAGCCACATGTTTCTGCCGGGGTTGGCAAGGGCAATGGCCCCGCCATCTTCCGCTTGCAGCCCCACTGCCAGCTCGCCTCCGGCTATAGTGTGCAGCAAGTTGAAGCGCACCTCATTGCGTTGGAACAGTTTGCTTTCCAGCGACTCTTGTTGGAACGGGATTAACATGCCGGCACCTCCTGACCTGTATGGGGCGGGTGCGAAGCCACGCCCTTAACTATAAAAAACCTTCCATCCCACATAGGGACGGAAGGTTTCCGCGGTACCACCCAAATTCGCGATTGCTCGCACACTCATGCGCACTTTCATGCGCCGCCCCACTAACGGCGGGCTACCGCTTACGCCTACTATCAGTTCGGCGGAGCGCTCGGAAGGGATTGTCCCACGGCTCAGCGGGCGCCGGGCTTGCACCAGACCCCGGCTCGCTTGGCCATACACCATGGGCGCGGCTTCGTCATCGCGTTTTTCGTTTTTCTATTTATAATATTATACTCAACCTCCTCAGGGTTGTAAAGCGGAAAGCAAGATTCCGCGCGGAAATTTTGCACACACCGAAAGAGACTGATGAGAGATTTGCACAATACACAAACGCAATCCGTCGCTCTTCCGCATTGACTGACAAGTTTCGAGCCAATATAATAACAACGTTTTCCGCATATGCGGAGGGCAGAAAATCGGAGGACGGCCATGGCATCGCCCCACAGAGCAGACAAGTCGGAGGAATTTGCTTCCGCTCCCACATTCGGCCTCATCGTGAAATACTCCATCCCCACGATCATCGGCATGCTGGTGAATGCGCTTTATGTGCTGATTGACCGCATCTTTGTGGGCCACCTGGCTGGCATCGGCGAGCTTGGCATGGCTGGCATCAACATTGCTATGCCTGTTACCACCATCGTATTCGCAGTGGCAATGTTTGCCGGGGCCGGCGCAGGTGCCAACATTTCACTGAGTCTGGGCCGGGGTGAGCGCGAGAAGGCCGAGCAATATATCGGCAACGGTTTGATGATGGGCGCCGTGATTGCTTTTGCGCTGTCGGTGCTTTTCATCATGTTCCGCACGCCGGTCCTTCAGCTGTTCGGTGCGTCTGGCGAGGCCGTAAAAGCATTACCATATGCCGAACAATACCTCACTGTGATGTTGATCGGCACAACGATCAACACTGTGGGCTTCTGCCTAAGCCGGTTTGTGCTGGCGCAGGGTTTTACGACAGTCTCCATGACTTCTCAGATCCTCGGTGTGGCGGTAAACATCGTGTTGGCACCACTTTTCCTGTTTGTGTTCCACTGGGGTGTTACAGGATCAGCCTGGGCCACAGTGGTAGCCCAGACCTGTGCAATGCTCTTTACGCTGATCTATTTCCTGCGGCAGCGCATGCCGCTTTCCATCCGTCTGAAGCATATCAAGCCCGACTGGGGCGCGCTCGGCAGGATCGCCTCCATAGGTATTTCTCCGGGGTCGTTGCAACTGGCGATGGCCTTTGTGCAGATTATGCTGAATAACTCGCTGGCACCCTATGGTGTAGTGGCAACATCTGCACTCAGTGTGGTCAACGCCGTGTCAGCGGTGCTGTTGATGCCCATTTTCGGCATCAACCAGGGAGCCCAGCCGATCATGGGCTTCAATTATGGCGCAAGGCATTATCACCGCGTGCGGCGGCTGCTGCTGCAGTCCATCGCCATTGCCGTATGCCTGATGACTGCGTTTTGGGCGTTGCTGATGCTGGGGGCCGAGCAGGTGGTGCGGCTCTTCGGCGCGCAAAACGAGGGCCTGATGCAGTTGGGCCCTCAGGCAATCCGGATGTATCTGGCGGCGCTGCCGCTGGTGGGCTTCCAGGTGATCAGTGCAAACTACTTCCAGTCGGTGGGCAAGGCTGGATACTCCTTTGTGCTCACCCAGTCTCGGCAGGTATTGATCCTGCTGCCGATGGTGCTGATCCTTCCACACTTTTTCGGCATGAACGGTGTATTCATGTCCGGTGCCATTGCCGACGGCGCTTCAGCAGTGTTAACCGGTATCTTCCTGATGATCGAGTTGAAAAAGCTGGATGCACAGGCAAAAGAGGAACTGCACGCTGCCGCATCGGCAGCCCAAGAGCGCAGTCTCAAGGAAGCCGGGGATTAAGAACAGCAGAACTCAATGATGCCCCCGCAATCCAAAGCAGAACAACGCCCCCTGGATGTGCATATGTTGAATTATGCCACGATAACAGGGGGGGTACCGATGCACGATTGTTTTAGCCAGTGGTATCAGCCACAGTATTATCAACAGTATGCAAGCCAGCCGCAATATGCGCCGGCAAGTTACCATCCGGTTCAGGCGCAGGCAGCCCAGGGCCTTGAGCAGTATACTTATCCACAAAACATGCCGTCTGCATTGAAGCTGCTGCAGGAAGCAGTGGCTGGCGAGACCGAAGACAGGCTGTTTTACCAATACCTGATCGACAATGCTCCATCCGTTGAGGACAAAGAGATCATCACCGGTATCCGCGACGACGAGATCAGCCATTTCGAGCTGTTCCGCTATGTCTATTACCAGCTGACCGGGCAAACACTCCCGCCGCCGCAGCCATCCACACTCATGGCGCCAGCCACCTACTGTGACGGTATTGCCAAGGCAATCCGAGGCGAGCAGAACGCTGTGCGAAAATACCGGCAGATCCTGTTTGCGCTGCAGGACAGGCAATTGATCAATATCCTCACGGGCATCATCACCGATGAAATCCGTCACGGCAGCCTATACAACTATCTGTATACGAAAAACGGGTGCAGGGGCTAGGCCCCGCACCCATTGCCATTATTAGCAACAAACGCTCGTTCCCAATTGAATAATAACATCCATTATGATATTCTTTTGCTGTTATAATTTTCATTCTTAATAATAAATTTCATAAACCTAAGAACTTGAAATGAAGGATGGGTGCGCCATGGCAATCATTGACCGCATCAAATTCGACGGGCTGCCGGGCAGGCACTGGCTTGTCTACAAATACCCCGGCGAACAGTTTGTTACGCTGTCGCAGCTGATTGTGGGGGAAGGCCAGGTCGCCATCTTTGTGAAAGGCGGCAAGGCCTGCGATTGCTTCACGCCGGGCACATACACGCTTTCCACCAACAACCTGCCGATCCTCAAGGCGTTCGTGAACATCCCCTTTGGTGGCCAGACCCCTTTTTCAGCCGAGGTGTATTACATCAACACCGCGGCGATGCTGGATTTGAACTGGGGCACGGTGGACCCGATCCAGGTGATTGATCCCAAATACTTCATTAAGCTTCGGGTGCGGGGCTTCGGCCAAATCGGCCTTAAGGTGTCGCAATACCGCCTGTTCCTGTTTGAACTGATCGGCACAATGGGCAGCGGCGCTGTGGTCTCTTATGACCGGGTGATGGACTTCTTCAAGGGCATGATGAATACCAAGATCAAGACAATCATCGCCGACGCCATCATCAACAAGGATATTTCCGCGCTGGAAATCACCGCAAAGCTGGATGTCTTTTCCGAATATGCCAAGCAGGAGCTTGACAAGGAGTTTGGTAAGTTCGGCCTGGACGTGGTCAATTTCTTCGTGGCCTCCATCAACTTCCCCGATGAGGATTTCGACGCAATCAACAATGTGCTGAAAGACAAAGCAGCCTTTGAGCTCATGGGCGACCGGCGCTATTCTTCCAAGCGCTCCTTTGACGTAATGGAAACGATGGCCGGTAACGAGGGCTCTACCGGCGGGCTGATGGGGGCAGGCGTGGGGCTTGGTGTGGGCATGGCTGCGATGCCTGGCATGGCGCGCAATATGGGCGGCATCCTGAATGCCGCCGCTATGGAACCGGCTCAGCCTATTGATTCAACACCGACTGCCAAGTGCAGCAATTGCGGCAAGGATCTGATTGCCGGAGCCAGCTTCTGCCATGAGTGCGGCAAAAAGGTGGAAAGCGAGCGCTCCTGCCCCAAGTGCCAGACTGTAGTGGGCAGTGGCCAGAAATTCTGCCACAAGTGCGGCGCGGAAATCAAATAGCAGGAGGGTGACATGGCAGGAATAATAAATTGCCCGCAATGCGGCGCGCCGGTGGACGCCGGCATGCGCCAGTGTAAATACTGCAATGCCGTGCTGATGCAGCAAGCGCAGCCCCAGCAACCGGCTCCGCCCCGTTATGCGCCGCCACCGCAACAAGTGGTTTATGTTCAACAAACGCCCCCTCCCCCATCCAGGCCGCTGGTACCGCGCAAGAGCAAGGTGGCAGCAGGGCTGCTGGCGATCTTCCTTGGGGGGATTGGCGTGCATCACTTTTATCTGGGCAAATGGGGCTTGGGTATCCTCTATCTGCTGTTTTGCTGGACCTATGTTCCCGCCATTGTGGGGCTGATCGAGGGCATTGTGTATCTGGCGACAGATGATGCGAAGTTTGCAGCAAGGCATGGGGGGTACTGCTAACAAACCCCGCGAACACTAGCATTGACGTTTGAAAAAGCCTCCCGGTATGCTGTTGGAAAACACATCGGGAGGTTTTTTGATGGGCGGATATATCAAGCTACATCGCAGACTCATGAAATGGGGCTGGTACACTGATGGCAACACGGCGCGAGTATTTCTGCACCTGCTACTTTAGGCTAACTATGAGCCGTCGCAATATCTGGGCAGGAAGATCGCCCGTGGCCAGGCGGTGTAAACCCCGATGATATATTGTATAATGGTAATCTGGTAATACTGACTTTCGATGGAGGCTTCTATTCGGTCGAATTATATCGATTAGTTGCCTACAGGCAAAAGGAAATTGATGATACAGGGGGTAAAAGGCTGTGCTACGTAGAAAGATGAGGTTAACAAAGTGGTTAATAATTGGGGGTGCGATTAGTATAGTTTTCACAGTATCTATATACTTTTTCTCGAGAGATGTTGAGGCCAGAGTCTATGCGCATGAGTGTGTGATTGACAGAGGTAGTGTCATTAGAGAAGGAGATGATGTTTTATCTATTCCAGATATCTCAAAGGAGGTCAATATATCTAGCGATGATCTTCAGGATTTTCTTGATCACCCGGATCAGTATTCGCTATTCTCGGTCGATATAATGCTCTATAACAAGTCAATATGTACCGCGCAAGCGCTCGTAATTTCGCAAAATACTAGACACAGTAGAATCTGGACAAGCACATCTGCATGTGAATGCAGACTCGATATCAATTCAAGAGAAGAAGTTGCAGTGCGCATATATGTCCTTCTCAAGGCTAATGATATGAGTCTTGATGAACAAGAGTCTTTTCTACAAGACCATTTTAGAGTTGATTTCTCCTACTCGAAATCACCGCTCCCTGTACCTTATAAGTATTTTAGTGTATCAGCAGATTTTCCTAAAGGCTAATAATAGAGTAAGGACATGATTCTAGCCGTCGTATGTATTTATTTTCATGAGCAACCTCCTCCCTACCCTCCCTTAATAAGGGGGGATGTCGCCCGAAGGCGACAGGCCTTAGCCTCGGGCCTTGCGCAATGTCGGCGTAAGCCGATATGAGAAGCAAGGCCGAGCATTGCGCAGCAATGCGATGAGGGGGGATTTCTTAACAGCGCAGCCGCCGGGCATTTGGATGCCGGCGCGCTGGCGCAAGTGCCTTGGAGTTTGGTTGGCAGGCATAGGGCAGGGGTCTGCAAGTATCCAGGTTTGCATCCCACAACCCATATGGTTGATCGCACAGTTTTACTCCACATGAACCGCAATTCCTTGACACTTTCCGCCCGATGGCACTATAATAGGTCGGATATATTAGCAGTAATAAGGGAAAATGTTATAAGTAACCCAAACTGCCCGATATTTGATTTACATATTCAAGGAGGTTTCCCATGGCAAAAGGCAAACAAATGACCATCGACGGGAACACCGCCGCATCTCACGTCGCATACGCATTCAGCGACGTGGCGGCGATTTACCCCATCACCCCCTCCTCCACAATGGCGGAAGTGGCTGACCAGTGGTCGGCATATGGCCGCAAAAACCTGTTCGGCCAGGAGCTGAAGGTTTCTGAGATGCAGAGCGAAGCCGGCGCCGCCGGTGCTGTGCACGGGTCACTGGTGACCGGGTCTTTGACGACCACGTTCACCGCAAGCCAGGGCTTGCTGCTGATGATCCCGAACATGTATAAGATCGCCGGCGAGAAGCTGCCCGCCGTGTTCCATGTGTCCGCCCGCACGCTGGCCACCCACGCCCTGTGCATCTTCGGTGACCACAGTGACGTGATGGCCTGCCGCCAGACCGGTTATGCCATGTTGGCCTCCAACTCCGTGCAGGAAGTGATGGACCTGGCCCTGGTCGCCCACATCGCGACCCTGAAGGCCTCTGTGCCGTTTTTACATTTCTTCGACGGCTTCCGCACCTCCAGCGAAGTGCAGAAGATCGAAGCCATCGCCTATGAAGACATGGCAAAGCTCATGCCATGGGACAAGGTGGCTGAGTTCCGCGCCCGCGGCATGAACCCCGAGCACCCCCACCTGCAGGGCACGGCGGAAAACCCCGACGTGTTCTTCCAGAACGCCGAAACTTCCAACAACCTCTATGCCACAGTGCCCGCCATTGTGGAAGAGGTGATGGGCCAGGTGGGCGAGCTCACCGGCCGCAAATACAACCTGTTTGACTACGCCGGCGCGCCCGATGCCGAAAACGTGATCGTGATGATGGGCTCTGGCGCCGAAACCGCTGAAGAGACGATGAAGTATCTCAACAGCAAGGGCGCCAAGCTGGGCGTGCTGAAAGTGCGCTTGTTCCGCCCCTTCAGCGTGAGCCACTTCGTGAAGGCCCTGCCGGCCACCGTAAAGCGCCTGGCCGTGATGGACCGCACCAAGGAATACGGCGCCATCGGCGAGCCGCTCTATCAGGACATCATCACAGCTCTCAGCGAGGGCAACCGCAAGATGGACGTGGTCATCGGCGGCCGCTACGGTCTGGGCTCCAAGGAGTTCACCCCCCCGATGGTCAAGGCCATCTATGACAACCTGGCCAGCGCCACCCCGAAGAACCACTTCACCGTGGGCATCGTGGACGATGTGGGCCACACCTCGCTGGACGTCAAGGACGTGTTTGACATCGCGCCCGCTGGCACGATCTCCTGCAAGTTCTACGGCTACGGCTCCGACGGCACCGTGGGCGCCAACAAGAACTCCATCAAGATCATCGGTGACCACACCGACCTGTATGCTCAGGGTTACTTCTGGTATGACTCCAAGAAGTCCGGCGGCGTGACCGTGTCGCACCTGCGCTTCGGCAAGAGCCCCATCAAGGCTCCCTATCTGGTGGACCACGCCGACTTCATTGCCTGCCACAACCCCAGCTACATCGTGCGTTACGACATGCTCTCCAGCATGAAGAGCGGCGGCACCTTCCTGTTGAACTCCGCCTGGAGCGCAGAGGAAATGGAAGAGAAGCTGCCCGCAGCCCTCAAGCGCACACTGGCCCAGAAGAACGTGAAGTTCTACAACGTGGACGCCGTGAAGATCGCCTCTGAACTAGGTCTAGGCGGCCGCATCAACAGCATCATGATGGCCGCGTTCTTCAAGCTCTCCGGCGTGATCCCCTATGCCGACGCCGAACGCTACATGAAGGAAGCGGTACAGAAGACCTACGGCAAGAAGGGCGAAAAGGTCGTCAACATGAACTTCGCCGCCATCGACAACGCCATTTCCGGCCTGGTGGAGATCAAGATCCCCGACAGCTGGAAGACGATTGCCACCGGCGCGGAGATGATCAAGGTGAAGGGTGACGAATACACCAACGAAGTGATCTGCCCCATCGCCAGCCTCGAGGGCGACAATCTGCCCGTGTCAGCATTTGATCCTTCCGGCCGTTTCCCCACCGGCACAACCCAGTTTGAGAAGCGCGGCATCGCCATCAACGTGCCTGAGTGGATCCCCGAAAACTGCATCCAGTGCAACCAGTGCAGCTATGTGTGCCCTCACGCCGTCATCCGCCCCTTCCTGCTCACCGCCGACGAAGCGGCCAAGGCTCCGGAAGGCTTCGTGACGAAGAAGGCCATTGGCAAGGAAGTGGCTGATTACCAGTTCAAGATCCAGATCAGCCCGCTGGACTGCACAGGCTGCGGCAACTGCGCCGACATCTGCCCGGCAAAGAACAAGGCCCTGGTCATGAAGCCGCTGGACGAGCTGGTCACCAAGGAAAAGGAATACTGGGATTATGCGATCGCCCTGCCGGAAAAGAACATCAGCATGGCCGCCAACGTGAAGAACAGCCAGTTCAACAAGCCGCTGTTCGAGTTCTCCGGCGCTTGCGCCGGCTGCGGCGAGACGCCCTATGTGAAGCTGGTCACCCAGCTCTTCGGTGACCGCATGGTGATCGCCAACGCCACGGGCTGCTCCTCCATCTATGGCGGCACCGCTCCCACGGTTCCCTATACCAAGAACGCCAAGGGCCAGGGTCCCGCTTGGGCCAACAGCCTGTTTGAAGACAACGCCGAGTTCGGCTTCGGCATGGCCATCTCGTTCCAGCAGCGTCGGGCCCGCCTCGCAATGCTGGTGGAGAAGCTGGGTGCGGCAGAAGTGCCCGCCGAGTGGGGCCTAAAGGAAGCCTGCGCTGAGTGGCTGGCTGGTAAAGACAACGCCGAAGCCAGCAAGGCTGCCTCTGAAAAGCTGCGCGCAGCCCTCAAGGTGGCCATTGCTGAGTGCGGCAGCTGCGGCTGCGAGCTGGACAGCCTCTACAAGGAAATCGCCGGCATGGACGACCTGTTTGTGAAGAAGTCCGTGTGGGCCTTCGGCGGCGACGGCTGGGCCTATGACATCGGTTACGGCGGCCTGGACCACGTGCTGGCCATGGGCGAGGACATCAACATCCTCGTGCTGGACACCGAGCTTTACTCCAACACCGGCGGCCAGTCCTCCAAGTCCACGCCCACCGGCTCGGTCGTGAAGTTCGCGGCCTCCGGCAAGCGCACCCGTAAGAAGGACCTGGGCCTGATGGCAATGAGCTACGGCTATGTGTATGTGGCTTCTGTGAGCATGGGCGCCAACCAGGCGCAGCTGCTGAAGGCCCTCTCCGAGGCCGAGGCGTATCCGGGCCCGTCGCTGGTCATCGCTTATGCCCCGTGCATCAACCACGGCATCAACATGGGCAAGAGCCAGCAGGAAATGAAGAAGGCTGTGGAGTCCGGCTATTGGCCGCTCTACCGGTTCAACCCGCTGCTGTCTGAAGAGGGCAAGAACCCTTTCACGCTGGACAGCAAAGAGCCCACCGCCGACTACATGGACTTCATCAAGGGCGAGACTCGCTACAAGGCTCTGCTGCAGGAGTTCCCGGAAGTGGCCGAGAAGCTCTTTGCCAAAGCCCAGGGCGAAGCCCGCAAGAGGCTGGAGACCTACAAGAAGCTGGCTGAGGAGAAGATCCTGTAAGCCAGAAAGTAAGCTGACACAGAGAGGGCGAACCAGTTGGTTCGCCCTCTTCTTGCACCATCATCCAACACGCCGCCCTCCCCCAATCCAATGGGGGGGTGAGGGTTTCTCGGCCGGGGTGGAGCCCCATCGCCCCCACACATCGCACCATGACCATACTGCGCTTCCATCCCCACCCTCCCTTATCAAGGGGGGATGCCTCCCACAGGAGGCAGGGGGGATTTCCTGTAGACAATGAGAGTTCGAGCAGGAGCGGAGCTATAAACAGTCGGGCCGGGACGGGCTGGCCGCAATCTTTCAGATTGCTGCTCACCCATGCATCCTGGAGCCCGGCCCCTACTGGTTCAACCGCAGCATTAGTTTCATTTCATCAAACAGCCCAAAGAAGCTTCCCGAATTTTATGTAATTCATTTCCTATTTACTTATTGACACGCAACGAACTAGGTGATATATTACACATGTTGGTAATATGTTACGTAAAGAGGCCAAAATGAGGGAAAACAACGAACTCAGCCAGCAAAAGCTGGACGCCACCGCCAACGAGGAATTCATCCTGGGCAGTCTGTTTATGATTGCCAACCGGCTGCAAACATTGCTGGACCGGGAGTTTGAGCCCCACGGCATGACGGCGAAGCAGTGGTTCCTTTCCATCATCATCGGCGGCGCATTTGAGGAGCCACCCACACTGGGGGAAGCTGCCTCCGCTATGGGCAGCACGCACCAGAATGTGAAACAGGTAGCATTGAAACTGCAAGACAAGGGCTTTCTGGAGATTGTGAATGATGCCGACGATGGCCGCGCAGTGCGCCTCAAGCTCACTGAAAAGAGCAATGCGTTCTGGATCGGCATGCAGCAACGCAGTGAGGAATTCATGGCAACCATGTATGAGGGCCTGAGCCCGAAAGAAATGGTGGCGCTGAGGACCGCCTTGGGCAGGATCATGGGCAACATCGGGCAAATGGACAAAGAGCAAAATAACAAACGGAGGGAAAGGGAATGAAGAAAGTCTTGATCGTATTAGCCGTATTGGCAGGTGTTGTAGTCTTGGCATTTGGCGGGTTTGCGTTGTTTATGAACAACGGCAAGGCTGCCACGGAGCAGCTTGCCATCGCCCCAGTGAATCCTGCCGGTTTGGCGGATGGCGAATATGAGGGCGGTTACAATGGCGGCAGGTTTACCAATCAGGTGACTGTGACCGTAAAGGGCGGAAAGATCACCGCCATTGACGTGAAAAAGACCGTGGCGCTTGAGCGGAAAGAGACGACTCAAGACCTTATTAACGACGTGATTACAGCTCAGAACACCGACGTGGACGTGAAGAGCGGCGCGACCATCACGAGCAAGGCCTATCTGAAGTCCATTGAGGACGCACTGGGCAGCAAGTGATCAGTCATATGCCCCCCATGTGAACCAATCCGGAGCAACAACGACATATCATTTGGAAGAAAAGAAAGGAACTCATTATGAAAACTCTGATTGTCTACGGCACCACCTATGGCTTTACCGAGCAATGCGCGAAGACGCTCGCCCAAAAGCTGGACGACTCTACTGATCTTGTGAATATCGGCAAAGGTGATCCCGCCACCCTGGCAGGATATGACACGGTGGTCCTGGGCAGCTCAATCTATATGGGCCAGATCAACAAGAAACTCAAGGACTACATGGATGCCCACGCGGTGGAGCTGGCAAAGAAAAAGGTGGGGTTGTTCCTTTGCAGCGGCCTGCCGGAAAACCTGGAGCAGAACTTCAACACAAACTTCCCCCGTCAGCTTCTGGAGGTTGCCGTCGCAAAGGAACACTTCGGCGGCGTGCTGGATAAGTCAAAAATGAGCTTCGGGCACAAGATGATCACCAAGATGATGGAGAACGTCACACAGAAGGAAGGCAAACCGGCACCAACACCCAAGCCGGAGGGTATTGAGAGGCTGGCAGCAGCGATTAATTCATAAGACGGTGAAAGGCGGGGTCTCCCCCGCCTCTCGTTATTGTCTCGTCTGTCAGTGACCCAGCGACCGCAAGAAATCAAGGCTAAGCTTTGCTGCTTCCAGCGACGTGCGGCGGGTGTCGTTATCCTGGTCCACGATGAGCCAGGTCGCGCCATTTTTTACGGCCTTCTCCACGATGGCGGCATAATCGAGCACGTCACCCATGCCGATCGGGCAGAAGTCATAACCTAAGTCAATATCGCTCAGATAATCTTTCAAGTGCACGGTGGTGTAGCGGCCGGCATACTGATCCAGCCATTGCAGCGGATCCTGCCCGCCAATAGCCAGCCAACCGGTGTCAAATTGAGCATTCAGCTCCGGCACGGCGTCCAGCATCCGTTTGAGGCCATTGCCGCCTTCGGCATTCTGAAACTCGAAGTTATGGTTGTGATAGGCCAAATCCAGCCCTTCTGCTTTGAACGCGGCAGCAGCGGCTCGCATGATCTCCACCGTTTTGGCAAAGGCCGGTGTGTTATGGCGCTGGCCTTCCGTCAGAAAACCCAGCACTGCGCCACCGCAGCCCAAAACCCGGCACGTGCCAATCACAACCGCAGGGTTGGCCAGTTCGTCCAGGGTCATATGGTTGGAAACAGCCACCAAGCCAAACTCATCCAGCCAACCCCTCAGCTCGGCAGCCTCATGGCCGAACAACCCGCAAAACTCCACGCCATCATAACCCATTTCTGCGATGGCCTTCAGCACGCCGTGCAGATCTCGGGCCGCGTCAACCCGCAGCGGGTAAAGCTGTGTTGCAATCTTTATTTTCTTCATAGCATCCTCCATCTGTGATTTAGTACCCAAGCGTTCTCAAATACTCCCGGCTCATCCGGGCAGCTTCCAGAGAGGGCCTCTGGCTGGAACGATCCTGCTCCACAACTATGTATTTGGCCCCGGCTTTCACCGACGCATCCAGGATCGCAGGGAAGTCTTGCACACCATAGCCCACGGGCCGGAAGTCGAAACTCCCCTCCCCCGGTTCCACCGCCTCCATATCCTTTCCATCCTCACCGATCAGAGCGTAGAGCCTCTGCGGCTTGCTGTGGCCTGGCATTACAAAATCTTTCAAGTGCACAACCGGGCAGCGGCCAGCATATTGCGCAATGTATTGCGCCGGATCCACACCGGCCACTTTCACCCAGCAAGTATCGATCTCCGCGGCAAGGTCCGGCACATCCTCATAAAGCTGGTCTAGTGCATAGCGGCCATTGAGCTTCACAAACTCAAAGTCATGATTGTGATATAAGCTCTGGAAACCGGCTTTCTTCAGGCCCGCGCAGATATCCTTGATCTGCCCCAACACCTTGGGCCAGGCGGGTGAACCGGGGCGGCGTGTTTCGTCCAGCCAGGGTATGGCAATGTACTGACAACCCAGCACGCCGAAGTCGGTGATCACGAGATCCAAATCATGGATCAGCAGGTCAATCGGCACATGGGCGGAGATGGCGGCAAGGCCAAGGCGATCCATCTCGGCGCGGATCTCACCGGCGCTATAACCAAAGAAATCAGCGGTGAACTCCACCAGGTCATATCCCATTTCCTTGACCTGTTTTAGCACACCGAAAATGTCTCTCGCAGCAGCGTCCCGGACAGTATAAAGCTGTAATGCAACAGGGAGCTTGCTCATGGTATCCCTCCTGATCAGTATCGCCGTTATTATACCAAGGTTGCCGCTTTTTTCATATAGTAGATCACTTATCGTTCACATTTTAGGAAACACTACCACTTAATGCGGTTTTTTCCCTCGAACTTGGCTTGATACAGGTTGGAGTCTGCCAGATAGACCAGCTCATCCAGCGTGCGCTCGCCGCAGGATTGGGCGATGCCTGCGCTCATCGTCACTGAAAACACCCTGCCATAGGCCTCAAATTCATGCTCCTGCACCGAGTTTTTGATCGCCTCGGCGATCCTGACAGCTTCCTCCAGGCTGGCTTCGGGCAGCCCAATGATGAACTCGTCACCGCCATAACGCCCGGCAATGCCGCGCTTGCCGGCCTTTTCGCGGATCACCAAAGCCACACGCTCCAGCACACGGTCTCCTGCCTGGTGGCCATGGGTGTCGTTCACACCCTTGAAGTTGTCAATGTCCATCATGAGGAGAAACATCGGGGAGTCAACGCTGACCGTTTTATACTCCTCAGCAAGCAGCTGGAATGTGTACTGGCGGTTAAATAGCCTGCTCAAGCCGTCATGGTAGGCCATATCCTTCAGGATCTGGCCCTCCATCTTTTCCGTCACATCCATGCAGCTGCCAATGAACCCCAGAAACTCTCCCTGATCGCCAAAAAAAGGTACGCCCCGGTCGTTGATCCAGCGGTATTGCCCGTCATGGCGGAGTAACCGGTAGTTCATCTCAAATGGCTCCCGGCGATGGAAGTGATCCAGATAAATCCGCACGCAGCCGTCATAATCATCGGGATGGACGCCCGAGGCCCATCCAAAGCCAAATTCCTGCTCAAACGAGCGGCCTGTAAATCTGAGCCAGGTTTTGTTGAAGTAGTCGCATTCGGTGGTGGTGTTTGACCGCCAGATCATATTGGGAGACGATTCCACGATCAGCCTGTATTGGTTTAGATCCAGCATGGGCATTGACCGCCTTCCTTCGAAAGCAGGCATATCAATAAACGCCTGCCCTTCCTATCATCCATTTTAGCATTGAACCGAACTGGCAATCAACAAGTCTTGACACATTTCGACAAGCGGCTCTGTACCCTCTCACATTGCGAAAGCAAGCCTCATCGGATATGATGGGAGCGGAGGTGAACACCATGGATTTTGACCATACGGGTAAAGTGGCGCTGGTCACCGGAGGCGCCGGCGGCATTGGCAGGGAAATCGTGCGGCAATATGCGCTTGCCGGCGCCGCCGTGGCGATTATAGACATTGATGAGAAAGCCGGGCATGGCCTTGAGACTGAACTAGTCACTAACGGGTATGAGGCAGTGTTTCTCCATGCGGACATTTCACGACCGGCAGCCTGCGAAGTGGCGGTGGCGCAGGCGGTTTCCCGATTCGGCAAGATTGACGCTCTGGTCAACTGCGCCGGTCTGGGGCGGGGTGCTCACCCGAGAGAATTGGCCGTGGATGACTGGGATTATGTGCTCAATGTGAACCTGCGGGCAGCGTTTCTATTTGCCCGGTTGTGCTCGGCGCACATGAAAACGGCTGGCGGAGGTGCCATTGTGAACATCGCCAGCACCCGCGCCATCATGTCTGAACCAAACACCGAGGCTTATGCCGCTAGCAAGGGCGGGTTGCTTGCCCTCACCCATGCATTGGCCGCGAGCCTTGCGCCGGACTATATCAGGGTAAACTGTGTGAGCCCCGGCTGGATCTGCACAGAGGGTACTGAGGCCTTGACCGATGCCGATCATGCCCAACACTTCTCCGGCCGGGTGGGCACGCCGCTGGACATCGCCAGAGCTTGCCTCTACCTCACAATGGACGGCAATGAGTTTATAAATGGGCAGAACATTGTGATTGACGGCGGGATGACGAAGAAGATGATTTATGTTTGAGGCTGAAACCCCCGATTCCTCCCAACCTCATAAAGCAAAATCCCTCCTGCCACGGCCACATTGAGTGAATCCACGCGCCCAAGCATTGGGATGCTCACAGCCACATGGGGCCGCTCAAACCATGCGCTGCTCACGCCGTATTTCTCGTGGCCCAGCACCACGGCAGTCTTTTGGGCATACTCCACGTCACAGTAGCGCATCGACGATTCGGCCTTGCCTAGATAGATGGTGTAGCCATTGTCTGCGAGATAATCCATACACTCCCCCGCCTCCGCCTCCAGCACTGGCAGCGTGAGCAGCGTGAGCAGGCTGGCTCGCACCGCCACCCGGTTGTTCAGCCCAGTGCGCCTGTTGCAGAGTATCACAGCAGCGGCACCGGCACCCTCCGCTGTGCGGATCAACGTGCCCAGGTTCCCGGGGTTTTCCAGGCCGTCCAGCACCAAAATGGTGCCGCTCACCACCTTTGGGATGTCATCGAGTCCCCATTGCGGCAGCCTGAGGACCGATACCACGCCCCGGTCACCCTTTTCGTCACCCAAGCGATCCATCACTTTTTCTGAAACAACATATACCTCTGCGCTGCGGGCAGCCATGGTCTCCACCGCCCGCACCCAGTTGTCCTGATAAACCATCTCAGGGCAAACAAAAAGCGCCTCGATTGCAGCGCCATATTCCACCGCCTGGCTGTTGAGCCACAGGCCCTCTGCGAGAAAACGACCTTTCACGCTGCCCTTGGCCACAGAAAGAGCCTTTTGCACCGCATCGTGCCTGATCCCTGCTTCATGGGCCGTTTTACCGTGGGCTCCGGCAATGCACTTGAATTCCTCTGTGGTCATGATTGACATCTCCGGCAATTGATGGTTCCATTATAGAAAGGGGTTCAAGTGCTGTCAAACAGAAGGCTTGCCCCGAGCAGGAGAAACAGCATGACAAGATTGCAGGCGGAGCTGGCATTGGATCTCAAAGCTAATTTGGGCGAGGGCTCCCTGTGGGATGACCAGACCGGAAGGCTCTTGTGGGTGGATATCCCGGCAGGAGAGATACACTCCTTTGAGCCGATTACCGGGCAGGACAAGCTGGTGTACCAAGCCGATGGCCAGATCGGCACAGTGGTGCAGCGACAGCAGGGCGGTCTGTTGGCGGCTACGAGCAAGGGGCTTGTCTTTGCAGACGGGCAAACCGGCGAGTCTCAGATCATCTGCAACCCAGAGGCAGACAAGCCTCAGAACCGCTTCAACGACGGCAAGTGCGGCCCTGACGGCCGATTCTGGTTTGGTTCGATGGCCGCCGGTCCAATTACAGAGGGTCAGGGCAGCCTATACCGGCTGGACGCCGACTTGAGCTGCCACAAAATGCTGGAAGGCGTTACCATCTCCAACGGCATCGCCTGGAGCCCCGACGGCAGCACGATGTACTACACCGACACACCCACTGGGCAGATATGGGCCTTTGACTATGATCAACAGGCCGGCTGTATTTCCAACCGCCGCACGGTGGTCCAGATCGCTCCGGGGGGGCCTGACGGCTTCACAGTGGATGCGGAGGGCATGCTGTGGGTGGCCCAATGGGGCGGCTGGCAGGTGGCGCGATATGACCCTGCTTCCGGTGAAAAGCTCGTTCAGATCGATGTGCCGGCGGCGCAGGTGTCCAGCTGTGCGTTTGGTGGAGAAACGATGGATACGCTTTTTATCACAACAGCCAGTGTGGGCCTGGGTGAGGCGGATCGGGCGAACCAGCCGCTGGCCGGATGCCTTTTCAAAGCAAAGGTTGGTGTCGCGGGCATGAAGGCCAACAGGTTTTCACGCTGATATTTTGCCACAGAACTGCCTCATTTCTGCCTCACTCGCTTCTTGCCAGAGAAAGCCGAATGTAGTAATATTGAACTAACAATTCCTACCATTTTAGTCAGGTTAACCCCGCTTCCCATAAAGCGAGGCTGAAAACAGAGCGCCCGTCTCCAGAACAAACGGAGCAAATGAAAAAGGGGCGATCAACATGAAAAAACTCATTACTCTGTTGCTTGCGGCATTGTTGTTGGTATCCTGGGGCGGCACCGCGTCGGCCTATGTGGGAGACCAAACTTCACAGGGCACTTACACAATCGGCTACTGGAAAACCCACCCCGGTGCCATGGCGGATTTACTGCCCATCCGACTCGGGGCTTCCGGCGGTGAAAAAAGCGTGATGGTTTCCACCACCTCCCAGGCGGTCAGCATCCTGAAGATGACCGGCGGCGCGTCCAACGGCATCGTCAAGCTCTATGCTCAATTGCTGGCTGCTAAGCTCAACTATGCAAACGGCGCCGACAAATCTGCTGTAGCGGCTGTGATGGGCGCGGCAGACAGTTTCCTGGCCAGCCACAACGCGGCCGACTGGGCAACGCTGACATCGGCAGAAAGAAGCCAAGTGCTCTCCTGGATGACCACGCTGGACCGTTACAACAACGGAATCATCGGTCCTGGGCACGCAGACTAAATCAACGAAATTGCCATCAAGCCGATTGGTATTGAAGCATCCAGATCGGATCGGGGGAGCTTATATGGTTCCCCCTTTTTTATTACAATGCCAGGAAAATGCCTCGAATCTGATCTGGCTTGCATTTTACCTTCTTCGCCCGGATAGCCACCACCAGATTCTCAGGCCGGAAAATCTCACGGCTGATCTCCATGAGCCGCTCTGCCGTCACGGCGGCATAGAGCCCCCTGACCTGATCAATGCTTTCCAGACGATCGTTCAGGATGAAGTTGTGATATGCCATGTTCCAATTCAGGTCGTCGGGGTCATCCAGCGTGTAGGCGTAATTGTCAGCATATTTGGGCCGGTGCAGCGCGAGCTCTTCTTCGGTAATGGATTCCTTCACGGACCGGAACACATCCGCGGCAACCCTCAACGACTCCTCTAGCTTGCTTAACATGACATTATACTTGATATAGCAGGTACCGATGTTGCGATACTGCTCCAGATAGGCTGAATGGCTGTAAATCAACCCCCGGTCTTCCGAAAGCGCCATGCTCATGCGGCTGAGCATGCCCCGGAAAAGCAATTCATCCAGCAGGTTGATCTCCGCCATCGTGTAACGGCTGAAGTCCGCATCAAAGGAAAGCTGCACCTCCGGCATGTCTTTGCGGTCCTGCAACGCCACCAGGCAATCCCGCCGCAGGAAACCCGGCGGCACCGGGGCGTTGTTGCGGCGCTCTTCAGCGCTTTGACCAATGGCGTATCCCCCCACCACTTCTACAAGCCGCGCCAAGTTTTCCCCGGTGTAGTTGCCGGTGACATAAAAGCACAGATGGCCAACCCGGAACGATTGCTCCCACGCTGCCTGCAAAGCCTCCAGCCCCAGGGCTGCCACGCCGGTTACTGTGCCGGAAATGGGCCGGCAAAGCGCCGTGCCGCCCCACACTAGGTTCCCTGCAAAATGGTCGAAGGACTTCAGCGGATCATCCTCGCGGATTTCATTCTGCACGCGCCGCCGCTCCACCACCACGTCGCGTGCACTCACCGAAAGTGGCGCCAGCAGCCGCGCGATGAGCGCAGCACATCCGTCAAAATGGCTGCTGGCCGCAGAGATGGTAAACTCCATAAACTCCTTATAGGTGCAGGCATCAAAGGTGGCTCCCATGCCAGCCAGCCGCTCATACAGCTCCCGCTGGGGCATGCCACCAAGGTTGCGAAACAGCACATGCTCCAGAAAATGGGTGATGCCCGTTTCCTCCGGGCGCTCATAAAGCACGCCGGCTTTCACATACAAGCCGATTGTAAAGGTGTGCAGGTGGGGTTGGCGGTAAGAATACACAGGCACGCCGTTGGCGGCAGTGATGAGTTGCTGCATGGAGTACTCCACTAAATTATTGCAATCCATTATACAGCAGGACATCAATCTGGAAAAGCAGCAGGAGGTTTAGCCCGACCAGTGCAATGATTGCATCTATCCATTTCACCATCGAGGTTGCCGATCAACATAATAAATTCGGCATAATGCGCATACTAGCAACGCATTTGCTAATCAAGGATGGTGTGCGAAATGGGCGTGGGATGGAATATTGAAACAGCGCTGACCATTGGAGCGCTGGCCGCTTCGGTCGCAGGTACCATTTTGATCCTGCGCTTTCAATGGAAACAATATGGATTGTTATTCCTCTTGAGCGGGATCATCGGCATCGCGTTGTGCTACCTGTTTCTCTATTTTGACCTGTATTCCTTTCCATACCAACTGATCCCTGGCATATCGAAAGTGCCGTTCACGCTGATCCTGACCGTGTTTCCGTTTTACGTGCTTGCAGGCGTGCGCTACAGCCCAAGGGCATGGGGTTGGAAGATCCCATTCTACTGGGTGCTGGTGCACATCGGCGTGCTAGCAGAAGGCATCATCGAGAAAACGACGATGATCCTGAAATACAACCCACACTGGGGTATCTGGGATTCCTATGTGTGGTGGTGGTTGTTTTTACTGGTTTTTGAGTGGATCGGCGGCTTGATTGTCAAACCGGAGAACCGGAAACCGCTTGACCCCACCCATCTGCGTTTCGGCAGCCTGGGTTGGTTTATCCTTCATTTCATCCTGATTCTCACATTCGTCCTGGCCGGCACCATGCTGGCAGAGACTCTGTTCCATTGAAAGGGATCAATCAAGGCCATATATTAGGAGCCTCCCCTTGCCATCCCAATGGGTTTGGGGTAGGATATCCTCAACAACAACCGGGGGTATCAGGTATATGAGAAAGATCCGGATCGGCAAGGGCGAGCTCACCACAAGCGAGATATCGCTGGGATGCATGCGCATCTCAGGCATGGGGGAAAAGGAAGCCACACACCTCATCGCCACGGCGCTGGAGCAGGGCATCGACTTTTTCGACCACGCCGACATTTATGGCGGCGGTAAGTCGGAGGAAGTATTTGCCAATGTGTTGAAAGCCATGCCCGGCGTACGGCAACACATCTTCCTGCAATCCAAGTGTGGCATTCGCAGGGGTTTCTTTGACTTCTCCAAAGAACACATTCTGAATTCGGTGGATGGCATTCTCAAGCGCCTCGACACAGACTACTTGGATGTGCTGCTGCTGCACCGACCCGACGCACTGATGGAGCCGGAGGAAGTGGCTGAGGCATTTTCAGCACTGCACGCCGCCGGTAAGGTGCGCCACTTCGGCGTGAGCAACCAGAACCCCAATCAGATTGAGCTGCTGAGCAAATATCTGGGTCAGCGCCTGATCATCAACCAGATGCAGCTTTCCATCACCAACACCGGTATGATCGACGCGGGCCTGAATGTGAACATGCAGATTGACCGCTCCGTCAACCGTGACGGCAGCATCCTGGACTATTGCCGCCTCCACGATATCACGATACAGCCCTGGTCTCCGTTTCAATACGGTTTCTTCGAGGGTGTGTTCCTGGGCAGCCCCAAGTATCCGGAGCTCAATGCCAAGATCGGCGAGTTGGTGGAAAAATACAATGTGCCCGACACGGCCATCGCCACGGCCTGGCTGCTGCGGCACCCGGCCAAGATGCAGCCCATCGTGGGCACAACCAATGCCGAACGCCTGAGAGACATCTGCAAGGCTTCCGCCATTGAGCTCACGCGGCAGGAGTGGTATGCCATCTATCTGGCAGCGGGGAACAAGCTGCCGTAAACAGGATCTACAACCAAAGCAACAAGGAATCTTCTGCCTGCGAGCAGGAGATTCTTTGATTGTTCATTGGCTACATTTTACAGATCCACTTATAGAGTTTTATCATGCATGTTATAATGCTGTATGTAATAGATGCTGATACGATATGGTGATTGATGTGAAAAAGCTGGCATACTTGCTTTTAGCCGCCCTACTGTTATCTGGTTGCGGTGTGGCCACAACACCGCCTGAGCCTGCTGATGTGAATATAGGAGAGTCTTCTGCTGATCGCATCCTTGAGATTGTTGGGCTGTCAGTTGACGATGTGCGGTCAATCTCGCGGTATGACAACTCTTCTCCGCCTGATGTTCCCGTCCAGATCGTTTATCGGGAAAAAGATCTCAAGCGGTTGCTGGAATCGCTACAGGCCGTTCGGCTGATGGAGCCGGCGAATCATACAACAACTGCCGCACCCGGTGATTATTGGAGCTACCGGATTGACCTGTTCAACGGAGAAACCATTGACATCAATTTCAACTCAGGCTATGTGGTCTCTCAAGGCGAAAATTACGGTTATCGTAACAGCGCTGCGATGCAGCAAACGATGGACGAACTGGAAGAAGACCCAAATCTGTTGCATAACGATGCTTATGAAACAGTGGAGAAAGTAACGATCACCACTGCATCCGGCGAACGCACCGTTACAGACCGGAAAAAGATCGAGGAGTACGTCCGTATGTTCCACTGGATGACGATCACCGGCAGGAGCCGGGAGCCGTTGACCGATGGGATTGCCTATACGTTCCTTCACAAGGACGGTAAGATAACCGTTTTTCGGTATCAGGGCAATCTGCTGGCTACGGCAGAAGGGACATTTCAGGTGAAAACAAACCCGGAGTATCTCATAGCCGAATCATCGGACTGATCTCGTTAGCACAAGTAGAATTGCGAAAGCGGGCGCGTACGATTACGCGCCCGCTTTCAGCCCTACACTTCGAGAAGTTGATTCAAGCTTTCTCAACATAGTGGCAAATATCCAGAATGATATTTCCCTTCTCATCAGGCGTGGTAAAGCGCGGGCAACCATACCGCTCAAAAAACCAATAGGCCCCCTGCCCGTCGGTGATGATCTTGAACCCTTCCTTCATGCAGCTTTCACCGCATTTACCCTCCTGGCCATAAACCTCGCCATCCTTGCCATAGAGCCACACCACACCCAGGTCCGAAGCGGGAAAGTCATGGTAGCCATACCCCTCCGGTACTGTGGAGCCTTCCGGGCAGAACATCCCAATCCAGTATTCAAAGGGCTCCCCCTCTTTGAACCGCATGAGGCCGATGTAGGCATCACCGTCTTCATATAGCGCCTTCAAATCGAAACTCTTTTCCAGCGGTTCAAACCAACCATTGGCAAACCAGTCGCCCCACAGCTTGCCAAATCCACCCTCAACCCTGTCTTCATCGGTGTTTTTCTTGCCGATAAAACGCATTGCCGGCACCATTTGCCGGTATGTCTTTACGACGTCTGCCATGAGATTCCCTCCCTGTGCTTCAGCCAATTCTTGAAGTGTGCGCGCCAAATGGGATATAATAACATTATAAAGCCATAGTAATATCTATTCAAGAACTCAGTTAACATATACCGCGCTATAACATGAGGTATGAAATGCAAGCATCAATTATCGGGTTTGCTTACGACAGCAAGGATGCAGACGCCCTGGCAGATTTCTACGCGAGCCTTCTCGGTTGGAAAAAGACAATCTCAGGCAATGGCTGGGCGGGCATTCGCACACCGCAGGGCATCATACTGGCGTTTCAGACTGTGGAGGAATATATGCCCCCTGTTTGGCCATGGAAAGAAGGCGCGCAGCAGCAGATGGCGCACATCGACTTCAAAGTGGAAAACCTGGCCGAAGCCGTGGAGCATGCCTTGCGCTGTGGCGCAAGGAAGTCTGACGCGCAGTATTTTAAGACGTCCACCGTCATGCTTGATCCCGAAGGGCATCCGTTTTGTTTGTCCGTAGCGGAGTGAAAGACCAAGGTTCTCAGGCGAAAGCAATGAAGGGTTGCAAGCCACCGGTTCAACCGGTGGTTTTGCTTTCGTATGACGCGATGAAACTGCTCAGCAAATCCACCCCCTCAGCAATCGCCCTTTCCTCCAAATGCCCATACCCCAGCACCAGCTCATCCAGATGGCGCCCCTTTTCAATGGCGTATTGCTCAACCGTAGCGACCCGGATGCCCGCTTCACGAGCCTTGGCAACGAACTCCTCGTTAAACCGTATTCCCGGAAACCGCACCGCCACATGCAGACCCGCCCCATCACCCAATGGCTGGCACATACCGCCGAACGCAACTCGCATCGCTTTCATCAAGGCTTCCCGCCTTGCACCATATAGCTTTCGCATCCGCTGCACATGGCGGTCAAACTTTCGGCTGCGCAGCAATTCCGCCAGCGCTGCTTGCTCAAAGGGCGGGCTTTGCACATCCACATGGCGGCGCTCCTCCCGCCATTGCTCCCGCAAGGCAGCAGGCAGCACCACGTAACCCACCCGAAGCGCCGGGAAGAGCGTCTTGCTGAATGTGCCCACATAGGCCACACGCTCCCGATCCATCGCGCAGAGCGGTGCAATGGGTGCGCCTGCGTATCGAAACTCGCTGTCGTAGTCATCCTCAACCACAAATAAGTTCTGGCGGCGGGCAATCCGCACCAACTCGGCCCTGCGGGCAGCAGGCAGCACACCGCCCAAAGGGAACTGATGAGACGGGGTGGCATAGATCACGCTGACATCATCGGTCAACGCATCTTCCAACCGATCCACAATGAGCCCCCGTTCGTCCGCCGGCACAGGGATGATGCGGTGGCTCATTGCCCGCCAAGCCTCCACCATGCCCAGGTGGCTGGGGTCTTCCGCCACAACGCCGCCACTGAGCGCCGGCAGGCAGGCAAGCAGGTGCAGCGCCTGGGTTGCCCCGGCGGTGATGAAGATCTCCTCCGGTTCCACAGCCACCCCCCTGCCACGCCGGAGCCATTGTGCGATCTCCTGCCGAAGGGCTGGCAAGCCTGCGGGGCTGGAGTACCCCCACTCCTGCCTGGGAAGGCTTTCCACGCTGTCGCGGAGCATTTGTCGAAACTGCAATACAGGCAGTTGCGAGAGATCGGGCTGACCGGTGCTGAAATCGGCCAGCACAGGCGGGTTGCCCGGGATGGGCTGCTTTGAGCTATGGGCGCTTGCGGTGGGTTCCAGCGCTAGGCCGGCCGCCACGCGGGTTGCCGCTCCCTGGCGGGTCTCAAGAAATCCCTCATCCGCCAGCATCGCGTATGCTTCACAGGCCGTATTGCGCGACACAGACAATGCCTGCGAAAGCTCCCTGGTGGAGGGCAGCGTGTCACCAGGCCGCAGCACGCCGGCCATCATGCGGTCCCGCAGCGCCGCATAGATCTGACGCGCCAAAGGGATGCCGCCATGCTTGTTGAGCTCAATTCCCCACATCATGTCTAACTGGCTCCCTTCAAACAGCATTTCACTGGCTCTTCATCCAGTCCAGTTGCATTGCTACAATCTTACCACGAAGGATACATAACGACAATGGAGGGCAAATGGAACGGATCAAGGGAGCAATGTTCTTTACTGCCGCGTTTGCGCTGGCCGGGTCGTCGGTGGTCGCGGCCCGGTTTGCGGGCCGAGCGCTGGGGCCATACACAATTGCGGCAATGAGCCTTTTGTTTGCGTTGCCGGTGTTGCTGATGATGAGCCGGGAGAACTTGCTCGCGTTAATCAAAGGATTGAGTAGAAGGGGCTGGCTGATGGCGCTGTTGCAGGCGGCATTTGGCATTTTCCTATTTCGACTTTTTTTGCTCAATGGTGTGCCGCACACCAGCACCGCTGAGGCTGGCATCCTCACAGGCGTCACACCGGCTGCTACTGCCCTGCTGGCTGGTTTGTTGCTGAGGGAACCCATCAGCCGCGCCAGAGTCGCCGGCATCGCCTGCACCGTGGCAGGCGTGCTGCTGATCCAGGGCCTGCTGCTGCCGGGAGCCAAGTTTTCATCAGAACATCTGTTGGGCAATCTGCTGGTGCTGCTGGCGGCATTGAGTGAGTCGGTTTTCAACATCCTCTCCCGCTTGGGTTTCCTCAGGAAATCAGAAGGGCTCACTGCCGATCCAATTTCACAGACAACGCTGGTCACAGCCGTCGCGCTGGCGCTCTGCGCCATACCGGCAGCACTGGAAAGCCCATTTGTGGCGCTGTATTCCATGGATTTACCCGGCTGGCTGGCGCTTGTGTGGTATGGACCTTTTGTGACGGCGCTGGCTTATGTATGCTGGTATGAAGGCATCCGGCGGTGCGAGGCCTCCATGGCGGCAGCGTTTTCCGGCATGATGCCGCTGGTCGCGTTGATGCTGTCAATAACCCTGTTGGGTGAGAGGCCGGGCTGGCCACAGCTCATCGGTGGTGCGCTGGTGGTGGCAGGGATGCTGCTGTCAGGAGCAAAAGGCGCGAGCCGCCGATTGCCCAACGCGCAGAAGCTGCCGGAAAACTCATAAGCATAGACAGAATGTGCTCATACAAAACCCTCCACTATAACACCAGACTTTGTGTATACTGTATGGTGTGATACCGGAGGTGATCGGGATCAATACATATCGAACCGCGGAGATCGCCAGGTTGATCGGGATACACCCCAACACTGTGCGGTTGTATGAAGAGTTGGGGCTTATCCCAAAGCCGGAGCGGCAATCCAATCGTTATCGGGTGTTTACAGAATTTCATGTAGAGCAGTTCAAGCTCGCCCGGATTGCCTTTCAAGTTGAAGTGCTGCAAAACGGACTGCGCAAGCAGGTGGTTGAAATCGTCAAGACTTCTGCCGCCGGGGAGTATGATGCAGCGCTCCAGCTCGCAAACGGCTATCTTCGGCAACTGCGGCAAGAGCGCCGCAATGCTGAGGAAGCGATTGAGATTGCAAAACAGCTGTTATCTGGGCAACCGCAGAAGAGCAGGCAGGTGCTGAGGCGGAAAGAAGTCTCTGACCATCTGAAAGTCCCGATGGATACACTCCGAAACTGGGAAATGAACAACCTGCTGACTGTGAAGCGAAAAGAAAATGGATACCGGGTGTATACCGATTCCGACATCAACCGGCTGCGAATCATACGATCCCTGCGGTGCGCCAACTATTCGCTGGATTCCATTCTACGCATGCTCAACGAAGTATCATTGAATCCGGGTGCCAACATCAGGGAGATACTGAACACACCAAGAAGCAGTGAGTGCATTATCTCCGTATGTGACAAACTGATCGTTTCATTGCAGGCAGCCGAAAAAAATGCGATCAGAATGATGCACATGCTGGTGAAGATGAAAGCCCGATTTCAGAACCCTACACTTTAGCACCAGCCTTTGATCTGGTGCTATTCTTTGTGCAAACAAGGAGGTTTGCGCAAATGGAGAATGTCATCAACGTGGATGGGCTGTCAAAATCGTATCAAGGGCAGCCCGCTGTCAGAGGCTTAAGCATCACCGTTAAGAAAGGCACCGTGTATGGCTTACTTGGCCCAAACGGTGCGGGAAAGACCACAACAATTGAATGCATTTTAGGCACAAAGCTGGCCGATGCCGGAACCATATCCATCTTTGGGATGAACCCCAAAACAAACCGAAAGAAGTTGTTTGAAAGAATCGGTGTCCAGTTTCAACAAGCAGATTATCAGGACAAAATCACAGTTGGAGAGCTCTGCGAAGTTACGGCTTCATTCTATCAGCACCCTGCGAACTACGAGGATCTGCTTGCACGATTCGATCTTGAGGGCAAGACTAAAAGCCCAGTCAAGGAGCTCTCCGGCGGGCAGCGCCAGCGGCTGTTCATTGTGCTGGCCCTGATCCCCAACCCCGACGTGGCCTTTCTGGACGAATTGACAACAGGGCTTGACCCAAAGGCCAGGCGTGAGGTTTGGAAAATCCTCTCTGCCCTCAAGGCCAATGGCTTGACGATCCTGTTGACTTCTCACTTTATGGATGAAGTGGAGGCCCTCTGCGACAGCATTTGCATCCTGAAACAGGGTCAGCTGGTTTTTTATGGCACAGTGAGCGAGGCAATCGCGTCAAGCCCACACCTGAAGTTTGAAGACGCCTATCTCTGGTATACGGATGAGGAGAGTAACGATTATGAAAACTTTTAGTACAATGCTCAAGACGGAGCTGAAACTGTCACTTCGGGGTATGGATATGCTCATATTCGCCATCTGCATGCCGCTGGTGGTTCTTGTGATCCTTGGTATCATCTACGGAAGCAAACCAGCCTTTACAGGGGCGGGCTACAGCTTTTTGCAGCAGTCCTTCGGCGCCCTCACAGCAATCTCCGTGTGCGCAGGCGGCGTGATGGGGCTGCCGCTAGTAATATCAGATTATCGGAGCAAAGGCATTCTGAAGCGTTATCAGGTCACACCTGTAAGCCCTGCGTTGCTTTTGGCAGTACAGGTCGTTATATACGCACTGTATGCATTTACATCGCTTGCAAGCCTGTATTTGACGGCGAATCTGTTTTTCGGTTTTCAGCTTAATGGCTCGTGGCTGCACTTTCTGGGCGGTTATACACTGGTGATGCTTTCCATGTTCAGCATCGGAATGATGGTGGGTGGAATTGCTCCGAACACCAAAACAGCCGGCGTGCTTGCCAGCATCCTGTATTTCCCCATGCTCATTTTTTCCGGCACCACGCTGCCATATGAGGTGATGCCGGCAGCACTTCAAAAGGTCGCAGACATCATGCCGCTGACGCAAGGCATCAAACTACTCAAGGCCGCCTCCTTGGGATTGCCCGCCGATGGTGTCATACTTCCTATTATTATCATGACCGCGCTGGCCATCGTGTGCGTCGGTGTATCCATCCGTTTTTTCAAATGGGAGTGATGTGCCATTTACACTAAAACACGCAAAATCACAAATTTATAATGACAGCAGCAACTCCGTGCAGTATAATAATTTGTCATGAATTGTGAAGAGATTATACTCAGGAGGAATTCCCTTTGATCCGGCAAGACATCAGAAACGTAGCCATCATCGCCCACGTCGACCACGGCAAAACCACACTGGTGGATGAAATGCTCAAGCAGGGCGGCGCATTCCGCGAAAACCAGGTGGTCGCCGAGCGCGTGATGGACAGCAACGATTTGGAGCGGGAGCGCGGCATCACGATCCTGGCCAAAAATACCTCGATCCATTATCAGGATGTGAAAATCAATATCGTGGACACCCCTGGCCACGCCGACTTTGGCGGCGAGGTGGAGCGCGTGCTTAAAATGGTCAACGGCGTGCTGCTGCTGGTGGATGCCTTTGAGGGCCCCATGCCGCAGACGCGCTTCGTGCTGCAGAAGGCACTGGAGCTCAACCACCGCGTGATCATCGTGATCAACAAGATTGACCGTGAAGACGCGCGCCTCAACGAAGTGGGCGACGAAGTGCTGGAGCTGCTGCTGGAGCTGGATGCCAACAGCGAGCAGTTGGACAGCCCGATCATTTATTGCTCGGCCAGAAAAGGTGTGGCATCGCTTTCGCCCAACGTGCCAGGCGGTAACCTGCAGCCGCTGTTTGATACCATTCTGAACTACATCCCCGCGCCGGAGGGCCCGGAGGCAGAGCCGCTGCAGATGCTGGTTTCCAGCATTGACTACAACGATTATGTGGGCCGCATCGCCATTGGGCGCATTGAACGCGGCGCCATTACAGTGGGCCAGGAGATTGCCGTGTGCAACTATCACCACGGTAAAGAGCCCTATAAAGCCAAGATCACTAATATGTATCAGTTTGAAGGCCTGAAGCGCACACCGGTTACAGAAGCCCAGGTGGGCGACATCGTGTGCATCTCTGGCATTGAGGGTGTGACCATCGGCGACACAATCTCCGACCCAATGAATGTGGAGGCGTTGCCCTTCGTAAAGATCAGCGAGCCAACGGTCGAGATGACATTCTCGGTCAACGACTCGCCCTTCGCCGGCCGGGAGGGCAAGTTTGTGACCACGCGGCACCTGCGGGCCCGTCTCTTCCGCGAGCTGCTGAAGGATGTGTCGCTGCGGGTGGAGGAAACGGAAACCACCGAAGCCTTCCGCGTGATGGGGCGCGGTGAAATGCACCTCTCCATACTCATCGAGACAATGCGCCGAGAGGGTTTTGAATTTCAAGTGAGCACGCCCCGCGTGCTCTACCGCACCATCGACGGCGAGCTTTGCGAGCCCATCGAGCGGCTGGTCATCGACGTGCCGCAGGAGAGCGTGGGCGTGGTGATGGAGAAGATGGGCGCGCGCAAGGGCGAACTCCAGCACATGAACCCCCAGGGCGAGCGCATGCGCCTGGAGTTCCACATCCCAAGCCGTGGCCTGTTTGGTTACCGCAGCGACTTCATGACCGACACCAAGGGTGAGGGCATCCTCAATGCCATCTTCCACTCCTATGAGCCAGTGAAGGGAGAAATCCCCAAGCGGCAGACGGGTTCGCTGATCGCGTTTGAAGCCGGCGAGGCCACGACATACGGCATCTTCAACTCGCAGGACCGCGGCATGATGTTCATTGACCCCAACACGCCGGTCTATCCCGGCATGATCGTAGGCCTGAGCCCTAAGACCGAGGACATTGTGGTGAACGTGTGCAAGAAGAAGCACGTGACCAACATCCGTGCTGCCGGCTCCGATGAGGCGCTGCGGCTCACACCGCCCAGGCACCTGAGCCTGGAGGAATCGCTGGAGTTCCTCTCCGACGATGAGCTGCTGGAGGTGACACCAGTCACAACGCGCCTGAGGAAACGCGTACTGGATCATACAATGCGTATGCGCCTCAACGGCCAGAAAAAGGCCGCCCAACAACAATGACCACCGATGAGATAATCGAACATATCCATAAAAAAAAGGGAAGCCAAATGGTCTTCCCTTTTGGCTATCTGCCGGTCTGCTTCAAGGTGTGCAACCGGTTGTTTGCGGAGCTTTACCCCAAGGAGGACGGCCGCAAGATCACACTGCGGTGCGATCCGATATTGGCCGAGGCCTGGCGGCAGCAATACCCCGGCGGTGTGATCCCCGGCTACCACTGCCCCGAGCGGCAGCGGAGGTATAAAAACACCGTCTTGCTGGATATGGGCCTGGCTGATGAAATGATTCGAATCATGATTGACCATTCCTATGACGAGGCAGTCAAGCGCCTGAAGAAATCTGATCGGGATGCACTGGACTGCCTTGATCAAGAGACTGGAGAAGAACATGCAACAAACTTATGAAACCGAGCGCTTGCTGTTGATGCCGCTGGATGGAACTTGGGCCATTCCGGTGCTGCACTATCTCGAACACAACCGGGAGTTCCTTTGCCCGTGGGAGCCGGTAAAGCCGGAAGGGTTCTACACCGTGGAATACCAGGCCGCCATACTTGACAAAGAACTTGACATGATGGAACGCGGCATACTTGTTAAGTGGTGGATCATAAAAAAGGATAATCCAGACCAGCTGATCGGCATGATTGCCTTCAACAACATTGTGCGGGGGGCGTTCCAGTCCTGCCACCTGGGCTACCGGCTGGACGAACGGGAGATCAACCAAGGCTACATGACCGAAGCGCTCCGCAAGGCCATTGAAGTCTCATTTGAGGAGCACAAGCTGCACCGTATCGAGGCCAACATCATGCCGCGCAACGCTCGCTCAATGCGCGTGGTGCAGAAGCTTGGGTTTGTTGAGGAAGGATTGGCGAAGAAGTATCTGAAGATCAACGGCGTCTGGGAAGACCACATCCACATGGTGCTGTTCAACGATAAGGTGTAGGCGATAGGCGACATCACATTACCGTCGCTTCTTGTGCGCAGAGTAATCCCGGTCACGGATCGCATACATCGCTGGAGGTATGATCTCATATAGACAGCAGGATAATATCCTGAATCTAAGCAAGGAGTGAGCAGCATGGCAATCCTTCCATATATCAATTTCAACGGCAATTGCCGCGAAGCGGTGAATTACTACACCGAAGTGTTCGGGGTGGAAAAACCCAAGTTTATGTTGTACGGCGACATGCCCACGGATCCGGAATTTCCGATGAGCGATGATGCAAAGAAACTTGTGATGCACACGAACCTGATGATCCAGGGCACAATGGTAATGTTTTCCGATGTGCCGCCAGGGACGCCCTTTGTAGCCGGCAACAATATTGCGCTGACCGTGGTCAGTTCAGACATGGAAGAAATCAAGAGGCTGTATGACAGGTTGAAAGAGGGTGGCGAGGTGCAGATGGAGTTGCAGGAGACCTTCTGGAGCAAAAGTTACGGTTATGTGGTGGACAAATACGGTATCGGCTGGCAACTGAGCCATGACGGCAGCGAATCCATCAAGTAACGCTCAATAGCATAAAGAAGGCGCGGAGAATCCGCGCCTTTTTGTTTCTTGATCAATCAATAATATAAAACCATTGCTCCCCGCTGGCATCCACCAGATGTATGCAGGGTTTGCCGAACCCATCTCCCACCGGCAACTGCTTGGCAAGGTTCGGTTGCTGCCGTGTGCGCATGGCCCAGCTGTTCACGGTGAATACACCGTCGGCATATCGCCCGGCAGCCCAATACTCCAACGACCCCAGCCCATCCTCCAGCAGTGTGCCGGCGCTTTTCGGATGGCTGGCGCTGCGGTGGTAAAGTTCAAGAAATGCCATGCCATCGGCCAATGAAGCGGCAGCCTCCGGTTGAATGTCCGACTGCCCGCAGCTGCCCAACAACTCAATGTTTTGCGCCCCAGCCAGCAAGAGCCTCCGGCGGGCAAGCAATCGCTCAGATGGGTGGCTGCCCACCGCAAGCACCCTGCGGCCCAAAGTCTGGGTGGCTGCAGCCACAGTGGCGCCTCCGCAGCTGAGATCCAGCACCATATGGCCGGGCGCTGTGGACGCGGCGATCATACGGCTAAGCAGTGCCTCTGGCCGCTGGCCCTCCCACCCGGTGCGCTCCTCATCGCGGGCTGAAATCTCCGGGATGTCGCTCCACACATCACCGATGCTCACCAGATCGTCTTCATAATATCGGTATACCTTCCCCCGCGCTTCCTGGGTGTAGTAGGCGCGGCCTCCTTCCTCCTCGCGGCGCATGTGGCTTTTCAACCTGCCACGGGCGCGGCCTGCGGCGCTGGCGTTGAAATAGGCCTTCTTGCCCTTGCGGTAAAGAAAAATGGTCTGATGAGATCGGGTGAACCGACCCTGGGGCTTGAGGCCCGCCGGTTGAGCCCAAATAATCTCGTTGAGGAAGTTGGAACGGCCAAACACCTCATCCAGCAGCAGACGCACCCGCGCCGACTCGGCTTGGCCGGAAAAGGCATAGAGCACACCGGTCTCGGTGAGCAAGCCATGGGAGATCCGAAAATCCTCCGCGAGCCGGGAAAGGGATTCTTCCACGCCGTCATTTCTGATAGAATGGACGGGTATAGCCAGAGAACTGCGACCAGTCATCCAGTCGTCCGCGCCAGCCTTCCACAGAAAACGATCCTTCAAGCCCACAGGCCTGTCTGCCACGGCCATCTGCACCGGGCCGGGCAATACATCCCCGCCGCACACAATAGGGCCAGGGTAAAACCGGTGGCCCTCCCCCGCCTTGCCAAACCGCTCGACCGCACAACGCACAGGCGTCAACGCCATACTACAACCCTCCATGGAAAGGATGTCGGCATGGGCAATCCCACAACAGAACATTATCGTGAACTATATCGTCTGCTGGAAACGGAGACGCCTCTCCGGTTTGATTGCGGCAGGCTTTGCCGCGCGGCATGCTGCCAGGTGTCGCCGGAGCTGCCGGGGATGTTTCTCTTTCCCGGCGAGGAGGCGCTGTTTGAGAGCCTGACCGGGTTCACCCTATCCGTTGCGGAACTGCCCGGATACGGCGGGGTGCGGCTGCTCTCCTGCGAGGGAGCATGTGACCGTTTGCAACAGCCCCTCTCCTGCAGGGTGTTTCCACTGGCACCGTTAGTGCGCGGTGAATCCGTATCCATTCGCCTGGACCCACGAGGCCGCGCAGTGTGCCCATTGTGCCTGCAAAGCGAAAGCGGGCTCTCATTGGGATTCAGAGCGGCTGTCACGGAAGCTTTTTGCCTGCTTTGGAAAACCAAGGCGGGCAAAGCTTTTTTGGCTGCGCTATCGGCGCACCTGGATGACTTTTCCAAGCCTTTGTAACCAAGTGTAGCGAAACCACTATCCAAATGCAAGGGGATGAAGTGTTATCAGTCCGGATTGCCCGCAGCAATCTGCCAATCGTACTGTTGATCACATGAATTTTACCCTTTCCGGGTTTTATCTTGATACACAAATATGGTAAAATGATTCGAATACAGACATTACAGTGATCAAAATGAAAACGTACCATTCTCTCGGGCTGGATATCGGCTCTACCACGATTAAAGTTGCCATTTTGGATCAAAACGGCAGCCTTGTTTTTTCACGCTACCGCCGGCACCATGCCGACACCCGCAACACGCTACGGGAGCTCCTTTCGGAAGCGCAAAGCGCATTTCCCACACAAATCATCCGCGCTTGTGTGACCGGCTCCGGCGGTATCACACTTGCCGCACAACTGGCCATCCCATTTCGCCAGGAAGTGATCGCCAGCACCGAGGCGGTGCGCCGCTTGGTGCCCGGTGTGGATGTGGCGGTGGAGCTCGGCGGTGAAGACGCGAAGATCACCTATTTCTCCGGTACAGTCGAGCAGCGCATGAATGGTATCTGCGCTGGCGGCACCGGCAGCTTTTTGGACCAGATGGCCGCGCTGCTGAACACCGATACCAAGGGTTTGGACGCCCTTGCAGCCGGTGCGAAAACAGTCTATCCGATCGCATCCCGTTGCGGCGTGTTTGCCAAGTCCGATGTGCAGTCGCTGATCAATGAGGGCGCCACCAGGGCGGATATCGCCGCCTCGGTGTTCCAATCGGTGGTTAACCAGACCATCAGCGGCCTGGCCTGTGGCAAGCCTATTCGTGGACGGATCGCCTTTTTAGGTGGTCCACTCCATTTTTTGCCCACATTGCGAGCCCGGTTTGAGACTTCACTGCGCAGCCATGGCAACACATTTGCCCACCCAAGCGATTCCCACCTGTTTGCAGCGATCGGAGCCGCTTACCTATCCGGCGCAGAGAAGCCTGCACACATTAGTGAGTTGCTTGCCCGGTTTGTAGGTCTTAACGGCGTACAGGCCCACGAGGCAGACCGCATGGCCCCGTTGTTTGCCAACAGGGAGCAGTATGACGACTTCCTCGCCAGGCATCGGAAGGCGACTGTGCAGCGCGCTACGCTGGCAGAATACGAGGGCGACTGCTTCCTCGGAATCGACGCCGGCTCCACTACAACGAAACTGGCGCTCATCAGCACCGGCGGAGCGTTGCTCCACTCCCGCTATGGCAGCAACCGGGGGCGGCCACTGGACTTATTGGTGGGTTATCTGAGGGAACTGTACAGCCTGCTGCCGGAGAAGGCTCGCATCGCCAACGCCTGCGTGACTGGTTATGGCGAGGGGCTCATCAAAGCAGCACTTGCTGTTGATATCGGCGAAATCGAAACGGTAGCCCACGCAAAGGCTGCTGCCCGGTTCTGCCCTGAAGTGGACATGATTCTGGACATCGGCGGCCAGGACATGAAGTTCCTGCGCGTGCGAAATGGGGCCATAGACAGCATCCTGCTCAACGAGGCCTGCTCCTCCGGCTGCGGCTCCTTCCTGGAAACCTTTGCCGGCGGACTGGAGCTGTCAGCAGAGCAATTCGGGCAGGAAGCTCTATTCGGCAAGCACCCGATTGATTTGGGATCCCGCTGCACGGTGTTTATGAACTCCCGCGTGAAGCAGGCGCAGAAGGAAGGCGCAGGTGTAGACGATATCTCTGCCGGCCTTGCCTATTCGGTCGTGAAGAACGCATTGATGAAGGTAATCAAGCTCCGAAGCCCCGATGAGCTGGGCAGCCACCCTGTGGTGCAGGGCGGCACCTTCCTTAATGACGCTGTACTGCGTGCTTTCGAGCAGATTGCCGGTGTGGATGCCATACGGCCCGACATCGCCGGGCTCATGGGAGCATACGGCGCGGCTCTCATCGCGCAAGAGCGCCATGAGGCAGGGCAAGTGTCCACACTGGCCGATGCAGAAGCATTGGATGGGTTTGCCTGCAAAACCAGCCACACCCGTTGCGGATGCTGTGGCAATAATTGCTTACTGACCGTCAACCGCTTCCCCAGCGGGGGCAGGTTTATCTCTGGCAACCGCTGCGAACGGGGCCTTGGGCTGGGCACCGGCAAATCAGACCTGCCAAACCTTTTTGCCTGGAAGTTTGACCGGGTTTTCGGTTATCAATCACTGCCAGCTGATACTGCCCCCAGAGGCGTGATTGGCATTCCCAGGGTGTTGAACCTCTATGAGAATTATCCATTCTGGCACACGCTGCTCACCGATCTGGGGTTTTCAGTGCTGCTGTCGCCTCCCTCAGACAAGGCGCTTTACGAGCGAGGCATGGAGTCCATCCCTTCGGAATCGGCCTGTTACCCAGCTAAATTGGCACACGGTCACATCATGAAGCTGATTGACGCCGGTGTCAAAGTCATCCTCTACCCCAGCGTGGCTTATGAGAAGCGGGAAGACACTGGAGCCGGAAACTGCTTCAACTGCCCCATCGTCACTTCCTACACTGAAAATATCCGCAACAATGTGGATGAGCTCCGCCAGCCTGGCATCCGGTTTTTAAACCCCTTCCTGTCGCTGAATGGCAAGAGGGGTCTGGCAGTCAGGCTGACGTTAGTTTTCCAGCCTTTCGGCGTGGGGATCCATGAAGTCCGGCGGGCAGTCGACCGCGCCTGGGCTGAGCAGGAGCGCTACCGCAGTGATGTGCGGGCTAAGGGTGAGGAAACACTGCAATACCTGGAACGCACCGGTAAAAC
Source organism: Bacillota bacterium (assembly GCA_023421955.1). Taxonomy (GTDB): domain Bacteria; phylum Bacillota; class Clostridia; order Christensenellales; family UMGS416; genus JAEYRA01. Next base: position 77,469 of record JAEZSE010000023.1, read on the forward strand.
AGGCATTGTGCTGGCAGGGCGGCCTTATCACATCGATCCGGAGATCAACCACGGCATCCCGGAACTGCTTTGTAGCTATGGCTACGCCGTGCTCAGCGAAGACTCCGTCGCCCATCTTGGGCGCATTGCGCGGCCTTTGCAGGTGGTGGATCAATGGGCCTACCACACACGGCTCTATGCCGCCGCCAGCTTTGCCGGCACGCAGGCAAACCTGGAGCTGGTGCAGCTCAATTCCTTTGGCTGCGGGCTGGATGCCATCACCGTGGACGAGGTGCAGCGCATCACACACAGCCACGGCAAGGTTTTCACGGTGCTCAAGATCGATGAAATCAACAACCTGGGCAATGTGCGAATCCGCCTGCGTTCGCTGCAAGCCGCCATTGCCGAGCGGGCACGGCGTGGAGTGCTCCCAACCGCGCCTGTAGCCTTGGCTACAAGAGCAGTCTTCACCGTAGAAATGCGCAAACGCCACACCATCCTCTGCCCGGAGATGTCGCCGATCCATTTCCAATTTCTGGAGGAGGCCTTTCGTTGCTCCGGCTACAATTTAGTGGTGTTGCCCTATTCTGACCGGGAGCTCATCCAGGAAGGAGTCAAATACGTCAACAACGACGCCTGCTACCCCTCCATGCTGGTGGTGGGCCAGATCATGTACGCGCTGAAGTCCGGGCAATATGACCTCAACAATGTCTCTGTGGTCATCAGCCAGACCGGCGGCGGCTGCCGGGCCACCAACTACATCACCTTCATCCGCAAGGCGCTGCAAAGCGCCGGTTATGGACACATCCCTGTGATTTCCATCAATGCGGCGGGGCTGGAGAAAAACCCCGGCATGCGCTACACGCTGGGCCTTGCCAAGCGGGCAATGATGGCGATTGTGTATGGCGACCTGTTGCTTCGCGTCACATTGCGCACCCGGCCCTATGAGCGCTTCCCCGGCTCGGCAGACAGCCTTTGCCGGGTGTGGTCTGCCAGATGCCGCGCTGCACTGGCTAAAGGTTCCATGGCTGAATATCGGCGCAACCTGCGCGCCATTGTAAAGGCTTTTGATGCGCTGGAGCTCACCGATGAGAAAAAACCCCGCGTGGGCGTGGTGGGCGAGATCCTGGTGAAATTCCACCCGCTGGCCAATAACGACATCGTGGGCACACTCGAAGCAGAAGGCGCGGAGGCCGTGGTGCCAGACCTTATGGATATGCTGCTCTATTCCAGTTGGAATTCCAATTACAAAGTGAAGTATATGGCGGGCAGCCGCCTGAAAAAGCTTGGCGGCAATATTGCGATTTGGTATATGGAGCGCATGCGGCGCGACATGGTAAAGGCTCTCCGGCATAGCACCCGCTTCGGCGTGCCAAAAGGCATTTGGGAGATGGCGCAGCTGGCAAGCCAGGTCACCTCCGTGGGCATCCACACCGGCGAGGGTTGGCTGCTCACCGCCGAAATGCTGGAGCTCATGGAATCGGGAGTGCGCAACATCGCCTGCCTGCAGCCTTTCGCCTGCCTGCCCAACCACATCACCGGAAAAGGGGTCATCAAAGAGCTGCGCCGGTTACACCCGGAGGCCAATATCACAGCCATCGATTATGACCCAGGCGCCAGCGAAGTGAACCAATTGAACCGCCTGAAGCTCATGCTGGCAGTGGCCCACCAGCGCATGGATGCCAAACAGGCAGATATAGAAAATATGCCAGAGGGAATCGAGAGTGACATGGAGGGCTTCTCGGCGAGAAGCAGAGGTTGACAAACGACTACTGACTATTATTTTTTATTTCCAGCCAGAAACACCACATTCATCGCCACCTGCTCCACAGCCGTCTGTTCGCCAAACAAGCCCTGCTTGATGCCAGTGTCGGCATCCACACACAATTCAATGATATGGGTCAGCTCATCCTTTGCCCACTTCCCAGCCTGCCTGGCTGCAGCTTCCACGGCAAAGGGCGGCGCACCCAGCAACGGCGCCAGCTGGCGGGCTTGCGCGTTTCGCCCGGCCGCCTTCACCGCAGCCAGCAGCCTTGCCTGCCGCTCGATGAGCGAGAGCATCGCCATGCCGCCCTCATTTTCACCGGTCAACGCCCGCAGCTTCATCATCGCTTGGGCTCCTTGCCCGGCAAACAGACTGTCTATCACCTGAAAAACCTTTGATTCCTGCGTCTGGATGCACACAGCCTCAATGTTTTCACGAGCCACAGCCTTGCCTGCACCGGCATGCGCACACGCTTTCCCCATCTCATGGTTCAGCTGCTCCAGGTCCATGCCGCAATAACCAATCATAAAGCGGGCAGCCTCGCGGCTGATTGTGCAGTCATACCGCTTGGCGATCTTGGCGAGTTGGGCTGCCAACTCGTCTTCCCCAAGGCGGTCAAAAGCCACAATATCGGCGGATTTCACAAGCTGCTTCCAGGCGGCTTTCACGGTGTCCGGCTCGGCACGCAACAAAAAAACCAGACAGGTGGTGTCCGGAAAGTTGCCGGTCAACTGCTCCAACTCCGCCAGCTCCTGCTTTGCGTCCAAACCAGAGCCTCTGGCGCCTTTAGCAATTGGCGGGTAATCCCGCACTACGACCAGACGCCTTTCGGTCATAAATGGCAACGTTTCCGCCGCCCGGCGGATCTCGGCGGCGTTGGCATGCTCGTTTTCCAGCAGCAGGAAGTTGAGGGGCTCCAGCTCTGCCGGCACCAGCCGCGCCTTGAGTGCCTCCAAAGCCCTGTCCTTCACATATTCCTCCGGTCCGTGGAACACAAAGATGCCCCCCATGTCACCGGAGTTGATCCTATTGAAAATTTCCCTGTAGCCCATCGGCCCAACCGCCAATCCACGGGGCCAGCGCCATCGCGCCTTCCCACTGCAAGATTTCGAAGCTGCCAGCCTCCACGATATTATACCGGGGAACGGCTCCTGCCGCAATCTCACCGGGAAGCACCAACCCCAGCCACGGTGTCTGTATCAGTTCATCTGCCCGCTTACCAGCTTTAGCAGCGAGCAGCAGCAATACGCTGCCACTGGAAAACCACTTCGCTGCGCCAATGGCTGCGGGGGCATCCGGCGCAAACGCGGCAGTACCCCCACCGGCGGGCAGCAGAAGAACCAGCCCGTCTTCACCGGCCACGCAGGCAAACGGGCCGCTTTCTGCCGCCATAGGCTCCATGCCGCGCATCGCTGCCCTTGTCAGAAATGGCTTGGCATCCTGATCCTCCAGCCACCGGCCGGGCACATATAGCCGCTCCACACGGATGTTGCCAAGGCCATCAAACCAATCCTCATCCTCCGGCGGCTCATTGGAAAGCACATACAGCCCTTGCAACTGCCCCACACCCACGCTGGCCAGATAACCGCCCATGCTGTTAATGCCAGGTGCGCAGGCAGCATAACGGGCACTCCCCTGCCGCCAGGCCACACTCAGGGAGCTATGGCCTTCCGCCACCACTGTGGCATCCCCACGACGCGCGGCGAGGGCCGGCGACAGGGGGCTCAGCATTAAAGCCCCCACCAGCGCCAGCGCCGCAAACACCGCCATCCGCCCGCGTCCCTGTTTGGGGAACCGGGCAATGGACGGAGAAGCCAGCAGTGCCAGCACCACAAAGGCAGCTGCCAGCCATATAGGGGGTGATGCCACCGGCAGCGTTGCGGCAGACCAGGAGAGGATCTTCACATTCTGCAAGTAAAACCCGGTGTAGCCATCGAGCAGGCCGCCCAACAGAGAAGCCACCGGCGTAAACGGGCTCGCGGCCAGCAACGCCATACCGCCCAGCTGCATCACAAAAGAGGTGGGAACCAGCACCAGATTAGCAAAGGGTGAGACCAGCGAAACATTGTTGAAGTAGCCCACGATCACCGGCAGTGCCACGATGGTCACGCACACAGTCACGGCCAGCGCACCGGTGAAGCGCTTCATCCACTTCCTCTCCGGCATGCGGCGCATCAGTGGGGCCAGCCACAAAAACATCGCCGCCGTGGCCGCAAAGGAGAGCTGGAACCCGGCGTTATACAAATCCAGCGGGTTGACCAGTAGAATCAGGGTTGCTGCAGCACCCAGCGAGCTCAAAGGGTCGTAACGCCGAGCAGTCACCAATGCGCCCATGCCCACCAGCCACATCGCCGCAGCGCGGAGCACCGAGGGGGTGGGCCCGGCAAACAGCACATAGGCGGCCATCACCAAAAAGCTTGCCGCCAGAGAAACCGGCATGGGCAGCCGCAGCTTACGGCACAGCAGCCAGGCTGCTCCGGCTGTGAGCGAAATGTTAAGGCCGGACACTGCCAGCAGGTGCGCCACGCCCAGATCCATAAAGGCGCGACGGGTCTCTCCGTCAATATTGCTGGTGTTGCCGGAGAGCAGGGCATCGACAAGCGCCGCGTTGTCCGGCTTGAGATAGCGGTTGAGCGTGTCTTGCGCATATTGCCGGGCACGCTCCGGTAAATCAAGCAGCGATGACTGCCGCTCCGCCCTTGTGAACTCCGCTTCCGCCGCAAACCCGGAAAACCGCACACCCTCTCGCATATACCAGCCGCGCACATTGAAACCGCCGAAATACTGGCTGGATTGGGGCCGCTCCAACTCCGCCTCCGGCGTGAGCAGCAAGTCACCGGCCCTACCCCGCCCATCGCCGCGCAGCACCGTGAGCGCCACCCGGCCTTCCACCGCCTTCCCACCGATGGCCACATCCTCCAGCACATAACCGGCATAACCGCCGGAGGTCGTATGTGCCTCTACGATTCGGCCCTCCAGCCCCACTGGCCCAGCGGGTGCCCATGGATCGTCGGCCCATACAGGGATTGCACCAGCAGCCAATGTGTAGCCGGTAGCAAAGGCCAGCGCCATCGCCGGCACAAGGATGTTTTTCTGGTTGCGTAACATCAAGAGGCAAGTGACCGCCAGCGCGGCTGTGACGATGAATCCCACCGGCAGCCAAAGCGGCAGCGAAGTGCAGCTGGCAATGCCCAGGCATAAATAGATCGCGAATGCAAACAAAGGGCGCTCCACAAGCACCCGAGGGTGCGGGAGGAGCGCTTCAAACTCAGATTGGAGGGTGACAGGCTCCATCAGAGCTCGTAGCTGAAGCCTTCCTGGGCCATTTCTGCCCAGGGGCAGGCCTGTTGGGCTTCAGCGAGGAGCAGTGCCTCATCGTCCTCCGGGCGGAAATGGGTGATCAACACCCGTTTGGCACCGGCCTCTGCGCCCACTTGGGCGGCAAGCTTCGCTGAGAGGTGTGGCTTATCCTCAGACCACTCATTGTGGGGAAAACTTCCATCGATCAACAAAAGGTCAACGCCAGCAGCAAACCCGGAAAAACCGGGTGTTGTATTTAGGTCGCCGGAAAAAACCAGCGTATTTCCATCGTGGCATACTTTCACCGCATTGCAGGGCACCAGGTGGCGTGTGGAAAAGAAACTCAGGTCCAAGCCCAGAAAATCAATCCGGTCACCCCCACGCACCACATGGGCATCAAAGGCTGAATCATTCAGGATCATTTCAGCCACGGCCTGCGGATTCTCCGGCAGCAGCACCGGCAACGGCCCATTCCTCAATCCCTTTCCCAGGAAATAGGGGATCGCATAGCGCAGCACCATCATGTCGCCCATGTGGTCGCTGTGCAGGTGCGAGAGCACGATTCCGTCCAACTCAGGAAGTGTGCAATGCTGCAGCAGTTTGCCGAGGATGCCGCAGCCACAGTCCAGCAAAAGCCTTTTCCCGCCTGCTTCCAGCAAGTATCCGGAGCAGGCTGAACCGGCCTTGGGCCAGGGGCCGTATTTACCTAACACAGTGAGCTTCATGGGGCACACCCTTTCATCATGCCAAAAATGGGCAATTATGGTAAGATTATAACACACAACACAGACAGGTGATCAAATGCGCGACAGAATCTTGCAGGAATTGAAGAAGCTGGAAGAAGCCCACGACATCAAGGTGCTCCTGGCAGTGGAGTCCGGTAGCCGGGGCTGGGGGTTCCCTTCGGCAGACAGCGACTATGACGCCCGGTTTATCTACCTGCACAAGCCAGACTGGTATATATCGGTGAATGAAAAGCGAGATGTGATTGATCTGCCCTGCGATGGGGTGCTGGATATCAACGGCTGGGATTTGCGCAAGACACTGCGGCTGTTCCTCCAGTCAAACCTGCCGCTGCTGGAATGGCTGCAATCTCCGGTCAAATATGCGGAGAACGGCCCGTTCGCCTCTGCACTCAGGGCGTTGATCCCGCAGTTCTTCTCACCGGTGCATGGGATGCACCACTATTTCCACACTGCGAAGAACAAGATGGCTGGCGACGACGAATCATCCATCAGGCTCAAGCGCTATTTTTATATGCTGCGGCCATTGCTGGCCTGCCTGTGGATCGAGAAATACGGCTCCTGTCCACCGATGGATTTTGAAAGCCTACTGGCTGGCTCCCGGTTGGATGATCGCTTATTGGCCGAAATTGCCGCGCTGGTATCCAGAAAAGCCGCTGCAACGGAAGACGCTGCAGAGGCCCCGAACCCTGTGCTGATGGGGTTCATCAGCAGCAGCACGATGGCCCGCCTGGAACCCATCCTGGCAACCGTGGCCAAAACACCGCATGGAGATGTAGAGGATCTGAACCGGCTCTTCCGGCAAACACTGCGCGATGATTGGCATGAAGGAGCGTGACCGGTATGGATCAGTCTGCACTATTGGAATTGATCAAAACCGATCGGTATGATTTCCTGCGCAAGCACGAAAACCTGGGTGGCAATATCCTGATCCTGACAGTGGCTGGCTCCCATGCCTACGGCACCAGCATGGCCAGCAGCGACATCGACCTGCGCGGCGTGACGGTGGAGACCCGTCGCGATGTGCTCGGGCTTTCCTTCTTTGAGCAATTTGAGGAGCGGGAGACCGACACGGTGGTGTATGGACTCAAAAAGTTTGTTGGGCTCTGCCTGGAGTGCAACCCAAACATGATGGAGCTGCTGGGCACTGACGAGGAGCAATGCGCCATACTGACGGAGGAAGGCCGCCTGCTCAGGCGGAACGCGAGCCTTTTCCTATCAAAGCGGGCAATCCATAGTTTTGGCAATTACGCCACCGCGCAGCTCCACCGGCTGCAAAACGCACTGGCAAGAGATGCCCAAGACCAAGCCGAGGCGGAGGAGCACATCCTGCACAGGGTGCAGTCGCAGATGGATCACCTTTCCAGAAGCTTTCCGGCATTAACCGGCGGCAAATTGAAGCTTTATCAGGATCAATCGAATAAGCCCGACATGGAATCAGAGATTTTCATGGACGTGGAGCTTGCCCACTTCCCCCTGCGAGATTTCAAAACCGTTTATCATGGGTTGAGCGCCGTTGTGCGTGATTACGCCGCAATCAACCACCGCAACAACAAGCGGGACTTGCCGCATTTATTCAAGCATGCCATGCACCTGCTCAGGCTGCTGGCCACCGGCACTGATATCCTTGCAGGCCGTGGCATCGTCACCCATCGGGCTCATGAGCAGGAGCTGTTTCTATCCATCCGCAAGGGCGAACTGAGTTTCGAGAAGATTTTTGAGCAAGTGGATGTGTTTGAAGAGAAATTCCGCCAAGCTGCAGAGCAAACAGTGCTGCCGGAGCAGCCTGATACCAAAGCCGTAGAGGAAATGCTGATTGAGATCTACCAAAAACGCCTGAAAATCTGACTACTCCCTCGGAAGCGTGATCACAAACATGGACCCCTTCCCCTGCTCGCTGGAAAGACTGATCATGCCCCCGTGCATGCCGATGATCCGGCGGGCGATGGCCAAGCCCAGGCCGCTGCCGCCATCACTGGGCCGGGCAGCATCGCCTCGCACGAACTCATCGAAGATGGCATGCTTCATGTTGTCTGCGATGCCCACACCGTCGTCGCCGATGCACAGGCGTAAAAGCCCAGGCTCGGTGGATAGCTTCACAATGAGCGTGGTGCCCGCGGGGTTGTATTTCAAAGCGTTGGCAATGATGTTGGAAAGCGCCCGCCAAAGCTCATCCCGGTCGAAACAGGCTGCCACGGCCTCCTCGGGGATATCACACTCCAGGGTAAACCCTCGGTTTTCCACCTCAATGTAGTTCTCCGCAACCAATTCCCTCAGGAATTCGGCAAAGTCCTCCTTCTTGCGATTGAGCTTGTATTCACTGCCCTCCATAGAGGAGTATTTGAACAGGTCGTCGATCATTTTGCTCATCGCCATGGCCTTGTCGCGGATGTAGAGCAGGTGCTTCTTCTGCTTCTCCGGATCCTCCACCATGCCGTCGCTCAATGCCTTGGCATAACCGTAGATCGTGGTGATCGGTGTTTTCAGGTCATGGGAGATACCCATGATCATGCGCTTGCGATTTTCCTCCATCTCGCGCTTATCACGCTCTGTACCCTGCAAGCGGCCGGCCATGTAGTTGAACGCGTCGCGGATCTCCGCAAACTCCCGCTCAGCTTCAAAATCCATCCTGGTGCTGAGGTTGCCGGCGGTGACGCTGGCCAGGCCGTCGCGGATGGCCTCTAACGGGCCGGTGATCTTCAAAGCCGTGATGCGCCCATAGGCCTTGATGGAAAACATAAACAATACGCAGAAGATGAAAACCATCAACAGCACGCTCAGAATCATCGAGCGTATGGCGCGCATTTCCGGGTTCCTCACATTGAAGACACTGCTCAGGTTATTTTCCAGATTGCCGACCGGAACCTTCACCACGCACATGTATTCGTTCTTGTCTTCACCCACAAACATGGCGGTGGAGTAGTAATACTCCTCATCGGCAAAGCTGGTGACCAGACGCTTGCCATAACGGCTGGTGAGCGTGCGCAGTTCTTCATCGGTGTATTCCTGCTTCTGATCTCCTTTGTTGCCCAACACGTAAACAACCTTGTTATCCCGCAGGATCTCCACCCAACCACCGGCTCGCTGCACCGCGGTGCTGTCGATATTCTGATAGTCAGACCGCACAATTGCCGCAGCGACCAGGTCCATGCCTTCGGCCCCGCCCATAAACGCTGCTGAAATGGCCTGCGCCATGCTTGAGGAGATCATCACCAGCAGCGGCACCAAGAGGAAGAACGACATGTAATACCGCGTAATCGTAGCGGTCAGGCTGGTGTTTCGGTTGCCAAAAAGCTTGCCCAACTCACTCGCTCCTTGGGTGCTTTTCAAACTTGTAGCCAAGGCCACGGATTGTCTTGAGATACTGAGGATTGCGGCTGTCATCCTCAATCTTGTCACGCAGGTTGCTGATGTGCACCATCACGGTGCCATCATCGGAAAACCACTCAGCCTCCCACACATTTTCAAAAATCTGCTTCTTGGTCACCACGCGGTCTGCGTTGCGCATGAGATAACCCAGCATGCGGAATTCGGTTTGTGTGAGCGCCAGCGGCGCGCCCCGTTTGGTTGCCACACCGCCGGCTTCATCCAGCGTAATGTCGCCAGCCTGCAGCACCGTTTGCATTTCACTGGCTCCCGCCTGCGGGTTCAGTTTATAGAACCGTCGCAGTTGCGCCTGCACGCGTGCAACCACCTCCAACGGGTTAAAGGGCTTGGCGATGTAGTCGTCGGCGCCAAGATCAAGGCCGAGAATCTTGTCGCGATCCTCTGTCTTGGCAGAGAGCATGATTACAGGGATGGCGTATTTGCTCCGGATCTTGCGCACCAGCTGGTAACCATCCATGCCGGGCATCATGATATCCAGGATCGCCAGGTCAACCGGGTTTTGTTCAAGCTTTTCCCACGCATCAATGCCGTCAACGGCCTTGATCACGCGCACGCCATCTTTCTCCAGATATAGTTCGATGAGTTCAGCGATCTGCACCTCATCGTCAGCAATCAATATTGTGCCGTTCAAATTACCACCACTCGTTTCTGTCTGTTCGCATCTCAATTGTAAACGAAAATGACCCAAAAATGTGTAAAAACAACCTAAAAGCTAGCTAAAGAATGGCTACTTCACACCAAATAGAGTCCTTACGAAGTTGATCCGGCGCACTACCAGCTCATACAACAGCAGTGTTGCTGCAAACGAAAGCGCAATGACCAGCGAAAACTTTCCCCAGATTGGCAGCGGCCAATGCACAACAAAGAAAGCCACTACCATCATCACGGACTGATGCAAGATATAGACAGGGAATGCTGCCCGGTTGAGGTAAGGCAGCGCCTTGGAGCTTTTGTTCAGGAATTTGTTGCCATAGCCGAGCAGCACCGTCATTGTGAGGATCAAAGCCAGGTTGCGGGTGACAGCCATCGCAGCCTGCGGCACAGAAAGATCTGGATGGTTGCCGAAACCCCATTGGAACTGCATCAGCCCTAACATCACCAGTACAGCCGGGAGCGACACCAACGCGGGGAGCCGGACCCTATTGAGCATGGCCTGCATGCCATTGCCGCATGCAGCCAAATAGCCGATCAGGAACAGTGCCGCGTAGTAAAAGGGATTTTTGCCACCAATATCGGGCAGCGCCTCTGTGATGGTGAGCAATAACGGCAGCGTCAGAAAGGCAGCAGGCCGTGCCATCCAATGAGCAAGCCAGAAAGGCTGCCCACATTCGTTGGCCACCACAACCCGTTTACGAATTGCCCTCATCAGCGGCAGCAGCACAAGCGAGATGACAAACAGATAGAGGATGAACCACAGATGCGCGGGTGTGAATGTGCCATAATATCCCGAAAGGTCGTTGAAATCGGTGAAGTAACCCAGCAGATAGTTCAGATAACCGCCCTGGTAACCCTGCATGAGCCTGGCCATATAGCCCTGCGGCGGCACAATCACAACCAGCCCAAACAGGAAGGGAACCAAAAGCCGGGCAACCCGCTCCCGCGCGTATTGGCCGTTATCCCTCTTTTGCAGGGCGTACCAACTGGACGACCCTGCCAGCCAAAACAGCAGCGGCATGAACCAGTAAGCCGTAAAGAAGATGAACAGGCTGAGCGGCCAACTGAACCCTGGCGTGCCCATGGCCTGATCCATTGATTGCCAGACTGCGTTTTTCACATAATTAGGCTCAAACACATCAAACACACGAGCGGCATGGAAAGGGAACAGCATGGCGATGCCAAAAATGCGCAGCCAGTCGATGTCGTAACGGCGCTTGGTCATGGTTAAGGCTCCCACTTACAACTGGTTCTATGATTAAGTCATCAAGAGCTGGATCGATTGTATCATAATATTATGATGTGGAAAAGCCAAGAGAAGCTATGCGGAGTGACCGATGAGCAACTTGCGGATACGGGCAATGTAATATGCCCGGCACATGCCAAACAAAACTTCAAAGACCACGAACCCGATCTCCGCGGCTGGGATCAGGTAAACAAGCAACGGCAAGCCGCCAAGCCAGGCTGGCGGGGTGAAATCCTGCAGCAGCAACGTTTGGAACAGGAAATACAGCGTGAAGAACGCGATGTTGAACAGCACAGCCAACACAGACCAGGAAGCCACCCTTCCAAACCGCGTCACGATCATCTCATGCACCGCGCCATACCAACCAAAAAAGCCCACATACATGAGCCACGGCCCGCTCACCGGCACCAGCAGCAGTGAGAGCAGCGCCGCCGCAACAAAGCTCAGCAGGCCCTCAACAAAGCGCCCCTCATAAGCCAGCACTCCGGGCAGCAGCGCCAACACAAACAGCATCGCAGCGCGCAGCGTGGGCAGCACGTGCAGCAAATAGAGCAACACAACAGACAGCGCGGTAATAACACTGGCATATGCGACTCTTCTTGCGGGTGACATCTGCTGTTTGTCCATTCAAAAGCTCACTTACACTCAGTTTCGTTCCTTCGTTTCTTTGGGGGTCCGGGGGCTTGCAAGTTTCCCCTCGGCAAAAAGACTGGAGGGGCGGAAAGGCCGAGGGACTGTTTGAGGAGGGTGAGGCCCGACGAGTTGTCCTCGGCTCGCCCCGAAGGGCTTTTCGGCGAGGTCTCAGAAACTTGCTCCCCCCGGGGGTTTGGGCTACTTTTGACCGGCAAAAGTAGCAAACCTACAGGTCAACAATACAGTTCCGGCACAATCCTGCTAGATCAGTTAACAACAGGGTATGCAGTCCCCACCCATGCTCTCGCAACAGCAATCAGAACAGAGCATGCACGAGCAAATGTCGCAGGCGCTCGCCCCGCCACCCATGCCCCGACCTTGTCCAAAAGGTGTGGTGTTTTGCTGGTAGGCCGGGCCGCTGCCGTCCATCTGGTTGAGCGCCGAGCGGTACTCCATATTAGCCGGCTCCATATTGACAGCCATGGCGATGTTTTCACGGGCCATTGCGTACCAGCCACGCATCTGGTAGCAGACACCACGCAGGAAATGCCACTCGGCATTGCGGTCCGCCATCTGGTCAAGGATGCGCTCGGCATCATCCACCCGGCGGGCCTGCAGGTTCGCGCGCACCTGATAAAATGCCTGCGAACCACCACTGCTTGCTGTGTAGTCGTTATAGCTGCTGTTGGCGGAGCCAGCCTGCGACTGCGAACCGGCGTTGCCGCCGGTGATCGCCTCATATGCCTGGTTGATCTCTTTGAGTTTTTCGTTGGCAAGCTCTTTCGCGGCCGGATCCTGAAAGCGGTCAGGATGATACTTTTTCACCAGTTCGCGGTAAGCTTTCTTGACTTCCTCAGGGCTTGAGCTGCTCTTGATGCCCAGCACCTTCCACGGATCGGTCATTCCCCGTACTCTCCTTATCGGTCACTCTATGGTAAATCCTGGGCATACCGGAGTACATCACGTTTTCGATGACCGGCCTTCCCCATTGGAACTCCATCAAATCAAACACCGCCGCAGCCTGCGATGCAGCATACAAGCAGGTTTTGCGGGCTAATTCCACGTTCTCATCCGAGCCGCCCATCGCAAGAATCGGGTTGTAGGCGCCGGACTTCCGGTCCTTCTTCAGGTCGTCCAGCGCGTCGATCAAATAGATCCACCGGCCCAGGTGGTAACCCACGGAGCGCAACAGCACCTTGGCTGCCGGGTCGATCACCGGCCCGGACGTCATCACAGCGCTCATGAGGTTGCCCATCGCGTCGGCAGTGCGGTCTATCTCATTGCAGCGGGCTCGCTCCAGAGCATCCAGGTCTTTGAGTGACTGGCCGATCTGATCAGCCACCACTGGGTAACGGGCACAGGCTCTGCGGTTGGCCCGCGAGAGCGCCGCCATTGCCGGCAACGCCAGCAGGTTGTGCTCATCGGCCCAGGCGTCTTTCACACGGCCCCAGGCCAGCATCACGCTCACTGCGGCAGCATAAGCAAAGGCTTCATGGCCTTCATACACCGGCTTGCCCTTCACGGGGTTCAACGCGCATACGCGCTTCTTCGCCACCGGCTCGTGGCCTTCACAGCCCACCAGCAGCACCGCCAGCACCGCAGCATCGTAACTGACCGCAAAGCGCGGCAGCTCGCCATACCCCAGCTTGATGGCACGGCATACGCCGCAATAAGCCGCACGAAACTGCGCGAACTCCTTTACCTTCAATTCCGATTTATCCGGCAAGAGGTATCCGAACATGCTGCAACCCGCATCTTTTCACCAGATTTGGCTGTTGAAGGCCAATTAAGCCATATTATAGCATATCCGGGAAGAGCAGACTTATAAGAATTTATAAGCAAACCAAACGGTTCATCACTGCCCGGATCAATGGCATAGAACAGCGCCGCCTTTGAACAGAATAATCAGAAAGACCACAACTCTGGAGGCGGCATGGATCAGGCGCTGTTAGTCTTCAACCCGTCTGCTGGAAGAACACGGAAGAACCGGATATGCGCAGAAGACGCCATGAACGCGATGAAAATGGCAGGCATATCAGCAGAACTCCTACTCACTGAGCAAGGGCGCGATATGCGTTACTCCATACATGCCGCATTGGCAAAAGGGCAACGGCTATTTGTGGCATGCGGCGGAGATGGCACCGTGTCCCCGGTGGCGGCAGCGCTTGCTGGCACAGACAGTGTGATGGCGATCCTGCCGGCAGGCACACGCAACAACATTGCACGAAGCTGCGGCATCCCGGAGGATCTTCATGAGGCAGTGTTGGTGCTGAGGACAGGTCGGAAAGCGATGATCGACTTGGGGCTGGTTCAGTGTGAAAGCGCTGCTGAAAAACCATTTCTGGAACTGGTGAGTGTGGGGCTGGCCTCCGCGCTCACCCCGCCCGGAGATGCCGCACGGCATGGGGAGTTGGCTGGGGTGAAGGATTTTTTGTACACGCTGTTTACCTCAGAACCGGCCCGGATCCATGTGGCAATTGACAACAATGAAGCCATACAACACAACGGTTACGCCGTGCTCATCACCAATATGCCCTATACAGGCCTGAGCTTTCAACTTGGCCCCGATGGCTGCCAGCGGGATGGGCTATTGAATGTGACGGATTTTGCAGACCTGTCAAAGCTAGATTTGCTGCAGCACATTGCCACCGGTGTTACCATCGGCAAGCGGGAAGACCCCCGCATCTGCCACAGGCTGGCACGCACCGTGGACGTTCAGACCGATCCGCCGATGCCGGTCATGGTGGATGGCGAAGTGATCGGCCAAACGCCGATCCACGTTGAGGTTCGGAGGCGGGCGTTGGCGATGATGGTGCCCTAAAACGCCTCCCCCTGACGGAACATGCCGTAGCGCCGACGCATGCACACATTTTCCACCAGGCCAATGGCGATCATGTTGGTGAGCATGCTGCTGCCGCCATAGCTCATAAACGGCAATGGGATGCCTGTACATGGCATAACGCCAACCGTCATGCCCACATTCTCAAACACATGAAACGCCATCATCGCCGCCACGCCGATGATGATGTAGCTGCCAAACCGATCAAATGCCCTGCGGGAAAGGATCAGGAGGCGAACCAACAACAGTGCGTAGAGCAACAGGATGAAGACAGTGCCGACAAACCCCCATGTTTCGCCCAGAATGGAAAAGATGAAGTCCGTGTGCTTCTCAGGCACATAATCCAGCTGGCAGAAGGAGCCTGGCGCGAAAAAGCCTCGACCCGAAAACTGCCCGGAGCCAATTGCCGTAACTGACTGTTTCACGTTATAAAGCGCCGCTTCGGAAACGCTTGCCGGATCAAACACGGCCAGGAAGCGGGTTTTTTGCGTCTTGGGCAGCACTTCCCAAACAGGAATCGCCACAACTGCTGCCAACACAATCAGACCCACCATGAGTTTCCAGTCGGTGCCGCTGACATACAGCAGCACCAGCGTGATGAACATATACACAAGAGACGTGCCAAAATCCGGTTGCAGAAAGATCATCACCAAGGGCACGCCCACCATCACAAGCGTGAATACAAAGTCCTTGATGGTCTTAATGCCCTCCGGCTTTTTGGATAGGTGCTTGGCAAGCGTGATGATCAGCGCCAGTTTGGCAAGCTCCGAGGGCTGGATGCTGCCGTTTTCAGTAAGCCATCCCTTCGTGCCGTTGGAGATGGAGCCAACCACCAGCACAAACCCCAGCATCAGCACGGTGCCCCAATAGATGATACGCGACGCTTCGCCATAAGCATGGTAGTCAAAGAGCATGACCACAATAGCTGCCGCCAGGCCGATGAAGAACCACATGATCGTCTTCAGTGGATACTCCAAGCTCATGTTGGCAAGCAGCGTCCGCCAGCCCTCCTCCTTGGAAACCTCCGGGTTGCCTGTGGCGTTGCCAATCATCAACACGCTGGTAATCACCAGCACCAGCACGATGATGACGAGGAAAAAATCAAAATTCGAAAAGAGCTTTTTCTCAAGTTTCAAGAAGGAACCTCCGTTTGTTTGGCGCCTCCGGAAGCCGCGCCGGGCTTGAAGATCGATTTGAGGAAGCGGCCCAGGCTACGGCGCTCCGCAACCTCGGGCACGACAAGCCGTTTGGCGATCTGGCGGTAAGCCATCGCCGCAGGGGTTTTTTGCGCCGCCAGCGGTTCTCCCAGGTTGCCCAGGCGGGCGACGGCTTCATCCTCCGGCACCATGCCCAGCAACTCCACTTCCAGAATGCTCACGGCGTCGTCCACATCCAGGATATCGCCGCGCCGGGCTTGCCTGGGCCGGAAGCGGTTGAGCACCATTCCGGCCACCGGCACATTGCACTGCGCCAGCAGATCTTTCACCCGGGTGGCATCACGCACTGCGGTGACCTCCGGCACAGTCACAAGGATGGCCTTGTCAGCTCCCGCCACAGCGTTGCGGAAGCCCTGCTCGATACCGGCCGGACAATCCACGAGCACAAAATCGAAATCAACTTTGAGCTTATCCAGCACCTCAGCCATTTGTGCCGGCGTGACCGCCGCCTTGTCGCGGGTCTGCGCCGCCGGCAGCAGCATGAGGCCCGGCCAGCGCTGGTCACGGATCAGCGCCTGCCTGAGAAAACAGGCGCCAGACACCACATCCAGCAGGTCATAGACAATGCGGCTTTCCAGGCCCAATGCCAGATCGAGGTTGCGAAGGCCGATGTCGGCGTCCACCAGGGCCACGCTGCGGCCTTCCATCGCCAGCGCCACCCCCAGGCTTGCCACGGTCGTGGTCTTACCCACGCCGCCCTTGCCCGATGTGATGACCAAAACTTCTCCCATACCCTTTGCCTCCTGCCGAATGATTTTTGTTCGACCGGCGCATCAGGCTCCCCCGGGGGGCCTTCCCCCATCCTGAGCGGAAATCACCTCACCAGCGTGTTGACTTGCGGCAACTCGTCCGGTGTCTCCTGCTTATACTTCATGTCCAGATAATACTTCACGATCTCTTTGGCCGTAAAGCTGGACATCGCTCCCTGGTAGCCGCTTGGAATATAGACGACCACGGCAATCTCGGGCTTATCCTTTGGCGCATAGGCCACAAACCAGGAATTGTTTTCCAGGTCGATGGTCTGGCTCACTTCCGCCGTGCCGGTCTTGCCGCCAATCTGGTCTGCATACTCATAATTCTCAAAGAAGGCGGCCGCCGTGCCCTCCTCTTCCTCACTGACCACGTCTGCCATGCCCTCGCGGATCTTTTGCAGATAAAGGTCGGGCACGCCCAGATTGCGGATGAGCTTCGGCTGAGTGGCCTGCACCACGCCCTCCGGCGTGATGACGGATTTCACCAGCCGGGCCTCAAACACGTCGCCGCCATTGACCAGCGCAGACACATAACGAGCCATCGCAATCGGTGTGACCAATGTGACCGACTGGCCGATACCGGTTTCGATTGTCATATTGCCATTCCACTTAATCTCATATAAGCTTGCTGAAATGCTGGAATCCAGCGACATTTGGTCTGATGTCAGTTTTTGTATATCCGCATTGGAAAGCTTCAACTCATTGCGTAGGATTGCGCGGATGTCCGGGCCCCACTCTTGAAGCCCTGCGTTTACAAGATCCATAGTCATAATTGCTGCTTCCGAATACTTCTCATCGGAGTAAGTGAGGTTTGCTTTGCCACAGGCCTCCTTCATCAGGCTGACAATCTTCTTCTTCACCAGAGCCGCCACGCCGCTCATGTGATCCTTGCTGTAAAGCGATGCTTGACTGCCCACCTGTCCGGCCACTTCATTGGGCAACTCAATTTCAGTTTTAGAGGTAAGCCCAAGCAGATCAGCCCATTTGTTCAACCGGTCGATGCCCACCTCGTCTGCAACCTTGAAAAAGAAGAAGTTGCAGGAGTTTTTGATTGCTTCCACGATAGTCTGATTTGAATGCGCTGAAAATGGCCTGACCCAGCAGGCCGGGCCTTGCTCACTTTTATTCTTTACATACTTGTTGTAGTGGCCCTCGTCGTCGATCTTCTCCTCTGGCGTGATTTTCTTCTCCATAAGCCCGGCCAGGCCGGTGGCCATCTTGAACACAGACCCCGGCGTGCCGCGGGAGGAGATGGCATTGTTGAACAAGGGGTTGGTGTCATCATCGGTGAGCAGCTTGAAGTCCTCCGACGAGATGCCAAGGCCACCATTGAACAAATTCAGGTCAAAGGTGGGATAAGAAGCCATTGCCAGCACTTCGCCGTTTTCTACGTCCATCACCACGGCGGCGCCCACTTGAGCGTAATGGATTTTGTCGTCAATACGGTCTTTCAGAAGCGCGTCATATTTCTCCTGATCATCGCGATATTTCGTCTCCTGCGCCGCACGGATCTGGGCAATGTTTTCGGCCAACGCCTCCTCCAGGCGCTTCTGCAGCTTGGAGTCGATCGTGAGGATCACGTTATTGCCATTTTTGGGGCTTTTATTGTCCGATTCGATTACACGGGCAACCTTGCCCAGGTTGTTCACTTCCACCACCTGCAAGCCGGTGCGCTCGTTGGTGTTGCCGGACAAATCCGCTTCCTTATTTGCCTCGATGCCCGATACACCGATCAGGTCGTCGCGCTTGTAACCCTTTTCGCCATACTCCACAATTGTGGGTTCGTCGGTCATGCGGCCCAGATAACCGATGATATGGGCTGCCATCGATTTGTTCGGATAAACTCTGGAGCTGCTCTGGCTGATTTGCAGCCCCGGCATGTCAATGGCGTCGCGCTCGATCATCGCGACTGTTTTCATATCGATGCCCTTGGCCAACGTGATCGGCACATAGCTGCTGTAGAAACTCGTGCGGATCTCCTGCCAAACTGACATTACCTTGAAAGCTTCATCATAGCTGGCTTCGGCTGGTATTTTATAGTACTCCCTGTACTGGTTGAAAATCTGCTCCGGCGTGCCATCCTTATAGATTTTTTTGGACGAGCTGCAGTTATAGTCCTTCCATTCCTTCACACGGTTTTCGTAAGCTTTGGCATTATCCTGCTTGTTTATGTTGGGCCAGTAGAAATCAAAGGTGCCGTCTTCCAACTTGCGGATGGCAAAGGTGGAGAGAAAGTTTCCGCCGTTCTGCTCCACGATCTGCACGGCTTTCAGAATGCCTTTGGAATAGGCAATGCGATCTTTCTCTCCTGTGCGGCTGGGATCGCGTACAAATTCCAGCGTGTAGCTTGTTTTATTATAAGCAAGCGGCAGGCCGTTGCGGTCCAGGATCTTGCCGCGCTCACCGGTCAGACGAATTCTCTTAAGAGAGAATTCCTCAGCTTTATTTAAGTATTCCTCGCCTTTCACCAGCTGCAGACTGAAAAGCTGCACAGCAAGCAACACGATGATCACCACAAAGATCACACCTGTGACCGTATAGCGTCCTTGATTCTTCATGAAACCTCCGCGGGGCAGGACAACCCCAATGTTATCGTCCGAAGTAAATCAGGCCCGGGCGCCTGCGCTCATGCTTGAGCATGGAGCTGTAAAACAGCAAGTGGAAGGGGATGGTCACCCCCATCGTGAGAGCAGCCGAGCCAAGAAGCCTGAACACCACGCCGCCCGAAAAGGCGATGGGCATGCGGCCCAGGTAAATAAGCAGCGCCAGGATCAACTGTCTGGCCAGGAAAGCGCCTGCCGCGATGCCCGCAGGCAGAAAAGCGTTTTCACGAAAGAACCGCCCACCATACACACCGGCCAGCCAGGGAGCCACCAGATAGGGGATGGCATAGGGACCGATACCCTGGCCGAACAGGATATCCACCATCAGCCCCGCAGCCGCACCCATAAAGGCCACAGGGATTGGCTGCCAGAGCATGGACGCGGGGATGAGCACGGCGAAGATCAGATCGGGCGAAACCGACGTAAGGCCAAAGGCGGGCAGCACGGCGGTCTGCAGCAGAAACGCGGCGATCAGGGAAACTGCCGTTACAAGGGCTTGCCTCAATTCCCCTCGCCTCCTTTATCCTCCGAGTCACTCTGCTGAGTGCCGACGCTGGGAGCAGGAGACGCGCTTTGTGTGCCGCCTGATGAACCATCCGGCTCGCCACCCTCCGGCAGCGCAGTGCCATCGGGTTCAGCAGTGGCACCATCCGTGGGATTGGCTGTCATAGTGGCATCTTTTGCACGGCGGATGATCAGCACATAGTCCAGGTGGGCAAAATCCACATAGGGGATCAATGTGGTCAGCGCATTGTCACCGCGACCCACTTCGCCGATCGTGCCCACCGGGATGCCTTTGATCGTGAGTCCGTCAAAATCCGAGGTCACCACCTTGCTGCCCGGCACAACCTCCGATTCCTTCGGCAAGTGGAGAATTTCACATACGGCAGTTTGAGAATTTGGGTCACTTGCGCCGTGCAGCATGCCCTGGTCGCGGGAGCTTTCAATAACAACGCTGATGGCGCTGGTGCGGTCGATAATCGCCATCACCTTGCATGTAGTCGGATACACCTCAATGATGGTGCCAACCATGCCCTTGTCATTGACCACGGTCATGTCTCTTACCACGCCGTCATTGCTGCCCCGGTTCAATTCGAAATAAAAGAACCAGCTGCCCGGATCCCTGCCGGTCACGCGAGCAGTGATATACTCGTAGTTAGGGAATTCTTCCTGATATTTAAGCAAATCTTTCAGCCGTTCGTTTTCCAGCTGGATGTCTTGCATGATCTCATTGGCAGTATCCAACTGCATCACGCGCAGCTTCAATTGCTCATACTCCTTATCCACATCCCGCGCACCGAATAACCTAAGCACAAATTCCTTGACCGACGAGGCAAAGCCGCTGGCGCCTTTCACCGCTGGCGCGGCCAAAGACCCCACAGCGCCTTTCACCGCATTGTCTCCAGCTTTATCGCGCTCCTGCTGATCGGCGATGAAAAATGTGGTAGCAAAGAAAATCACCAGCAAGGCCAGCAGCCCCACCAAGGCCATCCATGGTTTAAATCGGAATCGAGGCATCAGGATTCGTTCTCCAATACAGTTATCATCTGCGTCTTAGCAGATCGTCCAGGTGGTCGAGCATTTTGCCGGCACCCAGCGCCACACAATCCATCGGGCTTTCCGCCACCAGTGTGGGGATGCCGGTCTCCCGATAAACCAACACGTCCAGACCCTGCAGCAATGCCCCACCACCGGTTAGAACAATACCACGCTCCATAATGTCGCTGGCCAGTTCCGGCGGTGTGACCTCCAGTGTGGAGCGGAGCATCTCAATGATACTGGCCACGCTGTCTCGCAGCGCCTCGCGCACATCGCTGGCATACACATCCAGCGTGACAGGCAGGCCGTTGGTGAGGTTACGGCCCTTCACCGTCATGAAATTGTTGATCTTTGGATCAACGGCTGCCCCCAGATTGATTTTCAGCTCCTCGGCGGTGCGGTCACCGATCAGCACATTGTACTCCCGCTTGAGATAGGCAGTGACCGCCTCATCCATGCGGATGCCTCCGATGCGGATGGAACGATAAACAACAATGCCCCCAAAGGAAATCACCGCCGCCTCGCTGGTGCCTCCGCCCAAATCCACCACCATACTGCCCACAGGCTCGCCCACAGGCAACCCCGCGCCAATGGCTGCTGCCATCAGTTCCTCGGCGATGAAGGCCTCGCGTACACCGGCTTTGCGGGTAGCTTCCTCCACAGCCCGTTTCTCCACATCGGTGATCTCGCAGGGCACACACACAATGGCCCTGGGCGCAAAGCCAATGACACTGCGGCGCTGAAGCGCCCGGCGGATGAAATAGGACAGCATGGATTGCGTCATCTCAAAGTTGGCAATCACGCCATCGCGCAGCGGCTGCACTGCCAGGATCTCTCCGGGCGTGCGCCCCACCATATCGCGGGCATCTTCGCCAACGGCCAGTATGTTGCCACCCCTGGCGCTGATCGCCACCACGGACGGCTCACGCACTACAATACCCCGGCCCTGTACATACACGAGCACACTGTTGGTGCCCAAGTCCACCGCGACATCTCTGCTCCACAGCGACACAGCCGTCACTCCCCTTCTATCATCGTCAACGCCCGGTATCCGGCTTCCCCGACTGTCTGCGCCAGGAGCTTTCGCAAAGCTGCCTTGGGCAGACCCATCACGTTGAAATAGCATCCTGAAATCCCGCCGATATACTCACCGGCTTTGCCCTGTATGCCATATGCCCCGGCCTTGTCCATCGGCTCGCCGGTGGCAATGTAATCCTCAATATCCTGCTCTGTCATCCAGTTGAAACGAACCAGTGTGCGCTCCCAAATGCTGAAAAGCCCGCCCTGCCACGCCAGGCACACTCCTGTCACCACAGCATGCTCGCGGCCTCGCAGAAGCTTAAGCATACGCCTGGCATCCGGCAAGTCTGCCGGCTTTCCGAGGATCCGCCCATCCACAGCAACTACGGTGTCTGCCGCAATCACCATCGCGTCTGGCCATAACAAGCGTGCAACGGTTGCCTTCCGGCGGGCCAACTCCTCAGCCGCTTGCTCCGGCGACGCGCCTTCCGGCACTGTCTCGTCGGCATCGGTGGGGGCCACAAGAAAATTAAAACCCATCTCTTCCAGCAACTGCTTCCGCCTGGGGCTGCCGGAAGCCAGCACAACCTGGGGCATCAGCGCCTCCAGAAGTAGAACAGCAGCCCGCAAATCAAGCCCGCCACGCTGCCTGGAGTGATGCGAAGCTCAATGCCGAAGGTGAGCTTCAGGAGATACAAGTCGACCGAAAAGGGTGCTGTAGTGGTGCCGATCGTAAGCCCTGTGTCCAGGCTGGGCGGCAATATGGTTAGCAAAAGCTGCCAGATAACCCCGCCAATCAAAACGCCGGCCAGCAAAACCAGCAGCAGAACACCCGCTTTTCTTCCCCCGTTTTTCACGGCAAGCCCCCGGAAAGAGTATTTTTTTACAAGGTACATTATAACATAGCTGTCATAGGGTGTATACAGAACGGGACCGTAGAATGGCTTGCAAACTATGCATTTTGATGAAGAAACTGTAAATAATTCATGAAAAAAAGTAGAATTCCTATTTTATTAGCGAACTATTTTCTATGATTCCGTTTGCGAATCAATGAGAAACAAGAGCGGGGCAGCTCGCCAGAACCACCCCGCAAGATGTGCTATTGCCTCAATTTCTTGATCACCGAATCGCGCTTCTCCCCGGGCTTCACGTCAGGCCGGTACAATAACTCAGCCATTTTCCAGTCAAGCGCGGCCCAATCCTGCACATGGGCTGAATAATTGAACACACTGTCGGGCCAGGCGTCGCTTGTGTGCTCAAAGCCCAGCGCGCGCATCAACATGCGGAGGAACTGTGTGCGGGCGGCGGCTTTGTCCTCAAAGTCGGTGGCGGCACCAATCACACACTTGGCGATATTGCCGCCCTTGGCGCGGCTGATCGAGAAATAGCCGGACTCATTGCCAGCCATCGCAGGATACTCCCGCCTGAGGTCTGCTGCTGGCTGATAAGAGATTATCATCGTGCCGCCGCGTTCCACCTTTTCAAAACCGGGAAAGCCATCGATGGCAGATATCTTTTCCATATAGGAATCCAGCAACTCCTGTTGCTCCGCTGTGGGCTCACCGGACACTTCAAGCTTGATGGGCGACGCCCATTTGCTCACAATCCCGCTGGAACTGCTACCCCAATAAAACCCAACTTCGTTGAAATACTCGATCTGCGCCTGATTGCTGATTGCTGGGTGATTGGCTGAGTTAGGAGCAATGGCCAAGGAAGGATCATAAGCCCACAGCAATGGCATGGCCTCCTGGGCTGTCATCCCCACTCCGACACCTGAGCCATAGAGCAGCGAAAGCATCAGCCAATCCTGTTCCGAAGGGGCTGCCGCAATGCTGCCCTGATCCAGCACGCTGCTGTCACCGCCGCTGCCTGCCGGGCTTTCCGCAAGGCCCATGCCAAGTAGAATCCAGTGCGCAAGCGCTCCGTCGCGTGCCGATTGATCGGTCAGGCCATCGGGGATCATCACAGCGGCTTTCCCATTGCCCAGATCCATGGAGCCTACGGCACCGCTGCCCCCATAACCGGGAACGACCGAATTGCCTTGGTTTTCCGGAAGATAACCGACGATGAAATTGCCACCCGCCGTCACGAGCAGTATCTCCGGCATACCGGCGGTAGCCCGCAGTTTGTTTATGATTGCTTCCAGTGCCTTGCGGTCCGCCTCGTTGGGCTTGCCGGCCACCTGTATTTTGATTTTCGTTTCCCATTTACCAATGACCGGGCTGCCGTCCTTTTGGCTGCTGAAGCCCACCGCCTCAAACCGGCTGTAGACACCCTGCTCCAGTACACCGGGCTGAGTGGGCTCCGGGGTGGGAGCAGGAGTTGGTTCCAGCGCGGGTTCATCGGTGGGTTGGAGCGTGGGTTGCGGCGTAGCTGGCACCTCGGTGGGCGGCACAGTGGTGGCAGCACCATTGGCCGCCAAGTCACAGCCTGCTGTCGTCAACAGCAATACCGCTGCCAAAATGATGACAAATTTCTTCATTCGCGTGTTCTCCTCATCCCTATGGATTCTCAGCCAGCCGGTCCGGCTGTGACGCCCGGCTGTGTATGGTAACATTGCTCCAACACGCCCATCGCTTCCTCCACACCCATTCCAGACTTGATTCCGGGCAGGTAGAGCATGCGTATGAGCTCCCAGTCCAGTGCCGACGGCTGTTGCACCGTGGTCCACTGGCCATAAAAAACACTATCAGGGTACCTGTCCGAGTCACACATCAGGCCAGCGGCCTGAAGGATTTCCTCAAACAGAAGGTGGTTGCGGGCTTGCTGGTCGGTCACATCACTGGCGATGGCAATGTTGGCCTGGCGGATTCCGCCGGCGCCATACCGCACGGTGAAAAACCCCCAGTTCCCCTCCACATAGCCTGGCACGGTGCCATCCATGTCATCCACCGGTACGAAGCTGATGTCCGTGTTCTGGCCATTTTCCACCAATGTGATGCCAGGGAACCCCTCCACAGCGTTCAGACCTCCCAATACACAGTGAATCGTGGCCATGTCCTCATCGGTCGGGTCGCCATGCACGGTGGCCCGGATGGGCACTGTCCATTTGCGGATCCGTTTGTCCGCAATGCCATACTCGCTGCCGAAAGCAATCTCAGCAAAGTAATCAAGCGCTTCACGCTGCTCCGGGTTTTCCGCAGCTTCCGCAGTGGCAATAGGCGCGACGATTTCAGACCGCCCCATGCCTGCTGCACGGCCACATCCGGGGAGAACGGCCAACAAAAGGGCCAACAGAATGGAAAGTCTTCTCACCTTTCCACATCCTTTGAGATTTTAGCACACCTGCAGGCATCCGGAAACAACATTCTTTGAGCTCACAATGGTGTGCACTAGTAAGGTATAACAGCGACCGTTGTTTTATGAGCCATATCTCTTCTTCAACATATTTCCTGCACTTTCGGCCCGTTGGACACACTGGATTTTTCCCGCATCATCGCCAGTTTCAGGATTCAGTCTTGATTTTCAGATAACTTTGTGTATAATAGAAATGCGATTCGGGATCATAGCTCAGCTGGCTAGAGCGCCACGTTGACATCGTGGAGGTCGATGGTTCGAGCCCATTTGATCCCACCAAACCAAATATCCTAGGGTGTGCGTTAGCTCCGTATTTAAACCCACAAATCACAAACGGGAGCCCGGAGTCCCACATGCATGGATGTCAAGCCCCCTTTGAGGGGAAGGCAGAAAATGCGGGCAGGGCACCCACCTGCCAGTGCGGCGGGTGATTAATTCGGGGTGGACGGCACCGTGGGATAATAATGTGATGAAACCCCTGAGCAATATTGCTCAGGGGCTTTTCTTTTTGTTTGGGCACTTCAACCCATCAACTCAACCCATCTCTACAACAAAACGGAGGCCGAAGCCTCCGTTTTACTGATTCAAGCCTCTGGTCTATTCGTCTATCGTGAAGCCACCCGATGTGGTGTTCACTTTGATGAGCGCACCGCCATCACCAACGCTGGCGGAAAAGCCGCGTCCTGCTTTGCTCACCTTGATGCCAGAATGATTGGAGCGGAAGTTGCCGGAAACCGAGCCAAAATCGATCTGGAATGAGGCGTCCTTCGGGATTCTCGCAGAAACCTGGCCGGACACAGTGACCACATCGGTATCTGCGGGAGCCTGGTATGCCAGAGAAATCTCACCAGACACTGTGTTGACCCTAATAGGCGATGCGATGCCGCCAATCACAACACCACCAGAAATCGTGCCAACCTCCAGCGACTCAAACGCTGTTGTCTCAAACCGGATACTGCCGGACACAGTGTTCAGATGCACCTCGGACAGCTTGAGCGGCAAGACCGCCACCTCAATGCTACCACTGACTGTGTCGGCACCGAGGTTACCTGTGTATCCCTCCGGGAGTGTGACAACCAGGTTTGTGTTGTTGCTGCGGATCATGTTGTTGGGATATTTCACCTCGATGGTGAGCTTGCCACCGGATTTGCTGACTTCCAGCTTCACCGGGTCGCCAATGCTGCGGCACTGGCCGGTAAGCACGGCCATGGGCTCATCGCCTACCTGCACCGTCACCTCATCAGAAACACCAGCGATGGAAACGCGTTCCACGCCCTCCATGTCCAGTTTTTCCCGGTCATTCACCTCATAAAGCGTTCCACCGGAAAGCACAATGTCGCCATTGGCAGCGCGGGCGATGAAGCCGCAGCCGGACATCAACATCCCCAACAGTGACAACACCAACACAGAAACAAGAATTTTTACATGTCTTTTCATTTTCAAATCCTCCTATTTTCCATAGACGTCCAAGTCACCGGACGTAGTATTGACTTTCAGGGCAGCACTGCCATCGTTGGCGGCACCATAAAACCCGCCGTCGGCTCCATTGATCTTCAAGGCTGGATGGCTGGACATGAAGTCGCCGGACGTGCTGGAGAAATCAACGATGAAGCCATCGCCGTCGGGGATGACGGCCTTCACGCCGCCTGAAACGGTGCTCACCGTGGTTTTCGCAAAGACTCCATACTCCAGCGACACATCGCCGGACGTGGTCTTGACATTGGTATCGGCAGCGATCCCGGCCAGGCGGACCCGCCCGGACACAGTGCCGGCTACCAGCTTGGACCATCCGGCTGTGTTGAAATCAATGTCTCCGGATATCGTGTGAAGATCCACATTGTTCAGACGGAACGGTAAGCCATTGCCAGACACATCGCCGCTGGTGGTGCTCACCTGCAGATCACCAGTAAAAGACTCGGGGATCGATATGGTGAGCGTGGTGTCAATCATGCTGCTGGTGATCGGATATTTCACTTCAACCACCAGAGTGCTTCCTTCTTTGCGAGCGTCCAGTGAGACAGGCCCCACGGTGCTTCGGCAGCGACCCTTGAGCTCTGCCACCACCTTGGTGCCGCTAGCCACCAGCACAGGGTCGTCTGACACAGTCACGATGCGGATTGCCTCCACACCCTCAAGGTCCAGCTCCTGTCTGTCATTCACGTCATAGTTTTGGCCAGGGCCAATACTGATGGAGCCGCTGTGGTTAATCAAGTTACCAAACCGCCAGCCTCCGGCCAGCAGCAGTGTGCCGCCAAGCACGGAGAAAGCAATGAAGATGCCTGCAAGCAGGAGGGCAATATGACCGATCCTGATCCGCTTAATTTCCTTTTTCAAATTATCTGCATTCATGCTCTTGCTCCCCCTTTGATGATACGGATGTGGGCCTTCACATATTCCGCCAGGCCCCTGAAGAACCATTTCGACATATACACCATGCCGATTCCCGCAAGAGCGGTGAACGACAGCGCCGCGATGCCCAACAGGAAGCAGCCGACACCGGCCATGATGCCGGGGAACACACCCCAGGAGATGAACGGCACTGCAAACAAAGCCAATGCCACCGCCAGCAGTGCCACCACCACCGACCATAGGGAAACCCACACCGCAAATAACACACTGGCGACCGGCAATGCAATAATTGCGTCAAACAAAATCAATGCAAATCCTGCGAGAATGCCCCTGGCCACACCGGAAGCCGTAACTGGCTGGCTGGGTTCCGGCAAATCCTCTGTGTATTGCGCAGCCAGCACCGTTGGATCGCCCAGCTCCCTGGCTACTTCCTCTTCTGTCTTGCCTCCGGCAATGCCATTGGCGAAATGCTCCTCGAAGTCAGCCAGAATTTCCTTTCGCTCCCCCGGCTTCAGTCGTTGCAGAGCGCTGTCCATTTGAATGATAAATGATTGCTTGTTCATGCTCCAATCCCCTCCTTCAATACCACATTCACACACTCAACAAATTCCACCCACTCCTGCTCAAGCTTCGTCTGCTCGCGCACGCCGGACTCCGTGAGGGCGTAATACTTTCTGGGCGGGCCGCCACTGGCCTCTTGCAGATAGGTCGTAACATATCCCTCTTCTTTCAAGCGGCGCAGGATCGGATAGATCGTGCCGTCTGAAATGTCAATGGATTGAGACAGGCTGCTGGCGAGTTCATAGCCATAACGGTCACCCTTGGCCAAAAGGGACAGCACGCACAGCTCCAACACGCCTTTTTTGAATTGAATGTTCACCGGATCGCCTCCTGTTATGATCTTGCACAGTCGTTGTTGCCCCAGGCATCTATAGCAGTTTTGTGCTGTACTGCCCGCCGCTCACTACTGTTTATTGTTTACTACTAGGATTATAGCAGGTTCTGGAAAATATGCAATAGATTTTTTGAGTAGACATAATTGATTTTTTTACGAGTGGCGAAACAAGTTGCCGAACGCCGGTTCACCCGGCGGAGGTAAACGAGATCGAAGATAAAGCAGTGAAGCCGTCTTCGCCTGCAGGCGCTTATCCTTCAATCTGGAACGAGCTGAGCCGTTGATTGCCAGCCGGCGACATGTGCGGCGGCTGGCCTGATGTGACTTGAACGAGTTAAAAATCGCAATGGGCGGGGATGCCCGCCCATTGCAAAAAAGGAGAGGGCTTTCGCCCTCTCCAAATGCGCCAGTAGGTTTTGGGTTACTGCAATTACCTGAGCAGCTGCAGCACGCCCTGCGGGGCCTGGTTGGCCTGGGCCAGCATCGCTGTGGCGGCCTGGGACAGGATGTTGTTCTTGGTGTACTCCATCATTTCCTTGGCCATGTCCACATCGCGGACGCGGGATTCGGCGGCGGACAGGTTCTCGCTGGAGGTGCCGAGGTTGTTGATCGTGTGCTCGAGGCGGTTCTGGGCGGCACCCATCTTTGCACGCTCGTTGGAGACTTGCTCGATGGCGTCGTCGATGATGCCGAGCCTGGTCGCGAAGGACTGCGCGGCATCGGTCACGTCAACGTCGACCACATAAGCACCCACGCCGGAGCCCAGCGCGGTGGCCTGCATGTCGTTGAAGCTCAGGCTCAGGGTCTGGCCGGAGTTCGCGCCGATCTGGATGGTGGCGGAGTTGCCGGTGGTCACGACTGTGCCGGTGTTGCCGGCGGCAGTGAAGTTGACCGTGCCCGCCAAGGTCATCTTGACGCCCAGCTTGTCAAAGTTGAGGGTGCCTGCGCCGACTGCGGCTTCGTTGGCGACCGTGATGGTCTGCGAGACGCCGCCTTCTGTCAGCGTGATCGCGCCAGCGGCCTGAGACAACGTGTAGGTGGCACCGGTCTTGGCAGCGGACACGTCAATGGTGACGCCAGCGGCGGCAAGACCAGCCTGAGCCGTGCCAGGAGCGCCGGTGTTCAGCTTGACGCCGAGCGTGCCGGTCAGCAGCTTCTGGGTGTTGAACTCGGTCCTGGTGGCGGTGTCGGTGATTTCCTGAGCCAGCTGGCTGATTTCCTGCTGGATGGCGCCGATGTCCGCACCGGAGTTCGTGCCGTTGTTGGCCTGCACCGTCAGCTCGCGAACTCTCTGCAGCATGCTGTGGGTCTCGTTCAGGGCGCCTTCTGCCGTCTGGATGAGGGAGATGCCATCCTGGGCATTGCGGCTGGCCTGGTCGAGGCCGCGGATCTGGCCGCGCATTTTTTCGGAGATTGCCAACCCTGCGGCGTCATCACCAGCGCGGTTGACGCGCAGACCAGAGGAGAGCTTTTCCAGCGACTTGGAACCGCTGGTGTTGTTGGTGGACAACTGGCGATAGGTGTTGAGAGCCGAGATGTTGTGGTTAATCCTCATTGGTATTTCCTCCTTGAATCTTTCTGTACGGCGTCCATGCCATACTTCTTTTTATTGTGTTGCCCGCCCCCCGATTCGTGATCCGCTACTGGCGCCTTGAGCGTGCCCGTTTCGAAGGAATGGCTTACAACCCATATATCGGTGATCTTTTCCCGATCTTAAGCGGTTCAGATTGACTGTAACATTTATTTTTTATTAAGCTCGTTGTTCAGGCTGGTGCCCAGGTTCAATGGCGCCGTTTCCACGGCTTCCTTATTCACGTTCATCGTCTCCAGGACGAGCTCCTTGCGAAAGATCCTCATGCTCCGGGGCGCATCAATGCCGATCTTTACCCGGTCGCCCTCGATGCTGACCACGGTGATGCTGATCTCATCGCCAAGTTGGATGGCCTCATTCACCTTTCTGGTCAGAACCAGCACGATCTTGTTCCTCCTTTAGTCTGCCGCATACCGCATCATAGATAGGCTGCCGCATTTGATAATCGTTGTTGTCCAGAATCACCTGTCTGCCAATGTTCTTATCAATGTTGATCAGCAGCGGAGCCGCCATGTTGGCGGTCATCTGGGAAAGATCCTGCGGGATGACCGCCACGTTAACGACCAGCAAGTCTTCTTCCCGCTCAATCTGCAATTCATCAAACACACTGTCATCCACGCTCAGAGAATAGTCTTCATCAACGATGGAGGAATGGATCACCGGCAGGGCGACATCACCATCCTCCAGAGACTGAAGCCAATAAAACGGAAGTGTCTCCTCAACTTTTATGAGTATGCACCGTTTCATGCATTCCAACCCCGGAATGCCTCCATTGAACCGGATGACCTTCTCCTCCGGGGCATCAATCTCACCAAACCGTCTGGACTTGAATGTCATGAGTGGCTTCCTTTCTTTACACTATAGATTCCCTCTGCCGGGATTCGTCAAACAAGATTCCAGTCAACCGATGCAGCCTGTTTAACGGGAGCATTCCTCTCTCATTCCTGGCTACAGATACTTATCCACATGCTTGCCGCCAGATTGAGACTTGGTGTCGTAAAACACCCGGATCTTGACCTCTGGGTATTTCTTCATACGAATTTCCACATAGTGGGGCTCTACTCGGATGTCTGCCCAAGCACTGGTGTCCCACTCCAAAGAGAGCGAAGCAGGCGTCCATTTGACATTAACATAGCCCGGATCCCAACTAATCTCAGCCTGAGGCAGTGCCACGGTGTTGAGCCTGATCTCCGGCTTTTCCAATGCTCTTGCGCCCAGCTCGGCAATGGGGTTGCCCTTGTTTTCTATCTTCATCAGCATGGTGCCTTCACTGGCGATAGTGGCGATATTCTCCAGCCCTTGCTGCATGGAGTCGGCAAAATACTGTCTTGCCGATTGCAGCACCGGGCCGACGCCAAGCGTCATGCTTTGGAGCGTGCGATCCACCCGCATGGTAGGCAACCGGCGGTCCATCTGGAATCGCGCGTGGTTGCGGTACATGCGAAACCGAGGCCTGCGCGTGGAGATCTCCACCTTGGCCTTGTGAGTGATCACCTCAATTTGGGCATCCTGCCTTGTAATTTCCAGACGGGGAAAGTCCATTTTCATCCGTCCTTTTCATGTCTCGCCCGCGTCCAGCCGCGGGAACCCGCATATTCCTCCCGCTTCATGCGCTCCAGTTCGATCGCAGATAAGCCGAAAGAGGACCGAACAAATCGATCCTTAGTACATGTATCGGCACAACAGAGTTGAATCTTAATACAAAATTTTAACTTTTTATGAACTATTATGACAGAAAGTCCATCAGCGTGGGTGAGATCACCCTTGCACCCACAGCCAGAGCCGACCGGTAGATGGCTTCCGCCATCGCAAACTGCATCGTAACCTCAGCCTGGTCGATGTCTTCCACACGGGAGAGTATCTCCGTATAGTTGATCTCGTTCTCCCCATTGGCAGACTCCATCATATCCAACCGGTTGATGCGGCCACCCACGTCGGCCAGCAACGACAGCGTGTTTTGCTGCTTGGATTGCAGTTTCTCAATGAAGGAACTGATCGTGCCGGAGCTGGCATCGGATTTGAGAGCAGACACCAGGTCGGACAGGATTTTATTCAGGTTGTCATCACCGGCACCCATAATATTGACGCCGTTCACAGAAACAGTTGTGGTCACATTAACGCCGGTGGAATATTGAATTGCTTGTGCTTGGAGGGCGCCCACCTCCGCGCCGGTCGCCGTGACCAGATTGGTGCCATTATAGAGCAAGTTGCCGGATGCATCATAGGTCAAGGGTTCGGTGGTGGTATTGTAGCCGCCAAAAATGAATCGGCCGCCATAGGTGGAATTGCCAAGTTGCACTACATGCTGGCGGATCTGCTCGATGAGCTCAGCCGTAGCCCCCTTATCTTCGGGCGACATTGTGCCATTGGAGGCAACCACTGTGTTTTCATAGGCCTTCACCAGCATATCATTCAGCTCACGCAGTGATGTTTCCGTCTGCGACAGCCAGCTCTGGGCGTCACCGATGGTGCTGTTGTGCATGTCCAGCTTGCGGAGCTTGGACTTGGCATCCAGTGTGGACATGATGCCGATCGGATCATCCGAGAGCTTCGTAATGCGTTTGCCGGAGGAAAGCTGATCCTGGTATCTGCTCATCACCTTCATATTGAAATTGAGATTTGTCATGAAGCTGTTCATCATCATGTTGTTGGTAATACGCATTGTCGCTTCGCTCCTTTCGCATTCTGCGCATCCGCGCCCTTGCGATGCAGTCCATATCAAAAGATAGCAGTCAATACTATCTGCCCACAATACCCATCTTGTTGATCAACATGTCCAGGTATTCGTCGATGGTTGTGATCACACGGGCGGAGGCTGCATAGGAATGCTGGAACTTCAACAGGTT
Source organism: Bacillota bacterium (assembly GCA_023421955.1). Taxonomy (GTDB): domain Bacteria; phylum Bacillota; class Clostridia; order Christensenellales; family UMGS416; genus JAEYRA01. Next base: position 110,124 of record JAEZSE010000023.1, read on the forward strand.
CGTCATTTCCTCATCCACCGAAACACCGGACACTGACTCGCGTTGGTTGATCAGGCTATCCACCAGTGCCTGCTCGCTGCTGAGCATTTCATTGGCATGACTTGCCTCTGCGCCGATTTCCGCCACATAACCCTTCAGATAACCCTCCAGGCTGCCAATCACCGGCAGGTTGATCCGATTTTGCAGCTCCACCATCACCAATGCGTTGGTGTTATCACCTCGCCCGATTGCGTCCACAATCTGGGACCCGGCGGCCGCAATGTTGTAGACGCTATCTCGGATGGCGGTGCTGATGGAAAAGTTAAACGCAGTCACACCGCCAGCCGGTTCCTCAAAGAAATCCACCCCAGTGGCCGATACATTTCCGTTGGTTGTATCCGGAAATGTCCAACCTGCGTTGTGCACCGCGTTGAACTCGGAGGTGATGGAGCCTGCCAGTGTATCGAGCCGCGTCATCAGATAAGGAATACCGATGTTGTCTTCCGTATTGCCGTCCCGAAGGTCCAGATAGGCTTTGAGACGGCCGGAAGTGGGAGAATAAGGAGCAGAACTAGACCAGATTAAGTCCAGCATGCCATTGTTCGCGGGGTTTGGCATGTTTATCAGATGGTTCACGGTGGTCTTGTCAACCAGCAGAGTTCCCCCCATGTTGATTGATACCATGCCGTCCGCATCCTCACTGAAGGAATAGTTCACAATGTTGGAGAGTTCGTCCAGCAGATTGTTGCGCTTGTCCCTCAGGTCGTTGGCCCTTTCACCGGCCAACTCATAACGGAAGATCTGGTCGTTCAGGCTGGAAATGGAATCGGCAAGGCCATTGATCTGGATCGTGGAAACCCGCACCGCTTCGTTCATATCAGCCTGTTTGTCAGACAACTGCTGTGCGATGTGCTGAAAGGAGTCGGTCATCTTCAACGCGCTCTGCATCACGTTGGTGCGGTATTCCTTGCTTTCCGGGTTCATCGTGAGCGTATGCACGCTATTGAAGAAGTCGTTGATTGCTGTGGAGAGACCAGTATTGTTGGTCTCACCATAGATATCCTCGATATAGCTCAGCGCGTCTGATCGGGCGCTCCACATTTCCTTGGTGCTGTTTTCCCTGCGATATTGCGCGTCAAGGAAACTATTGCGGATCTGCTCCACGCCATCCATGCGCACGCCGGCGCCGGAGTAGCCGGTGACGATCTCCTGAAAGCGCTCCCTGCCAGCCACCAACTCCTGATTGGAAAGCATCAGGCGCTGGCGGGTATAACCTACGGTGTTGGCATTGGCGATATTGTGGCCGGTCAGGTCAATGGCCCGCTGGGAGGCAAACAACCCAGTCTTGGCAATCTCGAAGCCGTAAAATGACGATCTCACCGCTTACACCTTCCTGTCCAGCAGCTTCCGTGGTGAAACGGGAGGGCTTTGAATACTGCCGCCCTGCCCGTATGTGTTTCCCGTCTTCTGGTTGCTGGCCGTATTGAGCATGAATTGCACATAGTCCATGTTCATCTGCAACAGTTTCATGTTGACCTCGTTGTGCTTCATCTGCCGCTCGATGAGCCCGGTCAACTCCTCCCGGACCCGCAAGAGCGCCTCTCGCTGGCTGCCTTCCGCTTCCTCAATGATCAATGACATCCTGACCTGGGTTTCCGGCAGGCCCATGGCTTGCGCAAGCTCCCGCACGCAGCGGCTCTGGCGTTTCTCCACACCTTTGATCAAGCCCAGCACCGTCTTCTCCTCTTCCACAATGCCATGCAGGGCATCGGCATCGCCGACAGTGATGGCTTTGGTCTTCCGCTCCGACAACTCTACAAGCGCCGCCTGATGGCCGCGCTGCTCCTCAAGGATGGCGATGAGGTCGTTCAGGATGGGTTCCATGGTGCCTCCATTCAGGGGGGTGCCTGTGACTGGGGGGATTATTCCTTCATCTCGCTGATCTCGCGGCGCAGCATGCTTTCGGCCACCTCGCGGGGGCTCACGCTGTAGGCGCCACGGGCGATCTTCCTGGACACTTCGTCCACTTTCTGCTGGTCCACCGGGTCATAGTCGCGGGCGGCTTTCAGCGCGTCCATCCAGCCCTTTGCTTCCGGCGACAGCGCCACGTTGTCAGCGCCTCCGGTGGCTGCTGCCTGCTCCACGGAGCCTGTGCGCACTTTGCCGGCATTGCCGTAACGCTGGATCAGTATCTGAGTGTTGATGTCATTGATTCTCATGGTGATATCCTCCGGTCTTTCGGACTATACTTCCTTGATGTGCATCCGGTTTTTTCCGTCAGTGCTTTCGGGCTTCTGCGGTGCGGCACTGGCGGCCATCGCGTTTTTGGTGGAGTTCAAGTCCTGCATCAGGTTGCCCTTGCACTTGTCGCAATAACGCCCCGACAGGATTGCCGTGCCGCACTTCAGGCAGGTGATGGCAGCGCCATCGCTGCTAAGGAGCGCAATGCGGCCTTCGCGGATCAGATACAGGATGGACTTTTCATCCACGCCGGTTTCCTGGGCAACCGTCATCACATTGGCGCTGCGATCCCGGTCCAGGTAGTTTCGCACCAGGATATATTTCTGATCCAGTTGTTCAGCGCATGTGGGGCACAGGGAGCTGAATCCCCGGAATGCTTTTCTGCAAAACCTGCAGCTTTTGATGTCCATACTCTACGAATACTCCTATTCACCCAAACGATTTGCTGTTGACTCCATCTCATCGGTCGTGCGGATTGCCGTGCCCAACACCGAGTAGGCCCGCTGCGACTCCATGAGCTTGGCAATCTCTGTGGCCATGTCCACGTTTGAGCCTTCCAACCAACCTTGTTGCACCGCCGCCCCTGCAACAGCCTGAGCCGCACCGGATCCATCTGTGGCTTGATAACGGTTGCCTCCGGCGTCCGCCAAGCCCTCCGGGTTGGGAAAGACCGCAATTTGCAGCGTTGCGAAGGCTGTGCCACCCAGGAACAAGTTGCCCTGCCCATCGGCAGCCACCTGTGAGGAATCCCCGGGGATCTGGATGGGCCTGTTGTCCGTGCCCAACACGAAATAGCCCTCTGCTGACACCAGATAATTCGTGTTGTTATATGCTGCCGACTTGAACGACCCATCGCGGGTATAATACCGCTGCCCGTCAGGGCCGGCAAGCGAGAAATAACCTGTGCCACTCACCATGAAGTCCAACGTGTTTCCGGTGATGATGCTGGTGCCCTGATCCTGCACGCGGTGGGTGGCGCTCACCAGAGCGCCGGTGCCGTTGAGCAGTGTGCCGGCGGCCTCATCCTGCGGCTTCATCATGGCATAGAGTGTGTCGGCAAAACCAACCCTGCCGGCCTTAAACGCCGTGGTGCTGATGTTGGCCATGTTGTTGCCGATCACGTCAATGCGGGTTTGCTGCGCCCGCATGCCAGTCAGCGCGGTGTATATCGATTGGAGCATCGCTAGACCCTTCCAATTTCATTTACGGTTTTTTGAAGCGTGTCGTTGATCATGTTGACCATACGTTGATTGGCCTCATAATTGCGCTGCACGGTGATCATGCTGACCATCTCCACGCCCAGATCCACGTTGGAGCCCTCCAGCCAGCCCTGCTGCACCTGGCCGGTAGCGTTCATCGCCGTGAGCGGCCCGGAAAACAGGTTGTTGCCCACCTTGGTGAGCACGTTGGGGTCTGCGAAGGTGACCAGCTGAAGCCTGGCAGTGCCGCCGGCGGCAGTGGTGATATTGCCGTTTTGATCCACCAGGAAATCCTGGCTTCCAACATTGATCCGGCCATTGGTTCCCCGCACATAATAGCCTTCGGAGGTGCAAAGAAAGCCCTGCCCATCCACCTGGAAGTTGCCGTTGCGGGTGAAGCGCAGGCCTTGGGGTGTTTCCACTACAAAAAAGCCATCGCCGGCAATCGCCAGATCGGCCACGCGGCCAGTGGGCTCCATGGAGCCCTGTTCAAACCCGGTCACCACATCGTCGGCATGCACGCCGAACGTCATTTTACCGATGCCGGAGGAGTTTTGCTCCGGGTCGTTGATGCGCCCAATCAGCACCTCGCTGAAGGAGCGGGTGAGCAGTGTGTCGCGCTTGAAGCCCGTGGTGGTCACGTTGGCCAAATTGTTGGTGAGGACATCCATCGCCTTTCTCTGGGCCAGGATACCCGACGCGGATATATAAAGGCTTCTCAGCACGTTGGCCACCATCCTTGGGTTCTTGTATATTGTATATCGGAGGATGGGGGGCGGAACTTTAGTTGGAATCAACTGTGATAAATGTAATAAAAAGGAAATGAGGCAAAATCTACCGGTACAAATATATGGAGGGCTATACCAATTTTTATCAAATGTTTGACAAGAAAAAACCCGGTCAAGGCTGACCGGGTCTTCTTCACCTGGATTTCTTAGACTTTTTTCTGGCCTCAAGCGCTTTCAGCTTGCGGCGCACGCTGGGCTTCTCATAATGCTCACGCTTGCGCACTTCCTTGAGGATGCCGGAGTTCTGGCATTTCCGCTTGAACCGTTTGAGAGCACTTTCCAGCGACTCATCTTTTCCAACACGTACTTCAGACACGATAACAACCCTTTCATTCAGCCACAATAGCAGGCTTTGTTGATGACATGCCTCTATTATATAGTCTGATTTGCTCTTTGTCGATGGTTAATATTGATCTGTTGTTGAATATCGATCAAAAAAATTCTTCCATAACAGATTGAACAAGAAATTGCAGTGCTCCATATGGCGCATAACACCGCCAAAAAGCGCAGGTTGAGCATACATTGACTCAATCTTGTTTACTAAAATATAGAAAATGCCGAAAACTTACGGCTTCGGCATCCAGTTCATTTATGGTGTTCAGCTTCTTCTCTGGTTCTGTGCACTGTGCCATAGGGATGAGCAGGCGGGCCGTAGCTTTTATGGCCCATACCCGGTATTGTGATGGTTCTCTATTCTGTTGTGATTCTCCAACGGTTATGCCATAATACCCATATTGCCATATCTGACCAGACAAGGAAGTGATTTTCATGAGCAAACCTCTTCCCCGCAGCATCCCGGAGGCCAAGGGTGTGAACCCCGCAGCCGTCACTGCCTTCCTCAACCGCATGGAGGCCGAAAAGCTGGAGCTGCACGGCTTCATGATGCTGCGTGGCGGCAGCGTGGTCGCCGAAGGCTGGTGGAAGCCCTACGCCGCCCAGCGGCCCCACATGCTGTTTTCACTGAGCAAGAGCTTCACCAGCACCGCCGTGGGCTTCGCAGTGACCGAGGGGCTGCTTGCTGTGGACGACCCGGTGCTGAAATTCTTCCCTGAGGAAGCGCCGGAGGAGCCGGGCCGTCACTGGGCTGAAATGAAAGTGCGCCACCTGCTGAGCATGAGCACCGGCCACGCAGTGGATACCACGGGCTTCATGATGCGCCGCCGTGACGGCAACTGGGTGAATGGCTTTTTGAGCAGGCCGGTGAAGCACAAGCCCGGCACCCACTTCCTTTACAACACCGGCGCGACCTATATGCTCTCAGTGATCGTGCAGAGGCTCACCGGCCAGCGGGTGCTGGATTACCTCACGCCCCGGCTGTTCGAGCCGCTGGGCATTGAGGGCGCGGCATGGGATCAGTGCCCCATGGGTTATGACACCGGCGGGTTTGGCCTTTCGATCAAGACTGAGGACATTGCGCGCTTTGGCCAGTTCCTGTTGCAGCGCGGCATGTGGGAGGGCAAGCAACTGCTTCCCTCTTCGTGGATTGACGAAGCCACCGCCAAGCATGTGGATAACAGCGCAACACACGGCAACTCAGACTGGGGTATGGGTTATGGTTACCAGTTCTGGCGGTGCATCCCCGAAGGCGTCTATCGCGGCGACGGCGCGTTCGGCCAGTTCTGCGTGGTGGCGCCGAAGCTGGACACGGTGATTGCAATTAACAGCGGCACAAACGACATGGGGGGCGTGATGAAGGGCTTGTGGGAGCTTCTCGCCACGCTGGGAGAGCCACTGGCCGATGACGCCCAAACCCGCAAAGCCATGGAGGGAAAACTTGCAGGTCTCAAGTATGATCCGCCGGTTGCGCAGGCATTTTCGCCGGTAGAGGCTGATGTGACCGGCAAAACCTACCGGCTGGAGAGAAACCCCGACCGCCTGGCAAAGCTGGGCTTTGACTTCCACGAAAGCCACTGTGACCTGCGCCTGACCTATGGCCGGAAGACCTATACGCTCCCCTGCGGCAGGGGCCGCTGGGCCGAGGGCGAATATCCGGCGCGGGCGTTTGGCGGGCACCTTTCGCTCATGGAGAGCGCTGCCAGCTTCACCTGGCTGGATCAAAACACGCTGGAGCTCACAGTACGCGTTGTAGGGGCGCCCTATGTGGTGACAGCAAAAGTGACGTTTGGCGGAGAAGGGCTTGAGTTTGCCCCGAGGCTGAACGTGAACATGGGCCCCACCGAGCTGCCGCCGGTGAAGGGGCAATTGGTTAAGTAGCTGCACAAACAGGAAAGCCGGGCAAACTGCCCGGCTTTTGCTTATCAAAAACCATGAACATATTGAGCGAGAGAATATGGCCAGAGCCGATAGCCGGTTTATCCGGCAGAGGCAACCGATAGATTGGACGGAGTAGACAGCAAAACTAGCCCACAGGCTGGAAATCTTAACTCTAGATATCCAGAAAACGAGACTAGAAGCAAAGAACCCACCCGACCGCTTCGCTTCGCTCTGCTCGGATTTGCTCCTGTATCGGCTGCGCTGACACTACGCAAATCCGGGTAATACCCAGCGACATGCGAGGTGGGTGGGTAACGGTTCGTAAGTACGAGAACGAAACTCGCCGAGGTTCGATAGCACCGAAGGCGAAAGGCTGCTCAATCCCAGCTGCGCTTATCGTGGCTTTCGTGGCCGTCACGGCGGAGCTGCACAGCCGCGTCGGACTCGATCATGGCCTTTTTCAGCTCCGAAAGGATCTGCTCGTCCTCCTGGCTGTAGGGAGACTGGATCGCCTCATAAAGCTCGTCCATCTGCTGGGCCGAATGCATGCCCGGCACCACACAATCGAGGTTCGGGTTCTGCATCACCCAGCGGATTGCCGCCTGGTATGGCTTGCAGCTCTGCGCCCAGGCGCCCACATTCCCCCAGTTGGCCTCGCCGGCCCAGACCATGTTCAGGTAGCCGCCTCCGCCCCCGAATGTTTTCATGCCCACCGTTCCCACGCCCCTGGCTCTGGCAAAGGGCAGCAGCTCCCGCTCCACGGCAGGGTGCAGATAGCTGTAGGGCACCATCATGACATCAAAGTCATCATATTTGGTAATCGCATGCTGCGCCATCTGCGGGGAATGGTGGCAGGAAAACGCCAGGTGGCTGCAAAACCCCTGCGACTTCAACCGCAGGAACGCCTCACGCAGCTCATCCATCACCTTGTCTTCACTCTCCGGCTGCAATTCCAGGCCCACCCACAGAAGGATATCCACATGCTCAAAACCGTAGCGCTTACGGTGGTCCTGGCAGTATTGCAGCACGTAATCTCGCGTGAGGTCTCCGCTGCGCTGCGATATGCCGTGTATCGGCCAGCACACGGTGAACTCATCACTGCGTGTCTTCATCAATTCCGCGGTGGCGTCTTCCTCCGGCTCCCATTGTACGTCCAAATAATTGACGCCCAAATCCAGCAGGTGGTTGAGCTCCTGCACGCGCCTGGTCACATCATTGTGCGAGGAAGGCCCAAAGGTGAAATGCCCGCCGGCACCGAACCGGGTCACGGTGATGCCGGTGCGGCCCAGCGTTGTGGTTTGCAGAATGGGATTGTGCATGGTTTTCCCTTCCCTGCCGGGCGGTAGTGCTCCAGTACCCGGCACAACAGACATTGATCAGATCAGCAATCGATTGTTAGTTTGCTCAAGCTTGTCGAAGAAAGAATCCCTCCCCCACAAAAGCGGAAGAGGGATTGGCTTGATGTATCACTACATGCGGATTGCTTCGCCGGTCTTGGCCGAGCGATAAATGGCATCCAGGATCTCGGTGACTACCAGCGCCTGCTCGGGCAGCACCCGCAGGGGCGTGTCATTGACCACGGCGGAGATCCAGGTGGCCATCTCCACGTCTTCCGCCTTATTGCTGGCAGAGTCGTAGAAGGCCACGCCGCCCATCTCGGTGTCCACTTTCCTGAGCCATGTCTTGCCATAGGCCTCGCCGTTGATCCTCAGGCCGTCAAACATATCGGCTCCGCCCTTGGTGCCGCACAGCATCGTGATGGCCTCGCGGGGTTCGGCAATGTTCAGCGCCCAGGAAGACTCCAGCATGCAGGTGGCGCCATTCTTGAAGCGGATGAACCCGAAGGCCGAATCCTCCACGGTGAACTTCTCCGGATCCCAGGGACCCCAGGCATTGGCGGCGTTTTGGGTATCGGCCAGCTTGCGGAAGGCTGTGCCCACCACCAGCTCCGGCTCATAATTGTTCATCATCCACAGCGTGAGGTCCAGCGCGTGGGTGCCGATGTCAATCAACGGGCCCCCGCCCTGCTCATATTCATTTAAAAACACGCCCCAGGTGGGCACTGCGCGGCGGCGCAGCGCGATTGCGCGGGAGTAGTAAATCTCACCGAGTTCGCCGGCATCCACCAGTTGCTTTAAGTAAAGGGAGTCCTGCCGGCAGCGGTTCTGGTAACCGATCGTCAGCTTCTTACCGGTGCGCTTGGCGGCTTCCACCATCGCGCGGGCGCCGGCCACATCCTTGGCCATTGGCTTTTCGCACATCACATGGCGGCCGGATTCCAGCGCGGCAATCGTGATCGGCGAATGGGAGCGGTTGGGGGTGAGCACATGAATGACCTCTACCTCACCCTCCTTTTTCAGAAGCTCGGTGTAGTCCTCATACACGCGAGCGTCGGCCGTGCCGAATTTGTCCGCCGCATCCTGTGCACGCTCTTTCACGATGTCGCAAAACGCGACCATTTCCACGTTGTCCATCCTGGAAAGCGCCGGCATGTGCTTGCCGTTGGCAATGCCGCCGCAGCCGATGATACCCACTTTCACCTTGCGCATGTGGAAAAACCTCCCTATTGTTAATATACCAAATTCATATTTTAAATATCAAAACCACCGCAACAGGATGTCGCCCGTCCTACGTCATCGATTCATCGGATACGATGTTTTTTCAAAACTCCATCGGGCACCGCAGTATGGGCAGGAATCCCCCGCCTTTGCAGCCAACGACACAACCCGGTTGCACCGGCTGCATGTTTTGATCGCCGAAAGGCTGCTGCCGGAAGGAGCGCTGGGAAGCCGTGAAATGCCATATACCAACAACCCGGCAACGCCAAGCCCCAAGCAAGTCATCACAATCATGAACCGGGCAATGCCATCGTTGCCCCGGGCCCTGCTCTTTCGCGCAAACAGGACAGGAAGGAAGGAATTGACATAACCGACAATCAGCATCAGCACAACGCCGCCCCAGAAGCCAAAAGCCGACGGATACTTAGCGGTGAACTGCACCAACGACAGGAACGCGACGGACTCCGCCAAAATGAACCATTCGTACCATTTCATCGTCTTGATGGCTTTACCGATCCCAGACATGGCAAGACCTCTGAAACAATATTGATATCCGATTAATCGAGAGTTTATCACAAGCAATCCCGCTGGTCAAACGCCCCATTTCTGGGAGTTCGCTCAAGTATGATATAATCAAATTGAAATGAGGACGATTTGTGATGACAAACTGCTCTGTCGACATCCTGCTTATCCGCCATGGCAAAACCGATCCAAGCACTCCCGCGTGCTTTTCCACGGAAAAGAACAGCCCCGACCCCTGCCTCAACGCAAAAGGCCTTGAGCAGGCGGAGCGCGTGGGCATGCGGTTGGCCCACTCCGGCATCCGGCGCATCCTCTCAAGCGACCTCAGGCGCACCGTGCAGACTGCTGAGGCCATCGCACACCACACAGATGCTTCCATTGAGCTTGTGCCAGCGTTACGGGAAATTGATATGGGCCGCATCAATCACTGCCCATGGGAAGTGTTCCGGCAGGAAGACCCGGAGTATCATGACCGCTGGCACAGCCACTGCGAGGACCTGCCCTATCCCGGCGGCGAGAGCGGCGGCGACGTGCAGGCGCGGGCAATGCCGGTGATCGAAGCACTTGCGAAAAACGGACAGGGGTCGGTGGCTGTGGTGACACACGGCGGCGTGATACGCGCGCTGGTGTGCGCGGCGCTGATGATCGGGCAGGAGAAACGGTTTTATCTGGGCCCGCCGGAAAACACCAGCATCACGGTGCTGAAATTTGACCCGGAGACCGGGCGGTTTCATGTGGCTGTGATGAACGATGCAGGGCATCTGGAGAAGAACTAATCAATATCATTTTTTAGAACATGTTCATGGTAAGGGAACCCCCTTCCCTTCCGCACGATCTAACAATTGAAATCGTCATAGGAGCAACCGCATGGAGGAGAAGGCAATTCCGGGCATTGCCCCGCCGGACGGAAGGTCTGCGCTGGTATTGGAAGCCCAAAGCGGCAACGCAGAGGCCTTTGCCGAGTTGGTGGAAGACTGCGAGCGCACGCTTTACCGCATGGCCCGCACGGTGCTCGGAAACGACCAGGATTGTGCCGACGCAGTGCAGGAGGCCATCACCAAGGCATGGCTGAAGCTGGGCTCGCTGCGTGACCCCGCATTCTTCCGCACATGGCTCATCCGCATCCTGCTCAACGAGTGCTACAAGCTCAGCAAGCGCCGCAAACGCCCGGCCCCGCAGACAGCCGCCGAAAGCGTACTAGGTCCGGGCTGCCTGCACGACGACCTGATCGACCTGCGCGCGGCACTGGTAGCGCTGCCGGAAGACCAGCGGGTCGTGGTGGCGCTGCACCATGTGGAAGAAATTCCGGTGGCGGAGATTGCCCGGCTGCTGCGGGTGCCCGCAGGTACGGTGAAAAGCCGCCTGGCCCGGGCAAGGGCCCGTCTGGCTGAGAGTATGCGCATCAAGGAGGAAAGACCATGAGAAGCGATTGGGCAGACAAGCTTATTGATACCTACCCCCCCACCCCCATCGCCTTCACGATGGCGGTGAAGAAAACCGTGGCGGGCCTGCCTGCCCGGAAATCATTCTGGCGGCTGCCACTGCCAGCCACCGTGGCTTATGCGCTGGCAATGTGCGGCATTGCGGCGCTGCTGGTGTTTGGCGTGGGGCCGATTCGCGACACCACACCGGCCACCGCGGCCACACCATTGATCCAGCTGCCTGTGAAAGGCCTTGAATCGCCCCCAAATGGAGAAGACGGCTGGCAGGCTGTTGCAACCGAAGGTTCAGACACGTGGTATTACTGCGCCAAAACCGCAGAGCTTGCGCTGATCGGCACCGATCAATCCGTCACCGTCACGCTGGATCTTTGGAAGGAGCAAGCCGTAAAGCCCTACACCTTCCTTTGCAGTGGGCAGAACCACTGGGTGGCGTTCACCGTGCATGGCAACTCGGGCGACGCCGTATGGGTCGTGACAGCCGGTGGCTGGCGGCTCAAAGTGCCGGATGGGGTGCGATGGGTGGATGAAAGCATGAACGAAATTCAAGTAAATTGGGCAGATGCCGTGATGGTGTCAACTAAGCAGCTGCCATCGGATGAAACACTTTCTGTTTCTGCGGTCTTTCCTGAAGGGATCATCTATTATGCTCGGGTATCGTGGACTGGCAGCGGCCTTCCCAACTCCGCGCCAGCTAACATCAGCGGGTCTCTATCCAGAGGATATCAGGCAGATAACGGGGCTAAAAAGCTTGTTCCATCCAGTTTCCTGATTGGCCTCACGAAGGGGGATGATGGAAAATACACGCTCACACGGGGCGACCGTATCATGACAACCCAACTGAAAAGCGACTCTTTTCGCCTTCTGGATATATGCAACAAAGCTCCATACAATAATACAGGCGCACTGTTCATATACAGTGATGATCCAACCAACACGCTCTGGAAGTTGGATATGACCGACGGCAGCGTGGAAGAAGTTGCAAACCGCTGTGTGGCAGCTGGGTGGACAGATGTAAAGACATGTTGGTATGCCACCAAAGAAGCACCTACAAGCATATCCAAAAAAACGGTAGTGGACGACGTTGTCAAACAAATCCAACCGACGGTTACAGGCAGCTCAATGGGAGCATACATGTATACACCAGAAATAGTCATTCACAACTTGTCAAATGAGGACTACAAGGTGCCCGCCTCCTTCCCCTGTGAACTCCTGTTCAAGCAGGATGGAGAGGTAATTAAAGCCGTCAGTGGTGACTTTGAGTTAGAAAAGTCCAGCTACATCATGTTGGTGAGCGGAGAGGAAACGACAACACCGGATGGCACAAAACCAATTATACTGAAGCCGGGAGACTGGCTGAGAGTAGATCTGCCTTCTGCGCCCATCAAGGAAGCCAGTGAATACACGCTGGAAGGCAACGTGCTTGGCACCGGTCCAACCCTCATTTCCGCCAAAATGCCTTATTGGATTCGCAACTACGCAGGTGTGAATACAACGGGCGTTATCACTGCCGAGCGCCGCCTCGCTGTCTCGTTCACAAACAACTCACGCATTACCATCTCCCTCCCCAGTCCATACACAGACGATAATGAGATAATGCCGCCGTTTGTATGCTACCGGCTGTTTCAGGGAGACACCGAGGTGAAACGGGGGGTGCTCAAAATGGCACGCACCGCGCTGCTGGGCAAGAACAGGCAAGTTGAGATAGGCGAAACCCGTGTGCTGACTGAGGTGACTGATCAACCAGCACTGGCCGGCTTGCCAGCTGGTACCTACCGGCTGGAAGGATTCTTTGAGATGTACACACAAGATTCCGATGCTCCGTGGGGCATGGCTGGTGGATACTACTTCACGACGGAGTTTGAGGTAAAATAACAAGAGCAAGAAATCCATCCCCACACCCGGAGGCAAAGCTCCGGGTGTTTCTTTATTCATAGCAAGCACAATTTATCGTAGCAAATTTGCGTCACCCTATTGACACCAACAATTAGGTAATATATTATATTCACGTAGGTAACACATTACCTAATCGTTCAAGGATGTGACACTCATGAAAAGGAAATGGATCTGGCTTGGCATCATCATACTGTTGGGAGGGGCGGCGATCACGATGTCGATCTTGTCAAAGGGAATGCAAAACACCTATGAGGCGGAAGCCCGCAGCCAGTTTGCGGCGCGGGGTGCGCAACAAACCGAACTGCTGACCGAGGCAGATATGGCGCACCTGCCTGCCCCGGTGCAGAAGTACCTTCGCTATACCGGCGCGGTGGGCAAACCCAAGGTGCATAACTTCCGCGCCGAGTTCCGTGGCCGGATGAAGCAGGACCCCAAGCGGGACTGGATGCAGGTGTCGGCCCGACAGGTCAACTTTTACCCAAACCCGGTGCGGCTGTTCTACATCGACGGCAGGTTCTCCGGCATCCCGGCCTACGGGCTGCACGCCTACAAAGAGCAGAAAGGCACCATGCGCATCAAGCTTGCGGGCCTGCTCACCGTCGTGGACGCCAAGGGGCATGAGATGGACCAAAGCGACACGGTGACACTGTTCAACGATATGTGCGTGATGGCCCCAGCCACGCTGATCGACTCCAACATCCAGTGGGAGACGGTGGATGATCGCACCGTGAAGGCGGTCTATCCCAACGGGGAAAACCGGGTGTCGGCGGTGCTGACCTTCAACGACGCCGGTGAGCTCATCAACTTCGTTTCAGAAGACCGGTTTATGAAGGCCGGGGATAAGGACGCCCGGCTGGCTCCCTGGTCCACGCCATTGACCGATTATCAGGACTACAACGGGCTCCGGCTGGCCTCACGGGCCAAGGCGGTGTGGCTGCTGCCGGAGGGCGAGTATCTGTATGCGGAGTTTGAGATGGTGAATGTGGAACAAAATGTCGGAAGTTTGAAATGAAAACGGCGAAGATTGCAACACCCGCTGTGTTAATGGTGATCCTTTCCGTGATATCTTCGCAAAAATCGTTCAGGGCATCTCCCTACCCCCCTTATGAAGGGGGGATGTCCTCTTCAGAGGACAGGGGGGATTCAATATACTCCCTCACCCGGAACCTTACCCCAAGCCCCCCGGCCACCTTGCGGCTTGCCTCCACCTTCTCCTTGCCGATGGAGTCCACCACAGTCATCACCACGTCGATACCCTCTCGCTTGCAGGCTGCTGCGAAATCGAGCATGGCCTGCCAGCTCTTTTCGCCGTGGGCAGGCCGGCTCACCGCCACATATTCGGCGGCTGTGGGGGCGTTCAGGCTGATGGAAACGGTGTCGACCAAACCCTTCAGCTCTGGCGCAATGTCCCGCCCGGCGATGAGGCTCCCCTGCCCGTTGGTATTCAGGCGCACAGGCGCATGCCAGCGAGCCTTGATTTCGCGGGCGACAATGAGCAGCGTGTCCAGCCGCATCGTGGGCTCGCCGAAGCCGCAGAACACCACCTCGGAAAACTTGTTCGCCCCGCCCCTGGCCTCAATGGCAGCAATTACTTCCTCAAGCGATGGGTCGCGCTCCAGCCACAGCTCGTGGCCCTCGAAGGCCTTGCGGCTGTCGCGCACGCAAAACACGCAGCGGAACGTGCAGCGGTTCGTGATGTTCAGATACAGCCCGCTGCCGTGCGGGTAAGCGTAGACCTGGCTCATTGCTTCTCTCCCGAATCGTTGACACGAAACAGCCGGCAGGCGTTCTGAAACGCCGCTTCAGCAAACTCCTCCGGATCCATGCCCCGCAGGCGGGCAATGGCCCCGGCGGTGTATCTCACATGCTTGGGCTCGTTGCGCTTTCCACGCATGGGCTCCGGCGACAAATAGGGGCAGTCGGTCTCCACCAGCAGCCGGTCCAGCGGCACATATTGGGCCACCTCATGCAGGTTGCGGGCGTTCTTGAATGTGACCGGGCCAGCAAGGGAAATGTAGAGCCCGGCCTTCAGGCACTCCTTGGCGATCTCCACGCTGCCGGAAAAGCAGTGCATCACGCCCATGGGGATCTCGCCGCACTGCACCATTGGCATGAAGTCACCCCAGGCCTCACGGATGTGATACATCACAGGCAGATTCACCCGTCTCACCAGTTCCAGTTGCTGGCGGAAGCAGGCCATCTGCACGTCGCGGGGGCGGAAGTCATAGTGGTAATCCAGCCCGATCTCGCCCACAGCCACCACTCTGGGGTGGGCTGCCCAATTTGTCAGTTGGGCCAGGTCGGCGTCGGAAATATCCTCAGCCACATGGGGGTGGATACCAATGGACGCCACCACATGGGGATACCGCTCGGCCAACGCGATGGCAGCGGCGGAGCTGCCCATATCGGCGGCGGCGGAAAGCACCAGCTCAACGCCCTCATCTGGCAGCGCCGGGATCAGCTGATCCCGGTCGCTGTCAAAGCTGTCGTCATCCAGATGGGCATGGGTATCAAACAGGCGCATTTAACGCACCTCGGATCCGTCGGGAAGCACTGCTTCCGGTGTAACCAGCTTCAAATTGCCCTCGTCGTCACTGGCGCAGAGGATCATGCCCTCGCTCATCACGCCGCGGAGCTTCACCGGCTTCAGGTTGCACACCAGCACCACGGTCTTGCCGACCATTTCTTCAGGCTTATAGTATTTGGCGATGCCGCTGACCACGGTGCGGCTGCCCAGGGCGCCCACCTCCACGGTGAGCTTCAGCAGCTTGTCGCTCTTTTCCACCGGCTCGCAGGCGGTCACCTTGGCAAGCCGCAGGTCGGTTTTAGCAAAGTCATCAATGGTGATCTCTTCCTTCTGCGGCCCGCCCACTTTCTTCACTTCCGGTGCTGCCGGTGTGGCGCTGCGGCCAGCCAGCTCGCGGAGGGCTTCCACCTCCACCTCCGGATCGAGACGCGGGAACAGTGCCGGCAACGTTTCCACCGCCCTGCCAGCCACCAAGCCGCCGAAGCTCTTCAGCGAATCCCACGAGCGCAGCGTCTGACCGGTCACATTGAGCATCTGGAAGAGCTTGTTGGGCGTGTCGGTGAAGCAGGCCTGCAGCGCCACGGCCACAAACCGCAGGCTTTCGGCCAGGTTGTACATGACCGTGCCAAGGCGGGGGCGGTTGGCTTCCTCGCGGGCCAGCACCCAGGGTGTGGTCTGGTCGATATAGCGGTTGCACTCGCTCACCAGCTTCCAAAGCTCCGCCAGCGCCAGTGAGAACTGCATCTTGTCCATTTGCTCGGCGAACTTCTGCGCCGATTCCACAGCCAGGGCGCGGAGGTTTTGGTCAATCTCCTCAAGCTCCGCGGGAGCCGGGATCACGCCGTCAAAGTACTTTTGGATCATCGCCACGGTGCGGCTGGCGAGATTACCCAAGTCGTTGGCAAGGTCGCTGTTGATGCGGCTTACAAAGCCCTTGTAGGAAAAGTCGCCGTCGGCGCCAAAGGGGATTTCACGGAGCAGGAAGTATTTCACGGCGTCCACGCCATAGCGGCCCACCAGCGCCACCGGGTCGATCACGTTGCCCTTGGATTTGCTCATCTTTTCGCCGTTGACCGTCCACCAGCCGTGCCCGAACACCTGCTTGGGCAGCGGCAGGCCCAGCGCGTGCAGCATGATCGGCCAGATGATCGTGTGGAAGCGCACGATTTCTTTGCCAACCACATGCACATCAGCGGGCCAGAACTTGTTATACAGCGTCTCGTCGTCGCTATACGCTCCGAGCGCCGTGATGTAGTTGGAGAGCGCGTCCAACCACACATAGACCACATGCTTGGTGTCAAAGGTGACCGGGATGCCCCAGGTGAAGCTGGTACGCGACACGCACAGGTCTTCCAAACCGGGCTTCAAAAAGTTCTGCACCATCTCGTTTTTGCGGCTGACCGGCTGGATGAAGTCCGGGTTCTTCTCAATGTAGTCCATCAGCCACGGCGCATACTTGCTGGTCTTGAAGAAGTATGCTTCCTCCTCGGCCATCTTTACCTCGCGGCCGCAGTCGGGGCACTTGCCGTCCTTTAATTGCGTCTCGGTCCAGAAGGCCTCGCAGGGCGTGCAATACCAACCCTTGTAGGCGCCTTTGTAGATATCACCCTGTAGATAGAGCTTGTTGAAGATCTTCTGCACGGCCTTCACATGGCGCTCCTCAGTGGTGCGGATGAAATCGTTGTTGGTGATGTCCATCGCCTTCCACAGCTCGTGGATGCCGGCCACGATGTCGTCCACAAATTCCTGGGGTGTCACCCCAACCTTGGCGGCTGCCTCCTCGATCTTCTGGCCGTGCTCGTCGGTGCCGGTGAGGAAATAGACGTCGTAGCCGGTGAGGCGCTTCCAGCGGGCCATCGTGTCGCAGCACACGGTGCAGTAGCCGTTGCCGATGTGCAGCTTGCCGCTGGGGTAATAGATCGGGGTGGTGATGTAGAAGGTGGGTTTCATGGTTTCAGCTCCTTATAAATCCCCCCTGCCGCTTCGGCGGCATCCCCCCTTGAATTTTTGCCTTCGGCAAAAACAAAGGGGGTGGGGAGTTGCTTCGAATATAGTTCATCAGGGCGCAACCTGTTCCTTCCTTACCCCCTTTGACGTTGCGAAGCAACGATTCAAGGGGGGATGGCCCTCGCAAGGGCCAGGGGGGATAATAAAAACCCCGCCCCTATCGCAGGGGCGAGGTTTCTCGCCGTACCACCCTGTTTCGCCATGCCTCCAAAAGAAGGCACAACCTCATGCCGCGGCATTCACCGCGTCGCGCGCTAACGGGCGCTGCCGCCCCGGCTTCAGGCTTACTTTCGCGTTCGGCCGGGGATGCTCGGGGGCCATGTTCGTTCCTGCTGCGCTGCCGGGTCTCAGCCGCTCCGGCTCTCTGTCTAGCGCACGATGGAAGTACTCTTCCCGTCATCGCTGAAATAGTGTGACCTATTTCATAGTGAATTATAGGGTTTTCGGGCATTTGTGTCAAGAATTGGATCAAGGCCTCAGTCCAGGTCGCTGAAGTTCATATCAAGGTCCGCCGTTCAGACATCCGGCTGCTTTACGAAATATCTTTCAGTTTTGTATCCGGTTCATGATACCGGCGGTAAAAATGCGTCAATGTTGTATGCGTAAATAACCTGTTCAATGGTCGGATTCTCGTGAACCAGGACAAGACGTAATATGCACACGAGATTCTAACCAGATAGCCAAGATAATCAATGATCGCTTTTATATAAGCATCTCCTATATCCAGGCTCAATAGTTCATTCACAAAATCCAGCACATATGAGGAAATAGGTATTGTTATCAGTATGTATAATAGAACAGCAAATAAGTGGCTTGCCTCTATCGCCTTTTCGGGGCAATACCCCATACATCGCATGCAGTTTTCACATGCCAATCTCCAGTAGGGACGGGGGGTTCTCCGCCCTATCATTTTTATCGCCTTTTTGGGGCAGCTCCTGGCACAAAGTCCGCAGCCAGTGCATCGATCTGAGGCGAAGAACAGCTTTGCCAGGAAAAATCGGACGAACACCATGTATATGAAAGATAACGGGAGCAACGCAAGACCTAAGAGCAGATCCGGAACACCCCAAAACACCTTCCCCCCAGCGAGTATACTGTTTATGAAAATGCCCGCTTTATCCTTTGCTTGATCAAGTATGATTCTCGAGCTGGCTTCACTGAGGCCGGAATGCACATTCATCATATTTGCTGGCATATCCAACCCCATAACTCCACGAATGCCATATCCTTTGAGCAAAAGGATCAAGGCAATCAAATAAGCAGCCGACCCTTCAAAGCCGCGGAAAGGAGCTGAATCAATCACCAGTGCTCCTTTGGTTGCCACAACACAAACGTGCAGTCCTTCCCCGCACGGCAGAAGCAAAGCGTGCCGGATTACTTGCCATGGCGCTGTAAAGCCATAGGTCGGATAAACGAACCCCAGCAGGATAGTTGAATGAGCATCGGCAGCCGCGATGTCATGATGCCCAGTGATTTGCTCCAGTTCGGAGGCAGTTCCTTTCTGCTGGGCTGCTTCTTTCATCCATACTGCAGCCCTATATGAATTCCCGGTCCCGCTCATGAATTTGAGTCTTAACAACTGATACTCCATGTTGCCGCCCTACCGATAATTCATCATCAAATAATCCCTCAGAAAATATGGGAAACGCGCAAAACTGCTGTACATGCAGGGAACCGCGACTTCATAGCGGGATTTTAGCTGTTCTTTTTCGATAATATCGCAAATGGCTTCGGCTGCCTCCTTAGGGAGCGTATAAGACTGCTTTTCCTTGTGTTTGGCATCAAGGGCATATAAGCGTTCGTATACAGAAGCGGGATTTTTCATCCATTTGTCTGATTGTATCTCCATGGTTTCGAAAAACCTGGTTTGAATTGGCCCCGGTTCGATAACCGTCACTTGAATGTTATGATTATGCAGCTCATAGCGAAGAGCATCACTGATTGCCTCTACTGCATGCTTTGAAGCGCAATATGCCCCGTTTATCGGTTGGGTGAATTTCCCCGATATTGATCCGATATTGACAATTCTTCCGAAATGGTTCATACGCATGATAGGCACAACAGCTTGAATCATATTGATTATGCCGAATACATTCACATCAAACATGCTTTTGATGCTTTCGAGGTTTATCTCCTCTAAGGCTCCCCTAACAGAATAACCTGCATTATTGACTAAAATATCGACCCTTTGATATCTTGAGACGGCTTCCTTTACTGCTTGCGATATCGACTCTTTATCTGTGACATCAAGCGGCAGTTTAAGAGATACCGGCAGATCTTCCAAAGTCGCCACGTCTCTGGCGGTTGCGATGACTTCATAACCTCTGCAAGCCAGAAGCAAACTGAGCTCTCTGCCTATCCCTGAAGAACACCCTGTAATCAACACGACCTTTTTGTTTTTCATGATAACGATCTCCATATAGAATTATGTCTCAATATATTCTATATGAAGCACCATTTCATTATCTTTTGTTAAGAGCAGACTTATTTTTGATTCTACTTAATGATACAGGCGTAATTCCCAGATAGGATGCGAGGTGATATTGCTTTACCCGTTTTTCCAACCCGGGATATTGGTTTATGAATTGCTCGTAGCGTTCTGTGCTGTTTAATGATTTGAAGCTGCAGGCATGGTCCTCCTTCATGATCAAAGCATCATCGAGCACTCTCTTGTAAAAGGAAAGCAACAAGGTGCTGCTATTTATCACATCCTCAAAGTCAGAAATCCTGGCTGCAAGAATCTCACAATCCTCCAATGCCTGTATGCTATACATGGAATTTTCGTGGGTGACATAAGCCTTATAAGAGAAAAGCATGGAACCTTCCGGATAAAAATGCTTTGTAATATCATTCCCTTTATCATCGATAAAGTAGGTGCGAAAAAGACCCTTCTTAACCATCGCCAATTCTACAGATGGTTCGCCTTGCTTCAAAAAGTACAAGTCGCGCTTTATCGTCTTTTGAACAAAAATGCTCTGCAAAAGAGCAACGCAAGCATCGTCAAGCGTGATTCCATTTTCGTTGAAATATTTCAAGTTACTAGGATTCATCTGATCCTCACCCATTCCAATCATCTCTGCATGAGCCCCCTGCCATCTGCTCTATCGCACCGCTACGGTACGATGTGAGGCCATCCCCCCTTCAAAAGGGGGGTGTTTATCTCGTTCTATCTTGCTAACGTGTGTGAGAGCAAGAACGGAATGCATCCCCCTTGTGAAGGGGGATACCGGCGCAGCCGGAGGGGGATTCAACACTGCCGTAGCCAAAGGGCGCTGGCGGAACCTACAGGGGAAAAACAAAAACCCCGCCCCTATCGCAGGGGCGAGGTTTCTCGCCGTACCACCCTGTTTCGCCATGCCTCCAAAAGGAAGGCATAACCTCATGCCGCGGCATTCACCGCGTCGCGCGCTAACGGGCGCTGCCGCCCCGGCTTCAGGCTTACTTTCGCGTTCGGCCGGGGATGCTCGGGGGCCATGTTCGTTCCCGCTGCGCTGCCGGGTCTCAGCCGCTCCGGCTCTCTGTCTAGCGCATGTTGGAAGTACTCTTCCCGTCATCGCTGAAATAGTCTGACCTATTTCATAGTGAATTATAGGGTTTTCGGGCTTTTGTGTCAAGAATTGGATCAGGACCTCAGCCCAGGTCGCAGAAGTTCACTTCCAGATCAGGCAGCTGCCGAAAGCCGAGGCGCAGCGCGAGGTTCACCGAAGGGGTGTTATAGTCCCAGCAGCTCCAGTGTGGTGTGACACCTGCAGCCAGGCAGTTGCGGATAAACTGTGCGCAGGCATGCAGCGCCAGGCCCTTGCGGCGGTGGGCCTCCGCAGTGTCCACGCCGATCTCCGCCATGGCCAACCCGGTGAACCCGGCATAACACCGGCTCACCAATTCACCGCCGCAAAACACGCCGGCATCGGGCTTGCCCTCCGAAAGGGTTCGCAGCGCATAGCCCTCCGGCAGCGGTGGCAATGCAACCATGGCATTCTGAAACGCGGCAGCCTCAAAGGCAAAGTTGTGCCGCCGGATGCGGAACCCGCCGCGCTCTCCAAGCTTCCGGTCCAGCAGCGTTTGCCAGCCGTCGCTTGTGGAAAACAGGATCACTTGCCTGTCACCGGGTGCGCGCGCCGGGAGCACTTGATTGATGAGATGGGCCAGCACGACGTCGGTAAAGCTGGCTTCGGCATTGCCAGCGAAGTAGCCGTAGCACTCGTCGCCCAGCATCCAGCAAGCCTGTGGGTTTGCAGGGTCGTCTACAAACACCTTGCCGTCACCACTTTCGCGGAGCGCATCCATCTGGATGGCGGCCAGATTCAGGGTGGCATACCACGGCGCCACCTTGTGGTAGTCCGTGGGGTCAAGCAGGAAAAGGCCATTCGGATTGGTTTGTTTATTTTGCTTCATCATGATTGATTCTCCTCATCAAAATTGAAGGCCGCAAGGTGTTCCCCTGCGGCCCGGATGTGTCATGAGCAGCCTCCGCGCAGCTGGCCGCGCTGGGGCTCATTCGGGGCAGGGTTGCCGGAGAGCGTGGGGTACGCAAAGCTGGCGCAGGACAACTGCGCTTGAGCTTGCGATTCCACTGTGAGCTCCATTGGTTACAAACCATGCCTCCGTAAAATCCCCCCTGGCCCTGAAGGGCCATCCCACCACTCCCCCCACACACTTGTGGGGGGACAGCCATCGTAGATGGCAGGGGGGGATGTTAAGGGAGGGTAGGGATTGGTTTTTATCACAAATATTGTCTTTCCCCTGGCATCCCATGTCAAGGGGGGAGTTTAATCCCCCCTGGCATCTGCTCTATTGCACCGCCGCGGTGCAATGTGATGCCATCCCCCCTTATTAAGGGAGGGTAGGGAGAAAGGGCACAACAACTTGAATCGAACTGATCCCCACCCCCTCTATTAGGGGGGGACGCCGCTCACAAGCGGCAGGGGGGATTTCTTTGGGATGCAGCTCGCAGGCGGCAGGGGGGATCGCCCTCAGGTGACGGGGGGATT
>JAEZSE010000021.1 GCA_023421955.1 Bacillota bacterium
GTGATATCCCCCCGCTCCTTCAGCTCCGCCACAATGCGGTCATAGAACGGCTTGTCGATCTTGTACTTGGCGCGATAAACCAGATACCCCGCCACGATGCAAATGAGCGGGATTACAAACATCGACAGCTTCAAGAGCATGATGCCCTCGGGGGTCACATCGGCGGCGGACTGGGCCTCGTTGATGCCGGAGTAGATCACCGTTGCCGACACGATGCCCGTGGCGATCGCCCCGCCGATCTTGTTGATCATCGGCTGCAGCGACAGCGTCACGCTCTGGCTGCGCTTGCCCGACTTCCACTGGCCGTATTCGATGGTGTCGGCCAGGAACATCAGCATCAGCAGTTGGATGAACGCCTGGCCCACAAACAACAGTACGCCGGAAATGCCGATGAACACCATGTTCATCGGTGAGAAGAAGAACAGGCCGTAGCCGGCCAGCACCAGCACCGTTGCCCCGAAGTAAAGCTGCTTGCGGGTGAATTTCTTGCTGAACAGCGGGAACACCGCCAGCGCGCTCAGTTGCGACACGCCCAGCACCCCCGCGAACACCGAGTACATGCCCTCATTGCCGAAGGCATACTTGAAGTAGTAAACACCAAAGCTGGTCGTGGTGGTGTAGCCGATCATGAACAGCGCCATCGAGATCGTGGTGAACAGCAGTTGATCGTTCTTCACGATGGCCTTCACCATGTCCTTGAGGCTGGTGTTCTCCTCCTGCTTGAACTGGCCGCGCATTTCCCTGGAGCCAAACAGCGTGAACAGCAAAAACCCGATCATCAGCACACACACCGCCACGGCGAAGAGGAACCACCCCTGCTTGAGGAAGGGCAGCCAGTGCACAGCATCCGCTGCAGCGTCCTTCGGATCTGACGGCACGCCGCCCAGCGCCTGACCCAGCATGTTGGTGAGCGGCAGGATGCCCACCACCACGGCGAACATGCCCACGTTGGCCATGATGCGGGCCAGCGAGCCGATCTTCTCGCGCTCCTTCTGCTCCAGGCTCAGCGCCGGCAGCATCGACCAATAGGCGATATCGTTGAGGCCGTAGGTGATGTCCCACGCCAGATAGAACAGCGCGAAGGTAACCACATAAGCCACCGGCGAAAACCCCAAATCGGTAAACAGCAGCACCATGAACACCGCACCGGCGATGCCGCCCCAGAGGATGTGGGGCTTGAACTTGCCCCAGCGGCTCTTGGTGTTGTCCACAATCACGCCCATGATGGGGTCGTTCAGCGCGTCGAAGATGCGCATGATGGTGAGGATGGTGCCGGTCCAAGCCAGAAGCTCGTTGGAGAGGTTCAGCACATCGGTGAGGTAGAACATCAGGAACATGCTGACCGTAGTGTAAAACATGTCGCGGCCCACGGTGCCGAGGCTGAAGAACAAGCGGTTGCGGACGTGAGGTTTCATGGCGCACATCCTTACTATGGAATTGAGGGATGGGGATATGGGGATTATAGCATGAGTGGCGATTAGTTAACACACTTTGGGACTGGACTCTTACAAGATCGAAAAACATAGTAGAGGATGGCAGCGATCTCAGACGCAACCAAGATATATACAATGTATAGGGGACACTTAATGCTCGGGTTTTTACGACTGAATTTCACTATAACAAAAACCATGATTACTCCGACCAGCATTGCGAGGTATAGTAAACCGTCGACTAAACGATATGGAGAAATCATGGACTCACCACCGATCAGACAAGCTAAAAGGACACATGGGGATTATAGCATGGATTCTCAATTTGAGACAGATTTTACCCCTTATTCCGTGTCAGTCACTTTACCCTTGCTCGTCCACAGCGGCACATCCCACTCGGCCACATACTCCTGATCCCGGCCATAGCGGCTGCCGCTCCAGGCGGCTTGCCGCGGCTGCCGGTGCATATATACTTCTTTACTTCTTCTATTCTTGGATGTGGCCGTTTCACCGCCCTTGTCCGGCCCGTCAATTGCCCTCTTCTGGCCCTGAGCAGTGGAATCCGCCAGTACAGAGTCCTGATATTTACTGAAGTTGACGATCGTTCCGATGCTGAATTTCCCGGCCCTTTTCGTG
Organism: Bacillota bacterium; assembly: GCA_023421955.1. Lineage (GTDB taxonomy): Bacteria > Bacillota > Clostridia > Christensenellales > UMGS416 > JAEYRA01. The sequence continues at coordinate 2,067 of JAEZSE010000021.1, forward strand.
ACCAATTCGCCAGTGTTGACCAGATGAATCACAGCAGTTCGGACTTGCTTCTCGGTCAGGTCAAGAGCTTTCGCCAATTCCTTTCTGCCAAACGCAACCTGACCCCTTTCGATTTTATGCCCCAGAAAATCTGATTCCTCCCAGTTTGCGGTGATCAGCAGGTGCAGGAATACTCTCATTGTGTTTGCGTCTTTGTACCAGCCCCAGTCGGTGATTTGACGGTGCAGCTTGATGAATCCGTTCATGGTGAAGCTCCTTTTATGGTTGATAAAAGGAGTATAAAGAGGGGAACATGTGTTTGTATAGGGCTTGTGTTACGCGAGAAATCACCCTGTCACTGTGGGGCATCCAAGAAATCCCCCCTGTCGCCTGTGGGCGACATCCCCCCTTCTTAAGGGAGGGTGGGGAGTCGGGATTTCTGACTGATGGGTCTTCTCAGCCTCTTTGCTTATTAATGGTGATGTTTTTGATTATAAGGATTCGTTAGTCTCTAGTAGTATTTACTGCTTCATTAATCTGACTGCAAATATTCCCGTAAATCCCCCCTGCCCCTGCGGGGGCATCCCAGAAATCCCCCCTGGCCCTTGCGAGGGCCATCCCCCCTTCAAAAAGGGGGTAGGGATAGTCTTGTTCTTGCTTGTGATTTTCCCTCCCTACCCTCCCTTAACATCCCCCCTGCCATCTTCGATGGCTGTCCCCCCACAAGGCTGTGGGGGGAAGGGTGGGATGCCGCCCTCAGGGGACGGGGGGATTTCTTAGCCTGTCGTATCCCTGAATAACTGGCAATATTTGCCTGCCGTTCAAATCCCCCCTGCCCCTGCGGGGGCATCCCCCCCTTCTTAAGGGAGGGTAGGGAGCCTGGATTTCTGACTGATGGGTCTTCTCAGCCTATTTGTTTTATTGCTGATGATGTTACTGATTGTTAGGATTGGTCAGCCTTTTGATCCAGAAGCATTTTAACAGTTTCATCAATCTGTTTGCAAACATGCCCGAAATCATTACTCACCTGTTCGTTTGTAAACCGTATCACCGTGATTCCATAAGCATTCAACAGTGGGGATTTCTTAAGGCTTCCGTCTCCCTGAATAACATGGTCATCTATGCCTGCCGTTCAAATCCCCCCTGCCCCTGCGGGGGCATCCCCCCTTCTTAAGGGAGGGTAGGGAGCCGGGATTTCTGACTGATGGGTCTTCTCAGCCTATTTGCTCATTAATGGTGATGTTTTTAATTATAAGGATTCGTTAGTCTCTAGTAGTATTTACTGCTTCATTAATCTGACTGCAAATATTCCCGGAAATCCCCCCTGCCCCTGCGGGGGCATCCCGGAAATCCCCCCTGGCTCTTGCCAGGGCCATCCCCCCTTCAAAAAGGGGGTAGGGATAGTCTTGTTCTTGCTTGTGATTTTCCCTCCCTACCCTCCCTTAATAAGGGGGGTGTCGCCCTCAGGCGACGGGGGGATTTCTTAGCCTGTCGTATCCCTGAATAACATGGTAATCTATGCCTGCCGTTCAAATCCCCCCTGCCCCTGCGGGGGCATCCCCCCTTCTTAAGGGAGGGTAGGGAGCCGGTTCACTGGCTGATGAGCTTTTCCGATTTGTTTATTCCTCACGGGTATTGTTTTCCAGCGTATGTTCATGCTTCTGATCTATAATAAGTTTTACTGTTTCATCAATCTGTTTGCAAACATGCCCGAAATCATTTCTAACCTGTTCGTTTGTAAACCGTATCACTGTAACTCCATAGGCATTCAACAGCTTCGTGCGAGCTTCATCATGCCCGAGCCCGCGGTCGGTATAGTGCTGATCACCATCCACTTCAATAGCCAGCCTGCACTTGGCGCAGTAGAAATCCAGGATGCAGTTTTCGATCACCTTCTGGCGCAGGAACCGGACGGGATAACTGCTCAGATATTGATACCACAGCTTGTTTTCTTCATCCGTCATGTCATTGCGGAGTTTCTTCGCTGCTGCCGTGAGTTTTCTATTGTATGGCAGACTCATGTAAGTCCCTCCGTTCAAATCCCCCCTGGCCCTTGCCAGGGCCATCCCCCCTTCATAAAGGGGGTAGGGATAGGCTTGAACTAACTTGCGAATTTCCCCTCCCTACCCTCCCTTAACATCCCCCCTGCCATCTTCGATGGCTGTCCCCCCACAAGGCTGTGGGGGGAAGGGTGGGATGTCGCCCTCAGGCGACGGGGGGATTTCTTAAGGATGGCGTATCCCTTTATAACTTGTTGATGCTTGTTTGCCGTTCAAATCCCCCCTGGCCCTTGCCAGGGCCATCCCCCCTTCATAAAGGGGGTAGGGATAGTCTTGAACTAACTTGCGGATTTCCCCTCCCTACCCTCCCTTAACATCCCCCCTGCCATCTTCGATGGCTGTCCCCCCACAAGGCTGTGGGGGGAAGGGTGGGATGTCGCGGCAGCGGCAGGGGGGATTTCCATGGATGCCGCTCGCAAGCGACAGGGGGGATTTGTCAGAGGTGTCGCCCACAGGCGAAGGGGGGGGATTACTCCATCGGATTCCCCTTGACCCCCTCGTGCGCCATCCTCACAATGGCAGCTACCTCGGGCTCGGAGGACTCCCCTTCCTCTTTCTTCAAATGCAGCAAGAATTCAATGTTGCCCTTGGGCCCCGTGATCGGCGACCAGGAGAGGCCCGCCACGCGCACCGGCTGGGTTTTCACCCATTGCAGCATGTCTCGCAGCACGGCCTCGTGCACCTTGGCATCACGCACAACACCCTTTTTCAGGTGCTTGGCCTCAGCCTCAAACTGGGGCTTGACCAGCGCGACCACATCAGCCTGGGAAGCCAGCAAAGCGATGAGCGGCGGCAAGATAAGCTTCAGGGAGATGAATGCCACGTCGATGGTGGCCATCTGAATGGGCTCAGGGATTTGCTCGGTGGAAAGGTAACGGGCGTTGGTGCGCTCCAGCACGACCACGCGGGGGTCGGATCGCAGCTTCTGGTGAAGCTGGCCATAACCCACGTCCACGGCGTAAACCCTGGCGGCGCCCCGCTGCAGCATGCAGTCGGTGAATCCGCCGGTGGAGGCGCCGATATCGGCGGCGACGCGGCCTTCGGGGTTGATGGAAAACTCGTTCAATGCCTTCTCCAGCTTGAAGCCGCCGCGGCTCACATAGGGCGACTCGCGGAGGATTTCGATATTGGCTTCGTCGGTCACAGAAAGGGATGGTTTGATTGCCTTCTGGCCGTTCACCAGCACCGCGCCGGCCATCACCAGGCGCTGGGCCTGCTCGCGGCTTTCCGTCAGGCCCCGCTCGGCCATTGCCACATCCAGCCGCTTCATCGCTTCGCCACCTCTTTGGCAAGGCGCTCAACCACCGCTTCGGCGGTCAGGCCCACGCAGCCCAGCAGCTCGCTCACCGAGCCATGGCACACGAAGCTGTCGCCGATGCCCATCGAGAGGATGCGGGTGCCGTTGAGGCGGCCCTCGGCGGAAAGGCGGCTCAGCATCATTGCGCCCAGGCCACCGGCCAGCACGTTTTCCTCCAGCGTGAGCGCCACGGCGTATTGGGGCAGCAGGCTGTAGAGCATTTCCTCATCCAACGGTTTGATGAACCGGCAGTTCACCACATCGGCGGCCAAACCCCGCTGCGCGGAAAGCTCCGCCGCTTCCAGCGCCAGCTTCACCATCCGCTCACCGGCAGCCAGGATCACGGCCCTTGCACCGGGTGATTGGCGGAGTATGCTCCATTTGCGCAGCGCCAACCCCTCATCCTCCGGCAGCTCCAGGCTTGGTGCGCCCTTGGGATAGAGGATCGCCACCGGACCATCGGCAGCAAGCGCCAGCTTCAGCATTTCAGCCAGCTCGTGGCCGGTGGCCGGCACCATCACCGAAAGGTTGGGGATGTGCGTGAGGTAAGACAGGCCGAACACGCCCTGGTGCGTCTCGCCGTCTTCACCCACCAAGCCGGAGTGCGACACGGCAAACACCACATGGAGGTTCTGGCGGGCCACGTCATGCAGGATCTGGTCATAAGCCCGCTGCAGGAAAGACGAATACACCGCGAACACAGGCTTGAAGCCCTCAGCTGCCAAGCCTGCCGCCATCGTGACGGCGTGCTGCTCGGCAATGCCCACATCAAAAAACCGCTCCGGGTGCATCTGCCGGAATTGCTCCAAGCCGCAGCCCTCTGTCATCGCGGCGGTGATGGCCACGATCTTCGGGTCGGCTGCGGCCAGCTCGGCCAGCGTGCCGCCCATCACGCGGGCGTATTTTAGTTTCCCGTTGCCGTTCTGATCCTCCGGCACACTATGGAAGCGCTCTGGGTGCAGCTCAGCCTCGTGGTGGCCGCGGCCCTTTTTGGTGGAGATGTGCACGACTACAGGCCGGTCATATTGCTTGGCCTGCTTGAAAGACACCGTGAGCGAGTGCAGGTCGTGGCCGTCAATGGGCCCGATATAGGCAAAGCCCATCTCTTCGAAAAAAACACCCTTCACCAGCAAGTATTTGATGGCGTTTTTAAACCGTTCCAACCAATCCACCAGCGTGCAGCCGATCTTTGGGATCCGGCGCAGTGTGCGCTGCACGAAGCTTTTCAGCCGTGTATACTGCCGTTTCGTGCGGATGCGGGCCAGCATCTCAGAGATCGCGCCCACGTTGCGGGCGATGGACATCTCGTTGTCATTGAGCACGATGATCATGTTTGTTTCTGAGTTGCCGGCGTCGTTCAGCGCCTCAAAAGCCATGCCGCCGGTGAGCGACCCGTCACCGATGAACACAACAACGTCCCAGTCGCCGCCAACCAGGTCACGGGCCCGGGCCATGCCCAACCCCGCCGAAAGCGACGTGGTGCTGTGGCCGGTCTCAAACACGTCGTGGCAGCTCTCACAGCGCTTGGGAAAACCGCTCATGCCGCCATATTTGCGCAGTGTGTCAAACCGGTCGTTTCTGCCGGTCAGCAGCTTGTGGGCGTAGCTTTGGTGGCCAACATCCCAGATGATGCGATCACGGGGGCTGTCAAACACGCGGTGCAGCGCAATCGTGGCCTCCACAACGCCCAGGTTGCTGGCCAGGTGGCCGCCGTTTTTTTCCACAACATCCATGATCCGGGCCCGAAGCTCCTTTGCCAGCAGCTCAAGCTCGGGGTATGTCATTTTCTTGATGTCTTCCGGAGACTGGATCCGTTCAAGCATTCCCCTGGTGTTTCCTTCCGCTTATCCCACGCGCCATGCCGGCGCGTCCGCAACGCCCCGGCAATCGGTATAGTCGCTATTATAGTAAACAAACAGGCAGCAAGCAATCCCAAAGAGAAAGATGGCACAAGAGTGCCGTATAGGCAGAAAAAAGGCGGGGATCTCTCCCCGCCTCTTGGTTACTTCTCAATCATCTGCGGCTCCGGGTATTCGTAGCCGAACGTTTCCACCGTCACGGTCTTCATGACCGGCGGTTCCAGCGGCGCATCACCACTCACCGGCACCTTTGCCAGCTTTTTGACCACGGCAAGGCTGTCTTCATCCACGACTTTGCCAAAGGCGGCGTAGTCACCGTCCAGGTGCGGGGCTGCACCCACCATGATGAAGAACTGGGAGCCGGCTGAGTCCATAAATCTTGAACGGGCCATCGAGATCACGCCTTCGGTATGCTTGATGTCGTTGGCCTTGAAGCCGTTGTTGGCAAACTCACCCTTGATCATATAGCCGGGACCGCCGCGGCCGGTGCCCTCCGGGTCTCCGCCCTGGATCATAAACCGGTCGATGATGCGGTGAAACACCACGCCGTCATAAAACTGCTTGTTGACCAGCGAAATGAAATTGCACACGGTGTTGGGGGCCTTATCAGGATACAGCTCGACCTTGATCTTGCTTCCGTCTTCCATCGTAATGGTGACGATGGGGTTCTTGTCCACTTTCAAATTGAGTCCTCCGTCTTTATTCAGTTTCAATTCGTCCTTGGGAGCGCATGCCGCCAACGCAAAGGCCATCATCACACACAGGAACAGGCTGATTGCTTTCTTCACAGATTTCACTCCCGGAATAGATTCTGCCCGCCTGGCAGCGGGAAATACCAACAGGAATTGTACCGTATCGCCTTGGAGAAGGCAAGGGAATCACTCCATCAGATATTCGCTCACCGCATCGGCAGCAATCGCCCCATCGGCGGCGGCTGTCACCACCTGCCGAAGCGGTGTGTCTCGCACATCACCGGCAGCATACACACCGTCCAAATTGGTGCGCATGCGGAAGTCGGTCTTGATGTGGCCATTATCGGTGAGATCCACCACGCCGCGCACCAGCTCGCTCCTCGGGGTCACGCCAATGGCCACAAACAGGCCATCCACCTCTAGCTGACGTGCAGTGCCGGTTTTTACGTCTCTCACAGCAAGGCCATTCAGTTGGTCCTTCCCAAGGATTTCTTCCACAACGGTTTCCCACAGCACCTCCACACGGCAGTTCGTAATCGCACATTTGGCTACCGTATCACAGGCGCGCATGCGATCGCGGCGGTGGATCATATAAACCTTCCTGGCCATCCGGGTCAGATATGCCGCTTCTGCGCAGGCGGTGTCGCCGCCGCCCACCACGGCCACCACCTTGTCGCGGAAAAAAGCGCCGTCGCAGGTAGCACAGTAGCTCACGCCCAGCCCCCTGAGCTCATCCTCCCGAGGCAAACCCAGCTTGCGGGGTTCGGCGCCCATGCACAGGATCACGGCCCGGGCGGTGTGCTCTCCGGAGGCGGTGCGGATGGTCTTGACGGGGCCGGCAAGGTCAGCCTGCTCCACCTGTTCATACAGCAGCTCCATGCCAAACCGGGTGGCCTGCTGTTCCATCAACGCGCTGATCTCAGGGCCGCCCACACCCTCGGGAAAGCCGGGGTAATTCTCCAGCATATGCGCGGTCGCAATCTGCCCGCCGGGAAACATGCCCTCCAACAAGGCTGTTTTGAGCCCCGCCCGGCAAGCGTAGAGCCCCGCCGTCAAGCCCGCGGGGCCGCCGCCGATGATCAGGCAATCGTAATGCGCCATAAATCGCCCTCCGAAATAGTATCTCAAACATTATATAACAAACATTGGAAAAGGGCACGGGGTTCATCCGTGCAAATCTGTTTACAATAAAGCAGGAAGAAGCGAATCCAGTATTGGGCGTGCAGCCCAATGTTAATTCAATGTTAAGTGGTGAGAAAGTATTTGCAATATCCGACGGAATTCCCGTATACTATATGCGGTTTGTTAGCGGTTTGTAAAATATTAGTAAATTCCCATGACATTTCTGGCAATGGAGCCCGGGAGGTACCTTTCGAATGTTAATCGGCGTGATCGTCGTTATGGTGCTGGTCAGCGCGTCGGTGTTTGTTAACGGCTGGACAGACGCGCCCAACGCCATCGCCACGGTGGTTTCCACCCGTGTGATGCGGCCCAGGGCCGCGGTGATGATGGCAGCCGCATTCAACCTTCTGGGCGTGCTGGTGTCCGGCGTGGCGGTCTCTACCACGATTGGTTCCATCGTGAAATTCGACCATCCTGGCGCTGATAGCCTCGTGATCCTGGCGGCGGCGCAGTTTTCCATCGTCATCTGGTCCACCGTGGCGTGGAAATTCGGGCTGCCCACCAGCGAGAGCCACGGCTTGGTTGCGGGCCTCACCGGCGCCGGCCTGGCGTATGGCGGCTTCGCCTCGCTGAACCTGAGCTCCTGGGGTAAAGTGCTGGTTGGCCTGGGCATTTCCTCGGTCGCCGGTTTTGTGGTGGCGATCCTCGTAACCTGGCTCATCATTGCCATCTTCCGCAGGGTCAAACGCAAAACTGCCAACACGTTCTTTTCGGCGGGCCAGGTGGCTTCCGCTGCCTTGATGGCATACAACCACGGCGCACAAGACGGCCAGAAGTTCCTGGGCATTTTTGCCTTGGCACTGATGCTGGGCGGCCTCGTGCCGATGAGCGCCACATTTACGATTCCTGTTTGGGCAAAGGTGTGCGTGTCAGCGGTGATGTGCCTTGGCACCTCCATCGGCGGCTACCGCATCATCAGCAAGATGGGCATGCAGATGGTGAAGCTGGAGAAATACCAGGGCTTTTCCGCCGAGATCGGCGCATCAGTGCTGATGTTTATCGCAACACCTCTCGGTATCCCGCTGAGCACCACGCAAACCAAGGCCACCGCCATCATGGGTGCCGGTGCAGCCCGCAAGCTTTCCGATGTCAATTGGTCTGTGGTCAAGGAAATGTTTGTGGCATGGGGCCTCACATTCCCCATTTGCATCGCAATCGGCTATATTGTGACAAAGCTGTTTATGCTGATATTCTAAGGAGGGTTTCGCAATGCCCGGTATGATTAAAAAAGAGGTCAACTATTTCGATCAATTCACTTCCGGCGTGAACTTCTGTAAAAAAGCTGCCGACGCACTGCTCATGATGTTGGCAGATGAAAAGGTCAACACATGCGAGCGTGAGTCGATCCACCGCATCGAGCAGGAAGCGGACAAGCATGTGCACGAGATGTTCTCCCACCTGAACCATTCCTTTATCACGCCAATTGACCGTGAGGATATCATAGAGATTGTGAAGGAAACCGACAATGTGACTGACGGTATCGATGCGGTGGCGCAGGAGTTCTGGATGTTGCACATTGACCGCCTGATCCCCCAGTCCCGCAGGATGGCCGAGCTCATCGTGAAGTCCTGCACGGCGCTGGTGGAAATGATGCAGGAGCTGAAGCAGCACAACAAGAAGAATAATCGCCTGATGGAGCGCATCATTGAGATCAACAACATTGAGGAGGAAGGCGACCAGATCTACCGCGAGACGCTGTATGAGCTGTTCGCCCCCGGCGCCGATGCACTGCACGCAGTGAAATGGCGTGCGGTGATTGACCTCATGGAAAACGTGCTGGACAACTGCGAAAACGTGGCCGACACGGTGCAGTCGATTATGACCAAGAGCTCGTAAGGATCAACACGGTAAGCATTCTCCCGACAGACCATAAACAAAAACAAAAGCCATGCATTGCTAGAACAAACGCATGGCTTTTTCGATATGCTGCGCTGCTAAAGCTCCATTCTCGTCACATGCGGAGAGTATTGGGCTTTCGCCGTGATCGTGCCTTTGGCATGCCTGCCGAATATTTTGACACGCTTTTCTTCAAACGGAAGCAAATCGAAGTAATTGTCTTCAAAATACCATCCGAATTCATCTCCGTTTTCCTCGCCTGAAAGCTCAACACAACGTGCAAAACGATCGGTCCTGATGATGATTACGCCATCGTCTTGCGCAAGATCAATGCGCGCTTCAGGGAAGACAAGATGGCGCTCGAGATCCATCAGCATGGTTGTGCTGGCAATGACTTCCCCATCCTCTTTCAACAGAGCCGCATAGATCACTTCCTCCCGGAAGATCGGGGAGATGCGATCAAGATCTGTCAGCACCTTTGATTGACCCGCTTCTATCCAAATGGGTAATGTCATCTCCTGCCGCACATGGTTGGAAGCCTGGCTAAAGGCTTTGATCACCAATTTCCCGCCAATATCTTCCAATGTGTCATTAACACCCCACAACAAAATATGATCCTCCAGATCAAAAGAAAGCAACACGGGGCTGAACGACCGCTTCACCTGATAATATGGAATGTGAACCTCAAGGAAGTAATCGATCAGGCTGCAATAAAGCTGCGGCCATGTGTCATTGATCTTCCACAAGAGCGTGCCAGCAACCCGGCGCTCTCCAGATACGTCGTAGGCCGGTTTTCCCCTGCGCGCCATTTCAGTGTACTTTCTGGTGAAATACTGATAAGCAGCGTTGATCCGGTAAACCAACGTTTGGCTGTCGTGCGCGTCGTAGAATTTTTCGACCGGCCCGGCTTCCGCTGCAAAGAATCCGGCAGCACGGCGCCAAAGCGTGCGCGGCACCGGAATCCGTTTCCATGTGGTCAGATAATTTTTCTTTCGAGCCGCTTTGTATTCCTCCACAAATGGATTATAGGCGTTTTGGTAGGTAATCTGATTTACATAGCCTTCCGGCCAAATCTCCTCCGGCTTCATGAATTTCCGGATGCTTCTCAATGGCCCGATGGAGGTGCGCGCCGATTCCGACACAAACACAGGATACTGCCAGGTGGAGTGGCGCAGGGTGTAGTACAGGGGATGGGTATCCCCCTCGCCAGGGTCGGATGGATATTCGCCGCCGGCGGGCGAACTCAAATGGTAATATCGCTCCGGATCAAGCTGATTGCATATGTCGGAAAAGTCAACACGAAACAGTTTATATCCGACATCCTTCCAGTCCTTTTCATAGTATCCCTCTTCATTGTGCATCAAGGTTTCATTGCCGCCGCACCACAAAAGAATACATGGCCTGTGCTTCAGCCTCTGCACAATTTGCGTGGCTTCACGCCTGCAAAGATCACGATAATGCGCCAGGTCTGGATGAAAAGACCAATTCAGATAGAAATCCTGCCATATCATGATCCCCCGGCGGTCACACTCATCATACAGGCTGTCGCCATACTGCATTCCGCCGCCCCACAGCCTGAGGCAATTCATATTCATCTTGTCGATCAGATCAATTTCTGTTGTGCAGCGTTCTGCATCCCACCGGTGTGTCAGGCCGAAAAAGGGAGCGATGTTCCCGCCCCAAAGCTTGATGAGCCTTCCATTGACCCTGAACCTCATATTGCCGACTGCCTCAAGCCGCCGGATCCCCACCTGTTTGGAGACGGAATCCAACAGTTCACCGTCTGAATAAAGGTCCGTAATCACAGTGTATAACGATTGATCACCATAATTCTTGGGCCACCACAGCCGCGGGGCATTCACAACCGCCGCGACCTCATAACGGTCAAGCTCTTTTGTTACCGCAAAGTGATCCGCACATGCGCATACCTGCTTCCCATCGGGGTCCAGTATCCGCAAGCTGACTGTCAATGCACTGCACTCCGCGCGGCATTGCACCGCTGACAGCACTTCAGCTGACAAATACCGCTCCCCCATCCGAATATTGATATCATTCCAAACAATCTCCGCATGATCCGTGGTTTCCAGGACTACATCATCAAACAGGCCAATCGGAGTCAGCAATACGTTGCCAAAATCTCCAAAATCCGTGCTGCATTTCCGAAGCAGGGCCGCAGGCCCGAACAGGCCTTTGAGGCCCTCAGGCAGTTCAGTTTCGCGTTGTTTTGCTATTTTGTATGGCGAGTAAAAATAAACAAGCAAACGGTTTGTTTCCCTGAGCTTGCCGGTGACATCGATATGGTTTTCAAGATACATGTCATCGTGGGACCCGATGCAAACCTCATTCAAATAGATCTCAGCGATGGTATCAATCCCTTTAAACCGCAGATACTGCTTCTGCCCCAAGGCGGCAGGTTTCGCATCAAAATCACAGACATAGACCCAATCTCGCTGGGCAATCCACGCATATGGCTCCGTTTCACCGGTCAAAACTTCGTCGCCAAGCATGCCGTTCTTCAGCAGAACAGACTGCACCTGATCGCCCGCTCCACAAAAAAACCATCCATGAAAACCGGATGGTTCTTGATCGATCTGCTTTCTGAGGATTTCCAGTGTTGCTGCCTGCGTGCACGCATCGGTTTCCGGGGCAATTGTGAACCACCAGAAATCAAGCTTCTGCACAATTCTCATCGCGGCCTCTCCTCTCCATGTCAAGCAGGTGTTCCTTCATCTCAGCCCCGCCAGCATAACTCTGCTTCTTCCCATGCCCATACACCACCCTGTGGCAGGGCACCAGGATGGGCAGCGGGTTTTGGGCCATCGCCTGGCCCACGGCGCGGGCAGCGGAAGCCCGGCCTATCATTGCAGCCAGCTGGCCATATGTTACGGTGTGCCCATATGGCACCAAGAGCAGAGCCTGCCAGATGGCCTTGTGGAAAGGTGGGCCTTCGATCACAAAAGGCACGTTGAATTCCCTGCGGGCCCCTTCCAGATATTCATTGAGCTCCTGCGCAAGGTTCGTTTGCGGGCTCCCCTCCAATGGTGGCGGCATAGAGTTTGGCAGATAAATCGCCTTCACAATGCCATTCTGCTCCATCACGTGCATCGTGCCCAGCTTGGTTTCAATGGCATATACTGATCTCATCACGTCGTCTCCATCATTTCCCGACCAATTTTCCCCATCAAGCCGGATCAAACCGGGCAGGGGCCAGAGGGACTCTGCCATCTTGTTGTATCAGGAATATATTATAGGCCAATGGACAAAGCAAGGCAAGCAGACAACCATGACTGACGGTGGTCAGACTTCCTTGCCACAAGCCGGTTCTGCGGGCTTTTCATAATAGGGCTCAGTGTGAATGATCACCTGCGCAGTAGGCGTTTCGAGCTGTCGGCGAATCTCCGCGATGATCTTGTGAATGCAGGTGTGAGAAGCTTCCACGCTCAACTCCGGATCCATTTGCACATGCATCTCAATGAAAAGATCCACCCCTGCCCTGCGGCTGCGCACTTTATGCACACTCTTTACATGCTCCTCCTTGAGAGCGATGGCCTCAATGCGCTTGCAGTCCTCCGCAGAGCGGTCCAGCAACACGCCGCTGGTGTCGCGGAAGATGCCCCAGGCGGCAAAGAAAATGAAACCGGCCACAATCAGGGAAGCAATTGGATCAATGATCGCCGGCAGGCCCAGCTTCACACCAGCCAGTGTCACCAGCACGCCCAACGACACATAGATGTCGCTGCGGGTGTGCATCGCGTCGGAGATCAGGATCTGGCTTTGGAGCTTGACCCCCTGCCGGCGCTCCAGTGTGGTGACAATGATGTTGATTGCCAACGTGGCAATCAACGCGATGAGGCTGGGGATGGTGACCTCCGGCGTTACCGGGTTGGCAAAGCGCCCCACGGCGCCCACCACGATCTCAAAGCCCAGCACCAAAAGCATGCCGGCAATCACGAGGCCGGCCATTGTCTCAAACTTGCTGTGGCCATAGGGGTGATCCTCATCCATGGGCCGTGAGGCCATCGCAATGCCCACCAGCCCCACGATGTTGGAAGAGCCGTCGCTCAAGCTGTGGTAGCCGTCAGCGGTCAAGCTGGAGCTCTTGATCAGCATGCCAACGATGAGCTTCAGCGCGCACACGGCGAAGTTGGCCAGCATGATAACCCAAAGCACGGTCCGTACTTTTTTGTAGTTGTAGAGTTCCATAGAATCCTCCATATAATAAAAGACCCATGAAGGTTGCCCAGAGGGCTGCCCCATGGATCTCTCCACTGCCAACGAAGGCCCGGCGGCGCACACCGCTTGGTCTTCTATACTATATTATGGATTATGTTGAAATGTCAATACGATTGCGAATAATTTATACTTTGATAGTGATTATCATTAGCAAGGGAACTCCTTCCGCCATCTTCATAGAGGGGGGAATACTTGGGGATGTCACTAGGGATACTCCCTCCGTCGGTTTCGCCGCCATCTCCCTCAAGAGGGAGGTAGGGAAGGATTCAACGATATCCTAGAAGAAGCAGCTCTTTACCCCCTTCATTGAGGGGGGATGTCGCCCACAGGCGACAGGGGGGAGTTCTCAGGGATGTCGCAGAGCGACAGGGGGAGTCCTACGGCTACCCCTTCGCCCTCACAAACGAGATCAAAAAGAAAAACAGCCCCGTGCATTTCAAAAGCTCTGTGCACACCTTGAACACACCAACCGGTGTCTTGTGCCAGCTGGAGGCATCAAAACCCCGCGTCGCCACCGGGCAAACGAGCAGCCGGGCTCCGGGGAAATATCGCCGGTAGGCCTTCAGGCACCGGCGGCCATGGAAATTCTGGCAACAAAGGATAGCTGTTTGCACTGGGATGCCGGCGCGATCCAGCGACGCCCGGCTGAGGCGGGCATTGTCCAGCGTGTGGCGGGCGTGGTTTTCGCGCAGGATGGCAGCTTCAGGTACGCCGGCGCTTTTCAGCACTTCGGTAAGCGCCTCGCACTCGCAGGCGCGCTCCCCGCTGCGGTGGAAGATCCAGCAATTCCCAGATGGCACAACGACCGGCGCGAAGCCATCCAAATATAGTCGGGCAGCCCGCTCCGCCGGTTCGGCGAAGGGGCTGCCCGGCAAAAGGATCACATCAGCCTTATCGGGCTCATGCTCAATGAATAGATAATTCGTGATTCGTTTGATCAATCCCATGGCATCATGCAATCCGACAATACCAATACAAGGCTGTTTCACCTTTGCTCCCGGTGGTTTCATACACCTCGTAATCCACCCCGGACAATACAAACCCATAGGCGGCATAAAAGCGGCACGCAGCGGCATTGATATCCTGTGTTTCCAGGCACACGATCGAAAAACCTTGTGCTTTGGCCCAGTTCATGGCAGCGTCCATTAACTTTCGCCCGATACCCTTGCCACGGAATGCTTCGTCTACACGGATGTCTTCAACACGGGCCATACCGTTCCAATACTCTTGAATATAGACCTGCCCTGTGCACCGGCTACCGAGCATTGCGAAATAGACAGCATGGCGGCCATGGGGCTGCCATGGTTCATTGGGATAGATTTTTATCTGGTGAGGCTGCGGGAGCTTTGTTTCAGCAATGGTAAAGCGACTTCCCTCGTGATTTACCTGCACAATCGCTTCGATAGCAAACTGGCTCGGCACAGTATTATAATGCTGTATCGAGACTGCTGTCATTTCGACAATTATGAACTGCTTTCCCTCAGGTTTCATAAAAGTCCACAACCTCGCCCAAAAAGAGCGTGTGGAAATCGCCGTTGGGATAAAAGTCCTCCGCCTTTCCGTCAGCAAAAAGCTCCGGCGCCATATTTGCCGTCATCACCACGCGGCACTCAATGTGCATCCACGCCTGTGCAACCACCGGAGTGTCCAGTGTGCGGCCGTGTTGAGCGGTCAGGCCGCACTCGGCGAACTTATCCATGTTGCGGCCGCTCTTGCTACCGCAGAATGCAAGCTCTTTAGCAAGTTCGCCGGGCTTTGGGATGCTGATCGTGAACTTGCCGGACTGCGAGATCAACCCGTGGCTGAACCGCGACAGCCGCACCGGCGCGGTAATGACCGGCCTGGACCAATACACGCCCACGCTGCCCCAGCTGATCGTCATCGTGTTGGCCTTGCCGCAATGCTCACTGGTTAAAAAGACCCCCTGCCCGTTGAGCCGGCTCGTGAATTCGTCGGCAAAGCGCTTCCAGTTTTTCCAATCCATATTCATACCTCCCAGGGTTCACCCTTCAAATCTGTGTTGCTGCGGTAATTGATCGCTGCTTGCCGGCGCGGGCGCATCACATGGCGCACCCCATTGGCGATCACGCGTTGTACTTCCTTCTGTTGATAAATCGGCAGCGTCTCATGGCCGGGGCTGAAGTAAAACACCTTGCCAAGGCCGCGGGTCAGCGTAAAGCCGCTGCGGAACACCTCTCCGCCGCTGTACCAGCTGATGAAGATCAGTTCATCGGGTTGGGGGATGTTGAAGTGCTCGGCATAGGTCTCCGACTTGGGCACCTCAAAGAAGTCCTCGATGCCAGCCGCGATGGGGTGAGCGGGGTTCACCACCCACACACGCTCAAGGTCGTCGCTTTCCCGCCAGGAAAGCAGGTTGGCCGGCGTGCCGCACAGCCTGCGGAAGATCTTGGAGGCGTGGCCGGAGTGCAGCACGATCAGGCCCATGCCCTCCTCCGTCACACGACGGAACACTTTTTCCACCACGGTGTCGGAGACCTCATGGTGGCAAATATGCCCCCACCAGATCAATACGTCGGTTTGGTCCAAAACGTCATCGGTCAGGCCATGCTCCGGCTCGTCCAGCGTGGCGGTGCGCACAACCAAGTCTTCTTCCTTGCCCAGAAACGATGCGATTGTGGCGTGGATTCCCTCGGGGTAAACGGCCTTGACGGCCTCGTCGGTCTTTTCATGGCGGAATTCATTCCACACGGTGACATTGATTTTCATGGTGCCCTCCTCAAGTCAGAGTATTTCCATGGGTGCCAGAAAATAGTAACACAACGATGGGGATATGCAAGTGGTGAGGCGGAGTCAAGCAACAAACTCCCTCCGGCGGCTATGCCGCCACCTCCCTCAAGAGGGAGGCAAGTATAGCTTGTTCAGGCTGTACTTGTCCCCCTCCTGAGGGGGATGTCGCCCAAAGGGCGACAGGGGGAGTTTTATGGATGCCCGATGATTACGGGGAGGTTCGGATATCCAGAGCACTAAACCCGCGTCAGTTAAACACAATCCCTTCAACCTTTCGCTCAAACTTAACCCTGGCAGCCTCCAGCAACTGCTCATACTCTGCCGCAAGCTGCGGCACTCCCAGCTCCCGCACCGCGGCATCCACATCGGCCAGCAGCTTCACGTCCTTCAAATACTTCATCACATGCATGTCGATCATGCCGGATTGCCGCGCCCCCAGAAATTCACCGGGGCCCCGCTGGGCAAGATCGGCCTCGGCCACTTTGAAACCGTCGGTGGTCTCCGTCATCACCTTCAGGCGGCTGATCGAATCCGGCGCTGCCCGACCGGTGGAAAGGAAGCACCAGGCCTGCTGGCCGCCGCGCCCCACCCTGCCCCGCAGCTGGTGCAGCTGGGCCAGACCGAACCGGTCGGCGTTTTCAATCACCATGATCGACGCGTTGGGGATGTTCACTCCCACCTCAATCACCGTGGTGGAGACCAGCACCATCGCCTCAGCCCGCCGAAAAGCATCCAGCGCCGCGTCCTTGTCCTCTGCGGGCATCCGCCCGTGCACCAGCGCCATACCTACGCCGTGGAGCGCACCGGCTTTCAGCTCGTTATAAAGGTCTATTGCTGCCTGGGCATCCAGCTTGTCTGACTCCTCGATCAATGGGCAGACAATGTAGGTCTGCTTGCCCAGCCTTGCCTGTTCGGCGATGTAGCGGTACATATCGCTTTGCTTTTCCGGCGGCACGATGCGGGTGAGCACCGGCTTCCGGCCCGGCGGCAGCTCGTCCACAATCGAAACATCCAGGTCGCCGTAAAGGATCAACGCCAACGTGCGGGGCACCGGTGTGGCAGACATCACCAGCATGTCCGGTTCGCCGCCCTTTGCTTTGAGCGCCGATCGCTGCCGCACGCCAAATCGGTGCTGCTCGTCGGTGACGACCAGGCCCAAATCCTTAAACTTCACGGCCTTTTCAATAAGGGCATGGGTGCCGGCCACCACCTGCCACGCGCTTGTTTGGATCGCCTGCAGCGCGGCCTTCTTCTCAGCGCCCTTCATGCTGCCCTTCAGTAGGCCCACCGAAATGCCCAGTGGCTCCAGCACCTGCTTCAGGCTCTCGTAATGCTGGCCGGCCAGGATCTCCGTGGGGGCCATCAGTGCCCCCTGCCGGCCTTCCATCGCAGCAAGATAAAGGGCCCCCAGCGCCAGCGCTGTCTTGCCTGAGCCCACATCGCCCTGCACCAGCCGGTTCATCGGCACAGGGGAACGCAGGTCGGCTGCAATTTCACCCAGCACCCGCTTTTGCGCGCCGGTGAGCCGGAAGGGCAGCGATGCCTCAAACCGGTTGACATTCCCTTCCGGGCAAAGCAATGGCTCGCGGCCCGCCGTAGTCTTTCGTCTTGCGCCGATGCTCCTGAGCATGATGAGGAACAGCAGCAACTCCTCAAAGGCCAGCCGGAGCCTGGCAGCCTCCGCAGCCTCCACCGTGGCCGGCTTGTGAATGGATTGTATGGCGAAGTTGAGCTCCGCCAGGCCATGGCGCAGGCGGAAGCCCTGGGGCAGTGTGTCCTCCAGAGGTCCGGCGGCCTCCAGTGCGTCGGAAACAAGGTGGCGCAGCACCTTCTGGCTCAATGCCCCGGTGAGCGGATAGATGGGCAGGATGCCCGGCAGGTCCTCTCCGTCAAAGGGTTCATAACCGGGGTTTTGCATCGCCTTCTCACCGAACCGCGCTTCCACCCGCCCGAAAAACACCCAGCGCCCGCCCTTTTGGAGCTGGTCGGCAATCCAGGGTTGGTTATACCACACAGCAGCGCAACGGCCTGTGCCGTCGTCCAGCATGGCTTTCACAACCGTCAGGCCCTTCTTGGGCCGGTGCGTCTGGGGCTTGGTGCAGATGGTGGCCACGACCACCACGTCCTGACCGTGGCGGGTTTCGGCCAATGTGTCCGCATGGGATAGATCGCGGTAATCACGGGGCAGGTAATAAATGGCGTCGCCCACCGTATCGATGCCGATGCGGTGCAGGGCCTTGGCGCGGGCGGGGCCCACGCCCTTTAGATCAGTGACGGGGCGGTCCAGTGCGCGCATGCTGCGCTCCTTTGTGAGGTTACAACAGGAATTATACGGAAATAAAGCCATGATTTCAAAGAGAATGTTCCTCATGCTATAATAATCACATGACAAAGAGAATCATCACAATGCCAAAGTATTGGATCCGCGCCATGGCCCTGGCGTTGGCGCTTGTATTGCTGCAGGCATGTGCGGTCACTACGCTGCCAGCCACCACAGCCACGCCGCAGGCAAACACCGCCACAGCAACGCCATCAGTGGCACCGACTCCCTCCCCCTCGCCTTCTCCCATACCGACCCCGTCACCCACCGATCCCCCACCACCAACCCCCACGCCCACCACCCAACCCACGCCTGGCCCATCGTTGACAGCAGAGCAAATCGTGGCCTCCATGACCGACGAAGAACTGCTCGGCCAGATGGTGATGCTTGGCTTTGCCGGCAGGGAGACAATGCCGGAGGAGGTGGCTGCGCTTTACCATGATTACAAGGTGGGCGGCGTGATGCTCTTCGGCTGGAACGTAAAGAATTTCGAACAGACCAAACGGCTGACAACCGCGTTGGAGGAAATCAACCCCACTCCCCAACTGCCGCTCTTCATCGCCATCGATGAGGAGGGCGGCATCGTGCACCGGCTGCCCTGGAGGCCCTCCACCCGCTCGGCGGCCACGATGGGCCGCCGCAACAACACCAAGGAAATCTATGACCAATACTTCCGGGTGGCCAAGGAGCTCCGGAGGGTCGGCGTGAACATCAACTTTGCTCCGGTGCTGGATATTGCGCCGGACCCCAGCCAGACCTTTATGGGCAACCGCATGTTTGGCACCGACCCCAAGAAGGTGTCAAAGCTGGTCGGGTACGCCATCGCCGGCACTCAGGACGGTGGCGTGCTGGCCCTGGGCAAGCATTTCCCCGGCCATGGCCTGACCGCCGAAGATTCCCACAAAGTGCTGCCGGTCGTGACTGCCACCAAGGCAGAACTCAAAAATTATGCCCTGAAGCCTTTTGCCGCCGCAATCGAAAAGAAGGTGGACGCCATCCTGGTGGGCCACCTGTTGGTGCCGTCATTGGACAGCAAGTGCCCGGCGAGCCTCAGCAAAACCGTGATCACCGGCCTGCTCCGCAACGAAATGGGCTTTCAAGGGCTGGTGTTTTCCGATGACATGCGCATGGGCGCCATCACAAGTAACTATAAAATCGGCGAGGCCTGTGTGAAGTTCATCCTGGCCGGCGGCGATGTGGTGCTGATCGGCAAATATACAGAGAAGCAGAAAGCCGCGCTGGAAACCCTGGCAGAAGCTGTGAAGAGCGGCAGGATCACAAGGGCGCGGCTGGAGGAAAGTGCCCTGAGGATTGTGCGGGCGAAGATGAGGCTGGCAGCAACGAAGTAGAATAATCAAGCCATCCTCATCAATGTTTAGGCGGCCTTGAATACAAGTAGAAAGTTATTGACAAGCCTTCACAATACCTTCGATGTATTCCAGGGGAGTCACGGTGTCCATCGCATCGCGCACTTCAGAAAAGATCACAATAACCAGCTTGTGATCTGGCACTACCACCAAGTACTGCCCGCCGTAACCCATCCCGAAAAACGCTTCATGGCCATCGAATTCATTGATCCACCAATGGTATCCATACTCTCCGAAATGATAATCCCCTTGAGAATGCACGGTGGTGGAGTCCAAAACCCACTTCTCGGAAACGATCCGCTTGTCATCCCAGGTGCCGCCATTGAGATAGAGCAAACCTATTTTTGCCAGATCCCTTGCTGTCATATCGAGCCCAAAGCCGCCTGTGCTGGAGCCATCCTGCGATGGAATCCAGTCCACATCCGGTATTCCAAGGGGCCGAAACAAATACTTCATGCCATAATCATACTCAGACAATCCCGTGCGCTTCTTGAGGATTGCCGCAAGCAGCTGGGAACCACCGGTGCTATAATTCCAAATCACACCCGGTTCGCTCACCATTGGCCGATCCAGAACAAAACCATTCCAATCCTTTGCATTCCATAACGGTCCAATGGAGAAATTCCAATCCGTCCACTCCGGCCATTCAAGCCCGGAGGTCATTGTCAGCACATGCTCCAGAGTGATGCTCTTCTTCAGTTCCGAGTCGAAAGCCTTTGCATACTCAGGGAAATAACCCTCAATTTTCTCGTCAATCCCCCTAATTTCTCCCTGATCGAGTGCGATACCAACCAAGATGGAAGTGATACTCTTGGTAACCGAATTCACTGGGTAACGCCTGTTTAAGTCTCCATCTTTGTAATACTCTGAAATGATATATCCATCCTGCACCAAAACCATGGATTGAACAAGAGAATTGCTGACTGTCTGCTCAACAGTGGCAAGTTGCTCAACATTGATCTTCTGCGGATCAGGTTCTTTCGTCTTCCAGGATTCTGTGGGCCAATAATCCTGCTGTGATGATTGCTTGATGTTTCCCGCGGCATCCTGGCTTCCAGCACAAGATGAAAGCAAACACATCACAATTATGCAGAAAATGACAAGCAGTGAGTTCGTGCGTGTTTTATTTATAGCCATTATCCTCTGCCCTTCATCGTTTGCGTGTTTGATCATACTACAGGAAAAACTCCCGTCTGTCATCCGAAATCTTCAACTTTTGCACTCATAGAAACAATTCTATTTGGCAGTCAGAACACATGATGCTAATGTTTCTTCTCACAATGAACGAAATACACTAAGAGAAAAAGAATCCGCCATCGGCAGAGGGCTATGACTTTGAACCTAAACAGCATCAATGTCAATTATTCCGCACCATCAACCAATGGCCACCCGCTCTTCATCAGTAAAGAAGAATTGGCGGGCTTTTCAAGCGTGCTGAACCGCGCCATCGGCCAGTCCCAAGGCCAGACAAACACTGGTTATGATGCCATCTTTGCGGCGGCAGCGCAGAAATACAACGTGCCGCTGAACTTATTGAAGGCCGTGGCAAAGGTGGAGTCCAACTACCACGCAAATGCCACCTCCCGCTGCGGCGCCATGGGCATTATGCAGCTGATGCCGCGCACGGCAGCATGGCTTGGCGTCAAGGATGCCTACGACCCCGAACAGAACATCATGGGCGGGGCCAAATACCTGAACATGCTGCTGAAAAAGTACGACGGCGATGTGGAGCTCACCCTCGCCGCCTACAACGCAGGGCCCGGCACCGTGCACAAACACGGCAACACCGTGCCGTCCTTCGCGCAGGGTTATGTGAACAAGGTGCTGCGCAATGTGATTGGGGAACTCTCCACCGCATCCTATGGTGCATCCGGCACACAGGCCGTAACATCCGGCAGCGGCATCGCCCAAGCCGTGGCGGCAAGCACAGTGGCAGCCCCTGCCGAGGTGCAGAGTGTCGGTGGTGAAAACCTGCCCACGCTGCTCATGCTGAAGATTACAGCCGAAATGAAACTGCTTGAAGCGCTGGATACTGACCAGGAGCCGGGCAATGTGATCTTCCAATGCCTAGAATAACCCTCAGAATATCATTCAGACTGCACCTTCTGCCTTGACGAAACCGTCAAGGCAGTTTTTACATCTGTCCATTTCAGTGCTATACTGTTGCATGCCAATATACAAGCCAACAAAAACATCGGAGGCAGTGATGGAATTCCTGAAGAAGCTCTCTGAAAGAAACACCAACCTGTTTGGCACAGCGCCGGTCACAGCAGCGTTCCTGGGCGACAGTGTGACGCACGGCAGCTTTGAGATCTTCATGGCCGGAGACAGCAAGATTGACGCTCTTTACGACCACGAAAATGTATATCATGCCCGGTTCCGGAAGTTGCTCAACCAGCTCTACCCCGCTGTGCCGTTGAACATTGTGAACGCAGGGATCGGCGGTGACAGCGCCCCCAATGGCCTGAAACGCCTGGAGCGCGACGTGCTGCGGTTTTCCCCGGACCTGGTGGTGGTTTGCTACGGCCTGAACGATGCCCATAAAGGTGTGGAAAAAGTGGGTGAATACGCCGATGCTCTGCGCGGAATCTTCCGGCTTCTGAAAGAGAAAGAAATTGAGACGGTCTTTCTGACCCCCAATATGATGAACACAAGGATTAGCCCCCTGATCAAGGACCAGTTTTTGATTGACCTGGCTGTGAAGTGCGCCGGGCTTCAGAACGACGGCGTGATGGATGCCTACATGCAGTGCGCAAGCGAAGTTTGTGCAGAGGAAGGTGTGCCGGTGTGCGACTGCTACAAGACCTGGAAGCAGCTGGATCGTTACGGCGCAGATGTGACGGCCCTCTTGGCTAACCACCTCAACCACCCCACCAGAGAGATGCACGGGTTGTTTGCGCAGGCGCTGCTTGACACGCTGCTGCTGTGATCTCTGGATCAAGCTGCCAAAAGGCCTCCGTGAGATTTCACGGAGGCCTTTGCAATCAAATATTTGTACAAATCGAAGAAGAACCCGATGTGCCCCTTGCTCCGCGTCAGCGAAAATCCACGTCCACCTCGTTGATGGCCGGGTCCAGCCAGAAAGGCCGGGAATACTGCCACACCAGCTTTTCCTTATAGTCAATGAGTTTCGCCATCTTCTCTGCACTTGAGCGCATGGCTTTAATCTCCGATGCCATCTTGCGCCGGTCAGCGCTGCTCAGGGAGACTGATGCGCGGTCATAGGCAACCTGCGCCGCCTGATACGCCTCCAGTGTGGATTTCGCAGCCTTCTGCGCTTCGTCGCCAGCGGCATGATAGGTTCTCGCATAATCCAGCAACTGCTGCACGGTCTTGAGTGACCGGATTGCGTCCAGGCCATAGTTCATGAGCCACACAGCATAATCATGGGAGCAATGCACCTGTTCCGGCACATCTACTCCATAAACTGTCTTGATGATTGTTTGCCGCTGTTTCTGGTCGGTAAAGGTGTAACGCCAGCCTCCGTTGTCATAACGGGGACCTTCCATGGAATACATGCCGATCTTGTCAGGGTTCAAGCTTTTGGCAAAGTTGGCCAGCGCAAGTGTCTGCTCCATATTTGTATTGGTATAAATGCCGCTTGCGGCTGAGCTCACGAGGTCCGGCAGCATGGAGAGTTTCCCGTTCTTCTTTAGCTGCTCAAATAGGGCTACCAGCATCTTCTTCTGCCGCTTCACCCGGTTCGAGTCGCCCTGCTCCGGTCCCGCTTTCCTGGTTCGCATGTAAAACAGCACGTCGGCACCGTTCATGTGCTGCATGCCCTTCTTGCCCAGGCGGCTGTAGGCACGGTTTTCCACTTCATAATCCACGCCGCCGATGGTATCAATCACCTTGATCAGCGAGGTGAAATCCACCGCGTAATAATAGTCCACGGAAAGACCACCCAGCATGTATTCTGCCGCTTCACAGACTTTCCGGAAACCGCCGCCATCCTTGGCTGCAAAACCGCCGCCTACATTAAACGACGCGTTCAGCTTATAGACGCCGTTCATGATATGTGTCGCGTGCACAAATGTGTCGCGGGGCAGCGAAATGAGGTCTGCTGTTTTCTTTTTGAAGTTGATCGCCACCACCATCATCACATCGGCGTGCGGATCCCGCCCGGAGCCCTTGCCCGCAGTTTGGCTCCTGTCCACACCAATCAAGATGATGTTGAGAATGTCAGCGTCCTCAGTGATGCCCGGCGTAGGCACCGGAGTTGGCGCCGGGGTGGGCGTCTGATCCGGCTCATTCGTGGCTTGGTTGCTTTTACCAGGGTCATTCGGTGTGGCTGTGGGCGCAATCGTCCCGGTTGCCACAGGCTTCATTGTGGATTGGGGAAAGAGGTTCTGCGGCGTATATAGGATGCGATACGCTTTCACTCCGCCGACCGACAGCAGCGCCAGCGCCACAGCGGCAACACTCACCCACACCACACGCTTGCGGTTGGAAAAAAACTTTTTCAGCATGTTCATGATACGGCTGCCCGACACGCTCCTATTGATAAAGTGTTCTGCGATATTTTATCACAATCTTATCAGGAATAGATACAAACATAGATTCTGCACTTATTCTTATAGCAATATTTTCGATGTCGCATGTATTTTTCCTTCTCATCTCATCCTGGTTCCGTCGCCAGACCGGCGGGAGTGCGTTGCCGGTGGACTTGAACCACGCTTTCCTGCTCTGGCCAGAAGGATTACCAAGGCTGCAGCGGCAGCCAGCACCACGGCAGCGATCAGCAGCAGGGCAGTCATCCCTCCGCCGGGGGGATTGTCCTGTGCTGCTCCCGTTGCGGATGGCTCTGGCGTAAGCTCAGCGATGGTGGTTGTGGCCGGAGCTTGTGTGGGTGTGGGGGCCACAGTCGGCTCCGGTGTGGCGAGTTTTTCCACGCTTCGGGAAGCCACAAGGTCACAGGTGAGCACGGGCTTGTCCTCAAACGAATAGATGACAGTGCCCACTGTCTCACCGCTTTGGATCGGCGCCGTATCTTTGACAATATGGATCTCCCGGCTGAGCAGGTTCGGATCATCAGCGATAGGGTCGATTTTCTCCTTGCGGCCGGTAATCCACCCATCACCCTGCGGCTGTATCGTCAGGGTCAGGTTGCCTTGCTCCGGATCGTCCGCAGCGGCCTCTTTCACCGGCAGCTGCACCGTCTGGCCTGTCAGCACTTCGCGCAAGTTGACAGTTCCAAAATAGTTGAAGCCATATTCAAACATCGTGACGCTATCCGGCCACATCTTGTTTCGCTCTTCCACAAACAGATCCACCGCAATGAGCTTCCTGCCATCCTTTTCTGCCGCGGATACCAGGCAGTTCTTTGCCATGCTGGTGAACCCGGTCTTGATGCCCTTGGCATACACATAGCCATACACGTCGTCGAAAAGCAGCATGTTGGAGCTGGAAAACTCCCTGGGCTTGCTCGTTTTGTTGGTGGGCTCAATCCTGCCTGACGGGGTGCTGACGAGCGCTGCGAAATCCGGCTGCTTCATCGCTTCCCTCGCAAGAGTGGCCATATCGAGCGCGGTGGTGTAGTGATCCTCACTTTCGGTCAGGCCGTTGGTGCAGGTGTAATGCGTGCCGGTCATGCCCAGCGCCTGTGCTTTCTGGTTCATCTGCTCCACAAAAGCGTTCACCGAGCCCGCCACATGGATGGCGATGGCGTCGGCCGCGTCGTTGGCCGACCGCAGCATCAGTGCTTCCAACAGGTCACGAAAAGCGATCTTCTCGCCCTTTTTCAGGCTGATGTTCACAGAATCGAAGGCGAAATCCCCCTCGGGCAGCTTGCCCACCGTCACAATGCCATCCTGATCCTTACCGCTTTCCAGCGCCAGCAGGCATGTCATGATCTTGGTGGTGCTGGCTGGATACCGCTTCAGTTTGGCGCTTTTGGCAAACAGCACCTTGCCCGTAATGGCATCGATGAGGATCGCAGATCCTCCATTGATCCCATCCGGCTGCAGCACGCCGCCGGGTGCGAGCGTATCCCAATCCCTGGGCGAGGCGGTGCCCACCGGCTGGGGCACGGCAGCACCGTTGGGTTCCGCCAACGCAGCCGGTGAGATCAACAGCGCGCAAAGCAGCATCGCGATTGCCGGCAGGATCAGTTTCTTCATACAACGTCTCCAATCGAAAAGTTACAGTCGCGCCGCACCGCGGTTTTCACATAACGCCTGAGCGCGGACACACCGTCGTGTGGCTCCCCGGCATAATTGGAGGCCATTTCACCACATGGCGTCACGCGGCACACGCCGGCCTGGAAAAGCAGCTCAGACACGGCATTGCGTTCCGATGTGGCGCAAGCCAAGCCAGCCGTCTGCAAATACCCCCTGCTGCCTCGCAGCACATCCACAATCTTTGCTTGCGGCAGCGGCTTGACCCATAGCGTGCGAAACATCGGCGATGGCTTCAATGCCCGGTCAGAATCCACCACAATGCTCCAGCCTTCGCCCTTTAGAACTTTTTTTTGCACCAAAAGTTCCTGCACGGCAGAAACTGCCAGCAACATCGTGATCTCTGCCTGCACGCCGGAGTCCAGCCTCTGTGGCGGAACCTTCCTGCTCGCGGCTTCCAGCGCAGCGCCGAGCCGCCCGGCAAAGGCAGCCAGCTCCTCAAACGAATCGGTGTCGTAATATACACATTGGGGCGAACTGCACAGCAGTTGCTCGGTCAGGCAGATTTCCTCGGCCAACGCAATCAACGCCTCCGCAGACTCCCCAGCTTTGGTCACATAAGCAAAGCTCAACCGGTGGCCCCACTCGATGAGCTGCAGGTTGGGCGGCGCAATGCTGCGGATACCAGAAACAGCGAAATCAGACCCCCACACCGCAGCAGCATCGGAAACGGCAAGCATTTTGCCGATGGACACAGCATCTGTGGATGGCAGGTCGAACACATAAATATAGTCCGCCAGCACCGGTTCAATCTCGATGAGCCGCAGCAGAATCGCGGTGGAAAGTCCGTCGTCGTGGCCTGGCAGCTTCAGCAGGTTGATGTTACCGGCCAGCAGCCCCTCCAGCACGCTGAAGGCAGGCAACCCCGCTGCATTGCCGGCGGCGATGTGGGTGAGAACACCCAGTGGTTGATACTTCTCAAAAATGCCTGGCTCCACCTCGCGGAACGCAAAGGGCTCAGGGCCCAGCTCCCGCGCGAGCTTCCTCTCCAGATACGTCCTGCTCAGAAACTGCCGGGCTTCCAGAAGCATGGCGGCAGCCCGTTCCTCACCCAGCCCCAGCGCTCGCAGCAGCACGAGCGGCTCTTCCCCATCGAGCTCTCGCGACAGCGTGTCGGCGGCGGCGATCACCAGCTCCGGCGTGATGCCGCCGGATTGCAGCGTGCCGGACACCGCTTTCTCCAGCCCATCCAGAAACTGCAGTGTTCCCTCCTGATCGGCAACCCGTCCGTTGATGATGTTCATCGGTTCACCCCATCAGCTCGTCGGCGGTGACGGCACAGGTGCGCGCCCTGCTCACACCGGCCCGGCCCAAAACCTCAAAGTAGGGAGATGCAATGCCGCAGCCGCACCGGGAACCCTCCCGCAGCACGGCAAGGTCACCCATCATCACACTGACCAGCGGTGAGGAGGTGATAAGCGGCGTCACAAAACTCAAAAAGCCTGGCCGGTCATAACCCAGCGGCTCCAATGTTTTCAGGTCGCGGATGATCACGCGGCTCCAAATGGGCACATGAAAATGGTGCCGCTCACACTCGGCATAAGCCACGCTGTGCTCCACGGCGCTGTAGAAATCACGGCAGCGCTGCTGTGGCACACCAAGGGTTTCCTCCGCCATGCGGTAAAGCTCCGGTTTGTCAATCTGTGCATCGGAAAACTGCTTCCAGCCTCCGCCCAGCAGCACGAGGGAGTGTTTATTCAACTTTAGCTTTATACTCTCGGCATTAAGCGCCAGAATGAGTCGGTGAAGGAATGCCGGAAAGCCCACAAACCGCACCGGGAACCCCTGCCGTTCATATCGCTGCAATGTGTCGATCACGCCGAACCAGTCGGGCTTGTAGCCATCGGCGCTATGGCGCAGCACAAACTGGCGGTGCAGCGCCGGTGCAAAGCGCGTCACGCCCATCGCCGTCTTCACCGCGCCCATCTGGTTGCCCTCCCAGGGCTCATAACCCAGCATCAAGTAGTTTGTGGGTATTGGTGAAATGAGCCCGTGCCAGCGGAAGCAGTTCACTGCCATTTGGGTGCCCAGCTTTAGTGAGCCGTCATCGATGAACACCTGGCTTTTCTGCCCCTGGGTGCCCGATGAAGTGGCGTGGATGCTGACCTGCTCGCGCCCGACACTCAACACTTCATGATATTTGAAGAACTGCGCCGGGATCACCGGGATGGCGGAGAAGTCCTCTGCAGTGCGGATCACTGACGAATCAAAGCTCCGGCTTTGCAGAAGCCGGGCATAAAACTCCGACCGCGCGGCGTGGTGCGCCACATTGTCGCGCACGGCCTCGGCAAACAGGCCATTGGTGCCGGCAAGGTTGTAGATGTCTCTGCGCCGGAACAGCTCAGTGCGTGCGTCCATCGTTCCTCCTCATGTCATGTGACAATAAAGACAAACGGGTTCATCGCTTGATTTCGCTATTTCAAGTATGGCTTCCCGCCCTGAAAATCGACCTCAACCCTGGAGACATACCATGTCACCCCATTGTCCGGGCTGCCCTGGTAAAACAGATGCACCCTGCCATCCTCATCGCGGAATGCAAACGGATGACCGGACTCGCTGGCATTCCACGCGCCTTCCGGCCCGTTGGCCAAAAACGGCTCAACGCTGATCCGCTCGAAAAACACACCATCCGATGATACGGCGCAGCCAACCTGCTGCGGCATGCAGTTGTAGGAGCCGCCGTAAAACAGATAAATCTTGCCTCCATGGCAGACGCACGCAGGGGCCTCAATGCACTCGCCTTCCCAAGAAAGCTCCGGGCTCAGCAGCGCCTGGTTTGCAAGCGGCTTCCACGACCCTGCGGAAAAGCCAGAATCCAGCTCCGCTACCGCCCCACCCACCTTCTGGACGCGGAATGAATGGTCGCGGGTGGCGAAGTACAGGTGCAGTCTGCCGTTGAACACACACAAGTCCGCGTCGATGGCCCTGCCGCAGCACCAGGTGGCTTCCGGCCGATAAACCGGGTTGGCTTCATCCTTCACAAAGGTGAGACCGTCAGTGGATGTGGCGTGGCAGATCGCGTCCTGCCTGCTGTTGCCGTAGGTCTGGTAAAACAGGTGGATCACGCCATCCAGCACAATGGCGCCGGGCGCGGCAATGCCGTTCTTTTCACAGTCCTGCGTGGGCTTGATTTCGCCGGTTACCTCCCAATTCTCCAGGTCGGTGGACCGGGCGATGCCGATCGTCCAGCCAGGGCCGTCGGTCTTGGGGGAAAGGGAGTGATAAAGCCAGTAGGTGCCGTGGAGTTTCACAACGGCGGGGTCTTTTGCGAACAGGCGGCCGGAGACATCGCGGGCGAATAGCATAATGAACCTCTAAACAAGTATTCAATGAAGTTAAAAACATTTTACTTCAGATGCATGCTATCATCAACCGAATTCCAGATATGACAAGGGGGAGCCATGCAGCTCCCCCTCACTCGTTTCACTTGCTCTTGAATGACAATCAGCAATTCACATGCAGCGTGCCGATCTCCAGATCCTTGATGTAGAGCTTGTCATCGATCAGCGCCGAGTTGGTGAACGGCGTGGGCCCGATACTGAAGCAGTGGATGCCGTTGATCGTCAGGTTCTTGCAGTTGTTGATGATCGCCGCGTTGGGGTGCTGGATGTCGATGGCCTGCACCCGGTATTGGAACAGGTTGGCGATCTCCAGGTTCCAGCAGTCCTGAATGCGGATGGAGGAGGCATACTCGCTGCCCAGGTTCTCCTCGGTCTGCAGCGCCACGATCTTCCAGTTGGACACGCGCTCCAGCACAACCTCAATATCCAGGTGGTGCTCCACCGAGATCATCCAGATCTGGCCGGGGGCGCTGGTGTCGCTGATATGGAAGCCGTCCCTCGTCCACACGTCAGGCATCCAGATGTTCTTGAACACACCGGCACCTTCATCGTGCACATAGATGCCATAGTAACGGTCACGGCCCTTGCGGCTATTACCGTCGTAGCTGCCGAAGCCGAAGAGGCAATCCTCCATGATGCTGGACGGATCGCCCATCCAATCCACCTGGATCACGCCCTTGTTTTCGCCGCCGTCAAAGCAGATGCCGGACACGTGGTTCTTGCCGCCCTTGGGCACGATGAACATCGAAGCCGGCGCGCGGTCATTGTCATAACCCGGCGTGTGGTCCATCAGTTTCAATCTGGTCATGCTGCAATGGAGGCCCAGAATGGCGGTGTCCTGCTTCAATTCCAGCCCGCGGGAGATCACATAAATGCCCTGGGGCAGATAGATTGCCTTGTGCTGGGCAATGGCCTGCTCGAAGGCCTGCGTGTCGTTGGTCACGCCGTCACCCTTGGCACCCAGGTCCTTGATGTTCACCCATTCAGTGTAGGCAGGCATGGGCACATAGTCGGGCTCGGAGGCCGGGGGCAAGCTGCTCTGCGGTTTCACATCATAACGCAGGTCGAAACGACGCTTCACATCCTGGTTGTCCACGTCGATGCGCAGGCCCATGTCGATGTCCACGCTGTAGCACTCATGCGCAGGCTCGATGTGGGGCACGCCGATGTGGTGGTTGTACTGGTAGCCGAAGGACTCCAGGAACCGCGGCACCTTCTTGCAGAAGATTTTGTTGGCATGCAGCCAGTTCTGCGGATAACGCACCATGTTCATGCTGATACCGGCCTCGGAAAGGTTTTCCAGGCGGCAATCCTGCATGTAGAGGCGCTCAAACTCCTCAATGTAGTGGTTGTCGCGCTCCTTGGTGGGCACCCAAATGCCATAAGGGGCGTTGGAGAGCGTGACGCGCAGCATTGTCATGCCGGCGCGGAACGTGGAAATGCACGCGCGGGACTGCCCGGAGAACACACTGTCGCCCAGATAGAAAGGCCAATAGGGCACAGTCTCGCCGGTCAGGATGCCATACTGGCCACCGAAAAACCGGCAGCGCTCCATCTCGTTGCCAATCATCTCCACGGCAGCGCGGGAGTCTTCCATATAGAAGTCCACATCCTCAATGGAGCAAAGCTGCGCCACGCGGAAGCGGCAGGCCACCAGGCCGGGGTTGCCCTTCCCCACCTTGAAGTCAATATTCCGGATGCCGTTGAAGAACGTGACATTCTGCGCGTCGCGAAGCTCCTCACCGGGGCCGGGCTTGTTCACGCGGAAATGGAAGATGTATTTGGAATCGGGGCCCTGAAAGCCGAGGGTATTGTCTGCCACGGTGAACACCGGTCGCTTGGCTCCGAAGCCAATCAGGCGGATGCCCCTCCAAAGCTCCACAGTGCCGGCGAAGCGATAGGTGCCTTCGGGAATGAAAATGATCCCGTTTTTCACCTCGGCCTCCAGTTTGTCAATGGCGGCCTGCATCGCGGCAGTGTTGTCACCCTTGCCGGTTGGGTCTGCGCCGAACTCACTGGCGGTAAACACATAGGCTTTGGGGTCATTGGGTTTGACCGGGAAAACTGATGTGCCGTACTGCATGGTGCTTCCTTCATCCTTTC
This sequence comes from Bacillota bacterium, assembly GCA_023421955.1. Taxonomy (GTDB): domain Bacteria; phylum Bacillota; class Clostridia; order Christensenellales; family UMGS416; genus JAEYRA01. Next base: position 33,260 of record JAEZSE010000021.1, read on the forward strand.
TCATCCACGGAATGGTTGGAAAAATGGAGAACCTTAACTCGGGTTTTGGCGCTCCATACCGTGATGTTACCTGGTGCGGCGCACGGATTATGGAGAACCTTAACCCAAACGATATCATAAACCATTTGGGCAAAAAATCCAAGTCCAATTCCACATATTCGCCAGTATTGATAAAAAACTGCTTCGGAATTAGCAAAAGCAGTCATGCCGTTTCACCTATCATGTTTACGTTTAGTACCAAATATACCCGATGCATCCTGCAGTGCCCCGGGCACTGAAATATGGTAAAATATGTATTAGGGCTTTCATAAATGAGAAGGAGCGCCCAACGATCCAGGAGGGAACTATGGACTATACTCAAACAAACAAGCAAGCATGGGAAGAGGCGTTCGAGCACCGCAAGCCCGGTTGGGGAGACGACAACGCAGAGATACTGAAAACCCAACGCCTGCCCTTTCTCAATGCACATTTCGTCCAGGAGCTTGAAAAAACCAATTGGGCTGGCAAGGCAGTGGCGCAGTTCTGCTGCAACAACGGCCGCGAGCTGCTGTCTCTGATGCAGCTGGGCGCTGCGCGCGGCGTGGGGTTTGATATCGCTGAAAACCTGTTGGGCCAGGCGCGGAAGACCGCTGAAACAGCGGGCATCCCCTGCGAGTTTGTGTGCACTGACATCCTTCAAATCGGCCAGGAATACGAGAATGCTTTTGACATGGTGTTTTTCACAATCGGCGCGATCACATGGTTTCAAGACTTGAATGCACTGTTTTCCATCGTCACCCGCTGCCTGAAGCCAGGCGGCGTGATGTTTCTGCACGATTTTCACCCCGTGGTGAACATGCTGCCAATGCCCGGCGAGGAAGCATTTGACGGACAGCCCAAGCTGGCTCACTCCTATTTCAAGACTGAGCCATGGATTGAAAACAGCGGCATGGGCTACATGACCACAGAGTATCAATCCAAGACCTTCACCAGCTTCTCGCATACGGTCGGAGCAATCCTCAATGCCCTGATTAAAGCAGGATTTACAATCCGGAGGTTTGATGAATTTGATTATGACGTGGGCATGACGGATGCATACGACGGCAAAGGCTTTCCGCTCTCCATGTTGCTAAGCGCTGATAAAACTGCCTGATATGGCGGACTTCAGCAATCCTTAAGCTTGCGGCAGGTGTTTGTTCATGGACAATGCCACAGGCCCCGTATATAATGGAGCTACTACCAAACAGAGGAACTTGATGGGTTTTTCATCAGAAACACTGGCATTGCTGGATTACGCCAAGGATATGCGCCGCGCACTGCACCGCATCCCCGAGAGAGGGCTGGAGGAGCATTGCACGCAGCGTTTCATCCTGGAACAACTAAACGCCATGGGCATTAATGCTCAGCCAATCGCCGTCACAGGCGTCAAGGCGGTGCTTCATGGCGGAAAGGCGGGGCCTGTCACTGCGCTCAGGGCCGATATGGACGCTCTGAACGTTTGTGAGAAGACCGGCTGTGATTTTACAAGCAAGCATGAGGGCTGGATGCACGCATGCGGTCATGATGGCCATATGGCGGGGCTGCTGGCCACGGCCCGGTTGCTCAAGGAAAACCTGGATCGGGTCTCCGGCACGGTGGTGTTGCTCTTCCAGCCCTGCGAGGAGCTGGTCAAAGGCGCCCGGATGCTGATGGAAGCAGACGCGCTGGATAACCCTGTGGTGGGCCGCGTGTTTGCTTTCCACCTGATGCCGCACCTGCCGGAGGGCACGATCGGCGTGGTCTCGGGGCCGGTGATGGCCGCAGCATGTGAGTTTGCTATTGATGTGACAGGCCGAAGCGCCCATGGCGCGATGCCCCATCTGGCTGTGGACGCCATTGCGGCGGCGGCAGCATTTGTGACCGGAGCGCAGGCGGTAATCTCCCGCGTGAAGCCGCCGGAAGCACCGGGGTTGTTGACATTTGGCAAGTTTGTGGGGGGCAGCCGCCACAACATCATAGCCGGGCATGTGGAGCTTGAGGGCACACTGCGGGCTTATGACGACGGTGTGATGGCAAGCATGCGGCAGAGCCTGCTTGGGCACCTCAAGGGCCTGGAGCAAGCCTGGGGTGTCACAACCCAGTTCAGGGTGCTGAGTGAAGTGCCGGTGACCGCCAACGATCCCGGGTTGGCCCAGCTGGCCCTGTCGCTGGCTCCCGATCTCACCACGGTTGCGGCGCCGCTCACCGTGGCGGAAGACTTTAGCCTTTACCGGCAGAAGGCACCGGCGTTCATGGGCTTGCTTGGCTGCCGCAATGAGGAATCGGGCTTCACCGAGCCGCTGCATAGCGACCGGTTCAATTTCCGCGAGCATGCGCTTCTTGCCGCGGTGGAATTCTACAAACGGCTGTTGGTCACCTGACAGGAAAGGCGAGGATCACAATGTTCAAGGGCTTTTTCAACCGCATGTACAACGGTAACCCCAACCGGCCCGATCTGGACCCAGGCGATATGCCGAAGAACAGGTTTGAGCTGTTTTTCACCACGCTCGGCGTGCGGATCGGCGACCTGATGAAGCTGAATATGCTGTTGATCGTGTTTCTGCTGCCAATTGAGCTGTGGACCATCTGGACGCTGATGGCGATGAACGCCGGCCTGGCGGGAATCGACATGAGCGGCGGCGTGCCCCAGGTGGTCACAGAAAACCTGTTGAGTCAGCTTTCCTTCTATCTGATGGTCAACATTGTGCTGTTACCGCTGGCCGGCCCACCACTGGCCGGTATGACCTATGTGGTTCGCAACTACGCCCGCGATGAGCACGCGTGGCTGTGGAGCGATTTCAGAGATCACATGAAGGCCAACTGGAAACAGTCGATGCTGCTGATGCTGATTCTCGCGCTGATCATGTTCTTATCGTTTGTCGTGCTGTCGATGTATGCCTTTGCGCTGCAAACCCAGCAGTGGCTGTGGTTTATGATGACGCTGTATATCATTTTCCTGAGTTTATTCGTCCTGAGTTATATGTACGCGTTCCCGATGATGGTCACCTACAAGCTGAAGCTGGGGCAGATCCTGCGTAACAGCCTGATGCTGTCTATGGGCCGCCTGCCCTTCACGATCATCTTCGGCGTGCTTGCTGCCTTCCCGGTGGTGCTGGCAATTCTGATCTTCGGAGCCACCGGCTCCCCCATCGCGCTGCTGGCGTTGGCGCTGTACTACGCGCTGCTGGGGATCACGCTCACGGCATTCATCACCAACAGCTACACCAACGCCACCTTTGACAGGCTGATGCGCTCCGATTCCGGGCAGGACGACAGGCGCCCGCCGTTGGACCCGGAAGACAGGGAGATCAAGCCGTAATTACATAAAAACCCCTCTCACCCCGATACTATGACGGGGTGATACTTGTGAAGAAACTCAATATGGAAAAGGAACGCATGAAATTCGAAGCAGCCGCAGAGCTGGGTTTGGCCGAAAAGCTGCTCCGCACCGGTTGGGGCGGCTTAACCAGCGAGGAGACAGGCCGCATCGGCGCCCTGCTCTCCGGCAAAGCCCGTGTCAAAAACAATGGGAGCAGCCGGCCGTGAGCGTGCAGGATAATGCCTACAGCGCCCTGGCCGTGGTGTATGACCGGCTGGGCCATCATGACTACAGGGCCTGGGGCGATTACCTGACCGGGCTGCTGCTGGACATGGACGTGCAGCCGGGTGGCAAGCTGATCGACGCCGCGTGCGGCACCGGTGGCATCTCGCTGGAGCTGATCAAATCTGGCTATTCGGTGCTGGGCATTGACATTTCCCAGCAGATGCTCACCGAAGCCGCCGCGAAAGCAGCAAAGGCCGGAGCGCCGATCACCTTTGTGAAGCAGGACATCCGCGCCATGCGGGTGCACCGGCCGGTGGACGGTATTGTCTGCGCCTGCGACGGTGTGAACTACCTGCTGGAGCCTGACGACCTCAGGCAGTTTTTGTGCAGCGCCCGCAAGAGCCTGAAAAAGGGCGGCGCGCTTTTGTTTGATGTGAGCAGCGAGGAAAAGCTCGTTGCGATGGACGGCCAGCTCTACGGCGAGGAAACCGATGACACTGCTTATCTTTGGACCAACACACTGGACCGGGAGACCATGGTGATCACCATGGACATCACGCTGTTTGTGCGCCATTGGGAGTATTGGCGCAGGGAGAACGAGGTGCACCGCCAGCGGATCTGGACAGAGGAAGAGATCTCAACCGCGCTCACCCAGTGCGGCTACGAGCTTAAGGCAGTCTACGGGGCGTTCACAAAAGAAAAGCCCAAGCCCGGCTGCGACAGGCTGCAGTTTGTGGCACAGGCGGTATAACGGGCGAAACAATCTCCGGAGGATGAATTTGCAGGATAACGTCTATCGGTACTTGGCGGCTGGAGGCAATGTGCGCATCTCGCTGGCCCAAACCACACAGGCAGCGGAGGAGGCAAGCCGCATCCACGGAGCAACGCCGGTGGCTGCTGCGGCGATGGGCCGCACGCTCACAATGGCGCTGCTGCTGGCATCAGAGCTGAAGGGAGACGGCAGTGTGTCTGTCACGATCACCGGAGGAGGCCCCATCGGCAAGGTAATCGCTGTGGCCCGGCCTGACGGCACCGTAAAGGTGTATTGCTCCGACCCCACAGTGCACCTACCCACACGCCCCGACGGCAAGCTGGATGTGGGCGGCGCGGTGGGCCGGCAGGGCAAGCTGGCCGTAGTCAAGGATCTGGGTATGCGCGAGCCCTATATCGGCCAGGTAAATTTAGCCACCGGCGAGATCGGGGAAGACTTCGCGCTGTATCTGGCCGCATCCGAGCAGCAGCCGTCGCTGGCAGCGCTGGGTGTGCTGGTTTCACCGGAGGGCCCGGTGCTTTCTGCGGGCGGCATTGTGGTGCAGCCCCTGCCTGGTTGCCCGGAGGAAACGGTTTCCCATCTGGAGCTGATCGCCCCAACACTGGGCGACATCAGCCGCAGACTGCTGGACGAAGGGACGGACGGCGTGATCCAATCCACCTTCCATGGTATGGATCCGCAGCGCATCGGCGAAATGCCGGTGGAGCTGAAATGCGACTGCAACCGCGATCGCATCGAGCGAGCACTCATTTCTCTTGGTGCCAAGGAACTCGGTGACATGATCGAGCAAGACGGCGGCGCAGAGGTGCGCTGCCACTTCTGCACACAAGCATATGAATTCACCGCCGAAGAGTTGGGCGCGCTGCAAACTCAGGCGGTATACGGAAGCGAGGGAGAATAATGGATCTGTTTGTGCTGGATTTTGAAAAGCAATTTGAGAAGCACCTGAAGCAATGGATGGACCAGAACCGTGACAAGTATAAAAAGCCGGAGCAGATGGAGGCCCAGGTGGAGGGTGTTTATGAGCGGTGGCTCAACTCCCCCGCCACTTGGCTGGATGGCGCCGCGCCGATCCACTATTTCGAGCGCTTCGACGACGCTGCATTGCTCGTCAAATGGATGCTCAAATACATCACCGCTGGCGTGTGGGTGCCCGATCCGATGCTGGACCGCATCGTGACATTGGGCGACCAGGCCGAGCCGCTGCTCATGAAGCTCAAACGCCGCGAGATGCCTCTGCCCGCCGGTGAGAAGGGCGACGAGGCGGTGATGATTGCCATCAAGCTTTTGAACGAGATCGGCTCGGTGCTGCCGATGGAGGAGTATATCGACGCCATCGTCAATAATCCGGACAACGACTATGCCGAGAGCATGGCCGAGGCGCTCACGGCGATGGGGCCTATTGTGGTGGAGCCAATCCTCTCCCGAATGGGCAGAGATCTGGAGCCACAGGCTGTGGAATGGTTTTTGAGCGTGCTGGTGGAGTTCCCCGGCGACGAACGCATCTTCAAAAAGCTGCTGGCGGCTTATCAGAGCGCCGAAAGCGACAAGGCCGTGATCGCGGCCTATCTGGGCAAATACGGCAACGCCGACGCCATCCCGGCGCTGAAGGCAGCACTGACAGAGGGCGCACTGAATTATCTGGAGTGGACCGAAACCCGCAATGCCATCGAGGAGCTGGGCGGAGAGGCCAATGTGCCGGAGCCCGATTTCTCCGGCGACCCGTGGTTTGAGTCGCTGCGATATCTGGATCAAAAGTAACAAGTTGGCGGGCGCATGAGCATCCGAAGCACCGCGAAGGCCATCATCCTCAACAACGGCAAGATCCTGCTCAACCGCTGTTATGACCTCCACAACGGCGACTATTTCACATTGCCCGGCGGCGGACAAAACCAGTATGAGACGCTGGAAGACGCCGTCATTCGCGAATGCCAGGAGGAAACGGGCTACACCGTGATCCCCCTGCGCTTTGCGGCTCTCTGCGAGGAGATCTGCGACGACGAAGCATTCCGGCAGCGGCGGCCCGAATATGCCCACAAGATGCTGCACATTTTCGTTTGCTCACTGCGCAACGAAACCAGGGCCACCCCCACCGAGACTGACGACATGCAGGTTGAGTGCGTCTGGCTGGATCTGGATGAACTGCCGGCCATCCGCTTGCTACCCGAAGCTCTTGGGGCAAACATCATTGAGCTGATCCATGGCGACAGGCCGCTGTTTCTGGGGTCGGCGCACATTCCATACAATCACGGATGACGGATTTCATTCGCTCTTAAGACTGATGATATACTAGAGATAAGCCAACCAATCAAAAATCTTTTCTATGGAAAAGCACCTGACGGAGGCGATATAATACCCAAGTCAATATACTCTGGGGAGGATATTTGGATGGGTTGCTCATTACACTGTGAACAAACCGGGGCTTGCTGCGCCAACGGCGATGTGGGCATCGTCTGCGCATGGACGAACACACTCATGACAACACTGGCCGCAAATCCGGCCATCGGTTCTGATCAAGCCGTCAAAAAGTGTGCCAAGGCCCATTATGACGCCATTGAGATGGGCGCAGTGCTCGATCCGTATGTGGGGAAGCCAAAAGCGTTTTATGAATTGCTGCAGGAAAAATGGGGCTGGATTATCACTGTGGATGCTGACGGAAAGCGCATCCTCGCCGACGAAAACAAAGCAGAGTGCGTGTGCCCGCTGGTGCGTGCAAAGGCTGCGGACACCCCCAACCTGTGCAACTGCTCCGAGGGCTTTGCGGAGCTGATGTTTTCCAAGGTGCTGCAGAAGCCGGTTCGGGCAAAGGTTCTGGAGTCAGTGCTGCGGGGCGGCAAGCACTGCGTTTATGAAATCACATTGGGATAAAGCACAAGAAATCGACAGGAGGAAATGACCATGGCTGCGGGTTTTGAAGCTCTGGAAACCAAACTGGTGCGGCGGTATGACACAGAGATCCTATGGATCGAGGCGTGGGGCGAAAACGGCCTCCGCGTGCGGGCGACCCACGAGGGCAGTATGCCCGAAAACGATTTCGCGCTGCTGCCGGGCGGCAGCTGCAAGGCGGAAATTGTCATCTCAGGTGACACCGCCACAGTGAAAAACGGCGGCATTGTCGCCGAGGTTTCCGCGAAAGGCGGCATCACGTTCCGCAATGGCAAAGATGAAGTGCTCTTGCGGGAATACTCCAGTCAGGACTTTCTCGGCATACGGAAATACGGCCGGGAGTTCGCGCCGATTTTAGGCGGGGCTTACGGTCTCACCGCCCGCTTCCACCCCAACGACAGTGAGAAGCTCTATGGCATGGGCCAATACCAACAGCCCTATCTGGATCTAAAGGGCTGCACGCTGGAGCTGGCTCACCGCAATTGCCAGGCCAGCGTGCCCTTTGCCGTGTCGAGCATCGGCTATGGCTTATTGTGGAACAACCCCGCTGTGGGCCAGGTCACCTTCGGCAAAAATATGACCGAGTGGCAGGCACGCTCCACCAAGGTGCTGGACTACTGGATCACCGCCGGCAGCACTCCGGCGCAGATCGTGGAGCAATATGCAAAAGCCGTGGGCACCACGCCGATGATGCCGGACTATGCCATGGGCTTCTGGCAGTGCAAGCTGCGCTACCGCACCCAGGAGGAGCTGATGGCAGTAGCCCGCGAGCACAAGCGCCGGGGCCTGCCCATGGACGTGATCGTGGCGGACTTCTTCCATTGGCCCACCCAGGGCGACTGGCGCTTTGACCCGGAGTATTGGCCCGACCCGGATGGGATGGTCAAGGAGCTCAAGGAGCTGGGCATCGAGCTCATGGTCTCCATCTGGCCCACGGTGGATTATGAGAGCGAAAACTTTGAGGAAATGCTATCCAAGGGCATGCTGATGCGCACCGACCGAGGCTTGCGCATGACGATGAACTTCCAGGGTCAGACGCTGTTTTTCGACGCAACAAACCCGGATGCCCGCCGCTTCGTGTGGGAAAAGGCCAAGAAGAACTATTTTGACAAAGGCATCCGCATCTTCTGGTTGGACGAGGCCGAGCCCGAATTCCTGGCTTATGAGTATGACAATTACCGTTACCAGCAGGGTTCCTGCCTGGAGATCGGCAACCTCTACCCGGCGCTTTATGCCAAGACCTTCTACGACGGCATGACGGCGGAAGGCATGGACAAGCCCCTCAATCTGGCCCGCTGCGCCTGGGCAGGCTCACAGCGCTACGGCGCACTGGTATGGTCCGGCGACATCGCCTCCACGTTCGCGTCCTTCCGAAACCAGATCCCCTGCCTGCTCAACATGGGCCTGGCCGGCATCCCCTGGTGGACCAGCGACATCGGCGGCTTCTACGGCGGCAACCCCGACGACCCGGCCTTCCGCGAGTTGATCGTGCGTTGGTTCCAGTTCGGCGCGTTCTGCCCGGTGTTCCGCCTGCATGGCGATCGCGTGCCCTACATCCAGCCCACCGGCACCAAGGGAGGCGCCAAGTTTGGCTCCGGCTCTGCCAACGAGATTTGGAGTTATGGCGACGAGGCCTATGATATCTTCAGCAAATACATGTTCCTGCGCGAGCGCATGAAGCCCTATATCGCCGGCGTCATGAAGGAAGCCCACGAGAAGGGCACGCCGCCAGCCCGCCCGCTGTTCTACGATTTCCCGCAGGATCAGGCCGCCTGGCAGCATGAGGATGAATACCTGTTTGGGCCGGACATCCTGGTGGCCCCTGTGACCGAAGCCGGCCAGCGTAGCCGCAAAGTCTATCTGCCCACTAGGGCTGATTGGGTTGATGCCTGGACCGGTGCCGAATTCAACGGCGGCACCACCGTGGAGGCTGACGCGCCCATTGACCGCATCCCGTTGTATGTACGCAAAGGCGCAGCAGTGAAGCTGTTCTAGGCATTGGGGCAGCGAGCGGCTCGCGAGCTGTCAAACCACCCCCCCTCTTTATACATCCTCATCCACTGCCTTGGTTTAGTGGCTCTTTGCAATAAGGGGTTCGGGGCGACAGCCCCGAACAGCACCTCCCCCTCGCCCATGAATGGGAGAGGGGGTCGGGGGGTGAGGGCTAGAGCATGCATTTAGCTCGATAAAATACTGATCATTTGACACCCCCGCGTTTCCTGTCATATAATGCAGGCAGGAAACAACGGCAGAGATTTGAGAGCCGCGCTTGACCTGTTGGTCAGGCGCGCTCTTTTTTTGTAATCATCATCATTCATAAAGGGGTTGTTTTCATTTGTATGATGTGGCAATCATCGGCGCAGGCGTCACTGGCGCATCTGTGGCACGGGAGTTATCCAGATACCAACTGAGCATCATTGTGCTGGAGCAAGGGGCAGACGTGGCCATGGGCGCTTCCCGGGCCAACAGCGCCATCGTGCACGCCGGTTTTGACTGCGTGCCGGGCACACTGATGGCACGGCTTAACGTTTTGGGCAGCAAGCTCATGCCCCAAGTGTGCCGGGAGCTTTCAGTGCCCTGGCAGAACATCGGCTCGCTGGTGCTGGCTTTCAATGAAGAAGAAGTGCGGACACTGCACAAGCTGAAGGAGCAGGGCGACGAAAACGGCGTGCCCGGCCTTGTGATCCTCAGCAGCGACGAGGTGCGCCGGCGGGAGCCCAACATCAGCCAAGAAGTGCTTGCCGCGCTCTGGGCACCGTCGGCGGCGATCACCTGCCCTTATGAGCTCACATTGGCCTTACTGGAGAACGCCATCGCCAACGGCGCTGTGGCACGGTTCGGCTTTGCCGTAACGGGGCTGCGGCGACAGGACGGTTTCTATAAGCTTACATCAGCGGAAGGTGAAACCATCAAATCCCGCTATGTCGTAAACGCAGCTGGGCTTTATTCCGATGAGATCAACAGCATGGCCGGTGGAAAGCCCTTTTCCATCAAGCCCCGCAAGGGCGAGTACATGATGCTGGATCGATCCGTGGGCGGAATGGTGGGAACCGTGGTTTTCCAGACGCCCGGCAAACTGGGCAAGGGTGTGCTGGTGAGCCCCACCGTGGATGGCAATGTGTATGCCGGGCCTTCAGCGGTAGATATCACGGACAAGCGCGACACCGCCACCACGCCGGAGGGTCTGTGGTATCTGAAGAAGCTCAGCCGAAAGAGTGTGCCGGCGCTGCCGCTCAACAAGTGCATCACCACATTTTCGGGCTTGAGGGCCGTAGCGGTGAAAGAAGGCGGCGGCAAGAGCGACTTCATTATCGGCAGGGAGCCCGATGCCCCTGGCTTTGTGAACGCCGCCGGCATGTGCTCGCCGGGGCTCTCCTCCTCCCCCGCAGTGGCTCAGCTGGTGGCTGAGGAGCTTGCGTTGGCAGGACTCACCATGAAAAAGAAGGACAGTTTCAATCCCCTCCGGCCCCACACCAAGGCCTTCCGCGATATGGATGACAGCGAGCGCCGGGCAGCCATCGCCGAAGACCCGCTGCATGCCCACATCGTGTGCCGCTGTGAGACCGTGACGGAAGCCGAGATAGTGCGGGCAATCCATTCCATGATCCCGGCAACCACGATGGATGGCATCAAGCGCCGCACCCGCGCTCAGATGGGCCGGTGTCAGGGCGGTTTTTGCGGGCCGCGCATCCTGGAAATCATCAGCCGCGAAACGGGTATGGCGATGGAGGAAATCACGAAATCCGGCGGAAGCTCCTGGCTTGTGCGGGAAAAGGAGGCCGGGCAATGCTGAATTATGATGTGGCAGTGATCGGCGGCGGCCCGGCGGGGCTCGCTGCGGCGCTGGAGGCCAGGGCTGCCGGTGCTGCAAAGGTCGCGATCCTGGAGCGTGACAGCTCACTGGGCGGCATTTTGCAGCAATGCATCCACAACGGATTCGGGCTTCATTGGTTTGGGGAAGAACTGACCGGCCCGGAATACGCCGAGCGGTTCATTGAGAAGCTTGAGGGCAGCGGCATCGATGTGCTGCTGGATACGATGGTGCTGGAGCTTTCCGCCGATCGGCACATCAAAGCTGTGGGGACAGGCAGGGGGCTCGTTGAAATTGTGGCCCGCGCCGTAGTGCTGGCGATGGGCTGCCGGGAGCGCACCCGCGGAGCCATTGGCATCCCCGGGTTCCGGCCCGCCGGCGTCTACACCGCCGGCAGCGCCCAACGGCTGGTGAACATGCAAAACGTGATGCCCGGCCGCGAAATCGTAATCCTGGGATCCGGCGACATTGGCCTGATCATGGCGCGCAGGCTCACCTGGGAGGGTGCTGTGGTAAAGGCCGTGTGCGAGATCATGCCCTACAGCAGCGGCCTTGCCCGAAATGTGGCACAGTGTTTGAGCGACAACAACATCCCGCTGTTGTTTCGTCACACCGTGGTGAAAATCCACGGGCGCGAGCGTGTTGAGGGTGTTACGATCGCCCAGGTGGGCGAAAACATGCGGCCCATCAAGACCACAGAGCAGTTCATCCCCTGCGACACGCTGCTGCTTTCCGTGGGCTTGATCCCGGAAAACGAGCTGTCCGCACTGGCCGGCGTGGAGCTGGACCCTGTCACGCAGGGAGCTATCGTGGACCAGCACCGCCAGACCACTGTGCCGGGCATCTTCGCCTGCGGCAACGTGCTGCATGTGCATGACCTGGTGGACAATGTGAGCCGGGAGGCAGCCATTGCAGGCCGGGCAGCGGCACGCTTTGCGGTAAACGGCTTTGCCGAACCGCGGCACATAAAGGTGTCTGCCAGTGCCGGCGTGCGCACCGTGGTGCCACAGCGGCTGGATCTCAACAGCCTGCCGGAGGAAGGGCTCGCTCTTTACTACCGCGTGCGCGATGTGCTGAAACCCGCCGCCTGCGAGGTCACCAGCGGCGGGCAAACGCTGCTTCGCCGCCGCAAGGCTGTGATGACGCCAGGCGAGCTGGAGGAAGTAGAGCTAACCGCCAGGCAGTTGGCCGGAGTTTCAGAGACCCTGCTGGTCTCCGCACAGGGGGGGCAATAAAATGAGTGTCGTAACAGAAGAGCGCCGTGCTACGGAAATGGTTTGCATCGTTTGCCCTGTTGGCTGCCGTCTGAAGGCTGCGGTTGTGGGAGGCCAGGTGAAAGTATCCGGCAACACCTGCGCCAGGGGCGTGAAATATGCCTCGGAAGAGTTGACAAACCCCACCCGCACCGTCACCTCGTCTATCGCCGTGGCCGGCGGGCAACTGGCGCTGCTGTCGGTGAAGACAGCGCAGCCAGTGCCCAAAGCGGCAATACCGGCGGTGCTGGCTGCCATCCGCTGTGCTTCGGCGCAAGCGCCGGTGCGTGTGGGCGATGTGGTGATCAGCAACGCAGCCGGCACCGGCGTGGATGTGTTGGCAACAAGGAGTGTGCGTGTGAAGGAAATTGGGATCCAGCCCTGAGCCGTAGCTCAGGGCTCACAATTCTCATACGTCTATAACAATACAGGTATATGCTCATGTTTTAGTTTATTCCGCTCATGATCAGGGCAATTTGTAACTGTAACTTGCTACACGATCAGGTTATCAAGTTATGGAAGGGCTGGCAGAATGAAACTCAGAACACGACTATCAGCCACAATCATTCCAGTTTTGTTGCTAGGTGTGATCATAATCAATGTTACGTTTGGGAGCTTCCTGCAAAACCTTTCACTCGCACAAGAGAAGATGCTGGTTGACCAAAGCGAAAAGAACATCGTCCAGTTTCTCTCTGATCGAACAGACAAATACACCGGAACCGTTAATGACTGGGCTCATTGGAATGATACATACCATTTCGTGGCCGGAAACAATCCGGCTTATGTAAAAGACAATATTACTGAGGACACATTTGAGAACCTTGATATCAATTTCATGATATTAACCACGCTGGACGGAACCGTGGTTCATAAAGCATACTATTACTTTGGGATGGGTGACTTTGGAGGGTTTTCCATCCCGTTCCAAAACAGCATGAACAAGGCCATACAGAAATTTACAAACGGTGACGACCATTACGGGATACTACAAATCGGAGACACGTTTTACTTCGTATCGTCATCAAGCGTCACTGATTCCAACAGTGTAAATGCTCCAAATGGCTACTTGATTTTTGGCAGGCAAATCAGCTGGCAAATCATCGATTCCCTGGAAAAGATATCCGGCTGCACGCTGGAGACCATCCGCGAAGTGGGCAATGAAGAACCCAGCAGTGCCAAATTGAAGGGGTCCGTCCCAGTATTTGAGAGAAATGTCGCGATTAGTGAGGATAGAAATTCGATCCTGATCACTCTTGTTGCACAGAACAACGAAGCCGAGTTTCCAGATGTCGAGATGGGGCTTACCATGGACCGTTCCTTATACGTCATGTCCCTTGAAAGAGCGCTTCGGTTTGCTTTGTTCAACACCATTGCTTTGTTGATATTATCGTTCACGATATTCTTGATTGTCGGCAGATATTTGTCCAAACCGTTTATAAACCTGGTCAACGATCTGAAAGAAATAGACATCAGCGAAAACCACTTTACAAGAATGCCTGGCAATAAAATCGCAGAGTTTTCCTTTATCAGTGAATCGATCAACAACTTGCTTACGAGGATTGAAGCGGAACACAGCAAGGTGGTGGCCAACGAGGAGAAACTGCAGGCAACATTGCTGTCGGTGGGCGATGGGGTGGTATCGGTGGACAACACCGGTCTGGTCCAATTCCTGAATCCTATTGCGGAGCATCTGACCGGGTGGACACTGCAGGAAGCGCTGAACCAACCCATTGAGAACGTTTTCCGCATTATCAACGAATACACACGCGATCTGGTGGAAAGCCCGGTGAAGGTCGTGTTTGAAACACAAAAGATTGTCGATCTTACGAACCACACATTACTGGTCTCGAGAGATGGCACAGAACGCCCGATTGAAGACACCGCCGCGCCTATCCTCGATGTGCATGGCCAGACCATCGGATGCGTGTTGGTGTTCCGTGATTTCAGTGAGCGCAAGGAACGTCAACGCCGTATTGAGTATCTAAGCTACCATGATCAACTCTCCGGGCTTTACAACCGGCGGTTCTTTGAGGAAGAATTGCGGCGGCTCGATGTGAGCCGGAATCTGCCCATCTCCTTCATCTATTCAGACGTGAACGGGTTGAAAACAATCAACGATGCATTCGGCCATCAGGTTGGCGATCAGTTGATCCGCGAGGTATCTGATGCAATGAAAGCAGAGTGCCGCGCAGACGACATCATTGCCAGGACAGGCGGCGATGAGTTTATCATCCTATTGCCAAAAACCGATTCTCATGCCGTGGAAAAAATCACTGAGCGAATCCATGAGCGGGTTGAAATGATTAAGTTCATGGAGATCGGCGCCTCCATCGCGTTCGGGTGGAGCACGAAGCTATTGGAAGGCCAACACGTCTGGGATGTGCTGAAAAAAGCAGAAAACAAGATGTATCAAAACAAGATCCTGCACGCAGCCAGCAAGCGTAACGCAGTGATCCGCTCCATCATGAATGCGCTGTTGGTAAAAAGCCCGAGAGAAAACGCACACTCCAAACGAGTCAGTAAGCTTTGCGAAGATATGGGAGTGGTGCTTAACTTGAAAATCGACGAGATCAGAGAGCTCAAAACAGCCGGCGAGCTGCACGACATTGGAAAAATCGCGGTGGATGAAACTCTCCTTGACAAGACAGAAAAGCTGTCTGACAGCGAACTGGCCCAAATCAGGCAACACCCGGAAATTGGGTTTCGGCTGTTGAACACATCCAACGAGTTTTACTTCATTGCAGAATATGTGCTGGCACACCACGAGCGCTGGGACGGAACCGGGTACCCCCGCGGGTTGGTTGGCGAGGCAATCCCATGGAAGGCCAGGATCATTGCCATCGCCGATTCCTATGACGCGATGACCAGTGACCGGCCATACCGCAAGGCCATGTCGATGGAAGATGCCATTGCAGAGTTGAAGAAAAGCGCAAGCACCCAGTTCGACCCCGATATCGCCAAGGTATTTGTGGAAAAGGTATTGGGAGAAAGCTGGCAGTAATTTATTCCTCTACCCATACATACCGCACGCGGTAAACCGCGCCGCCATGGCGGGATAATGGAGCGGACTCCCCATTGCTGTTCAGCGGATCCATGCACAGGTGTTCTCCATTGGAAGCTCCCACAATCAGCACCCGATGCACATCCAGTTACCGCCAGTGCCATTGCAGCAAACGCCGCAATGATCAGCATCCGCCGCCTCATTCCACGCCTCCATATCTCCATTGTTGGCCCGAGTATATCACCGGGCCAAGCTCTAAACAAGCTGTTTCAAGCATACACTATAAACACTCGCTGCGACAAACAAGCCGACAACGTTGCCAAACTCTTGCATTCCGGTTATACTGAATCCATCGGAAAAGCACATCATCACATCGGAGGAATGGCAATGTACTGCGCGCATTGCGGCAATCGGATATCGGAAGAGGCCAGCTTTTGCACCCAATGTGGGGCCAAAGCTGCAATCAGCCAACCGCACACCGTTGTGTCACGCATCTCAGGCTCACCCATTGAGGTCTATGTGGAAACCAACAGCCCATCAGCCATCGCCCTTTGCCATAGGCTGCACAGCGAACTGAACCTGCCCTACCCCATCGCACAGACGCCGGAACAGGCTGACCGCCGCTGGAAGCCTGGCATGGCTTGCTTTTATGTGAAGGGCAACGAGTGGGACATACTAAACCTGAAAGAAGCCATCACGATGCGCCTTTTGGTCGAGGGTTGGCAGATGCAGCCGGCGACCAGCATATTTGTCCGTGAGGAAACAGAGCTTTGATCCCGGGTTAAGATCAATTCATCATATTTGCGGCTCAAACGGCATTACAATGTATCATCTCCGAAAGGAGGATGCGTTGCCTTGCGTGAAAAATACTGGGCTTATTACACGGGCACAAAGTATGAGCTTCTCTATTTCTACGAATACCGCAACGATTCCTACCGGTGGATGAGATACCTCGAGAGCTTTCTGGCAATTGTGTCCAGCACCAGCGTGGCGGCGTGGGCAGTATGGAGCCAATTGCCGCTGCTATGGGCGGTGCTGATTGCAGCGTCACAGGTAATGACGGCGGTGAAGCAATATCTGCCATACAGCAAGCGGGTCACGGCGCTCAATGAGCTGTTGCCCCGACTGGACGCCGTGCTCAACCGTATTGACCACGACTGGTTGCGAGTTGATAAGGGCAGCCTGACCGATGAGCAAATCAACGACCTGCTCTTCAGTTACAAAAAAGAATGCACCGACCTTGCAAACCAGCACCTGACCGGCGTTTACCTCCCAGAGCGGGAAGATTTTCGCAGGGCGGCGCAGGGCAAGGCTGAATGCTTTTTTGAGTGTTTTTAGAGGGAAGACAATGAAAAAAAACGAAACAGTAAATGGCTCCAGCGTACGGACTCCAGGTGACAACCGGCACAACTTCGCACAGGTGCCAGCAATGACCCGGCCCATCCCGCTGCCCCGCATGGATATGCTCCAGCAGCGGGAGGAGGTTGGAAAACAAATCAAAACCAGCCTGGATCAGAATGACTCGCTGCCTTCCGCGAAGGGAATCAGAGAGTAAAGTTTTACACATTTACCCCCGTTAGCCTTGATGATATAATTGTCCTCATGAAAAAGGCACTTATATTCTTGCTGTGTTCTATCATGTTACTTGCCGCGGGCTGCTCCGGCTCGTCGGGCTATCAAAAATACTCCACCGAATTTCTGGACACCTTTGACACTGTGATTCAGGTGATGGGCTATAGCAAAAGCCAGGCTGAGTTTGACAATTGGGCAGAAAAAGCACAAGCTCGTTTCGTAGAGCTGAATAAGCTTTATGATATGTATCACGACTACGACGGTGTCAACAACATCAAAACCATCAACGATAATGCCGGTAAACAGCCTGTAAAGGTGAGCTCCGATATCATCCAAATGCTTCTGTTTTGCAAGCAGTGGCAGGCCAAAACACCGGAGGCCATCAACATCGCGCTTGGCGCGATGGTTGGCATCTGGCACGATTACCGCCAGGCCGGTTTGGACAATCCAGGCCAGGCCGCCTTGCCTCCCATAGATAAACTTGAGGATGCAGCGTCACATAGCAATATCGATGATGTGATCATAGACGAGGCAGCTGGCACAGTTTATCTGCGGGACCCGGAAATGCGTCTGGACGTGGGTTCGGTTGCCAAGGGTTACGCGACTGAGCTGGTGGCCAAGGAACTAAACAGCCTGGGTTGGCAGTCATTCGTGATCAACAGCGGCGGCAACGTGCGTGCCATCGGGGCGAAACTGGACGGCAAGAATTCCAAATGGGGTGTGGGCATCACCGATCCGGGAAATCCCGGTGACGCAGTCACCGCCGCCAAGTTGCTGGATACAGCATATGTGGCAGGTCTATCCGTGACGACTGCAGGTGATTATCAGCGTTACTACACCGTGGATGGCAAACGCTACCACCATATCATCGACCCAGAAACGCTGATGCCTGCCAATCATTTCAAAGCTGTCTCCGTGGTGACAGAGAGCTCTGCTGTGGCTGATTTTGTAGACACCGTGCTGTTCATCCTGCCCTACGAGGATGGTTTGGCCTATATTCAAAGCATTGGCGGCATCGAAGCGATGTGGGTGCTGCCTGACGGCACCATCCGGGCTACCGATGGCATGAAGGCGATGCTGAAGAACCTGGGTGGGGCGACGGCTCAATAACAAGACTTGCCGTTTCTTGGCACGTGAAGTCAAATTGCATGCCTTTGTGACAAAAAGATGCTATAATACCGATATTCTTTCCTATTTTAAGGAGTTCTGCCGGTGTATTATATAATATGCAATCCCACCGCCGGCGGCGGAAGGGCGTTGGAAACGCTTACGCAACTCGAGGCCCACATGAAGGCCAAGGGCATAGCCTATGAAATCGGCATGTCGCAATACCACAAACACGCAGTGGATCTGGTGAAGCAGGCCCTTGAAAAAGGATACCGCAACATCTTGACGCTTGGCGGTGACGGCACGGTGTTTGAAGCCGTGAACGGTCTGGCCCAGTCCGGACTGCTGGACGAGGCCGCCATCGGCTTTCTGCCGGGTGGCACAGGCAACGACACCACCCGTTGTCTGAACACACCACAGGACCCTCTGGAAGCCTTTGACGCGTTAATCAACGGACGAGTTGCCAAAATCGACCTGTGGAACGCCAACGGCTTGTATTTCGTCAATGTGTTCGGGTTGGGGCTGGACACCGACCTGGCTGGTTGGGCATCCAAAACCAAGAAGATCATGAAGGGGATGCCCGCCTATATCGTGGCCTTGTTGCTCACGCTGTTCAACTTCAAGTTCAAGAAGGTTCGTCTCACAATAGACGGCAAGGTGATGGAGCGTGAACTGGTGGTGCTGACCGCCTCCAACGGCAAGTATTATGGAGGCGGAATACTGGTGTCGCCCGATGGTATTGAGGATGACGGCAAACTGGAGCTGGTGATGATCAACCGCGTAAACAAGCTGCGCATCCCAGGGCTGCTTGCCAAATACATCGCGGGCCGCCACATCAAGGAAATCAAGGAATGTGAGTATATCCGCACCGAAGGCTTCACCATTGAATCAGGTATGGACATCCATTGCGAGACCGATGGTGAAATTGAGCTTGCACTGCCTGTGACGGTGCGGCGGGCAGATAAGCCCATCCGTGTGATCGTATCCGGGGCGTTCTCCCCGACGGGAGGTTGAATGTATCGCAGGCCCAGAAAAAAGGTGCACCTTGGATGGCTGCTCGCAATTGTGGCGCTTGTCGTGCTGGCCGGCATCGGATATGGTGTCTACAAACTGATTGCTGGAACGCCAGAGCTTGACCGTGACGCGTTTTTGCTCCCCACTCCCAACAAGGATGGGGTATATCCATGGAGCAATGGCGTGCTCTGTGTCTATGATAACAAGCTGATCTGCAATGAACTCAATAAGGATGCCCCTCTCTGGACGATTGACCTGCCAGCCAGCAATATGAAGGCACGCAAGGAAGGCGATTACACGGTGGCTTGGGGTGGGAACACCACTGTGCTGATTGATAAGGAAGGCATCAACAGGGGTGTCATGGCCGAGCCTGAGGGCACCGAGGTTGTACTGGCTGTGCCGGGTGGCAGTACGTTTGCCGTAATCATCAGGGAAGAGGGGCAACACCGCCTCAGGGTTTATTCTGTGAAGGATCTCAGCCAGGTGGATGAGATCCGTTTTCCCTATGCCAGCGTGCTGGGCTTGGGCTATTTTGGCGAAAAATCCAGCCAACTCTGGGTGCTGACGGTGGACTCCCACGGCACAGATCCGGTTACCAGGATGACCACATATACCCCTGGGAAAAAGTACACTGGCGAGATCACGCTGCGAAACGAGATCGCTTACGCCGCCGTGATGCAGAAGGACCTGACCTATCTTGTGGGCACCCACACCCAAACGGTTTGGGAGCATGGCGGAGAGACAAAGCCCAGAAAGCTCATCTATGGATGGAACCTGCAGGACACTCTGGTGGGTGCCAACGGCAAGGTTGCTTTTCTGTTTGCCCCGGCTGGTTCCGGAGCGCAACTATCCTCGCTGTGGTATGTGAACAGCGACGGCACCGAGTACCGCTTCCCACTGCCTGCAGGATGCACAAAAGCAATGCTCAAGGAAAACGGCAGGATTTGCGCCGTTACCGAAAACGGAGTGTATTCATTTGCTGCCAACGGCACATCAAGCCGTTTCTTTCCACTTGCAAATACGGTGGAAAGCATATCGGCGGTGGTGCCAGGCAAGGCGTTTGTGATCTATTCCAATCATCGGAACTACTTGATGAACTTGCCATAAACACGCTGTGACTTGACTGAAACAATACAAAGCATTAAGATTGCGTTGTGCGAAGCCTTTGGCGGCGCATGGGATCGTATCGTGTGCCTGGAGGCAAAGGTTTGGAAATTAACATCCTTGACATAACCGTATACGCCATCATCCTGATCAGTGTCGCGGCCGGCGTTTATCAGGGGTTTCTTGCCACGTCTGCCAATACTGCGGGGTATTTTATTGCGCTCATCTCTGCTTGGCTGTTTTACGGCGGTGCCGCCGCCAATGTCAAGGCAGCGGGAAAAATCATTCCGGCGCTGCTGTATTACTCAGAATCATCCGATATGCTTGGCACTGTGGATACCTATCGCACCAGCGTGGAGGGGATCACCAAATCGGGGCTCGACTCCCTGCTGAAGGCCTTGCCGCTCCCCCACCCAGTCGATCAATGGTTTTCGGGTAATGTATTGAACCAAGTATATGAAAAGATGGGCATCCAGAACCTTGGGGACTACCTGTCACGCACCGTGGCGGAAGTGGCTGTGAACATTGGATGCTTTCTGATGATCTTCCTGGGTGTCTATATTGCCTTGACAATTCTCGTGAACCTTTTGCATTATGTGGTAAAGCTGCCTTCCCTGCAGCAATTGGACGGTGTGGCAGGTGGTGTGATCGGGCTGGGCCGGGGCGTACTGCTGGTGTTTGTGCTGTTCCTGATCGTGCCAGTGATGCTATCGATGCTGCCCGTGCAGCAAATCAAGGAAATCGTGGAGACATCACACACGGCAGCGTTCTTCTATCAGCACAACTTTTTATTCGGATGGATCCGGAGCTTCATTGGGTAAGCTCAAAGGGCTTTTTAACGCTGGACATCACTTAGCAGATATGTTATACTTTCTTGCGCGGAAAAACGCGCCAATGTAGCTCAGTTGGCAGAGCAGCGGTTTCGTAAACCGCAGGTCAAGGGTTCGAATCCCTTCATTGGCTCCAGTATCGAGGTGTGGCTCAGTTTGGTAGAGCGCTGCGTTCGGGACGCAGAGGTCGTAGGTTCAAATCCTATCACCTCGACCATATAATGTTGACAAAATAGATGCAACGCCCGAAAAGCCCGTATTTACGGGCTTTTCGGGCACTCTGGCCCTGATTTTCGAAAAGTGCGTTTCCGTAGATGCGCGACGCTACAAAGAGCTTTTTGGTGGGATTCGAACTTCCACGCATTAAAAAACGGCTGTATGGATGAGAAAATCCATACAGCCGTTTTCTTTTTCTTATTTTTCTTTTAGCACATCCAATTGCCTGAGCAATTTCACACAGTCGCGCATTCCACGCACATAACAGATGATCAATGTTTCCAGCTCTTTTTGTCCCGTCAGCAGAGCCAGATACTCTGCCACATTTTTTCGCTGCTCTTCGGTCAAGTGAATATCGCCTTCATGCTCGACTAACATTTCGATCACAGGGCTCAGTTTCGCCCGTCGTTTCACCTCCCGGTTATACACCTTATCTGTTTGCATGAAGTGCATTGTGGCTTCATTGCATGCCTCCGCAAAGACGTCCTGCCAAACACATTCAAAGGACAAGCACAATCCCTCCCTCCAGTAGTTTATGAATGTTAGCTTCCGTAGGAGCAGATTGCAAGTCTTTGTTTCATATCGAATTTGGATAGAAAGGAGTCACTTGTATGGAGCAGTCCACGCCCCTCCGCTTCTCAGACGTTGAGATGGAAGTAGCCAGGAACACCGATTTGCCCGACTTGCTCGCCAACCTGGGATATCATATCACTACCCTGGGCCGGTATCACTCCACCACGGAGATGGACAGCCTGCGCATCAAAAACAGAAAAACCTGGTTCCGTTACTCGGAGCAGGTCGGCGGCGACGCCATCACCTTCCTCCAGCACTTCCACAACATGAGCTTCCCGGATGCGGTGAAGCACCTCCTCGCCTTCAATGGATATTCACGCGACGCGTCCCTGGATGTTCTCCAACGCTCCCAGGCGCCACCGCCTGAGCCTGTCAAGGTCGAATTCGCACTGCCCGAAGCAAGCGCCGATAACCGCAGAGTCTTTGCCTACCTCCTGAAACGAGGCATCGCAAAGCAGGTTATCGGCGCTTTTCTTGATTCCGGCTTGTTGTACGAGGACGCAAAATACCACAATTGCGTATTCGTCGGCAGGAACGCCGAAGACAAAGCGGTCTTCGCCAACAAGCGCGGGACCTACGATCAGGACGGCTCCGGCTTCAAGGGTGATGAGCCGGGCAGCGATAAAGCCATAGCCTTTAGGCTACCCTGCGACCCGGATATCGACACTGTTCACGTCTTCGAGGCGCCTATCGACCTCATGAGCTACATGACACTGCACCGGGATCTGACGAGCAACGCCGTCGCCCTGTGCTGCCTTCATGACGGCGCGCTGGAAACCTACCTCAGCGAAAATCCCCATATCAAGCACATAATCCTCTGCCTGGACGCGGACAAGTGGGCGCAGGAAGCCATCCAACGCATTCAGGCCAGGTACGAACCCCTGAGCTACACCGTCACAACCGACCTTCCCACCTGCGGGAAGGACTGGAACGAGCACCTGCAGATCAAGAAAGAAAAATCAAAAAATAAGGAGAGATAAACCCATGCTGAAGATCACCGCCATCGGCAACCTGACCAACAACGTCGAACTCAAGACCAACGAAACGACCGGCAAGCCCTACGCCATCCTGCGCATCGCCAGCGACCGCCGCTACCGGGACAAGGACGGCAACAAGCTGACCGACTTTGTCTCCATCAAGGTGCGCGACGCGCTGGCCGAGCGCTGCGCGCAGTTCACCTACAAGGGCTGTAAGATCGCCGCCTACGGCGATTTCGAGACGATCACCTTCGACGATCCCTCTCGGCAGCCGGGCTTCCTCATCAAGGCCAACGAGGTCGAGTTCCTCTCCCCCCGCAAGGCGGAGGACACCGCGCCCGCCGAACCCGACGAGCAGGCCGAGTAAACTCTGCTAGAAAGGATCGAGCTTTCCTCATGAAAAACACAGGAACTGAATATCTGAGCACGGAGCGCACCCCCACGGTGCTGCCCGAGCTTTCGGAGCTGCTGCCGCCGCTCACGGATGAGCAGTTTTCCTCTTTGGAAGCCGACATCCTGCAAAACGGCTGCTACAGCCCCGTCATCACCAATGAGGACCTCGTCGTCGTAGACGGCCACAACCGCATGGACATCTGCGAGGAACACGGCATCCCTTACCGGATCGCCGTGTTCCATTTCGAGGACATGCTGGAAGCCAAGCAATGGGCGCTGGATACGCAGAAAAGCCGGCGTAACCTTGATACATGGGAGTTGGGCCAGATCGCCCTCAAGCTCAAGCCGGATATCGAGGCCAAGGCTATGGAACGAAAAGCAGCCAACGGCGGCGACAAGAAAAGCGATGCTGCGAAATCGGAGCCGGCAATGTTGCCGGCTCCGATTTCTGAAAAGGGGGAAACCCGCAAACAGCTTGCTGATGCTGTCGGCCTAGGTGAACGGACGATGGGCAAGGTCATGCAGATCGACGAAAGTGCCCCCGCAGCCATCAAGGAGGCTCTTAACAAAAAGGAAATCTCGGTTAACAAGGGCTACGATCTGACCAAGCAGCTTCAGGATGTGCCGGAGGATCAGAGGGAGGCCGCGGCCGCCAAGATTCTGGAAGCCGAAAAGACCGTCCAGGAGAAGGACGCCGAGGTCGAACGCAAGGGCCGGATCGCCAAACAGATCTGCACGGCCTTTGAAAAAAGCTTCCTCATGCAACCCACCGAGGAAAACATCCGCATCTGGATCGATTACGCGGGCATCCGCTCCGACATGGTGGACGATATGATCGGCCAGGCGGAGGAACTCTCGGCCCGTTACGCCCGCTTCGCCGAGATTCTGAAGGAAATCAAGCCCACGGATTGGAGGGCCACCGATGAAACGGAAACCGACGATACCCCCGAAGGCTAAGGCTGAAATCGCCGACGTCCTCGGGCGGCAGGGCCGCATCAACAACGACGAGCTGGACTTCATCCTGCGGAAACACCGGGTTCACAGCAACCCGCGAGACCTTCAACGCAGCTACCGGCTGCGCGTGGGCCAGCGGCTACTCGCCGGCGTCCGGGATGAAACCGGCCGCCGTGAAATCCTCGCCCACCATGACCCGAAAACCGGCGAGGTCGTCTACATCCCCATCGACCTGTGCAACGAGGAAGACGTGCTGGAGGCCATACAAAACAGGCTTCACAAAACCATTTCCAGCCTGCAGATCTCATCCGGCAAGGCAGCCAACCGGACAAAAAGGCTGCATTGGCTGAAAAGACCTTTCGAAAGGATGGGACGAAGAAGATGAGCGATACAGGAAACGGCGAAGGCAAGGTATCCGCATACATCGGGCACATCAACCGCCACATTTTGCCCTACGTGGATTTCAGCAAGCTCAATGCCTCGTATGCATCCCAGGACAAGGAATACGCCAAGCAAATGCTGGCGTCGCTGCATCAGGCGTTTGTGCAAACGTATGGCGGCATCGATGTGGACGAATATACCTGCGGTGAAAGCATCATGGCGCCCGCGGTCATCAAGGCGCGAAACAGCGGCGAGCTCTGCGTGGGCCTGGTCACATTGGACCTGACCTCTTCCGGCGAGCATTGGGGCACCGACTTTTTCACGGAATACGGCGTCATCCCGGACGATGAGATCGACCGGGATGTGCTCCGTCCGCGCATCGACCGGTTCATCCCGTATGACTATTGGTATACGGTCCAGATAGAGCGCGACGTCCATGTGGACTTTGATAAAGTTCCGCAGGACGTTGCCGAACTGCTCAGTTCCTTTGATACAGCCCCTGTGATCGGGTCTCCATCTCATAAACAGACAAAAGCAAAAACAGCAAACAAGGAGGGCCGCGCCAAATGATAAATGAAGAATTGAGCGAGCTCACAAAAAAGGACAATCTGGTTAGGGGATATGTCTATCCATATCAGGGCATCCGAGACGAGTACCTGTTCGAGCATTCCCCGTCCAACATCGCCAACTTCATCATGCTGCACGGGAAAGCGCGGGAGATCATCCTGACCGATATGCTGGACAATCTCATTTTGAACACCATCGGCAACTTCATCGACCGCTGCCCGGACCAGACCCTGCTTCCCCGGATTCTGGAACACCTCATCCCCATGCAGACGGGCCAGCGAAAGCCCAAAGATATCTCGGCTGCCACCATGAAGGAGGTCAATGACTTCTACGAGGTGCAGGCCAGAGCTGCGGAATTCGATCCGATGCCCGAGCCGCCTCCTGATAGAGAAGCTCCCGCGGACGCCGGCTTCCATACGGTCCGGCTGGTTTCTCCGCTGCGCGTCTCAGCCTTCGATCCCGAGATCGACGAGTTCAACTACACTCCCACACCTGTAAGCACCGCAGCTCCCTATGCCGACGAGATCAACCAGGCCATTGCGGGTAGCCTGGCAACAGAAACTCCGCGCGGGCTCATGGACTATTGGGACGGTTCGGACGCCGTCGGAGAGAAGGTCGTCAGCCTCAAGCCTTCCATAGACTTTGTCGACGGCGAGCTGATGGGCTTATGCGACATGGCCTGCAAGGACGGGCTGACGCCTGGCGAGTTGGCTGAAGTCAAGGATTACCTGAGCGGCCAGTACAGCGACGGCTGGGGTGAAGGGTTTGAACAACGCCCGATCAAAACGCCGGACGGAGAGCTTTACATCAGCTTCTGGAACTCGGAGAACTTCACCATTCGAACCGAACTGGAGCACAGCCGCGCTCACGCCCCGGTCACGCCAACCAAGTCGAAGCACCGCGACCCGCAGCGGTGAGCCGGCAGCAGCCCATTGGGCCTTCCGGCCCAGGAAAGGAGAATCATCCATATGGAAACCATCACTTCACCTCCCATCATGGAGAACGAAAACGTCCGTGAGCTTCTGTCCCTCCTGAAGGAAAACCGCGCTCCCACCATGCAGGATTTGCTCGACGTGCTCACCTATGTCGCCGAAATGGAACGGCAGTTCGGCGAGGCGCTGAACGAGCTGCAGGGCATACGGCAGGAACTGAGCGCGGCGCAGAAGTACAACCACCCGGCCAAGGCCACGCTACAAAACGCGGTCAAAACAGTGGAGGAAAACGTCGCTACCCTGCGGGAACAGCTCGAGGCGATCAAGCAGAGCGTCATCGACGGCTGCAGGAATGCCGTAGCCGCCTTCAAGGAAAAAGGAATCGCCGCCATGGACAACATCGCCCGGTTCGTCAAAATCAAGCCCATGCTCGAATCCATGCGGGACAACCTGGCGAAAACGATCCAAACCGAAGACAAGGCGCTGGCCGCCATCGATACGGTCAGCGCCGAATATCACCAGGCCGGACGCCACGTGAAAAACATCATTCGCGCCGTGGCCGGAAAAGAGGCCGCACAGGACGTCAAGCCTGCCGGCAAGCTAGCGCGGGCGCTGCGCGCGCCTTTCCAACTGCTGCGTGCCGGCCATATGGCCATGAAGGACACGGTGGGACGGACCATCGGCAAGCTGGCCCAACTGGAGAAGGCCGCGGAGCGCAAGCCCTCGGTGGAAAAGACCATGCGGAAGTACCGCGAACAGGCTCAGAAGGCCCCCAAGGCGCGTCCCGCTCCTAACGTCCACAGGGACGCCCGTTAGGGGGATTCGCATGGAACCCATCATCATTGGCATCGACCACGGCAACGCGGCCATGAAAACCCGCGGCTTCTGTTTCCCCTCCGGCATCGTGGAGTATGAGCACGAGCCATATACCAGCAAAGATGTGCTGGAATACGAGGGCCGGTTCTACGTCTGCGGCAGCGGCCGCCAGCCGCTCCTCCGGGACAAGACCCAAAACGACAGCTTCTATCTGCTCACACTGGCGGCGCTTGCCAAGGAAATCGAAGCCAGGACGGGCGGCGGCAGAGCCTCGGTCATCGTTGCCGTGGGCCTGCCGCTGACCAGTTTTGGCAGAGAAAAAAAGAAGTTCAGGCGCTATCTCCTGCGCGATGGCGCACCGATCTGCTACCGTTACGAGGGCAAGCCATATGAGGTGACCATCGAAAACGTGCTGCTCTTCCCCCAGGGGTATGCGGCCGTTCTATCCCACATGGAACTGCTCTCGGGCGAGCCTTCCGTGATCCTCGCGGACATCGGCGGCTGGACGGTGGACGTCATGCGGCTGGACAACGGCATGCCCGACGCTTCCGCCTGCCGCAGCCTGGAACTCGGCATGATCCGCTGCCTCGATGAGATCGGGGAGCAGATCAGGCGCCGCATGGGGCTGTCACTGACCGCGGCGCAGATCGAAACCGTGCTGCGGGACGAATCCTGCGGCGTGGGCGAAGGGGCGAAGGAGATCGTCAAAATCGAAGGGCGCCGGTATGCCCAGCGGCTCCTGTCCGCCATCGCCGAAAGCGGCCTGGACACACGGGCCATGCCCGTCATCTTCATGGGCGGCGGCGCTGCGGTTATGAAGCGCCACGTGACGCCGCAGGACGGCCTGTGCCGCGTGATCCCCCTCGAGGACGTATGTGCCAACGCCAAGGGCTATGAGCGTCTTGCGGGCCAATTGTCGCGGGGTGACGGGCATGCCGGATGAAAAGCACAGGCTGAACCTCGCGCTGGACATGCGGATCGGGGATCATCGGCAGGCATGGGAAATCCTCTCCGCAATCCCCCGCGGGCGGCGGACGGACGCCGTCTGCAGGATGCTGATCGAGCATCGGGAGCAGTCCAGCCTCCAGAAGATCATCCAAAAGGCAGTACGGGAGGAACTGCGGGCATACGGCGGGCCGCCCGCCGGAACGACAACTCCAGAACATGCTCCGAAAGCCGGGGAAGTCAGAGATGACATCCTCGGCTTTTTGGTTGCCTTGCAAAAAGAAGGTGATGAAGACTGATACGCTACTTCGATATGTTCGCGGGGATCGGCGGCTTCCGGGCAGGGCTGTCCCTGCTCGACGGCTTCGAGTGCGTCGGCCACTGCGAGATCGACGCCCACGCCGACAATAGCTACCGCGCCATCCATAACCCGAAAGAAAGCGAGGTGTTCTACGCTGACGCCAGAACCATCGAACCGGGCGGTATGCCCGGCTTCGACCTGCTCTGCGGAGGATTCCCCTGCCAGAGCTTTTCTCTCGCCGGCAAGCGGCGAGGCTTCGATGATGCCAGAGGCACTCTTTTCTTTGAGATTGCCCGCTTGGCTCGAGCGAAGCACCCTTCGTATCTTCTGCTTGAAAACGTTCCGGGACTGCTATCGCATGACGAAGGCCGGACGTTTGCAACCATCCTCGCCACGCTTTGCGACCTGGGGTACGGCCTGGAATGGCAGGTGCTTAACAGCAAGGATTTCGGAGTGCCCCAGTCCCGACGCCGGGTGTTCCTTATCGGATATCTTGATACCCGATGCGCCGGAAAGGTACTTCCTGTCCGAGAGGCAAATGGAAAGACTCTTGTACAGCTCATCGGCGGCCCCCACGGCTCAAGGGTATATGACCCCGCCGGACTGAGCTGCACGCTGACCGCGGACACTGGTGGCTTCGGCGGAAAGACCGGGCTGTATGTCGTAGGGTACCACGGGAAAACCGGACCGGCCGCAGCACATGGACCGGAAGATCCGCTCCGGCCATCTTCGTTCGTCGATCTCTCCCGCGGGAAGGCGAAGCTCACCGGTGCGGCTCGCTGCCTGACATCCAACTACGGAAAGGCCGGCATCGGCAACCACAAGGCAGAATCGTCCGGCGTGCTGCTTGTTCGGGAAGGGACCAGGAAAGGTTACGCGGAAGCGCTGCCGGGTTACAGCATCGACATCGGATACGCGGGCAGGAAGACCCGTGCCGGCCGCGTGAACAGTGTGTTCGCCCATGACGTGGCCGTGGGCGGCAATCAAGCCATCATGACGGTGAACGGGCGCATCCGGCGCCTGACGCCGCGGGAGTGCCTGCGTTTACAGGGGTTCGCCGAGGACCAAATCGACCGGATGCTGGCCGTCACGTCAGATTCGCAGGCATACAAACAGGCGGGCAATTCCGTCACCGTCAACGTGATCCGCGCGCTGGGCCTGCGTATCAAGGCTATGGACGATGTACTGCGTGAGGGTGATGCTCCATGATCAAACAACAATGCTTCGGCGTGGAGATCGAAATGACCGGCATCACCCGCGAACAGGCGGCAAGGGCCGTGGCCGGCTATTTCAACGCGGCTGGCCGGAACATCAGCGGTTCCTACACTTGGAGCGTCACGGACAACGAGGGAAAGGCATGGAAGATCGTAAGCGATGGCAGCATCGAGCCCGAAATCAAATCCGGGGATACGTATATTCGAACCGCCAACAGTGAATACGCTGTCGAGCTTGTCACGCCAAAACTGACCTACGAGGAACTGCCCAAGCTGCAGGAGGTCGTCCGCACGCTGCGTCATGCAGGCGCTAAGGTTAACGAATCCTGCGGCCTGCACTGCCATATCGACGCAGCCAATCACAACCGCCAGAGCCTCAAGAATCTCATCGGCATCATGTATTCCAAGGAGGACATTCTGTTCAAGGCGCTGCAGGTCAACGAGAGCCGCTCCGCCCGTTACTGCCAGAAAGTCCGCGAGCCCATGCTGGAAAAAGCACGCCGGCTCTCCTCTGATGAAACCAAGGACTATACAAAGCTGGAGAGCATCTGGTACGAGGGCAACGTCAACACCACAGAGCACTACAATTGGACACGTTATTACGCACTCAATTTACATTCTGTTTTTTACAGGGGTACTGTCGAGTTCCGCATGTTTAACTCGACGCTCCACGCCGGGCGCGTGGCCGCTTACGTGAACCTGTGCCTGGCCATTTCCGCTCAGGCCATCACTCAGCGCAGCACCGTCATGCAAAAGACCCAATCCGACAATGAGAAATTCACGTTCCGGGTTTGGCTGGTTCGCCTGGGGCTCAACGGCGACGAATTCAAGAACACGCGCGACCACCTTCTGGCCAATCTGGAAGGCGACAGGGCGTGGAGATATGACCGGGATAGCTACGAAAAACGAAAAGCCAAGAAGCCAAAAGAGATAGAGAGGTGAAACGGCATGAAGATACGGATCGACGAAGACGTCTACGAGGGCTCCCCGGCCGATATCATCGACGACCTGCGGGAGCAGAGCCTCCACAAGGACGAATTCCCGAACACAAATAGCTTCCTCCGGTATATGCGCGACAGCTTCGTCCGTCTGACGGACATGCCATGCGAGCTGCCCGAGGGCGCCATCGACATCCGCGCCAGAGCGATGTTGGAGCAACTGGCGAATATCGACGCCCTCGAGATTCTGGAGAGCAACTGATGGAAGAAACGCTTTACTTTTCCTACGGCTCCAACATCGACCTCAAGCAGATGGCCGTCCGCTGCCCGGCGGCAACGCCGGTACGCCCGGTGGTACTGGACAACTACCGGCTGGCCTTCCGCGGAAACCTGGGGTTCAACGGCGTGGCGACGATCCTGCCCGCGCGAAGCGAGAAGGTCTACGGGTTGCTGTGGCGGATCACACCCGCTGATGAAAGGGCGCTCGACCGGTACGAGGGCTATCCCAATCTGTACGGCAAGGAGCGGATCACCGTACGTGACCGGGACGGCAACACGTATACCGTCATGGCTTACATTATGACGCGAGAGCACATCCGAGAGCCTGCCGAGCCGTCCGAACCCTACTTCCAAGGCATCGTCAATGGGTACCGTGAGAACGGCCTGCCCGCGCGGCCGCTGTTCGAGGCGCTGCAGCGGACACGCATCGAACTCGCCGAATTGGATGCGCAATCCTTCCGGCCCGAACCGAACCCGCCCTGGAAGCCTCGCTCCCACAAGAAAAGCGATCCCCAACGATAGAAAAGGAGAATGGAACATGAGAATCCTCAAAAACAAGCTCTTCCTCGGCATCCTGTGCATCGTAGCCGGCCTGCTGGCCGGCTTTGTCATTCTTCCCGCTGTCACGAACAGCGCAGCCGAAACCCGGCCGGTGCTGGTCATGAAAACGACGGTACAGGCAAGCACACAGATCACCGCCGACATGGTGACAACCCAGGAAATGCCGAAAAGTGCCTTCGCCGGCGCGTTGACGAAACCGGACGCGGCGGTCGGCAAATACGCCTCGGCAGAGCTGTACGCCGGGGACATACTGACCGTCGCCAAGCTGTCCGCCAGCCTGCTGGCGACGGATGCGATGGCCGCAGCTACAGCCAAGGGCAAGCAAGTTGTCTCTGTAACGCTGCCCAGCTTGGCCGCGGGCGTGTCCGGCCGCCTGCAGCCCGGCGATATCGTAGCGGTCATGGCGACGCCGAAAAACGGAAGTCGGTCGCTGGGCCTCGATCCCGACGCCAATACGGAGAAACAGCAGAATGGCGCCGCGGTCATCAAGAGATTGGAGAAACTGGAGGTCTGTATGGTGACCACCAGCGACGCGGCGGACGCCCATGTGAGCGCCAATCCGTCCAAGGACGAGAAAAATGCGCTGCCCGCCACCGTTTCCTTCTATGTGACGCCGGAACAGGCTTTGATCCTGGCGGAGCTGGAACAGGACAGCACGATACACCTGGCCTTTGTCGCGCGCGGCGCTTCGGCCTCGGCCTACCTGCCGGACGCGGACAAGGTGCTGGTGGGAACAACGGAGGGTAACTGATGGTCATTGCCATTTGGGGGCGCGACGGCGCCGGCAAGAGCACGCTCAGCGACGCGCTGGGCGTGCTCTTTTCCAAGCGGGGCGTCTGCGTCATCGTCGACACCGATCTGACCCAGCCAACGTTACCCGTGAGGTGCTCGGGCGAAGCCCAAAAAGGGGTGAAACCCCTGGGAAACGCGCTGACCGGCGCGGTCGTCACCGATATCCGCCCGTATCTGTGTCAGCATCCGGTGCACAAGGGCCTGTTCTACGCCGGTCTTCGTCGTAGCGACGATTTCCTGGCCTTCGAGCTGGGCCTCGGCGCGGAGGGCGGTGCGCGAAATTTCGTTGACCGCTGCGCCGAGCAGGCCGACACTGTCATCCTCGATCTGTCCGGCCAGCGCAGCGACCCGTTCCTGCCCGCGGCATTGGAAGCCGACCATCTCATCCTGCCCGTCGTACCCAATCCGCAGGGCCTGTGCTGGTACCTGGCCGTGAAGCCGCTGCTGGAACGGATGGAAGCGCTGGAACGCGTCCTGCCTGTCGCGTCAATGGCGCGGCAGGAGCATGACGTGGCCGGAGTGGAAAAAGTTGGCGGGCTGGCATTCACCGCCCAACTGCCGTGGGTACGGGATACCGGCGGCAGCAAATACGCCAAAGAACTGAGGCCGCTGTTCGACAAACTCTCAGGAGGTGATACCGTTGCCTGATACCTTTCGGGATCTGCTGTACAACCGGCAGAACACAAGCTCCTCGGATCTGAGCTACGAGGACGTTCTGCGCGACGCGCGGGAATACATCAGCTGCACCCATGCAGATGAGCTGGCCCTGTGCATCGCCCAACGAAACTCCGCCGAGCGGGTGCAAAACCTGATCGCCGGCTTCCTGGCCAAACACTACATCCGCCTGAACGGGCTGGACATCGAGGAACTCACCCAGCGGCTGTACTTGGACATGGCCGGCTTCGGCTTCCTGGAGCAGTATATCTACGACGATTCCATTGAGGAAATCAACGGCAACGCATGGAACGACATCGAGGTCGTCACGCAGACTGGATACCGCAAGGTGCCGGAGCACTTCGGTTCCCCTGAGCAGGCTACGGACATGATCAAGAAGATGGTGCGCCTGGGCGGGCTGATCCTGGACAATGCCAACCCCGCGGTGGACAGTTTCCTCACTACGCGCATCCGCATCTCCGCCATGATCCCGCCCATCACCGACCCGGAGCGTGGCGTAGTATTCAGCCTGCGCAAGCAGCAGAAGGCCCGCATCACACGGGAGGAACTCATCCGGTCCGGCACCGCCAGCAGCGAGATGCTGGACTTCCTTTCCCTGTGCGTCAACCACGGCGTATCCATCGGCATTGCCGGCAAGACCGGCTCGGGTAAGACCACCGATCTCTCTTTCTTGCTGAACACGGTTGATACGGACAAGCGCATCTTCGTCATCGAGGAAACCCGCGAGCTGGACCTTGTCAATGAAGATGAGGACGGCAGGCCGCTGAACCGGGTCATTCACACCTGCACCCGCTCCTCGGAGCTGGAGCAAGCCGACGTGGGCATGACGGAGCTGCTGCGCAAGTCGCTGCGGTTCCATCCCGATCTGCTGGTACTCGCCGAGATGCGCGGCCAGGAGGCCGTGGACGTCGTGGAGAGCGCCCGCACCGGTCACACGGTTCTCACATCGCTGCACGCGAACTCGGCGGCAAAGGCATATACCCGCATCCTGTCCATGTACCAGATGGCGGCGACGTCCATCCCGCCGCAGGTCATTCTGTCCTTCATCGTTGAAGCATTTCCGATCATGGTTTTCAAGAAACAGATGGCCGACGGCACGCGCCGCCTTATGGAGATCATAGAGGCGCTGGGCGTGCGGGAGGATGGCGTGCAGACCCAGACGCTATACCGCTTTGACGCACGGCTCGCACGGCATATGCGAGTGAATCCGATCTCTCCGGCGCTGGCGCGGGCATTGGCCGAGAACGACGCGCCGGAGGAACAAATCGAGCGATTCTCATAGGAGGTGAACACCCTTTGGGCAACCTGATACCAGCCCTGCTGATCACGGCGGGGCTTTTCCTTTGCCTGCGTATCCTGTCGGGCAGACCGGCTGAGAAAGAAAGAAGCCGGCGCCGGCGCATCCGCTTCCTGTCGGGCAAGCCGCCCGGCAGGTTGGAGCGGATGGCAAGCGAAGCCGAGCAGATGCTGACGGCTGCCGGCATGAAGGCGCGGCTCCAGACTTATCAACGGCTGGCGCTGGCACTCGGCGTGGCCGGCTTGCTGGTAGGAGCGGCTATCGGCAATGTGCTGACCGCTGTGGTGCTGGCAGTCGGCCTGGCCGCCATGCCTCTTCTGATCATCCGCATCCGCACAGGCGACTACCTGCGCGGGTTGTACGAAAACCTGGAATCGGCGATGGGAACCGTCACCAATGCATATGTGGCGGGGGGCGATCTGATCCGCGCAGTGGAGGACAGCCTTCGGCTGATTCCATCACCGGTGGACGAGGTGTTTCGGCAGTTCCTGTCCCGCGTCCAGCTCGTGGACGCCAGCGTCCCCAAGGCGCTGGAGGCGATGAAAGGTCAAATCGACAACCGCTACTGGACCGATTGGGTCAATACCCTAATCCAGTGCCAGCACGACAAAACGCTGCGTTTCGCCCTGCCGGGAATCGTGGAGCGGCTGGGCGCCATGCGGCGCATTCGAATGGAGACGGATACATTGCTCCAGAAACAGATCGGCGATTACGTGGTCACGGTGCTCCTGCTGCTGGCCTCCATCCCGGTCATGGCCTGGATGATGCCCGACTGGTATGAGATGCTGACGCAGACCGTCGCCGGGCAAATCACGCTGGCCGTGGTGCTGGCGTCGGTATTCGCCACGGCGTTGTGGATCGGCAGGCTGTACCACCCGAAGGAAGGCGGTGGTAAGGCATGACCAGCTTGATCCGGGCACTCGCGGTGGCGCTGTTCGCCGCGGGGCTTTTCTTTTTCCTGTCGCACATCCTCCGTTTTCCATCCCGGAAGACGGCCAAGGCCCTTTCCGGCATCCACGGCAGACCCGGCCTGACCGAGCGGCTCCAGAAGCTGCTCTTTCCCTTGGCCGCGCTTTTGGCCCGCCTGTTCCCTATGAGCGCCTACCGCGAGAAGCGGATGCGCTCGGACTTCGAGCGGCTGGACATGACGCGGACACCGAAGGAATACGCCGCGTCGGAGCTGGCCAAGGCGCTTTTGCTGGGCCTGACGGGGTTCATCTTCATTCCGCTGGGTATGCCCTGGTTCGCGCTGCTGACCGGCATGCTGGGCCTCGTCAGCTATTTCCGCTCCACACAGGGCATCCGCAAACGGGTACAACAGCTTGACCGGGAGATCGAGGCGGAGATGCCGCGGCTGGTCGAAATGCTTAACCTTTCCTTTCAAGAGAGCCGCGACCTGATTTCTGTGTTCGAGCGGTACCGGCTGGTCTCGGGAAAAGCCCTGGGCAGCCAACTCGACCGGCTGATCCTGGACCTCAAGACGGGTAACCAGGAGCAGGCGCTCAAGGAAATGGACGCCCGCCTGAATCTGCCGTCCTTCTCGGCGCTGACGGCGGCGCTCTGCGGTGTGCACAAGGGGATCGACCAGCGCACCAGCCTGCTGGTACTTGAGCAGGACCTCCGCGCTTCCGAGCGGGAGCGCCTGCGCCGGGAGATGGAAACCGGCGAGAAACGCGTCAAGGCCGCCAGCTTCATCCTGACCATTTTGATGATCGGCCTGTTCATGATCCCCATCGTCCTGCTGATCCTGCGTAACCTGACAGCCGCCGGGCTGTAATACACAACGGTGAAACGCCTCGCAAGGGGCTTTTCATATGCCCTAATTCCAAAAAACTGAAGGAGGAACCCCCAAATGAAAACCATCTCCAACCGCGTCCGCAACACCTTCCGCCGCCTCATTCACGACCGCCGCGGGGACGGCTACCTCGATCTAGCTATGAAAATCCTGATCGTCGTCGTCATCGGCGCCGCCATCCTGCTGATCCTCAATACCGCCATGCCCAGCCTGTTCAGCGGTCTCATCGAGAAGGTCAGCGGCGAGTTGACCAACATCAACGTCCTGCCGTAATCACCGGGTGGCCAGGGAGGGCCGGGGTCCGGCCCTCCCTCCCTTCATGGAAGAAAGGAGCGATATATGAAAAGAAGATTTGTCCGGGATTCCACCGGCGAAGGTTACGTCGACGTCGTTATTTCGATGCTGATCATCCTGACCTTTATAGCTTCCCTGTTTCTGTTGTACCCGATCTTCACAGCCAAGCAATCACTGGATCAGACGGCGAAGTATGCCGCCCGAACCGTGGAGCTGTATGGTAAGGCGGATGACGCAACCCTCGCGTCTGTGTTCGACAATGAGAGCATCATGCGGCCCGACGATATTCAAATCCAAACCACATGGTTCAAGGAAGCGGAAAAGAAAATCCAGCTCAAGACAAGCTTCACAGTCACGGTATCCAAGACAATCCCCATCACCATCCTGCGCCCGGCGCTGGGTAATCCCGTCGTCTTCCATGTAACCCTGACCGCCTCTGCCCGAGGCATTTCGGAGGTGTATTGGAAATGACGCCGCTGATGAAAGACAAAGCAGGCAGCGCCTATCTGTGGGCCGTCTTCATCCTGTTGGCAATGGTCATGCTGGCAGCCGTTGTATATACCGGCGTGGGGGTTTATGCGAAATATCAGGACGCCGAAACCGAGCTGCAGCGGGCCGCCGTCGTAACGGTGGATGGCAGCATGGAAAACGCTGCTGTGCGCGACTTGGTGCTGGATATTCCTACATCCGACGCGGAGGAACTGTTCTACGAAAACCTGCGCGAGCTGGGGTATGAGCAATCTGGTGGTGATTGGGCCAAGCGGGTTGACGGCAAAACTGTCTATACCCTGACCGATCTGGAGGTTAAGACAACGGGTAAAACCCTGATGGCCACCGCGATTCTGTCCGTTCCGCTGCTGTGGGAAATAGGCGGTTCATCTACAGTACGCATCCCCATAAAAGAACGTTCGACCATACTGTACTTGGAGCCTTGATATGTTGTGGGAACGCATGGCTATCGGCATATATATGAAGAAAAGGGTATGAAAAAGAAGCTATGAGCGCGGCCTCATGGCTTCTAGCCGGAAATTATCTTGCGATAAGTCCTTTTACAATGCCCGATATATGGGATAGCGATTGCTCATCCAGCCTCTTCAAATCTGCGATAAGGTTGGCGAGATGTTCCGGGTAGGCGTTCCCTTCATCAAAAAAGTCGCTGGGAGTAATGTTCAGATACTCGCAAATAGCGAAAAACGCCGGCATGGTGGGAAACACCTTCTTGTTCTCGATCTGATTGATGTAATTCCTGTTCTGTCCGATTGCCAGGCTCATTTCACGCGCGGAAATATTCTTCGCCGTGCGCAACCGCGCCAGGCGTTCCGCAAAAAACTCTTCATACATATTATCATCTCCTTATGCAATATTCTATCTGGTGGATTAGATAAATCGGCCATTTATGAAATGGCATATGCATTGACATGCAAGAAATAAACTTGTATTATGTGGATTGTGCAATTTCTAAAATGTTTATGGGGAGTGGATGGCAATGACTACCGGCCAGTTGGACAATGCTTGCTGCGTCACGGGACATCGTGAAATCCCCGCTGAAATGCTGGAGTTTGTAGAGAACGAGCTGCGGAAAGAAATCACGCAAGCCATTAAAGACGGTTACACGCATTTCATCTCCGGTTTTGCGCAAGGTATTGATCTCCTTTTTGTCTCCATAGTGGTTGACCAGATGGTCGAATATCCCGATCTGACACTGGAAGCAGCCATACCATATAGGAAGCGGTTGAGCACTCCGGACCCGCTTTTTCAACGCCTGCTGGGAAATTGCAAAATCGTAGGTATCCATAGCGCAGAATACAGTGCAGCCTGTTATATGAAGCGCAACCGCGTCATGGTATCTAATTCCAAACGTGTCATCGTGGTATATGGCGGACATCAAAGGGGCGGAACGCTGTATACCATGAACTACGCTAATATGCAGCACCGGGAAGTCCGCCTCATTCAGATCTGAGAACAAAAAATGCATAGCGGTAGCCTGCTGGTTTGAGAGCCGTCACCACGTGGCGGCTTTTACTGCGTCCTGTCGGCATCTGAATCCTGAAACTCAAAGGAGGGCCTATGAAAAAAAGAAAGAAGTTCATCATGGCTGGGTTGGCTGTGATGGTTGTGCTGGCATCGCTCCTGCTGTTGGTCATGCCGGCATTGGCGGTCAATGTCGGAACGCGGAATACGACCAACCTGTTCCAGGCCAACGGTTCTTCGGGCTGGGGTGACCTGAAGACGCCGGAGCACTACATCGTCGGTAGTTCCCCCGAACAAGTCGCTTACTGCCTTCAGCACAAAAACGACACTCCATCCAACTCACCCTATGGCTCGTCGGACATTCTCGGGAGCTACTCGTCCCGTGTGCAGACCGGCCTGCGGATTATCCTCGAAAACGGATACCCCTACGCTACCGGCGGTTTGTCGGCAGCGGAAGCGCGGTATGCCACGGCAAACTGCATACGATTCTGGCTGGCGGAAAATGGCGATTCGTCTCAATACAACTATTCCAACTTTGGCTCATATACGGATGCGCAGCTCCGAAGCATGGCGGCAAGCGGACAGATCGGGACCAAGATCAGGGCAAAGTCCGGGTATACCGACGTGCTGCAATTCTCTATCGAACTGCTGATCAAGGCACGCGCCCAAGACTTGATGGACCATGATATAGGATTGTCCACGCCGTCCATGTCCATTAGCGGCAGTTACTTTGTCGGAACCTCCACGGTCACGCTGACCAACATGAATGGCGGGTATACGCTCGATACTTCCGGCCTGCCAAGCGGTTCGAGCGTGACCGGCGACACTGGCAAATCAGGCGATACGCTGACGATCCGAATCCCTATGAATGAGGCCAACGCCAATCGAACGTTCAGCGTGGCGGCGACGGGCAAGGATTCCAGGACACGTTCCAATGTCGCCGCATATGCGCCAAACGATAGCGATCTCCAACGGGTAATCACCGCGGAACCTACGGAATACAACGCTGCCAAGACCGTATCGGTGTCCTTCGGGACACCGCAAATCTACGCCGATCTTGTAGTGACTGCGCTCAACGCCGACGCCTCCACCTATGACGCCGGGGATACTATCACGATCAGCGCCACGGTGATGAATCAGGGACTACGGTCGGCAGGCGGGTTTTATGTCGCCTTGACCTCGCCAGACCTGTCGACGCAGACCAAGTACATCTCATCACTGGCTGTGAACGCTTCCGCCAATGTGACGTTCACCTACACTGCTCCTCAATTCTCCGCCGACAGAACCATATCGGTCGTGGCGACCGCAGACTCGACTGGCGCTGTACCGGAGAGCAATGAAGGCAACAATTCGCGCGGCGCTTCCTTCGTGGTCCGTGGGTTACCCGATCTGATCGTGTCGTCTCTATCCAGTGATGAGACGCAATACACCGCTGGCAACACGATCTCCATCACCGCGACGATCAAGAATCAGGGATACAATACCGCGGCCGGGTTCTACGTTTCCTTATCCTCGCCGGATCTGTCGACACAGACCAAGTACATTTCCTCGCTGGCGGCGGGCGCGTCCACAAACATCACGTTCACATATGCCGCGCCATCGCTTACGGCAACCAAGGCCATCACGGTCACGGCAACCGCCGACTCGACCGGGGTGGTGATAGAAAGTAATGAAGGCAACAACACCCGGAGCGCAACCTTCACCGTGCTGGCGCTCCCGGACCTGATCGTGTCATCGCTATCCAGCGACAAGACGGAATACATCGCAAGCGACACGATCTCCATAACCGCGACGATCAGAAATCAGGGATATAACTCGGCAAGCGGATTTTATGTCGCCTTGACCTCGCTGGATCTGTCGACGCAGACTAAGTATGTTTCTTCACTGGCGGCAGGCGCGTCTACCAACGTGATATTCTCCTATACAGCGCCGTCGCTAACGGCAAGTAAAGCCATCACAGTCACGGCCACCGCCGACTCCACCGGCATCATTGCGGAAACCAACGAGAGTAATAACACCCGGAGCACGACATTCACCGTGCTGGCGCTCCCCGATCTGGTCGTGCCTGCTTTGACCTGCGACAAGCCTGTCTATGAAACCGGCGATACCGTGACGATCTCCGCAACGGCAAAAAACACCGGGCCGACCACGGCGGTGGCAACCACGGTCCGGCTTACCGTACCCGGCATAGGGACGTATGCCAAGAGCATCTCCGCACTGGCAGCAGGAGCAAGCCAGACCGTGCAGTTCATGTTCACTGCGCCAACCGCTCTGACTCCGCAAAGCATTACTATCACAGCTTATGTTGACCCGGACAATACCGTCCAGGAGAGCAATGAAAGCAACAATACCCGCACCGCCATCGTCGCTGTCAACGCATTGCGGCCTGATATCGTGGTGACGGACTCCACGGTTACGGACTGGTATGCCGGTATGCAGGTCACAGTCTCGGCAACCGTTCGAAGCCAAACGGCGCAGCCTGTGCCAACGGTAGCAATCCGGCTTTCCATTGGCGGCGCCTCGTATACCGAGAACATTCCCATCGCCGGAAACGGGAGCAACCTCGCAGTGTTCCGAATCACCGTGCCGGCAGCCGGGAACTATGTCGTTCAAATCACCGCGGACCCCAACGATGTACTGGATGAAACGAACGAGAGCAACAACTCCCTGACCAAGAATATCCAGGTAAAAAACATTCCTGCCTCCACCGTCATGGACCCGGACGATCAGGCGATGGAGCGGCAGTTCACAGCGTATGGGTTTATGGGTATTCCGTCCGTATCGTCATCAAACTACCACACCTGGCAGGAAGTACGATTGGAGAGCGGGAGCTATGTAACAAAGAACTTTTGGGCGAGGCTCACAACCACATTCACCATTTCACCGGACAGCCGGATCGCCTATGCCGACAAACCGCGGGTTATGGAATCGGGCTTCGGCTACGGCGTTTCCTGCTCCACAGTCCTCACGACGAACTATGACCATGCCGAAAAGCTGGTCGGCGCACAGATGGTCTGGGTACGCAACCTTGAGTCCGCTTACGGGCAATTATCTCAATGGCAGGACGTTCGGGACAGCCTGACGATCAAGACGGGGAACTCCGGCGATGCCTCGGACACCTGGCAGCTCAAGGCCAACCCCTGGTCGGTGACCGGCAGCAGGTTGCATTATGTCCCGCTATGGTTCCCGGACGGTAGCTACACCGCCTGGGCGCAGGCGTTCTATGCCTGGAGTCCTGTCGGGCAGATGTATGAGTACAAGGCAGATGCTCTTACCATATCCGGCGATATGTATGACCGGGTGACAACGATACAGCGATAAAAAAGGCGGCTCATAAAGCCCCGGAATAGGAACGACAATGGATAACCTCTATGATGAAATCGAAGCCGAACGTAATAAGCTAACCGACCTGATTAATAAAGCCAAGCAAGAGAACAGGCCTATTAACGATGATGAAGCAATACTGGCGCAGAGTCAGAAGCTCGATGAGCTGTTGGCGAAATTTTCAAGCCAAAGGAAGGCTGGTAAAAAGAAAGGCCGCTCGGGGGTTGAAAGGTAAATTACTAAATAAAAAATTGTCACAGCTTTTTTCATGCGTTGAAAATTACGGCACGCCAAGTTTGGATTGCGTTTTCATTGACCAAGGGCATAGCCTCCCTTTGCATATAGTAAATTAAATAAGCAAGTGGTAAAATACAACAAAGGAGATGGCCTGATATGAAATTTGCATGTTTTGTAGATTACTCGAACCTTGCAGGTAGTCTAAGCAAGTTGAATCTGCGAATAAATGATTATCAGTGTTTCTTTCGATTCATATTTGATGAAGCATACAAACAGATCAAAGTTGCATATTTGAGTTCTTCAGATCATTGTGAAGCATTGATAAGTCGGGTGTACTGGTATGCTGTAGGCCATATCGACCAATATGATTTTACTGACCCACAAACAAGAACCTTTTTTCAAGAATTATTTAATTACTCGGGTGACGTAAAAAAGGAGCTTTTAGCTGAAGCAGGAAAATCGGCTCCTGGCCGGTCCTCTTCGGAAGTATATCAGAAAGCGTTCGAATCATTTTATGAGGATCGAAAGAATTGGTATTTGTCCAAGGTCAAAAAAATCGAAGGCTATTGTGGCTTTTACGATAAAGTAAGACGTGAGAGCGATTTTATAGATATCAACGATTCTGGACATTGGAGGCTTGATCTTATTTCTAAACAGGTGGATGAGAAGGGTGTTGATACATCTCTTGCTGTTGACAGTGTGACGATGGCCAATACATATGATGTAGCCCTTATCGTTTCGGGTGACGCTGACATGATACCTTCGATAAATTACTTGAAACGCCAAGGTAAATATGTTGGTGCTGTAACGTTTATTAAAGGCCATCCACCCGAAAAAAAAGGGCGCCAGCAATCAACTCGGCTTTCGAAAATGGCAGATTTCGACGTTCCAATTTACGAAACGGACTTGACAAGACTAGGATGTGGTGAAGTTTTTTCTGGAGAATCTTCGCTCTAGCGAGCAGACGATA
Organism: Bacillota bacterium; assembly: GCA_023421955.1. Taxonomy (GTDB): domain Bacteria; phylum Bacillota; class Clostridia; order Christensenellales; family UMGS416; genus JAEYRA01. The sequence continues at coordinate 75,553 of JAEZSE010000021.1, forward strand.
ATAATTGACAACATTTTTGCCCTTTATAAAGAAAAAATATTGCTTGCCGTATATTATAGCTTGTTTTGCAGTCTTTGCTCAGTGATGCACTTGCTCAAATGTTGAGTGCTACACTGGCGATCACAAAAGTATTAGCTAAGCACGTCTCAATTTAAAGCTCATAACCGTCGCCGACTGAAATGATGCAATGAAGATTCTAAAAGGAATTCATCCAGTAGTTTATCATTTGGCCAATCATTGAAAATTGTTGACGTAGTGGTTCGCCTACATTTTAGCTATGTATTCGCCCGTGCAAATAATAACAGGCACGTCCGTATTGTGCTTAATGACCAAGCTAAAGGAAATAATTTTTTCCCCATAGCATTTCCGACCATATCACAAAATGGAGAATACGCAAATGAACCATCTGTTCTTCCTGATACCGATGGATGGTATCTTTACCTTCATGCTCTTTTGGTGCACCCTCTCCGATCTGCAAAAAAGAGAAATCCCGAACGCGGTCATCATTCTCATGCTGGCCCTGGGGTTGCTTCACATGCTGTTCTCCATTTTGTTGGGGACAAGCTGGGTTGAATATCCCCTGGGCGCTCTGCTGGCCGCGCTGTTGCTTATCGCATGGCATAAAGGATCAATCGGTGGCGGCGATGTGAAGTTGCTGTCCGCCATCGGGCTGTATCTGGGCCTTCCTCGCATGCTGCTCGCTGTCTGCGGGATGGCTGTCGCCTGCATCTTTACCCTGCTCTGGTCATTGCTCAGGAATCGCTCTCTGAAAACAGCCATTCCTCTGGCCCCCGTTCTGTCCGCCGGGGCGCTGCTGCCCATTGCAATCTACTACCTAATCTAGCGACCAAAGGAGGTATCCGCATGGATCTGAAAACCATTCTGGCCGTCGGGCTATGCCTTTTCATAGCCGGCGGCGCGGTCTTTCTGTTTATCCGCAACAGAAGAAACCAGAAGTAGAGAGGTGGAACATCACACCTCTCTAAAGGAAGGAGTGCTAGTGAATGGCCGACACTCAAGAAATCAACGAAGGATATATCATTTGTGAGCGCTTTGTTGTTGGTGAGGTTGGATTCGTCCTCGGAGAACGAGACATGGATATAGCCCGATATGTAACATGGGGCTTCCGCGCCGATTCACCGTCGGACTACTATTGGGGCCACTATATTAACAATAGGGACGCCGCATACGACGATTACCAAAGGCGCATTGAGGAAGAAGTGGTTCATCAGGCAGATCTCACCGGCGAACCTCCGTTGTTGCCAGCGCTGTGCCTGACTGTCGAACCGTCCAGCGGCGACCTGATCAACATCCGACGTGGCGAGATGGGTTACCGCGACTCCAACTGGAACCGGCCCGGTGAGCGCGAAAGCAACCGCAGAACCGCTGACCTGATGAACGAGCGCTGGGGAGTCTCAAAGGCTCAGGAAGAAGCGATGCTTTCTGGTTCCATATTCGGCTGGAACGTTCCTGCCGCCGATCCCCGGAACTATGATCAACACGGCAATACCCTCTCTGCTCGGAAAACAAAGGACCACAGACAGCATGAAAGATGAGGTGTCTCATGAAAGGAAAAATGATCCTTACTGCGGAATCGGTATCCGAAGGCCATCCCGATAAGCTCTGCGACCTGATCGCGGACGGCGTGCTGGATGACTGTCTGCGAAACGACCCTGCCGCTCGTGTCGCCTGTGAGGTCATGGCGACTGCCGGGAAGATCATCGTTGCCGGCGAGATCACCGCCAGAGAAATCCCCGATATTGCCCACATTGTGAGTAGAACTGTCCGAAATGTCGGGTATGACTGTCCATATGAGATCGAAGTCATCACCCATGACCAAAGCCCGGACATCGCGGATGCTGTCGAAAGCTGTTCGGGAACCAGCCTGTATGGTCACTGTTGCAAGACTGTAAATGACATATCGGACGAGCTGGGCGCCGGGGATCAGGGCATTGTGTATGGATACGCGTGCTGCGAAACGGACGAATTCCTGCCGCTGCCGGTAGTGCTGGCGCACCGGATCACCGCGCTTTTGACCACTGTACGCAAGAAAGGCATCGTCAAGGGACTCAGGCCGGACGGCAAGGCTCAGGTGTCTGTGGAATACAGGTACGGGCTCCCGTACCGGTTATCCGCAGTTGTTGTGTCCTGTCAGCATGACGAGGATAAGGATATATGTCAACTGCGCGATGAAATCATGGTGCATGTCTTTCAGCCGGCTCTGGCTGAGTTGCCTATTGACGAGGAAACCGAGGTGCTCATCAACCCCTCCGGCCGCTTTGTGCTGGGCGGGTTCGAGGCGGACACCGGCCTGACCGGGCGTAAGCTCATGGTCGACACCTACGGAGGGCTGGCCCCGCACGGCGGCGGTGCGCTGTCTGGTAAGGACGGAACGAAGGTGGACCGAAGCGGAGCTTACATGGCTCGTTACATCGCAAAGAATATCGTGGGCGCCGGACTAGCCGCCCGTTGCACCGTGTCTCTGGCCTATGCCATCGGCAGGAGCGAGCCTGTAGCCGTGGACGTGGATACCGATTCGACCGGCGAATACGACGATGAGGTGTTCGCCGAGGCCATTCAGACCGTGTTCGATCTTCGTCCCGGCGCGATCATTCGTACCCTGGGCCTGAGCCAGCCCATTTTCACGAAAACCACGAACTACGGCCACTTCACCAAAGGAGAGCTGCCGTGGGAGCGGCTGGACCGGATGGAAGCGCTCGATGAGGCTTGCGCGATCATCGAGGAAAAACTTTTCTATCTTCGCAAGAAAGGAAACTGAAATGAATCAGAAATATGAGATAACGGACATCGCCCATGAGCAGTATCCCTGGCTGCATCGTGTCCGCGCCAAAATGGATATTAGCGACTATATAGAGGAAGGCGACCTCGGCGGGTTTGTGGAGAGCGAGAGCAATTTGTCTATAGAACAGGATGATCCGGCTTGGCTGTTCGATAACTCCATCTCATGTGGAGAGGCGTGTGTATGCGAAGGCGCTATATTGCGGGACAACGCTGTCGCCACAGATAAAGCGTATGTAACCCACTTTGCGGACCTCTCGGGCGACAGCAGAGCCGAGGACAACGCCTTTGTTCGGGGCGCTATGCTTTCACAGAAAGCGCGGGTGTCGGGGAGCGGAATGATGATTGTGTCACCCGATACGGGATATTGCCCGGAAGCCACAGGCAGAGCCGCAATCTATGGGAAGGTCATCGGCAGTTTTTTTCTGGCAGGCGAATCGGTCGTCTTCCCCGGCGAGGAATTCCACAACGACTGTGAAGACAAGCTATGGCTGGTCGACAACAAAAGGACGGCACAGCGGGATACCTGCCGCGAAGAGTTGAAACCCAAGCGGGAGCAAAAAAGATCAAGGCAACAGAGCCGGTAACGTCGGCTTCCCAGGACCCCCGTTATTCTTTCGGCGCTGTTTTCCTTGAGGCGTCCGCATCGGAGAGCAGAGCCTTCATGCGATCCATATCCCGCACGAACATCAGAAAGACATCATTGCTCAAGCAAATCGGCTCGTAGCCGCTCAACTCTATCGTTACCGATTTCCCGGATCGATCATGAGAAAACTTCAACAATTCTCCCTGATATACCTCACAGGTCGAGACGTGCATCAAAGCTTCGGATGTCGCCTCCAGTGAGCCATGCCTTCTCTTCCTCACGTGAGCGGCTGGCGCCGCCTTGACAGGGGCTTGGACGCCTTGCACTTCCTCCGAGACACCTTCAGCGCCAACTTCTTTCGCAGCTTCAAACTTTTGCACCCTGCGATACACGGTCTGATAGGACAGACCCAGCTCTTTGGCGATTTTGTTGCTGTTCCTACCATCGGCATACAGACTGGCGATCCGTTCTTCTTCCTCGGGGGAAAGGCTTCTCCTTGACATGGCTTTTGCCTCCTTTATGAAATGAGTTTCGACCAGGATAACAGATATATTCTTATATTCTACCATTAATTTACATTATAGAGAAAGAGGACGATATGAGCAAGAAAGATATTCTGAATCTAAGCGATCTTGCAGGCTATGAGCGCCTTTACAAAACGCTGCTCCGGGATGGCGAACTCACGAGACGCCTGAAAGGAAGGATGCATGAATGGTACTGCGCCAATATCGAGGCATATAACTCACGATACAGCGAGAAAATCAAGCACATCGACGAGGTCGACTTCGGCTGGCGCATGGAGAGCTCCAAGGCGCAGCCTTACCGGACAACAATTCAACTCTGCAAGGCGCTCGATCTGCTCGTATGGAACGTAGCCGACAAGGAGCCGTACATCGAATCTAACAATGATCTGTACGATATCGGCAGGACATACGCGGAAGAGTTCCGCATGCAGCATGGCTACAGCATCCGCGATTCCATCACCACCTATGAGCTGTGTGAGGATACCCTGAACCCTGTCCACGAACCGGACACCGAGTTCAACCCCGCCGTCATGCAACGGCTCGAAAATGGCAAGCCCCAACTCGTCTACATCTGCGCTCCGCTACGAGGCGATGTTATGGCGAACGTGGAATTTGCTCGACAAAAGGCCAAAGAAGTGTTCGACGCCGGCGACATTCCAATTTGTCCGCACCTGATGTTCCCGCCCATTGCGGACCCCGACAATCCTGAGCAGGACCTAAGCGCCCTGGAAATGTGCCTGAAAATGATCGGGCGATGCCACCGGATGCATGTTTACGGCGCCGAATGGACAGAAGGCATGTGGCAGGAAATCCATCACGCGGAGCGGCTGAAAGTCCCCATCCATACCGATCAGAAGGAAATCGGTAAAACCAGGCCCAAACAAAAACCCGGCCCGTGCAGATAAACCGCACGGGCCTCTCCATTGAAACGGAGGTGTTTGATTGAGCGATAAACCCAAGATGCAGCTCCTGGGCCACGATGGAAATATCTTTGCTATCCTGGGCCACGCTTCAGCATTGCTCAGAGAGGCCGGGCAGAGCAGCCAGGCGAAGGAGATGCGCGAGCGCGTCACCAGCTCCAGCAGCTATGACGAGGCCCTGTGCATCGTCAGCGAGTATGTGGAAACGGAGCTGTCCATATCCGAGCGGATGGCTCCGGGATCTGCCGGCCAATCCACAAAGCGGAAGGAGAAACATGATCATCATGAACGATAACCAGAACGGAGATATCTGGAGCATTCTCCACGGAGATGCGCTCAGGATGCTCCAGGATTTTGAACCCAATACCTTTGACGCCTTGATCACCGATCCGCCCTACGCCTCGGGCGGGCGAACGCAGACTGAAAAAAACATGTCCACCGCCAAGAAGTATTCCAGCATGGGTGACAACGCGCCGCCGCCCTTTGACGGCGACAGCAAGGACCAGCGGAGCTGGACGCGTTGGGCCGCAGAATGGCTGTCCGATGCCCGCCGCATCTGCAGGGAAGGCGCGCCGGTCTGTATGTTCATCGACTGGCGACAGCTTCCCGCCGCAAGCGACGCCCTGCAGTGGGCCGGGTGGACCTGGCGCGGAACCGCTGTGTGGGACAAGGGGAATTCCAGGCCACAGAAGGGTCGCTTCCGCCAGCAGTCCGAATACATCATATGGGGATCGAATGGCAACCTTCCGGTCGACCGGCCCGTTCCCTGTCTGCCGGGAGTGTTTAAGTACGGTAACCCCCAAAAAAGACTCCACCTCACGGAAAAGCCCCTGCAGCTCATGCGCGATATCGTGAAGATCACCGTCCCCGGCGGCCGTATCCTCGATCCTTTCGTCGGTTCCGGTACGACCGTGCTTGCAGCGATTATTGAGGGGTATTCCGCCACAGGCATCGAGGTCACGGACAAGTACGCGCGGCTGGCAGTGGAACGAATCAGGGGGTACCTCGCGGAAAATGCCCTTTCGTGATGGGAAGACGGCAACGATTGTAGTATAGTATTTTCTGCAGGGAGAGTTGATGAAGTGATGCAAGGCGAGGAACTAACCCAGCTATATGAGAAAGCCGACCGGTATATGGCCAGGATCGATTCCGCATATCCGCTGACCGAGCGTGAGGCCAAAAACCTTGACGATTATTTCAAGATCGGGTTGACCTTTTCCAGCAATGCCCTTGAAGGGAACAAGCTGACCATCACCGAAACTAAGATTTTGCTGGAGGATGGACTTACCGTAGGAGGCAAGCCCATCCGCGATTATTACGAGGCAACGGGCCACTGCAAAGCATACGACTATATGCTTACGCTGGCGAAGGACCGCACTACGCCGCTCACGGAGGAACAGATACGAAAGCTCCATAAGCTCTTCTATTCCCTGGTGGACGAAAACAACGCCGGGGTATATCGCACGGAGCGCGTGTTTATTACAGGCACGGACTATACGCCGCCCGCACCAGGCAAGGTACCAGCCGCTATGGAAAAGTACGTTGCGGACATGACCGCGCTGCGCGGCTCTGTGCATCCCATCGAATACGCGGCGCTGGTTCACAAGGGCCTGGTCGATGTGCATCCCTTCATCGACGGGAACGGCAGGACAACGCGCCTGCTTATGAATCTCGCTCTGGTACAGGCCGGTTACGGCATCGCCATCATCCCACCTGCGCGCCGTGGCGAGTACATCGATGCACTCCGAGCTTCACAGCGTGTGAAGAATCCAGATAATATACCCTTCCTCAGCCTCATCGCCGACTGCGTGATCGAGACGCAGAAGGATTATTGCCGACTGCTGGAATTGCCGGTTCGGGATGACGATGCTCAGGAACACGGCCAGGCAAAGGCCACGTCCAAAGCCAGAAAGCCAAAGGGTCAGGAACGATAATCAGCTCATTGTATATATGCAGTTATGCGGGGAACGTGATCATGCACGTTCCCCGCTTTTATCATTACCAAGGTGTGTTCCTGACACCTTGGAGCCCTAAACCTCAATAGAACCGCCTCACAAGGTGTATCGTTGACACCTTGTGCAGAAAGGAGGCCCTATGCAGGACGATTTTATGAACCGCCTGGATGCGGAGTACAAGGCATATATCGCTGACATGACCAAGCAGTCCGGGGACTTGATCATTAAAAGAGCCGGAGAGATCGCCGGCATGA
>JAEZSE010000017.1 GCA_023421955.1 Bacillota bacterium
CGCTTGACCTGGCCAGGCGGGAACCGCAAACCACATTTGTGGTGGCGGCGGTGGGCTTCGAGACCACCGCGCCAGCCTACGCTCTGCTGGCGGAAGAGGCATTGCGGCTGGGCATCGCAAACATCCGGCTGCTGACGGCACTCAAGACAATTTTGCCTGCGATGGAGTTCATCTGCCGCACAGAGCCGCAAATCGATGCATTTCTCTGCCCCGGCCATGTGAGCGCCATCCTAGGCGCGGAGGCCTATCATCCTCTGTGTGAACAATATCGCAAGCCGATGGTCGTAGGCGGCTTCACCGGCGAGCACCTGCTGGCAGCGCTCAATGAAATACTGACCGAACTCAATCAGAGCAAGCCCGCCGTGTGCAACCTTTACCCGGAAGCCGTCAGCGATGGCGGCAATCAAAAGGCACAGGCACTGCTGCAACGTGTGTTTGAGCCCGGCGCTGCCACTTGGCGGGGCATCGGGGAGATCCCCGGATCGGCGCTCTATCTCAAGGAGGAGTTTGCCGCACTTGATGCCGGCAGCCGTGGTCTCACGGCTCTGCTGCCCGATCCTGCCGGCTGCCGCTGCGCCGATGTGGTGTGTGGCAGGGCGGAGCCAGCCGCCTGCCCCCACTTCGGCAGGCGTTGCTCGCCGCAGGACCCGCTGGGGGCTTGCATGGTGTCTGACGAGGGGGCGTGCGCGGTGTGGCACAGGAATAAATCCCCCCTCCTCGCATCGCCATGCGATGCTCAAACTTGCTCACATATCGGTTAGAACCGACATTGCGCAAGTTTGGAGGCTAAGGCCTGTCACCTACGGGTGACATCCCCCCTTACTAAAGGGGGTAAGGATCATTCTTTATCTCGGTAATAATGTGGTGCAGGGCGAAGCCCTGCAAACCAGAACCCCCTCCCAACGTCAACCATGAATGGATACCCTTTGCTAGACCGGGGAGGGGGCAGGGGGTGGGAAGAGGAATCAGCAATGAAGATAAATATGTCCCATGGCGGCGGCGGCACAATGACCCAGGGGCTCATTGACAGCCTGTTTAAGCGCCATTTCCAAAACGACCTTCTGATGAAGGGTGAAGACTCGGCAGTGTTTTTGTTGAATGGCAAGGTTGCTTTCACGACCGATAGCTTTGTGGTGCAGCCGCTCACATTCCCCGGCGGCGACATCGGCAGGCTGGCCGTGTGTGGCACTGTGAACGACCTGCTGACGGTGGGGGCCGAGCCCAAGTATCTGAGCGCAGGCTTCATCCTGGAGGAGGGGCTGGAGCTGGATCTTCTGGAAACCGTCGTGCGGTCGATGGCAGAAACCGCCAGGGAGGCAGGCGTGCGAATCGTCACCGGCGACACGAAGGTGATTGAGGGCCGGGGCGGCTTGATGATCAACACATCCGGGATCGGCACCGTGCGCCAGGATTATGCGCCGCAGCCCTGCAAACCCGGCGACGCGTTGCTGGTGTCCGGCAATCTGGGCGAGCACCACGCGGCAATCCTGAGCCGCCGCATGGGCATTGAAAACGGCATCCAAAGCGACTGCGCGCCACTCAATGAAATGGTGATGCGCCTGCTGGACGCAGGCATCGGCATCCGCGCCATGCGGGATGTGACCCGCGGCGGACTTGGCACAATTCTTTCGGAGCTGGCGGAACTGCACGGCATCGGCATTACGATTGAGGAAAGTGCGCTTCCGTTGAGCCCAGAGGTGCGCGGGTTCTGCGCGATCTTGGGCTTGGACCCGCTTTATATGGGCAACGAAGGAAAGATGCTGTTCGTCGTGGACGGCGGCGACGCCAAGCGGGCTGTTGAGACTATCCAGGGCTCCCGGTTTGGCGAAAACGCCGCCATTCTTGGCAGTGTGACAGAGGGCACCGGTGTGGTGATGAAAACCAGCATCGGCGGCAGCCGGGTGGTTGGGCTGTTGGCAGGAGAGGGATTGCCAAGGATTTGCTGACGCATTCGCCTTCGGTGCTAATGCACCTCGGCGATTACTGACTCGCCCAGCCCAACGCTTGCCCGCCCACCGCGCATGTGGCAATATACAAAAAACTGCCCAACTTAACGTTAGGCAGTTTTTGAGCTTATAGAAAAGATAATAAATTTACGGCGTCGCAGTCGGCTCCGGGGTAGCAGTCGCCGGTGGCTCATCCGCGCCGATGTGCAGCGTGATGGCGGCTCCGGCTGCTGCGGTGCTGCCGGCGGTTAGCGATTGGGCGTATACAAGGCCTTCATAACCGGCCTCATAATCGTCGCCATACACAAACGTAATATTAAACTTGCGGTGCCACCCGGCTGCCAGGATCTGAGCCTCCGACATACCCTTGAAGTTTGGCACGTTGTAGGTGACATTGGCCGGGTTGTATTTCAGCGTGATCGTGGTGCCCTCCATCACTTCCTTGCCGGCGGCGACACTCTGATACCAGATCTCGCCGGGCAAGCGCTTGGAGTTTTTGGATTCCACAAACACCGGGATCAAGCCCAGCGAATCGCACATTGCCATTGCCTCTTCGCGGGTGATCGCCTCATCAAAGCCCGCTCCCTGCGGCGCCACAAAATCCGGCACGAATATAGCCTTGCCTTTGGATACGGTAATCTTGATTGTGGTCCTTACGCCTATCACAGTGTTGGCCTTGTCCTGATAAAGAATTTTTCCCTTCTCCTGATTGCTCTGGGTGTAGGTCACGCTGATGGAGATCTGGGCGCCCTGCTCATTCAGCTCTTTAGCCCAGGTCTCGATGGCATCACGGGTTGAGCCCACAAAACTACCCACGACGATCTTGTTGCCCAGCGAGTAATACAACTCCATCACGTCGCCGTCATCATAAATGGAGTCAGCGGGGATGCTCTGGCTGATGAACTTGCCAGCGGCCATGGCGGAGTATTTCTCCATCATGCTGATCGTGATGCCCAACTCCGCAGCCACCGACGTGGCCTTCTGCTTGGTGTAGGCGGAGAAGTCGGGCACGGTGATCTTTTTGCCCTTGGAGACCGTGAGCACGATTTCATCGCCCTTTTTTACCTTTTCGTCCGCCTTAACGCTTTGGGCCATGATGGACCCCTTGGGCGCGTAATCGTCATACTCTTCCAGCACCGTGAGCACCAAGCCGTTTTCATTGGCAAAGATATAGCTCTCAGAAACAGTCTTTTCCCGGAAATTGGGCACTGTAATCAACGCAGCTGTCTCGTCTTTCTTGCCCTTGGAGATGACCACATAGATCGGTGTGTTGCGCTTGACCTCATCCACGACGGTGTTGTCGTTGATCTCAAAACTGATCACGCGACCGGCGGCAACTTCCTCGCTGAAGTCGGTGGTGATACGCACCTTGGTCATGAAATTCTGGTCCGCCCAGGCCTGGATCTCCTCCATGGTCATGGTCATCAGGTCTGGCAAAGGCAAAGAAACGGTGAGGTCGTGTCCCTTCGACACGGTGATTTTCACAAACTCGCCCTTCTTCACCTTGGTGCCTTGGGGTGTGCCCTGCGAGATCACCTTGCCCTCGTCCACTTTATCGTTGAACTGCTCTTCCACCGTCATTCGCAGGCCGTTGTTGTCAGCCCAGAGGAGGGCATCGTTCTTCGTCCAGCCGGTCAGGTCTTTCACCTCAACGCCTTGATTCAGAAGCAGAAACACGCCCACGATCACGAGCACGACAACAGCAACCCCTATGAGGATGGGCACAACGGGGCTCCTTTTCCCGCCGCCTGCAGGGGGGCTGCCCCCCTCCCTGCGGGCAGGCCGCACAAACTTGCTCCGTTGCTCATAACGCAAGGAGGAGGACCCCGTCTGTTGCGCCGGGGCCTCCTGTTCGGTTCGTTCGGCTTGCGCCGGTGGCTGCTCCGCGCCGCCGGTCTTCTTTTTGTAATTGTTCAGGAAGCTGTTGTTGCCGTCCATGAAAATTCCTCTCTAGTTGGTAATATCCCTCTTTTTGAACACGAGCGTCGATACCGCCATTGCCACGGCAGACAGACCGACCAGATAGCCGATGCCGAGCGGCACGCTGTAGACAGCGCCGTTTTGCATGGCGTACTGGATCGCCGTGTTGGTCATATAGAACGCTGACAGATCCACATAGGGGATCGGCGTATAGGCCAGCCACTCCATGTTCATATTGAACGCGAACATCGTCGTCACGATCAGGCAGCCCACATAAAGGATTACCGGCACGGCGATGGAGACAGCTGTGTTGCGCACCAGCACCGACATCATGAACGCTACCGTGTAGCCAAAGAGGATCGGCAGCACACAGGCCAGCAATCTGGGCAGATAGTAGGCGATAAACGCAATCTCGCCATTGATCGAGTAATTCGGGAAGCCAAAGTCTGCAAAACCGAAGCACAGGCCGTTGACAAGGAAGTTCAATGCCATGCCTGCCAGATATAGGATCAACAGCACCGCCAGGGCGCCCACGTATTTGGCCGACAGGATCTTCAGGCGTGTCTTGGGCCGGATCATCAGTAGGCGCACGGTGCCCTGTTGGAATTCGCTGGCGATCAGCCAGCCGCCGAGAAGCACTCCGAACAGCGCCACAAAGCTTGAGTAATAAAGGAACCCGACGGTGCGGTTGCGGGAGCCGTTGATCACATACTTCATGTCTGGCTTGCCGGCATCCAGGGAATTCTGGGCAATCTTGATGATGTCGTTGTAGGAGTTGATCTGTTTCTGGATCTTTTCTAGATAACGCTGATAGGAACCATACTGCTGCTTGAGGCCCGGCTGCTGGTTGTACTCCTCCTCAGAGACCGGTTTGGTGTACATGAGCTGGTTGCGGTAGTTTTCCACATCGCTCAGCGCGTTGTTCTGCCAAATGTCTTCCCCGGGTACGATGTGCTTAGCCCTGCGGTATTCCAGAATCGGGATATTATTATCCTTGATGTTGGTGATCTGCCGCTGCATCTCCTCGATCTGCTGGTTCAGGATTTCCTCCTGGTCCGGGTTATCAGTGATGTTTTGATTGAGCAGCGCGATGTTGTCTTCAAAATCTTTGATCTGTTTCTGGAACTGGCCGATGCGCAGCGTGATGTAAGCGTCGAAGTCGTTGTTTTCCACCACGTTGAACAGCTGGGCAAGCGTATCCTCTGCCTTGGAGATGGCCTCCAGGCGCTCGGTGGGGGTGGGGTCCAGATACTTCTTTTTTAGCGCTTCATTATCCAGCCCCTTGCGGTAGGCCGCCACTTCATAGAACACATCATCGGAAACGGTGCCCACACGCTCAAGCAAAAACTTGTCATACAGGCTATCGATGCCATTCCAGGCAAGATCCACACGGTAATCCTGATATGTCGTGATGTTCTGCGCGAACTTCAGATAATACTGGATCTCCGCATCCAACAAAGCCTGCACAACGTCCAGCGTTTCCGGATTGCTGAAGCGGCTTTTATCAGTCTCCAACATGGTCTTTTCCTGCTGCAGGCCCTGCAGGTTCCAGTAATAGGGGTTGTCGCCGGTGATCGTGACACCGTCAATCTCAATGGGCGGTTGGCCGTTGTCACCACCACCGAAATCCTTGGCGTAATAAGCCCCCATCAGCGGGATGGGCTTACCGCCACCATTGTTGTTATTGTTCTTCCTTACCGTTTCGAGCACAAGAGTTCCCACCGGGATCAGTACGCTCAATGCCAGCACGATGATGGCCATTACCAGCAGGAATTTGGAGCGCAATATATTGGTGATCTCAAACTTCACCTGCTTCAAAAACTTCATCATTCTATTCCTTTCCCGATGCTATCGGATCTGGGTCTTGGAGCCGGTGGTCATCGAAAGGAAGTCCTGCTCCAGTGTGCGCTGCTTCTGGTTTACAGCATATAAGTCCACACCCATGCCCACCAAAGCCTTCACAATCGTGGGGATCTCGCTGCGCTTCATCACCAGGTTCACGCCGCTGTTTTCCAATTCGCAGTTGGCCTCAAGGCTTTTGAAGTATTCCAAAACCCTGTCATTGTCACCGGTGACAAAATGATAGCTGTATACTTCGTCTTCGGGCTGCTCGGTGACCTCACTCATCGTCTTTTCGCCGATCATCACACCGTTGTCAATGATCACGATGCGGTCGCACATCAGCTCCATCTCGGAAAGCAAGTGGCTGGAGATGAACACGCCCACGCCCGCTTCTCTGGCCAGCATCTTCAACAGCTCGCGCAGCTCCTTGATGCCGATCGGGTCCAAACCGTTGGTGGGCTCATCGAGCACCAGCAGCTTGGGGTTGTGCAGCAGCGCCTGCGCGATGCCGATGCGCTGGCACATACCCAGTGAATAAGTCTTGACCTTGTCTTTGATGCGGCCGGACATCTTGACGAGGCTCACCACATCGTCGATGTTTTTTTGGTCCACATCGTCATACATGCTGGCAAAGTACTCGAGGTTTTGCCGGCCGGTCAGGCGCTTGTAGAGGTCGGGGTTTTCCACGATGCCGCCCACATTCTGCATGGCCGCCTCGAAATCGGTGGTCACGTCATGGCCGCAGATGGAGATTTTGCCCTCTGAAATGCGGAACAAGCCCATGATCATCTTGATCGTGGTGGTCTTGCCGGCGCCATTGGGGCCGAGGAAGCCAACAATCTCGCCGGAGTTGACTGTGAGCGAGATGCCGTCCAGAATCTTTTTGTTCCGGATCGTCTTTTTCAGGCCTTCAATTCTTAATAGTTCCAATGCCGCATCCTTCCTATCGTATGAAATGCATGTTTATGACGAACCGATTGATCGGATTGTTCCATTGATATAAACATTTTACTTCATCATTACTATTTTTTAAAGTGTATTTTATTCTCTATCGCCTGTATTCTGATATTGACAGAGATACAACAGATTGTGGTTTATAGGCGAAAGAACAATTGAGGAAAAGAGAAAAAGACGTATAAATTCCAGCTTTCACGCGCCATGATGCATGATAAAAAGCCCCCTGCCCAGCAAAATCCGGATGTGCCACCGGATCTCGCGGGCAGAGGGCTTGGGCGGGTGAAAGGGTCAGGAGTCACCCCGGACCCGCCGGAAATCACAATGCGAGCGCCGCAGGAATTTCCGCCTCCCCGGTCGGTTCTTCCTCGGTTTGAGGCAACGAGAAGAGACTGTCCTTCTCCGTTGCTTCCGTATTTGGGGTTGCGGCAGATCTTGCTTGCTTGTCTTCAGGCAGCCTGTTTGGAAGCTGGTATTGGGTCAGGCTGGCCTGGATGAGACTAAGCTCCGCTACAATGTCCTTCAAAGGATCACGGACCGGCGAAAAATCCAGCGGGTCATTCTTCCTCCGCCCAGCCAGGCCAGGATCGGGCTTGGCAGCCTGGCTTTCCTGCCCCACGAGTGTGCGGTTCAGCTCCGCCACACGCTCATCCAGAAGCTGGCCAGCCATGCGCACACGGGCCACCATGTCGGCAAGGCCGCTGTTCACCAGCTGGTAATGGCGCACCTTTTCCCGTTCAGCCTCAAGAAGCGATGCCACAACTGTGTTTTCCTTCACAACGGCTTCTGCCTTCACCACAAGGCTGTTGAGTGCGGCGCGCATGCGGTCATTGATGGCCTCCACGGCCTCCTTTTCCCGCAGGAGGGCGGAGATGTTCTGCCGGGCAGTTTCCACCTGGGCTGTGAGCGCGGTGTTTTCCTGCGCCAGACCATCCAACTGGCGTGCCGCTTCCTCCACCCTGCCATCGGCATCGGCAAGACGGACATGAGCCGCATCCAACCGCGCGGAGGTTTCCTGAAGCTCTCCGCGAAGCCATGCTTCCGTCTGCTCGGATCGGGCGGTCAGCGCTTCCATCTGCACCTGCAGCCCCTCCCGCTCCGCGGCAAGGGCTGCCAGCTCCTTGGCAAAGGCCTCCCGCTGCTCCTCATGGGCAGCCTCCGCCTCATAAATCAACGCCTCGTGGCGCTCGCCGGCCTGGGCAAGCGCAGCTTCCAGCTCTTCAACGCGGCGCTGCAGTGAGTTCACCGCGTCGTCAGACATCCGGGTCATATATTTGAGCTTTTCCTCCAGGCTGCCCCGGTCGGCAAGGAAGCTTTCGGCCACCTGTTGGGCCTGGTGGAGTGCCGTCTTGAGCTCATCGCTGGCTGGCTCCGATTCGGCCTGTCTCACGCGGATCTGTAGTGAATCGCGCTCATATCGCAGTTGATCCTTTTCCTGAGACAGCTCCGCAATGCGGGCCTTATAAGTGCGCTCCGTTGTGGCGAGCTGGTTCTTCAACCGCTCCACATAAGCCGCAACATCCTTCTTTTTATAGCCACCCATCAAGCCGCGCTTCAATTCGGTCAGCTCCTGCTGGCCGGTCTTCTCGCGCAGGCGCTTGAATTCTTCTTCAGGATTCAATACAGTTTCCGGATTGTTCTCCATGGATCCCCCTCGTTTCAGTTTCCGGCAGCAACGAGGCTTCCACAGCCAGCATGCCGCCAGGCGCAATGCCGCACCGGTCGATCGTGCCCACAGGCAACTCCAGCACCTGCCGCACGCCTTTGAGCATTTTTCCAGTGCGCCAGGGCTTCAGTGCCTTCTCCACAGCCAGCACGCGGAAGTTGCCGTCCAGATAGACCACATCCAGCGCCATGCGCATGAAGCACATGTGGATGCTGCTGCAAGGCATCAGCAGAAGGCCCTCGCCGGATGCCAAAGGCCTGCGGAACATCAGCCCCGCGAACCGGCTCCAGAACGTGGCCGCAAGGCCGATGGAGCCGCCGATCACCTGGTTGCCGCAATGCATCGTAATCATCCGCCAAACATCCCCTGCATGTTGATGATGCTCAGAATCGCCGGGCCCAGCAAAATGATGAACAGCACCGGGAACACAAACACCACCAGCGGGAAGATGATCTTGACCGGTGCCTTCATCGCCTTTTCCTCCACCCGCTGCCGCTTCAGAAGCCGCATTTGCTGCGCCTGTGTCTTCAACACGTTTTTCAAGGATATGCCAAGCTGCTCAGCCTGGATGATCGCACCCACGAAAGACTTGATCTCCTCCAGCCCGCAGCGCTGTTCAAAATTGCGCAGCGCCTCAGCACGGGGCCGACCCAGCGTGATCTCGCGGTAGGTGGCGTTGAGCTCATTGATCAACGGACCCTTTGCCCGCTCGGCTACCCGCTGCAGCGCCGCGTCAAACCCAAGGCCGGCCTCCACGCTCACGCTCAAAAGGTCCAACACCTCCGGCAGCTGCTTCTGGATGGCGAACTTACGGTTCTTGATCGATGACTTCAGCAGAAAACGGAGCACAACCAATGCTGCCGCCGCGCCGATGGGCGCAATGTAAAACGCGCCGGTCGCACCGCCCATCGCCGTGCCGAGCAGCCCGCCAATAATCAGCGCCACCAGCACCGCCATCAGGCGGTAAACATTGTATTCAGCAGTACTTGCCCGATAACCGGCCATTTTCAAATTGAGCGCCAGTTGGGGGTTTTCTGTTTGGGGCATCAGGCTTTCCAGCCGCTTCATCAGGCCCTGCACCAGGGGCTTCAAAAAGCGCTCCGTGAAGGGCTGGCTCAACTCACTGGCATCTTGCTCGTCAGCCTGGCCCATCCGTGCGATGGTTTCGACGCGGCTGCGCAAATGCTCCTGCTGGTTGGCGATGCGCCAAAACAACAGCATCACCAGGCAGTAGGCCAATACGAGCATTGAAATCACCGCAAACTGCAGCATGGAAGCACCTCAGTATTTGATGTTCACGATCTTCTGCACGATGAAGAAGCCAATGAACTCCATAAATCCGGCCACAGCAAGCATGCCAAGACCCAACGGTGTGCTGACAAATGTCATGATATAGGAGGGGTTCAGGATCATCAGCACCACGATCAGAAAAACGGGCAGCAACCCAATGACCATGCCGGAGATGCGCCCGGAAGCTGACATCACCTTCACCTCACCCTTGATCTTCAGGCGGTCGCGGATCGTGATGGAGATGTTGTCAATGATATCGGCCAGGTTGCCGCCCACCTGCCGCTGGATCAGCACCGCGGAGATGAGCATGCCAAGATCCTCATTCTCCATGCGGCGCACCATGGCGGTCATCGCGTCCTCCATCGGCACGCCCAGCGCCATCTCCCGGATGGTTTTGTTAAACTCCTTGGCAATGGGGTCGGGCATTTCGCGGCTGATGCTCTCCATGGATTGGGCAAACGTGAAGCCCGCCCTCAGGCTGTTGCCGATGATTCCAAGTGCATCGCTCAATTGCTTTTCGAACAGCGCCAGCCGACGCTTGCGGGCAATCGAAACGGAAAGCGGCGGAATGATCGCACCGCCAGCCGCCAGCGCAAAGGCCGTGACAGGGCTGCCGCCAAACATTAACACCAGGCCAGCAGGCACCACCGTGGCCGCGCCCCATGCCAGAATAAACTCCTCCGCACGCAGCAGGATGCCTGCCGATTCCAGCTGAGAGGCAATCTTGCTGCTCGCTTTGAAACGGCGGCGCAAACTCTCCGGCAGCGCAGGGCCCCTTGCCTCCTCCTGCTTCTTCTCGATCTTGCGGGCAAGCCGGCCCACGCGGTCGCTCACGGCAAGCTCCTCGCGCTTGATGAGCGCAAGAACTGCCACGAACACGCAAAAGACCAGCACACCTGCCAGGATCGCGATCATGAAGGGCATTGCAGGGGCTCCTTTCTATGAATTCTGAAACCACTCATCCCGCACGCCAACCCCGTTGTTTCGCATCTTTTCGAGGAACTGGGGGCGGATGCCGGTGGCGCGAAAATTTCCCTTGAAACTGCCGTTGCCGTCCATGCCCTGCTGCTCAAACACAAACAGGTCCTGCAGTGTGATGATGTCGCCCTCCATGCCCACGATCTCCGTGATCGCGGTGATCTTGCGGGAGCCGTCACGCATGCGGGTCTGTTGCACGATCAGGTCTATGGCAGAGGCGATCTGCTCACGGATGGCCCGCAGGGGCAAGTCCATGCCGGCCATTAGCACCATCGTCTCCAGGCGGGAGATGAGATCGCGGGAGGTATTGGCGTGGGCGGTGGTGATCGAGCCATCATGGCCTGTGTTCATCGCCTGGAGCATGTCCAGCGTCTCACCGCTGCGCACCTCGCCCACGACAATGCGGTCGGGGCGCATGCGCAAGGCGTTGCGCACAAGGTCGCGGATCGTGATCTGCCCGTTGCCCTCGATGTTGGGCGGGCGGCTTTCCAGCGTGACCACATGCATCTGCCGCAATTGCAACTCAGCGGCATCCTCAATCGTCACAATGCGCTCATCCTCCGGGATGAAGCCGGAGAGTACGTTGAGCAGTGTCGTTTTACCACTGCCGGTGCCGCCGCTTACGATGATGTTCAGGCGGCCCTTCACACCGGCCTCCAGAAAGGCCATCATCTTCTGGGACAGGGAGCCAAACCGAATCAGATCCTGCGGGGTGAAGGGTTTCCTGGAAAACTTTCGGATCGTGATGACCGGCCCAACCAGCGAAAGCGGCGGGATCACGGCGTTCACGCGGGAGCCGTCAGGCAGGCGGGCATCCACCATGGGGCTGGATTCATCGATGCGCCGGCCGATTGTGGACACAATGCGGTCAATGATGTTCATCACATGGGTGGAATCGCGGAACCGGGCTTCAGAAAGCTCCAGCCGGCCGGATTTCTCAACATAGACCCGTTCCGGACCGTTAACCATGATTTCCGAAACATCGGGGTTGTTCAGCAGCGGCTCCAGCGGGCCCAAACCAGCAACCTCATCGCAGATCTCACGGCTGACGCGCAGCTTGTCTGCCCTCGGGATGTTGCTGGCTTCCCGCTCAATGATCGTCTCAATGATGCGCAGCAGTTCGTCTTTGAACTCTTGTGTCTGGTTGCGGTTCAAGGAAGACTGGCGCTTGTTCATCATGTCGATGACTTCAGTGTGCACCTTGGCGCGGAGGTCCTGATAATCCTCCGACGGCTGGTTGGCGCGCTTGGCCGCAGCAGCGGTCGCCTCAGCGCGCTGCACGATCACTTTCTGCCTTTCCAACCGTTCCAGAAGACCCATGGTAACCTCCAACTACTTCTTTTTCTCTGGCACCTTTGGTTCGGTCTTTGGCGCGACGGCCAACCCCTGGGCAAACTGGCTCAGTGACTTGGCAAGACCAGAATTGGGAGCGCCCACTACAAAGGGCACGCCCTTGTTGAGCGAGGCCACCGCCAGCTTCCAGTCGCTGGGGAAGCGGGCCACAATGGGTTGGTTCACGATGCGCTGCACATCCTTGAGTGTGACAGACCCATCCACCTCGCGATTGATGACCATTGTGATTTTTTCGGTCTGCTGCAAGGAATCCAGCAGGTTCAAACAGATCTTGGCGTTGCGGAGGATCGAGATGTCAAGCCCCAGGATGAACAGCACCTGTGCGGAGCTTTCAATGGCTGTGAGCACGCACTCGTTGAGCATGGGCGGCGTATCAATGATGACGTAATCATAGTAGCCCTTCACGGCATTGATGATCTTTTCCACATGGCCGCCAGTCACCACGTCGGCGTATTCGGGGCTGTTGGGTGCGCAGAGCACATGCACGCCGGAGGAGTGAAGCACCATGTAGTTGCGGATCGTGTCAATGTCCAAATTGGTATTGTCGCGCACGAGCTCTGCAATGGTGTCTTTCGCCTCGATATCCAGAAAGACACCAACGTCACCAAACTGTAAATCCAAGTCGATCAGCGCCACTTTGCGGTTCATTTGAGCCAGCTTCACGGCCAGATTCACCGCGATCGTGGATTTGCCGATGCCGCCCTTGGTGCCAAACACTGTGATCACCTTGTTGATCGGGCCGCCCTTGCGCTTATCATTTAACGCGCCCAAGTGCATGTTGCGGCGGGTGTGGGCGGCAAACACAGCGTCCTGTAATACAGCGCCATTGTCCGGCCAACCCACCAGGTTGGTGGCTCCGGCTGCCAGCGCTTTTTGAAGGCTGTCCACATCCAGCGACTCGGCAACCATCAGCACGGCGCAGCGGGGTTTGCTCAGATAGATGCGCTCGCAAAGGGCAAAGGCGTCGCTCTCCCCCTCACCCATCAGGATCACGGCTACATCCGGGTCCATGCTCTCCACACGGTCCAGCGCGGTGGGCCCGCTCTTGACCTGCTGGGCATTACCGATGTCGGGCGCCGCCAGCATTGCCAGCAGCGCCGCGCGCCGTTCATCCGATCTTCCAATGACCAATACCTTGATCTTCAAGACAATACCTCTTGGATGTCACTGTACTTGTATATACCCGGCTTTTGAAGCAAATCCTCAACAGATTTGCAGATCTACCATCATTTTTTTGGCCCGGCTGTTGGCGAAGGCGATGGCGTGGCAGACGCCTCACTCGTGCTGCCGGCCTCAGGGCTGCCCTCGGGGGTGGCCGTGGCTGTAGGCGTGGGGCCAGGCGTGGGTGCCAGCTCGCCCAGCAGCGTCAGGATGCGGATGTCGTCGCTGTCCACCAGGTTGGCCACAGATACACCCTCCAGTTCAGGCAGGCTGTTGTCTCCTGGTGAGCGCATCATCAGGCGCACATTGCCAGCATTCAGCACATAATTGAGCCGCAGTGCCTGCTCGGGAGTGACCTCCAGCGTCACCGTCTCCACCACAGCGGGGGCGGTGTCGTTGCCATCGCGTTTCATCACCTGGCCGGTGGCGAGCACTTTGATATCCTGCAGCAAGACCATGGAGAAGAACAATTTGATCTCCTCCCTCTGGCCCGATCCTGAGGACGTGGTTTCCTCCGGTTTCGCTTCCTCGCCGCTGTTTTTATCAGCGAGCATCTGGTTGAACTCCTCCGGCGAAAGCACGGCGCTGACATCCAGCACCGCCATCACATCCACATGATCCTCCGGTTTAAGAAAGCCGGCGATGCCGGTCACCTGGTCCACCGGAACGGTGACGGCGCGCATGCCCTTGCCCACGGTATAGGCAAGGCCATTTTTTGTTTGCTCTGCCTTAAAGACCATCGTGGAGAGCAACTGCTCCCCTGGCGCAACATAAGTGCTGCTGAAGGTGCCAACCACTGCGTCCAGCGTATAGGCAGCTTTACTGACTACAGCTTCCTCGGGGATCTGCTTGATGGTCACCATATCGTCGGTGATCACCTGGCCCTCCAGGATCTCCTTGGCTGCCACGACCACCGGCACACGCTTGACCGTCTCCGGCTTTTTAAGATCCGACAGATAGAGATACAGCGCCAATGCAGTGAACAGCGCGGCGATGACAGCGATGATGCGGATGCGTTTCACGGGTTTTCTCCTTGTTGCAGCGCCGGAGATTGGTCACTCCGGCTTGCGCATTCATCTGGTGAGTTTTACATACTTGGGTGGCAGGCACTTCAGGTCATCGATGCTCCCCTTTACCGTAATGGTGAAGTCACTGCCGTTCATGTTCACCCGGTCGGCGATGACACGGCCATTCACAGTCTGGTGGGAGCCGTTCATTACAATAGAGCCGTTCGGCGCGTAAAGGATACCCTCCACCGTGGAGCTGGATCCGTTGATATAGATGCTTCCGGTTTTGGAATATATGCAAACCGCGTCATTGGTAGAGATGTTTTGGCTGCTTCCGTTGAATGTGATCGTGCCAGTGGCAAGAAGGCACCCGATCCCGGTAAAGCCGCTGCCGTTGATTGTGATGTTGCCCTCCACATAGATGGGCTCGTTGACATCTATCGAACTGCCATTGAAGGTCTTGTTTCCAACATAATAGTTGCCGGCCGCTTGCGCCTGCAATTTGATGGTTTCGGAAAAGTCAGGCATCCCGATATAACTGGAATTGGGGTAGCGATTTGGGATGTCAATATGGCTGCCATTCACCGAGATCGTCCCCATCGCCTCACATGCCCCGGTGATGGTGAGGCTGCTGCCATTGGCATAAAAACTGTTGTTGGTGTGGACGCTTCCCGTAATGTCATATTGACTGCCGTTCAGCGTGAGGCTGGTCGTTTTGCTGCCGGAGAAAATGACATAATTGAACGCGTCACCCAGGCTGGACACCGTTGCCTTGGCCGAGGTGGTCACCACCTTGGAATCCAGGCCAAAAATTCGAGCAAAGGTGTATTCCACGCGCTTGTTGGATTTAACGGTCACAGACTTGTTGCTGTCTGAAAATGTAACCGTAATGATGGAAGAGGGAAAGCCGTTAAGCTCCACATATCGGTCTGCCGCAGCGGACGCCTGGCTGGTGTTTGGGAGCTTCTGGGCGGCAGCCAGCGCCGCGGCGTCCACCGCGTTTTGCAGCTTCTGCCGCTGGATCATCACATTGCCGGTGTCTAGCGCCACAGCGGAAAAGCCAAGCAACACCGTGGCCATCACGGCGTAAATCACCATTGTGGAGCCCCTGTTGTTGCGAAGAGCTGCAAACATCGGTCCACTTCCTTCCCTGTCATTCCACCTTCATGATGCAGGTGGAACTGGTCGTATAATCCTGGCTGCCCAGGATAATCTGCGCTATCGGCGTTAATAGTGTGAAAGTGTAACGCACAGTGACCTTCACATCACCGGCAGATGGGTTTGTGGGGCTGGTCAGCGTGGTGGAAACACTGATGCCGGAGCGGGAATAGTCTGGTGACACAGACAGCACGCGGCTGCGCACCTGGGAGGAATACGTGGAATCGGAGGCCACCACAGTGCCCAGCCGAGCGCCTTCGCGGGAGGCGTTTTCCACGATCAGTGTGTTTGCGATGATCCAACCAAAATCGGTAATGCCGCAAAACAAAAGGATGAGCACCGGTAGAGCCAGCGCCATTTCCACCAGCGACTGGCCCTTTTTGCACTTCAGGCGGGAAAACAACCGCTTTGCCATGGGGCTCATCCTCCTTCCCCTGTGATACCGCGGAGCCTGCTGCCATTCGGCCTCAGGCCCCGCGGTTGCAAACACATGTCACTTCTACCCTGATTGATTAGCTGGCGGCAGGAGTGTTCAGGTTGTTGGAAATCTGGATGAACAACTCCCTGATCTTGGGGCCAAGCAGGATCAGGCCAGCGATGGCCACCACGGCCACAAGTGCGATGATCAGGCCGTATTCCACCATGCCCTGGCCTTCTTCGTCTTTCATCGTGCAAGCAAGAAGATTCTTCTTCATGAATGTTTCCTCACTTTCTTTGTTTCAGATCGATTCAGTTTGTTCTGTCAATTAACTGGCGGCAGGGGTGTTCAGGTTGTTGGAAATCTGGATGAACAGCTCCTTGATCTTGGGGCCCAGCAGGATCAGGCCAGCGATGGCCACCACGGCCACCAGTGCGATGATTAGGCCGTATTCCACCATGCCCTGGCCTTCTTCGTCTTTCATCGTGCAAGCAAGCAGGTTCTTCTTCATGGGTGTTTCCTCGCTTTCGTTGTTTCAGGTTGGTTCGACTTGTTCTGTCATTTAGCTGGCGGCGGGGGTGTTCAGGTTGTTGGAAATCTGGATGAACAGTTCCTTGATCTTGGGGCCCAGCAGGATCAGGCCAGCGATGGCCACCACGGCCACCAGTGCGATGATCAAGCCGTATTCCACCATGCCTTGGCCTTGTTCGTCCTTCATCGTGCAAGCCAACAGGTTCTTCTTCATTGTGCTTCCCTCCTTGATTCGTTGTTGATTTATATCGGTCAATAAAGCCCAAATCCATGTGGCCTTTACCAGGCCAGAAACCCCAGCGCGCCCATCCGGTCCAGCATCAGCGTGAGCACCAGCCCAGCCATCAGAAACCCCGCAAAGGGCATTGGGGTGTTTTTCCCCATGCGCCTCATCTGGATACCGACCCCTCCGGCCACCGCTGAGAGCAGCGCCATCAGCAGGATTGCCATCAGCACATTGGGGAACCCCGCGGCAAACCCCACTGCCGCTCCGAGTTTCACGTCACCGCCGCCCACCTTGCCCCTGGCGATCAACATCGCCACAAGGAGCATCGTGAGGGCCAACAGAAACCCAACAATTTTGCCGGGCAACCCGGCCAAACCTTGATCCAGGAGCGTCATCGCCGCCGAGAGCGCCAACAGTGCCGCTGCCAGCTCGTTGGGGATGATGCGGATGGACACATCAATCAGTGTGAGCACCACCCCGGCGGAGACCATCAGCATGAGGTTGGCCATGTCCACAGGCCCTTTACCAACCAACGCTGCCATGAGCCATCCCAGGCCGTTTGCCGTGGAGGCTGCCGTCAAGGCCCAAGGAGTGAATCCGCCCGCTGCCTCCGGCTTTCTGCACCGCACGATCCACCGGGCATAGGCCGCCAGCGCAGGGCCCAAGGCCAACCCCAGAGCCAGTGCCAGTGCCGGAAACCAGGTCTCGCGCATGTGCCCCTCCGAAAAAGTAAAACCGCAGTCCGTCTGTTGCCGGCTGCGGTGATGAAGCTTATGGCCCAATGGGAGGCAAAACACGCCTTCACCAATCGGGGAAGCCACTCATCCTTCGGCAACTGGCTGCCATGGGCTTTCGCCTTTAGGCCCTTTAGCTTTGTGCCCCTGCCTTTCGGCAGGTTTACTATTGTCGGGAACGATTGTCGGGTGGTTTTTCGGCTTGAAAACAAAAACCGCGCCTGGCGAGTTGCCAAGCGCGGTAGGTAGCTCAAATCCAGCAGGCCAATCCTGCTTTGGTGGAGCTATACAGCTTTCGGCAACTGGCTGCCATGGGCTTTCGCCTTTAGGCCCTTTAGCTTTGTGCCCCCGCCTTTCGGCAGGTTTACCCTTGTCGTTTTGTGCCCCAGGCCGAAGAACCTTGATCCTTGCGACCTTACCAAGAAAATACCCCAAACATATTGAAAACACAACATTTTTATAGCGTTTTATTAATATTCTTTTAGTTATTTTGAAAATCACGTAATAGTATAACACAAGGCATGAATATACGCCATGTTGTATATTCCATACTGCATTTACAACATGAACAATGTGAATTGGCCTGCCCAATCATAGAGCTGCCATTAACTCAGGGTGTATTCATCGAGAATTTTGAAGAATATTTGTGCGGAAAATCGCGTTTTGCCTGGTTCGGTTGACTTCACAATGCCACTATGCTAGATTCAAACCCTTAGCATAGCTTGCTGCAATCCCGGCGGCAGACGGAGCGGGTAAGCCCATGAGTTATGACATTGCCATCATCGGCGCGGGCCCTTCAGGATCCACACTGGCAAGACTGCTTTCGCGGCAATACAAGGTGCTTCTGGTGGATCGCAGGCGGTTGGATCGAGACCCGGATGGGGCGCCGGGCAAGTGCTGTGGCGGCCTGGTGGCGCCGGATGCCCAGCAGGCCATTGCGAGGCTGGGCATGGGGCTGCCTGCAGGGGTGCTTGTGGGGCCACAGCTTTTCGCCGTGCGGTCGATTGATCTGGCCGCCGGGCTGGAGCGGCACTATCAACGCTTCTATATCAATATAGACCGGGAGCGGTTTGACCGCTGGCTTGTGTCATTGGCTCCCAGCACGGAGACACGCTTCGGTTGCCAGTTCAAAGGCTTTGAGCGCGTGAGCCGCGGCTTTCACATTCGGCTGGTGGAAGCCGGGCATGAGTTTGCAGAAGAAGCGTCGGTGCTGATTGGTGCCGACGGTGCGGCCTCCCCGGTGCGGCGGCTGGCTTTGCCCGGCGGCCACCGGCCTGAACAATATGTGGCAATTCAGGAGTGGTTTGAAGACCGGGGCCAGTCGCCGTTCTTCTCTGCCATTTTTGATCCGGAGACCACAGATTTTTACAGCTGGACGATCCCCAAAGACGGCGCGCTGCTGCTGGGTGCTGCGCTGCGGCCCGGCAGCGACGCTTCGACAAAGTTTGGGCGCCTGAAGCAAAAGCTCGAGCCGTTGGGCTTTGCCCTGGGTAAACCCATCCGGCGGGAAGGCGCAATGATCCTCCGGCCCACATCAGCAAGGCAGATTCTTACCGGCTCCAACGGCGTGGCACTGGTGGGGGAGGCCGCCGGTTTCATCAGCCCCAGCTCTTGCGAAGGGTTCAGCTATGCCTTCCGCAGCGCGGAGGCGCTGGCTAAAAGCCTGATGCCGGGCATTGAGGGTTTTGAGGCCCGTTACGCCGGAAACACCCGTGATCTGCGCACCAACATCCTGGTTAAGAACATAAAGTCACCTTTTATGTACAACAGCTTGCTGCGTCATACAGTGATGAAGGCTGGCATATCCAGTTTGAAAGTCAACACAGCTCACAACAAGCAAGTTTGAAATTGGCAAGAGAAATCAATCAATACAGATCCCGATTGGTCTGGTTCTTTTTCATCGATTCCTTGGTGGTCAGGCGGAAGCTTGCGTGCTTGTTCAGGCCACAGAACTCCCGCGCCAGCAAAAATCCTATCGGGCCGAGGAACAAACCCAGAAAAAAGTAACCGATCGGGCGGCGATTGGCGCTCGCTGCCACGTTCTTCGAAAGAAACCCAAAAACAAGCCCAATGACCAGTGCGATCGCAAGTTGCAGAACCAACCCACTCACATCGGCTTGCGGTGTGTTTGGCATCTCAATCAGCCATCCTCTCACAACATTTTTACTTTGCCAGTCTTATCACGTTTACAGAGTGTTTCCGTGCCAGTATCCTGAAGTGATTCCCAAGCGCCGCACCCTGCTCCACAAAGGGCTTGACTGTATCCGGTTTTGCAATTGTGTTGCATGCATAGAGGTCGTCATGATAAAGAGCTGTCCATGTTGAGGCTTGCCCATGGATGGCCGTGCCGGTCAGCTCCACATCCACCCAGATGTCCTCCTCGGCATGCTTGTTGACCACATTCAGATAAACGGCCCCCTCATCTGCGGTTGCCACTGCGTCAATGTAGGAAACGCTGCGGGTCTTGCTGCGCTCCAGGCTGTCTGAGCGGAACCCGGCGCCAAACGGGATCTTCCGGCCAAGGGATTGGCTCAACTCCGGCCGGCTGGTGAAATCGACCTCAAAGGTGTCAGATTGCACAAAACAATCCAGCAACTTGGATCCAACATTGTTGGCAATCATTTCAAACGAGTAGAATTGGGGCCTGAGCAGCAGGCTGCCAGGCATCACGCGCACCGCGCCGTTGATGTTTATAAACGTGGAGTAATGCGCCATGCGAACAGTTTCACTGTTACGCAGGAAGAAGTTCAGCACGCTGGCTGTATATACCGCGTTTTGCAGCGTATAGGTTTCGTCCTTCTCCACATCCGGGATCTGCCAGCCAAACATGTTCCATTCATCCCAAGTAATCTTGATGCTGTCCATGCTGGTGTTTGCGCCGGAGCGGATATTGGCCACCAGGAGGTCGTTCATCACTTGCAGCTTTTCCGACAGGCTCATCATGAGCAGATGGTCCTTGGGGTCAAACGTGTTCCAACCAGCCGAATAGGAATGGGCGGAAATATAGTCCGCATAATTGGCAAGCGCTTTCACCGCCGTGTAGTTCCAGTCGGTGTCATACCCGCTGATTATAAGCTGGATCGCGGGATCCGCGAATTTCATCGCCCTGGCAAAGTCCACGGCCTTTTTCGCATAATCCTCGGCGCTGAGCGCACCCATCTGCCAGTCACCATACATCTCATTGCCCAGGCCCCAGAATTTCACGCCGAACGGTTCCTCATAGCCATGGGAGCGGCGCAGGTTTGCATACTCCGTGTTGCCGGTGCCGTTGCAGTATTCCACCCAGTGCATCGCTTCCTCTGCGGTGCCGGACCCCATGTTCACGCAGAGCAGCGGCTCGGCGCCGACAGCGCGGCAGAGCTCGATGAATTCCAGCGTGCCATGCTGGTTGCTTTCTTCCGTCAGCCACGCGTATTCAAACACGCGCTTGCGCTGCTCCTTGGGCCCAACCCCGTCTTCCCAATGGTAATTGGATACGAAGTTACCGCCCGGGTACCGCAGGATCGACGCCCCGGCGCGCTTCATGGCTTCCAGCACATCCAAGCGGTGACCGTTGGCATTGGAAAGCGGATTGCCAGGGTCGAAGGCGCCCCCATAAACGTTGTCAAACGCATTTTCCATAAAGTGCCCAAAGAGATAGGGGCTCACATCACTCAATACCCGGTTGGCATTGACTTCGATCTTTGCATTCATAAAGCGTGTCGCCTTTCGTTTCGGTTGACCGGATCCCGCGGCTTGTCAACCACATCATAGCTTATCGCAAGAATTCCCACAAGCTTTTCCATGCCGCAAATCGCCGCACCGGGTTGGCGCGTTTTGTATACTCAAACCGGTTAGCAACAAATATTGTTGACTATATCTGCCGTCCGTCATATGATTTGCGATAGACTGGCAAATTTTACTACCAGGCGATTGCCGGTTTGATCGGGAGGATCGGATGATCAGCATCAGCGGCGTATCCAAAAGCTACAACAAGGGCAGCGTGAAGGCGGTGGACAGCCTGAGCCTGGAGGTGCGCTCCGGCGAGATCTTCGGTTTTCTGGGCCCAAACGGCGCAGGTAAGACCACCACGATCAAAATGATGGTTGGTCTTCTGAACCCTGACAAGGGCCAAATATTGCTGAACGGAAAAGACATTCAAAAACAACCCATCGAAGCCCGGATGGGCATCGGCTACGTGCCCGACAACCCGGATATGTTTGAGCGCCTGACCGGCATGGAGTATTTGAACTTCATGGCCGACGTTTACCAGGTGCCAAAGGAGAAGCGCAAGGAGCAGATCAAACGGTTTCTGGGCCTGTTTGAGCTGGACGACGCCGCGCAGGATCTGATCAAGAGCTACAGCCACGGCATGCGCCAGAAAATCATTCTGACCGGCGCGCTGATCCACGACCCAGCAGTGTGGATACTGGATGAACCGCTGGTGGGCCTGGATCCGAAATCCGCCCGGTTGTTGAAGGACCTTATGCGCAGCCATTGCCAGGCCGGCAACACGGTGTTTTTCTCCACCCATGTGCTGGAAGTGGCAGAAAAACTATGCGACCGCATCGGCATTGTGAATCACGGCAAGCTCATAGCGATCGGCACGCTGGAAGAGCTGCGGCAAGGCGACGCTGCCGAATCGCTGGAAAGCATATTCCTGGAGCTGACAGAGGCATGAAGAAGTTCCTTACGCTGTTTTGGATGCAGCTCAACATCAACTTTGGCTTTTCAGCGCTCCGGTTCCGCTTCCGCAAGGAAAGGGACAAAGTGCCGCAGACGCTGCTGGTGGGCGCGGCCATCGGCATCACAGCGTTCGGCCTGATCTCGATGTATAGCCTGCTGATGAGCTCTGTCTACCAGGCGGGCCTGGCTTCCGGCCGGCCGGAGATCGTGCTGGTAATGTCCATCCTGGGCCTGCAGATGTTTCTGCTGGTCACCGGTGTGTT
Source organism: Bacillota bacterium (assembly GCA_023421955.1). Taxonomy (GTDB): domain Bacteria; phylum Bacillota; class Clostridia; order Christensenellales; family UMGS416; genus JAEYRA01. The sequence goes on from JAEZSE010000017.1 coordinate 22,113, forward strand.
CTACGTGATCGGCGTGTTCTATTATTCCAAAGATATGGCAAGCTTGATGCCGATGCCGCTGAGGCCCTGGCAGGTGCTGGGCAGCAAATTCGCCGTGGTGATGGCCTATGAATACCTGCTGGCGCTGCCCATCCTGCTGCCGCCTGTGATCATCTATGGCGTGGGGCAGGCCTCCGGCTTGTTTTTCTGGCTGAAGGCCGTGGTGCTGGTGGCCATTTCGCCAGCCATTCCAATGTTGCTTTCCTCGGTGGCGGCGCTTGGGCTGATGCGGTTGATGAACCTGGGCCGTCGCAAAGACCTGTTTGCGATCCTTGGCAGCGGCCTTGTTACGGTGGCGATCATCGGCTTCAACCTGTTCGCGCAGCAGTTTGCCGCCGCAAGCCCTGACGCCAGCGCGCTGGCAGAGCTATTGAACCAACAAGCCCGGTTTATCAACACCGCCGGGGCTGCCTTCCCCCCCAGCGCCTGGGCCACCCTGGCGCTCACGCAATCCGGGGCGGAGTCGGTGCTGTTTCTGCTGCTCTATATTGCCGTGTCCGTGGCGCTCGGCGCGGTGCTGCTGCTCCTCAGCGAGCGGTTCTATTACCGCAGCGCTGTGCTTCTGGAGGAAACCGAGCGGAAACGCCGCCCCACCGCCAACACTCGGGTGGTCAACGAAGCGCCGGTATTCGGCCCGGTGCGGTCGCTCCTTTTCCGGGAATTGCGGCTGCTGCTGCGCACACCGGCCTTCGCGATGAACTGCCTGCTGGCTTCGTTGCTGCTGCCGGTGCTTTTGATGATGTCGATGACGCAGGGAGCTGACGCAGTCACCGGCATCCGCACACTCATCAATGACCCCTCAAATTCACTGTTGGTCACGCTGGGTGCGGTTGCGCTGATGTCACTGGTATCTGTGGTGAATGTGACGGCTTCCACCTCCCTTTCACGGGAAGGCCGCACCTTCTGGGTGTCGCGGATGATCCCGGTGCTGCCCCGCCAGCAGATCTACGCCAAATTCCTGGCGGCCTACACGATGGCGGCAGCAGGCCTCATGTTGACCACTGTCCTGATGGTCGCATTCCTGCACATGAGCCCCTACCGTTGCGCGTTGGCGCTGGCGATCGGCTTGCTGGGGGCAATCCCCTGCACGATCACCAACATGCTGCCAGACTTGATCCGCCCCAAGCTCAACTGGACCAACCCCTACGAGGCCGTGAAACAGAACCTGAACGTGATGATCTCAATGGTAGCCTGCGCCGTGGTACTCGGTGTGGAGGTGCTGGTGGCGGTGGTGCTGGTGCTGCTGAAGCTGCCGGAATGGCTCGTCTACGCGCTGCTCGCGGCGCTGATGGCGGCCCAGTCGTTGGCCGGCGTGAAGGCGCTGGACATTGCATCCATACGATATTACAGAATTGACGGGTGATAAATATGAACGAACAGAAGCAAAGTTTTTTTAATCAGAACCGCGCGCCGATCATTGTGCTCATTGTGTGCGTCGTGATCGCGGCCATCGTCTTTCCTTTTCTGCCGGAGCAGATCCCGATGCAGTGGGGCGCCGGCGGCCAAGTGTCCCGCTATGGTAGCCGTTGGGAAGTCTTCCTGATCGCGGCGCTGCCCGCGCTGATCTATTGGAGTTTGAAGAGAAAGTATGGGAGGAAGTAACCCTCCTCCCTCATTGCCGATGCTTCCACTGGCACAGCCTTTCCTCCAGCACATCCATGCCCACAAACAACACAAATCCCAACAGACCGATCACCAGGATCCCCAGATACATGCCGGGGTAGTCAATGCGCGTCCATGCGTCCATAATGTAATAACCGAGGCCCCAATGGGTGCCATACACTTCGGTAAAAAACAAGATGGAGAGCGCCGTGCCAATGGAGACCTTGGTGTTGGTCAATAGCTCCGGCAGGATCGCCGGCAGCGTGGCGTGGCGGAAGGCCTGCATGCCCGTAGCCCCCAGGCTTTTCAGGTGGTTATAGGTTTCCTGCGGCACGTTGAGCGCAGCGCCCCGCACCACCACGATCACTTGAAACACCACAATGAGCACAATCACGGTGATCTTGGAGCCATCCCCAAGGCCAAAGAGCAGCATGATCACCGGCAGCAGTGCCGTCTTTGGAACCGGATAGGTGAGATAAACCAATGGGTGCAGCAGGCGATTCCAGCGGGGTGACCGGGCCATCAATAAGCCCAGCGAGCCGCCAGCCAGCAGCGCGATCAGCAAGCCGCATGCCACCCGGAAAAGGCTGGCCAGCGTGTGCAGCGCCAGGCCGTCCGTAAGAAACTTTCCGACTCTGGCATACACTGCGATGGGTGTGGGCAGCGCCCGCAGGTTGAGCAGAAGTGCGAGCACCAGCCAGATGGCGTGGAGGGCAAGGATGCCTTCGGCAAACAGCAGCAACTTTCGCTTCATCGCCGCCACACCTCGTTCACGATCCCCCGAATGAAATCAGTCATCTCATGAAAGCCGCTGCTTGTTCGCAGCTCATCGGTGCCGAAATGAGGGTTGCCCACGATCCGTGCTGCAACGCCGGGGCCGTGGCTCATCACGACGATCTGCCGGCCCATCATCACCGCTTCCTCGATACTGTGCGTCACAAACACAGTGGTCACATTTTGCTTATTCCACAGATCCAAAAACAGGTCCTGCGCTTCCTCACGGGTGAGAGCGTCCAGCGCCGAGAAGGGTTCGTCCATCAAGAGCAAGTCGGGCTCCATGAGGAACGCGCGGAGGATCGCCGCCCGCTGGCGCTGGCCGCCGGAAAGCTCCTGCGGGTAGCGCTCCATCAGCCCCTCAATGCCAAGACGCTGGGCAAGGCCGCCAAGCCGTTGCTCCACCTCATACGTGATGGTCTTTTTCTTGATGGAGAATGGCAGCAGGCAGTTTTGCCGCACCGTACGCCAGGGCAGCAACCCAAAGTCCTGCGGGATGAAGCCGATGCTGTGCTGCGCCGGATCCACCGGATGGCCGCGCAGCAGGATTGCCCCGCTATCTGGCCTGATCACACCGGCCAGCGCGTGCAGCAGCGTGGATTTACCGCAGCCCGACGGGCCGATGATGCCGCAGATTGCGCCAGGCTCCAGACACAGCGAAAAAGGCCCGAGGGCGTGCACCGCCGCGGGGCCAGAGCCGTATGTGATGGTGAGATCAGTAATTGAGAGCATGAAAAAACCTATTAACTTTCAGTAGGGGCCGGGCTCAACGCACATTCTCCACCAAGTCCTTCGGCGCCAGCGTGCTGGCGCACAGCCCCTTGGCAGAGGCCCAGGCAACCACCACCGCCAGGTCTGCTTCCGTTGGCATCATGTCTTTGGTGAATTTGGGCAGTTTGATCTTGCCGCGCATTTCCTCTGGGTAGCCCACGGTCTTAATGATCAAGTCCTCATATTCAGAGATCGGCGTGCTGTTGAGATAATCCACAGCGTCATTATACGCCTTGTACATGGCGGCGATGTCCGCCCGGCCGCTGTCGATCACCTTCTTTTCAAAGGCAATCACTGAAGGGTAAAGGCCGATCTGGGTGGCGGATGAAAGCCGCTTGCCGCCGCCATTCTCCGCGAAGATAGCGAAAGGCTCCGGCAGCAGCGCCGCGTCCGCCTGACCGGCGTTCAGCATCTCCAGGCGCACCGGCACAGCCGGCACGGCAGTCTTCACCACATCTGACGGCGAAAGACCGCCCTTCTCGAGAATCTTGTCCAGCACAAACTCAATCAAGGTCTTTTCCGAGATTGCCACGCTCCGGCCTTTCATGCCCGCCAGATCGGCAATGCCTGAATCCTTGCCCACGACCAGCGCGTATTCACCATCGGTCATGCCGGTGATTTTAAGGTCGGTGCCGCTGTTCTGATAGATGCAAACGGCAACCTCGTCACAGCAGAAGCCATCCAGCGCGCCGGACTGGAACGCGGCATCGCGGTCCTTGGCACTTTTGAACAGCTCCAGTTTGAACGTGAGGCCATATTTCTTGAAATAACCCTGCTGCTCGGCGATCACAAAAGGGATCACGTCAATGCTGGGCAGCGCTCCAAGCGTGAGTGTCTTACTCGAGGGGGCAGCAGTGCCGCATGCAGCCATGCCCAGAATCAGGAGTGCAGCGAGCAGAAGGGTCAGGGTCTTTTTCATTTGGCGGGTTCCTCCCAGCGTTTTGTCAGGTTGTGCGGCACACCCAGCCAGTCCAGCGCCTTGCCGGCCACAAAGGCCACGGCGTCGTCCAGCGTCTGGGGCTTGTTGTAGAAGCCCGGCATTGCCGGCAGGATGCCGGCGCCCATGCGGGCAAGCTTCAGCATGTTTTCAAGGTGGATGGCGTTAAGCGGCGTCTCGCGGGGCACGATCAGCAGCCTGCGGCCCTCTTTGAGCGCCACATCGGCTGCGCGGCAGAGGAGCGTCTTGCCTGTGCCGCAGACAATCTCACCCAGTGTGCTCATCGAACAGGGAATGATCACAACGGCATCCACCAGGTTGGAGCCGCTGGCAATGGCGGAAAACAGGTTGCCGTTGTCCTCCAGGGTGAGCCTGCCGGTCCGCTTTGCCAGCGCACCGGCCCATTCTTCCAGCGCCTGCCCCATTTCATGGGCGAACACATTTCTGCCGTTGTCAGTGCAGACCAGATGGATCACAGCGCCCTGCTCCAGCAGTGTTTCCGTGAGCCTAACCGCGTAGGGGCTACCGCTGGCACCGGTGATGCCGAGGACGATAGTCTTCTCAATGCACTCCAAAAAAGTTCTTCCGTTATCCTTCATTTAGAACTCCTTCCGCCGCCTCGGGCGGCACCTCCCTCAAGAGGGAGGTAGGGAGAGAATGAAAATTGGGTATTCTACTAAAATTCCCTACCCCCTTCATAGAGGGGGGATGTCGGCCTCAGGCGACAGGCATTAGCCTCCGGCTTTGCGTAGTGTCAGCGAAGCTGATACAGGAGTAAAGCCGAGCATTGCATAGCAATGCGATGAGGGGGAGTTATAGTAATGCATCCACTACTCCCGCCACCAGGAGAACCAAGCTCACAATCTGGTTGATGCTGTAGGAGGCGATCTTCACGTTCCCCAGGTTTTCCGGCGACACCAGCCGGTGCTCCACCACAAACAGTACCGCAATCGCAAGCACACCTGCGCCATAAATCCAGCCCAACCGGGGCTCCAGAATGCCCACGGCAGCCAGAAGCAGCGCTGCCAGGAAGTGGAACACCGCCGCGATCGCGAGAGCATGCTTCACTCCGAACCGCACAGGGATGGAATGCAGGCCGTTTTGCCGGTCAAAGTCATAATCCTGTGTGCCATAAATGATGTCAAAGCCGGCCACCCACAGCGTGTTGGCAGCGCCCATCGCAAGCGGTGTGAGCGAAAAGCAGCCGGTGACTGCCAGCCAGGCACCCACTGGCGCGCAGGCCGTAGTGACACCAAGGATCAAGTGGCACAACCAGGTGAAGCGCTTGGTGTAGGAATAGCCAATCATCAAAACAAGCGCCACCGGTGACAGCAGCAGGCACAGAGGGTTCAGCAGCGCGGCGGAAATCGCCATTACGGCAAAGCATACGGCGGAAAACACGAGCACCTCTGTTTTACCCATCAGCTTGCGGGGCAGCTGGCGCATCGCCGTGCGGGGATTCAACCCATCAATCTCAGCGTCAATGGCGCGGTTCAAGGCATTGGCACCGGTGCGGGCACCCAGCAAAGCCAGCAGGATCCAGACAATCTGGCGCGGCGCAGGCAGGCCGCCGGCAGCCAGCAGCATGGCCACCGCGGCGAACGACAGCGAAAACACCGTGTGGGAAAACATCACAAGCGTGCCATAATCACGGATCTTGCGGGTAACCCGCAAGCCCACGCGGCGCAGCGAATCAGATGCCATAGCTGGCCCACTTTCCATCCACCAAGGCCTTGATCTCTTCGGTCATGGCGATGTCATCAGGCCAAGGCCGTGTGTGGCCTTCATCTGGCCATTTCTTTGTGGCATCGATGCCAAGTCGCGCGCCATAGTGCGGCAGGCTGGAAGCATGATCCAGCGCATCCAGCGGGCCCTCGCTGATCACCAGGTCGCGGCGGGCATCAATGTTGTTGAACACCTTCCACGCCACAGTGGAAATATCCTGCGGGGAAACATCGCCATCCACCACCACGATCATCTTGGTATACATCATCTGGCCCATGCCCCAGAGTGCGTTCATCAGCTTGCGTGCGTGGCCGGGGAAACGCTTTTGGATCGAGATAATCACACAGTTGTGAAACACACCCTCCAGTGGGAAGTTGATGTCCACAATCTCCGGCAGCTGCAGCTTCAGCAGCGGCAGAAAAATCCGCTCGGTGGCTTTGCCGAGGAAGCAATCCTCCATGGGCGGCTTGCCCACCACCGTGGCCGGATAAACCGGTTTTGCCTTGTGGGTGATGCACTCCACATGAAACACGGGGTAATCGTCAGCCAGCGAATAATAGCCGGTATGGTCACCAAAAGGGCCCTCACGGCGGAGCGGCTCATTTGCGTCCACATATCCCTCCAGCACAAACTCGGCGTCAGCGGGCACATAGATCTCGTTGGTGACCGATTTTACCATGCTCACCGGTGATTTGCGCAAAAAACCGGCAAACAGCATCTCATCAATGATGGAGGGCAGCGGAGCGGTGGCGGCGTAGGTGATAGCTGGATCACAGCCCAACGCCACAGAAACGGCCATTTTGCCGCCCAGCGCCTTGTATTTTTCGAAGATCGCCCGGCCATCCTTGTGCAGATGCCAGTGCATCCCGGTAGTAGTATTGTCATACACCTGCAAGCGGTACATACCGCAGTTTTGCGTACCGCTCTCCGGATCGCGGGCGAACACCAGCGGCAGCGTGAAGAACCTGCCGGCATCTCCAGGCCAGCACTTGAGCACAGGAAGTGTGGATAGGTCAGGAGACTTATCAACGACTTCCTGGCAAGCACCTCGGCCAGAAAGCTTCTTGGGGAACACACCTGCCAGGCGGGTGAGCCGGGGTACCGCCTTGACTTGATTGATGAGACCGATATATTGGCTGATTTCAAAATACTCGGCGATTTCTGCGCCGATCTCATCCAGATTGCCCACACCAAGCGCCGAGGCCATGCGCTCCATCGTGCCGAAAGCATTGATCAACACTGGGTATTTTGAGCCCTTCACCCGTTCAAACAGCAGCGCAGGCCCGCCTGATTTCACGACCCGGTCCGTGATCTCGGTGATCTCCAGCTCCGGATCCACCTCCACGGTGACCCGCTTGAGCTGCCCGGCCTTCTCCAGCCGGCTGACGAATTCCTGTAGATCCTTGTATGCCATTGGGTTTCCTTTGACTGAGTATTTTCGACAGGTTCAGTATACCACAAACGACGATTGGCACAACATGACGGTCCATCACAAAACGGGCGGGTCGAAGCCCGCCCGGTGATGGCCTTGATGGCGTTGAGGGCATTCAAGCTCGCCAGTACGCTGCCAAGCACATACGCATCCGCACCGATTTGCTTGGCTTGGTTGCCGCCAATCGGGATGCTTGCTGCAGAATGGCAATCGTCTCCTCTTTGTGCTAGATATCCAGATTGGTGCAATCCACCAGAATCATCTCTTTGCCGCTGACCATCATCAGGCAGATTCCAGCTGTTCAAGCGTGTCTTATAACAATAGTTTCATATTTCGTCATTGTGATCACAAATACTATGTTTACCGTTGTGTGTTTATATCATATTATGATTGGGTAAATTGTTATTGCACACACACTATAGTACAAAAAATGGCAATGCCTGTCATTGCGTTTCCAGGGGACTTCTCCTATAATGGCAATATCTGAACAAAAGCGGAGGCTTGTCGATGTCCGAATGGCTCAGAAAAACGCTAAGGATCACGGGGATGGTGCTCATCACCGCATCTCTCTGCGCCATAGGATATGCAGCCTACACGCTCATCTCCACGGAGATATCCACAAATCAGGGCCTGGACGATGTGGAACAAATGCTGCGTGACTTCGAAGCCTTCACTGGGTATCCCGAAGGCAGCGCACTGCCCACGAATATGGCCGGAGGTGGCGATAATCCAACCAATACTCCTGACGAAAGCGCCATCGCCACAGAGACAGAGACTGCCGCAAGCGCCGCACCGGAAGCGACCAGCGGCGAGGCCACAGACGCACCCGACAACGGGCCGGCTAAAAAGCCGATCTATCTAGGCAAGTTGGTGTTCCCCTCGCTGGGCCGCAGTGTGGCCGTGCGGGAAGGTGCGACGAAAGCCGACCTCGCCAGCGGTGCGGCACACCACCCGAGGAGCTCACCGGCCGGCGCGGTGGGAAACTGCGTGATCTTTGGCCATAGAAACACAGTGTTTCGCGGCTTTGATAAACTGAAAGACGGTGACACGGTCAAACTGGAAGTGCCTGGTGCCACCTATTCCTACCGGATCGCGTCCATGGCAGTGGTAGAACCGGATGATCGGCGCATTTTCAAAGCCTATGGCGAAAAAGTAATGACACTGGTGACCTGCTACCCATTCCACTATGCAGGCTCTGCACCGCAGCGCTACATTGTGGTGTGTGTGCTGGACTGAGAAACATCTGGTATGAGCCATATTAGGCTTTGATATCGACTGAATCAGTGGTATAATTGCTGCACTCCCAAATATCATGATCTTTGAATATACAACAGACCAGTGACGATGCTGAATCGGGGAGATCAATGAATCCAACAGACAACGCAAACGATAACCGGATGCCATTGACGCTGCACATGTTCGGCGTGTTTTATGCTGCCCGTGGCGAAGTTGTTTTGACAGACAAGTTGAAGAGGAGCCGGCAGCTGGAGGGGCTGTTGAAATATCTGGTTGCCTATCGGGGCCGCTTTGTGGCTCCGGAGGAGCTGGTGGACGCGTTATGGGAAAACCGCAGCTGCGACAACCCGGCCAAGGCCGTGCAAAACCTCGTATATCGCCTGCGCGTACTGATCGACCTGCCTGATAGCCCCAGCCACATCCTCTATGTGAACGGCGGCTACGGCTGGAACACACAAGCTTGCTATGTGTTGGATTTGGAGGAATTTGACCGGGCGATGGATGGAGCATCAGCATCCCTACGGGCCGGCAAACCGGATACAGCACTATTCTTTCAGGCACTGGGCCATTATGTGATGGATTTTCTGGCCAATTCAGTCTATGACCTTTGGACGGTCTCCATCCGCCAGGCCTACAAACTGAAGTATACCAACTGTGTGGAAACGCTTCTTCGTTTGCTTTCCGACGAAGAACGCCATCAGGAGATCATCGAAGTCTGCGAAAAAGCAATGGCGATTGATCCCTATGATGAAAAGGTGCACGCGGCGTTTCTAAGAGCGCTGGCGGCCACAAACCGAATCGCTCACGCCCGCATGCACTACAGCTATATCACCGAGTTGCTCTACCGCGAACTGGGTGTGTCACCCTCAGCAGAGCTGAAGGCCGCCTACGCGCAGATCAGCGGCCACTCAAAGTTTGTGCAGCATGACATTGACTCTATCGTGGGCACCTTCAACGAGGAGCGGGCGGCCGACGGCCCCTACTTCTGCGATGAGGAGATCTTCCACGAGTTGTTCAAGCTGGAGCGGCGGCGCCTGCAGCGCAATGGGCAGTCCAACTGCCTGCTTTTAGTCACCATCAGCAACCACAACTACGGCATGCCACCGCCGGACGCGCTGAAGGCCGCCCGGACGCTTTTAAAGGATGTGTTGATGCAGAGCCTGCGAAAAGGTGATGTTGTCTGTATGTGGAACGATGCGCAGGTGCTCGTGATGCTCTCGGGTCTCACTTATGAAGATGCGGAGATGATCTCCGGCAGGATCATCAACAAGTTCCACAAGGCGTGGAGCGGCGCGCCGCTGATGCTGCAGAGGAAGATCAGCCCGGTGCAAGCGGAGGTAGGGTAAATTATACAAACTGGATGCGATGAAAGCGGGCATATACCAGCTTTTTTATTTGGCTGTGAATTCAACGAAAACAGCTGCTATTGTTGATAATAACAGCTGTCATGCAATCCTGTCAGACGGTCAAACTCCTTACTCTTCCATATCAGAGGTATTTATCTCAAGGTGGGCTTGCATCGCCAGCAGCCTTTCGAAGTCAGAGGAACACATGGGCTTATAATAATAGAATCCTTGAATTTCATCACACATTTTCTGCATGAGGAAATCATGCTGTGTCTTCGTCTCCACACCCTCAGCGATAACATTCAATCCCAGGCTCTTTGCCAACACGATGATTGACTTGGTGATTGCCTGGTCTTTCGGGCCCATGTCAATGCCATGCACAAATGGCATCGGGATCTTGATCCGGTCCACTGGCAGCTGCTTCAAGTGGTTCATGGAGGAATACTCAGTGCCAAAATCGTCGATGGCAATGCGAACACCCATCCCGCGGAGCATGTTCAATGCCTCAATGATATATCCCTGCTCCCGCATTGCGATGCTCTCAGTGATTTCCAATTCCAGGCAAGAGGGGTCAAACCCCGTGTCGTTCAGAATGGACTGCACCTCGCTGACGATGTTGTGGTTCTGGAACTGGCGGACAGACAGATTGACGCCCACCCGGACTGCGGGATATCCAGCATTTTGCCAGGCTTTGTTTTGCGTGCAGGCCGTGCGCAACACCCATTCACCAATCGGCAATATTAAGCCAGTTTGCTCTGCAATGGAGATGAACTTGCCGGGCAGCACCAGCCCCATCTCCGGATGGTTCCACCGGATCAGTGCCTCGGCCCCCACAATGCGGTTGGTACTGCAATTGATCTGAGGCTGATAGTAAATTTCAAATTCTCCCCGCTCCAGCGCCCGGAACAAGTGATTGGAAATTCGCATCGTTTCCAGCACCTTGTTCTTGATCCCTTCGCTGCACATCACAAACTGATTCTTACCCTTTTCCTTGGCACGGTACATTGCGATGTCGGCATTCTTGATCAGTGCCTCGCTGTCCTCTCCGTCCGGCGGGCAAACAGCCACACCAACAGAGGTGCTGATGAAGCACTCCTGGTTGTTCAAAACGAATGGCTCGCGGAAGCTTCCTAGAACTTTCTCGGCAACGGTTTCGATTGCTTTCACATCTGTGATGTTTTCCGTCATGATGACAAATTCATCGCCACCCAATCTGGCAATCGTGTCACTGTCGCGCAGGATGGCCTTAAGGCGTTTGGACACTTCAATCAGCAGAAGGTCACCTGCCAAGTGCCCCATGGAATCATTGATCATCTTAAAACCATCAAGATCAAGAAACATAATTGCCAGCAGCCTTTCTGAGCGCCGGGCCAATTGGATCCCATGATTCAAATGCTCTGAGAAATGAAGGCGGTTGGGCAATCCTGTCAAGTGGTCATGATAGGCCAAATAGGATATTTTGTCCTGCGCTTTTCTGCGTTCGGCCACCTCCTTCTGTAGTTCCTCAGTAACAGACCTCAGTTCGTGTTCGTCATCAATTATGCGCTTGCGTGACTCATGCATCTTGTCCAGCATGGAATTGATCTCACCGGTCATGGCAGAGAGTTCATCACAATACCCGTCAGGCTTCAGGCGTTCCGATGGTTCGTCATGCTCCCCAATGTCTTTAATCGCTCTGCTCATCGACAGCACTCTCGACAGGATCACTCTGTTTGTATAAAAAAGGATGAGCAATGTGAAGATCAGGCTGGACACGCTTAGTGCAATCAGAACCGAAAGGATGCTGGTGTTTACAACCATACTCATATCGCGGTTCATTGTAATGCTCACCGTGACTGCCGGCCGTCCAACCAAATCATACAGCATTGTGGAGCCCTGGATGGATTTTTCCGATATTGCACGCACATAAACATCAGACCGGCCCATCTTTCTTTCAAACCGGATTTCCTGTGCAATGGCGCTATCCATAACAATCTTTTGATTAATCATCGTGGACAGATATGCAATCTCTTTGCTGTTCAAATATCGGTAAATGGCAAGGTAGCCGTTGATGGGCCCCTCCCCGTTACTGGTGAGGACCGGAGTGATGGCAATCAGCATGGCACCGTCAGAGACTTTCAGCATTCCCTGGACGCCAGAGTCCATGTGGCTGCCCACAAGCTGCTGAATCTGTTTTTTCACTGCGTCAGGCACCGGTTCAAGAGCAGTGGCGTCATCATTCACCTGCTGGGCAAACACAAACTCACCTGATTGGTTCATATATATCATGGAATCCAGCCGAAGGTTTTCAAAAAATGAAGCCCCGAGGTTGCCGTCAACAAACTCCTGATTCCCGTCTTGCACAAATTGGTAGGCATCATCCCATTCAGCCCAGTCAATAACAGTCTTCTTCAGGTCATCCAGTTCAAAATTGATGGCAATGGCGATTTGGCTCATGCGTTCCGATACAAAATCTTTCTCCAGGTTCTTGATATTCCTCAACAAGTATGAATTCATAATCAATACGACCATGATCAGCATGAAAACGAACATGCCAACCATCGTTGCAATTGTCCTGGAGCGAATGGACCGGAATAGCTTTTTCCCCATAATATAACTCCATAAAGCAATTCAAGAGCGAAAATACTGTTTCCATTGATATACCTCCTCTTATACTTCAATAAACACATAATTGATTCTTTTTCAGCAATTCGGATGATAAAGTCAATAAATTGACCTCACATTACCAAACCTCTACATCAGCGCACCCCTCTCTCACCCCAAAACAATAGTACAACACACGCATCAACCTCCCAATTCAAACATATACATTCCCTGACGTCGCAAACCCGCGGCTCTTTCCTGCAATCCGCAAAAGCACTGGAAAACCATCCAAAATCAGGGTTTCAAAACAAGCGCCGCAGGAATACTAACAGGGATTTTCCATCCAGTACAGGAGGTTGTTACCATGCGTTTCTGCAAGAAGGCACTGGCATTCCTCACAGTGATGCTGATGATTTTCAGCAATGGGTTCACGACGCTGCCCGTATTGGCCGCCGGGCAGCTTGAATGGCCAAGCCAGGAGTTCAAACTGTCCTCATTCGACCAATATCTGGGCGGCAAGAGCTATTATGGGGTGAAGGTGGATAGCGCGGCCTTCACAGTGAACGCCGACACGCCGCTCTGGACGGAGGACGGCCGGACACAAGTGAAGTTCGGCGACCTGGAAAACACCCAGCTGCGGTATGTTTCTGTGAAGAACGGCATCGGGTTTTTCCTCTACAACGCCAACGGCGAGCAGGTGGTGCCAAAGGCAGACACACCTCTGTATGACGTATCGGTTTCCGGCGCCGGAGGCACCCCATCAGTCTCCGTGAAGCTGGCGGAGGGCCAGCCGGAGCAGGGCGCAGGCATCAGCCACATCTGCCTGTTCTTTTCCGGCAGGGAGATCCCCACCGGGCAGATCATCATCAAGAAGAGCTTTGACGGCCCTGGCGGCGAGAAGGACAGGGTGTTCAGCTTCACCGTGACCGGCCCTGGCAAAGACGGCCCATCGCGCACCGTGAAAACAAAGGCGTCCGACCGTGACGGCACATCGGTCACAGTGCCCTTCGGCACCTACTACATCAAGGAGACGGTGCCTGATGGCTATCGGTTTGTGAGCTTCACCGCTTCTCCCTCGGGCGGCTCTGCCATGGAAGGAGCGGACACACTCAAAGTGGTCGTAGGGCAAGCGTCGGTGGCCGAGGGGAAAGCATTCGAATATTGCGACAACCCCAACGTCACCGTGACCTGCAAAAACCGACGGATGGCGCTGCTGGACCTGGGCAAGGCAGCAGCAGGCAGCGCACCTGGCGACAGCACGCAATTCACCTTTGAAATTACCAAACCCGGATTCAGCAAGACGGTCACGCTCACAAGCGGGGAGCGGCAGACCATAGAGCTGGAGCCCGGCGACTATATGATTGAGGAAAAAGGGATCGATGCCGACTATCGGTTCCTGGGGTTCACCGCCGGAAACGCGGTGGCCGGCAAAAATGCGGTGACCATCTCTCTGGGTGGCAGCTGTTGGAGTCTTTCGGTGACCTGCAACAACCAGAGGCTTGGCGGGCTGCTCATCCAGAAGACGGACAGCGTGACCGGCGGGCCGGTGGCAGGCGTGGTGTTCCAAATCAGCGGGCCCGGTTATGACGGCCAGCTTTCCACCGACGGAGACGGAAAAATCCGTCTGAGCCGATTGAAGCCCGGTGACCAATACACCGTGCGAGAAATCAGCGCCCCAACGGGTTATAACATCAAAAACCCTGATGCTGTGACCAAGGAGATTCCTGTGGGCGGCACGGCGGTGTTTGACTTTGCCGATGACCCAATGGGGAAAATCCGCATCGTCAAGCTGGACGCGGATAACCTCGATGCCAGGCTGGACGGCGCGGTCTTCCAGATCGCGAACAACGCAGGCTTTGAAAACGCCATCACACTGCCGGCCACCGCAGGCGGCGAGGTGACCAGCGGCGAGGTGCTGGCCGGTCACTGGTGGGTGCGTGAGATCACCGCGCCTGCGGGCTACGTGCTGGACAGCACTGTGCAGGAAGTGGACGTGGCGTTGAACGCCGTGGCTGAGCTGCAGTTCCGCAACGTAAAAAACGAAGGCGGCATCCTCGTGAAAAAGCTGGACCGGCAGACCGGCAAGCCGGTGCAGGGTGTGACCATTGAGCTGCTGAGCCGCAACCCGGCGGACCCCGAGTTCACAAGTGCAGACATTGCCATGACGAAGCTCACCGACGCAAACGGTTTGGCAGCGTTTGCAGGCCTCACACCCGGCACGGTCTATTGGGTGCGCGAAACCGCCGCGCCCGCCGGCTACCGCTTGGATGCATCCGATGTACGGCAGGTTACGGTGGAGCTGGGAAAGACGGTTGAACTCACATTCCAGAACGACGAAGTAGGTCGTATCAAGATTACCAAGGTGGACAAGCTGACCCGCCTGCCATTGGATGGCGCGGTGTTCCAAATCGCGGACAACGCAGCATATGACAACGCCATCACGCTGCCGGCGACAAAAGATGGCGGCATTACCATCAGCGGCGAGCTGGTGGCCGGCCACTGGTGGGTGCGTGAGATTACCGCGCCTGACGGTTACATCCTGGATCCAGTGCCGGAAAACAACGTGCAAGAAGTGGATGTGGCAATGGGCCAGACCGCCTGTGTCATGTTTGCCAACCAGAAAAACGTGGCGAGCCTGGTGGTGCTGAAGCTGGACCGGCAGACCGGGAAGCCACTGCCCGGCGCCACCTTCTGCCTCTACAAAGCCGATCCAAAGGGGGATGGCTTTGACCCCGTGGGCGACTTCGTGGCGCTGAGCATATCCGTTCTGGACGGCAAGGCGTGGTTCCTCGGCCTCACACCCGGCGATTACTGGCTTGTGGAGGCCGTAGCGCCCCTAGGCTTCCGGATTGATCCGGAAAACAACCAGAAGGTGACGGTGGGCCCGGCCGGAGAGCTGGTGACGGTGACATGCTACAATGACGAGACCGGCTGGATCAAGATCATCAAGACCGATGGCAACGGCAAATATTTGCCCGGTGCCGAATTCCAGATCTCAACCAATCGCGACGACTTCTCAAAAGCCATTACACTGACCACAGAAGCCTGCAGCACAGTTACCAGCGGTTGCCTGGTAGCGGGCACCTACTGGGTGAAGGAAACCAAGGCGCCTGACGGCTACACCATCGACAACCCTGAACCGGTGGAGGTGCAGGTGCGGCTGCTGGAGACAGCCACCGTGACGTTCACCGACACGCTGGACCAGGGCGCGCTGAAGATCCGCAAGGTGAGCACACTGGGCGGCATCCCGCTGGCCGGCGTCACCTTTGAGCTGATGGACAAAGACCCGTCCGATCCGGCATTCACCGCAGAGAACATCCTTTGGGCCCGCCAGACCGACGCCAACGGCGAGATCCTCATTACGGGGCTTCCGGGGGGCAGCACCTGGTGGGTGCGCGAGACAGCCACGATTGAGGGCTACAGCATCGATACCTCACTGGTCAAGAGCGCAACGATCACCCAGGGGCAAACAGCGGAGATCGTGTTTGAAAACGCTCCGGTGGGCTTTGTGCAAGTCACCAAGATCGACAGCTTCGATGCAACCAAGAAACTGCCCGGCGCTGTGTTCGGCATCTATTCAGACATTGAGTGCACCACGCTGGTGCAGACAATGACAGCCACAGATGCAAACGGTGTGTCACTGAGCGCGGCGCTACCCTTTGGCCCCGGTTACCCGGCAGTCTATTACATCCGGGAAATTACCGCACCCGATGGATACATTCTGAACAAAGAGGTGTTCCCTGTCGTATTCACAGCACCCGGCCAGAAGGTGCCCGTGATCTTTGCTGACATACCGAACCTGGGCAGCGTGGTCATCAAGAAGGTGGATGCGCTGAACCCGAAAAAAACACTGGCTGGCGCCTCGTTCAAACTCTACTTTGATATGAGCCAATTTGATCCCTGTGCCGCCACGCCAAGGGTTGCCAATCCATCGATGCTGATGGAAGTGGCCAACGGCACCACGGGCAGCGACGGCATCCTGCGGTTTGACAACCTGATCCCCGGTCTATACTGGCTGAAGGAAACCAAAGCGCCGAAGGACTATGATCTTCTGGAGGACTACATCCCAGTGATCGTGATCGGCGGCCAGTCCGAGCCGGAAACCATTGTGATCAGCAACCAATATAACGACCCCGACCCGATCCAAACCGGCATGGAGGAGTGGACGATCCTGGTTGTGGCCTCCCTTGCACTGCTGAGTGGCGCTGCGCTGGTGTTCTTCACCCGTCGCAGGAAGGTTTTGAAAGCCCACTAAACAGAAAGAAACACACAAAACAAAACAACGTCGCCCCTATTCCCAGCGGAATGGGGGTCTTTTTTGCAGAAGATTGGCAGAAGATCGGCAGAAGTGCAGAAAAAGATCGCCGGTTGCTATCATGTTCACACAATATTCAAATATACCCATGAGAGGTTCCATCAATATGATTGATCGGCAGGACAGGTTTCCAAAAGGCACCTACAAAGTGCTCGCTTGCAGGCAGGGCAACGAAGACCTGTTTGGCGTGGTGAACCTGTATACCGGCAAACAAGCCCACTGCCAGAACCTGTGGGAGCTGGTCAAGCTTGTGGAGACTGATCTATACAGCAGCAAGTATCCGCAATGCTGCGTTCAGTACCGCACCTGGAACCAAGCTGGGTCCAGGAAAAGCCCTGGTTTCACCAACGTGGTGGATCTGCCTGACACACAGACCGCTCCAGGACCCGGATCCATCTTCATTCTGAAGGTGCTCTACCAACAAAACGCGACATGGCAGGGCACCGTGCAATGGCTGGAAGGCCGGCAAACCCGCCAGTTCCGCAGCGTGAACGAGCTGATGTGGCTGATGGATGAAGCGATGGACCTGCCGCCGGCGCAGCCGGACGAACCGACAGGCTGACATCGACACCAGATACCCCCAAAACGATAGCACACCCCTGACAGCAATACGAAGGAGGAATACACATGAACACCGGAAGGAAACTCATCGCACTGATCACAGTCTTCCTGATGGTCTTCGGCAATCTGCCGGCCATCGCCGTGGCAGACGCCGACCATCCATATTACTACACCGGGCGAACCATCAACGGCGGCAACATCCAAACATCCGACGGCAGCCGGGGTACTGCCCAGATCCAACTAGGGCTTGATGGCAGCAGCAACACATTCTACACCTACTGCGCCGACTCCAGCCACAACTTGCGAAGCGAGCATTACCGCATCGCACCGTTGACAGACGGCAACATCCGCGCCATTGTGAATGCCAACGTGAACAGCATCATGAGCGGTCTTGGCATCAGCCTTGACAACTCGGAGCAAGTGGAGGCTGTGCAGGCCGCCATCTGGCACTACAGCAACGGGTTGAATCTTTCCACAGAAGGCAACGCCGCCGGCGTGGTAGCGCTCTATAGCGCACTGATCGCCCTACCCTCAGCCGGAGCAGGCGGGTTGCCCGAGCAGGCATCCGTCACACTGGAGCTGACGGATACGACGTTCAACAGCAACGACACCATCAACCTCACTTTCCGCTACAAAGCCTCCGATAGTTCGGTGGCTCTCACGCCTACCATCTCTGGCGGCGGCACATTGGGCACAGTTTCCACCAGCGGCGACTGGAAGGTGGTCACGGTTCGCAACATCAGCAGTAACAATAACATCACTTTCCGTGTTTCCGGCACGCAAACGCTGAACTACGGCGCAAGTTTCTTCATCCCCGAGAGCGCTGACAACGGCGGCACGCTGGGCCAGAAGCTGGTGGGTACGCCGCCTAGCCGCGATGTGACAGTGTCCGCTTCGTTCACCAGCCGGTTTGGCGGCCTGAAGTTCAAAAAAGAATTATCCTATCCCGACTCCCCGTCAGATCGAAGCCAGAACTTCACACTGAGCATCACCGGCGGCCCCAACAACACAGTGAGCCGCCTGATCACAGTGCCAGGCAACGGCACCACCGTTTCGATCAACAACCTGCCCTACGGAACCTATACCGTGTCCGAACTTCTGACCGACAGCCAAAAGCTAAGATACACCACCGTTTCCATCGTCAACAGCGACACCGGTGACGACACAATCAACATCAACAGCACCGGCACCAACGATAACGGCACCATGACCGTGACCAACCGGCAGCTGGGGTCTATCACAATCTCCAAGGCGCTGACACCGGCTGACGAAACCAGCACATTCACCTTCAACATCACCGGCCCGAGCTTTCCCGAAGGCGGCGAGAATTTCACGCTGAAGCATGGCGAAAGCAAGACATACAACAGCCTGCTCTTCGGCAGCTATACCGTTACCGAGCAGGCGAAGGACGGATACCGCCTGAACAGTTACTCCGGTGACGGCACCACCAGTGGCAGCAGCCGCTTGCTCACGCTGGACAACAACCACAGGACGTTATCATTCACAGCCAACAATGAAAAACGCGGCAGCATCGTGATTTTGAAAACTGACACAATCACACACGGTCCGGTCTCTGGTGTCACCTTCCACATCACCGGGCCTGGCGGCTTTGACCGCACCATCACCACCGATGACACCGGCCGCATCGACATCAGCGACCTTTCCGCCGGCACCTATACCGTCACGGAAACCGCCGTGCCGGTGGGTTATCGCATCAACAACCCCGACCCCGTCTCACAGGCGATCGCCACCGGCGGCACCGCCACCTTCAATTTCTCCGACGACCCCATCGGCCGGCTGAACCTGATCAAGCAGGATATGGCGGGCAACCCGCTGCCCGGCGCGATCTTCTGGGTGTCCACCTCAATAGACTTTTCCACACACACGATTTATGACACCGGTGCCAACTCCTCCATCCTCACCAACTGGATGCTGGCCAGCGGCACCTATTATGTGAAAGAAGTGAAAGCCCCAGCCGGATATGTGATCCCCGCAGAAGACACCAAATCTGTGGTGCTCATGCAGGGCCAAACCACACCGGTCACCTTCAACGACCCGAAGGATGAGGGCTCTCTGCTCATCAGGAAGTTGAGCTCCTACAAAGACGAGCCTGTGGCCGGCGCCACCTTCCAGCTGGCCCGTGATGCTGGTTTCACCGACTTGGTCACGCTACCCAACGGCGGCAGGACCGATGTCAATGGAGAGCTGCTGGTGGAGCATCTGCCTTCCGGCAACTATTACCTGCGGGAGAGCGCCGCCGCGGCCAACTATGATTTTGTCATCACCGACGTGCGCAACGTGTCCATCACCTACAACAACCGCTCCACGGCCAACTTCGTGAACCATCCGCAGGGCCGCGTGCGCATCATCAAGACTGACTCCTTCAATGGGTCTGCCCTGGCCGGCGCGGTGTTTGGCGTCTATAGTGACCCCGGCGCCACCACGTTGGTGGCCACGCTGACCGCTACCGATGCCAATGGCCTGGCAACCAGCGGCTGGCTGCCCTTCTCCACTGGCACAATCTATTATGTGAAGGAAATCTCGGCCCCGGGCCGCTATGCCAGGTCTGAAAAGATTGAACCGGTAGCATTTACAACGCCCGGCCAAACAGCAGAGGTCTCCTTTGTCAACGACCGCTTGTTCGGCGGCTTCTCCGTCCGCAAGGAGCTGACCAGCTTCGCCGGTGACACGCAGTCGTTCACCTTCACAATCACCGGCCCCAGCTACCCAGGGGGCTACGAGTTCACACTGGCAAACGGCCAGATCAAGAACTTCCCCGACATCGATTTCGGCACCTATACGATCACCGAGACGGTCTCGCTGCCCTATGAGCTCACGGGCTTCTCCGGCGGCAGCGGCACCCGGAACGGCAACAGCTATACTGTGGTGCTCGGCAGCGAAAACCAGCAGTACACCGTGGTGGCTGCTAACCGCCGCTTGGGCTCCCTCAATATCGCCAAGGCCCTGCAGGAGGGTGTGACCGGCGATACCACCGACTTCAACTTTACAATCACCGGCCCTGGCCTGTCTGACAGCTTTACGTTGAAGGCCGGCGGGAACAAACCCTATGCCAACCTGCCTTACGGCACCTATGTGATCACCGAGCTGCCCACGGCAGATGGCTACCGCCTGAACGGCTTTGCCGGAGGCAGCGGCACCCAGAACGGCAGCAGCTACACCGTGGTAATCAGTGCGGATAATCTTGATGTGCAGGTGACCGCCAACAACCTGAAGCTGGGCAAGCTGGAGGTCGTGAAGACCGAGGCCAGCAGCGAACCCACCGTCTATCTGCCCGGCGCAGTGTTCGGCATCTATCGTGACGCCGCCGCGACCGACCTGGTTGCGACAATGGTTGCCACCGGCGCCGACGGCCACGCCGTGTCCGGCTGGCTCGATCCCGGCACCTATTATGTGAAGGAAATCACCGCCCCCGCAGGTTACGTGCTCAACACGATCATCGTAACTGCCACCGTAACTGCGGGCCAAACGGCTCTGCTGCCCGCCATCGAAAACACAAAGAACGAGGGCTCCATCCGCGTGACCAAGCTGGACCGCCAGACCGGCGACCCGGTGGAGGGCGTGACCTTCCAGCTGCTGGATAAAGACCCCCGCACGAGCACGGACTTCACCGTGCTGGCAGAGCTAATCACCAATTCCAGCGGCGTGGTAGAGTTCCTGCACCTGGTGCCCGGCACCACCTATTATGTACGCGAGACCCATCAGGCCCCTGGTTACAGCATTGACATCACAGACGTCCGCGCAGTAACAGCAATCCTGGCCCAAGTGGTGGATGTAGAGTTCCAGAACGACCAGGTGGGCGACTTCCGAATCGTGAAGACTGACGGCCACGGCACTTACCTGCCCGGTGCCGAGTTCCAGGTCTCCCGCAGTCGCGACGACTTCTCCGGCGCGTTCACACTGACCACCGGCGCCGACGGCACTGTGACCAGCAGCCTGCTCACCGTGGGCACATGGTACGTCAAGGAAACAAAGGCCCCCTACGGCTACGCCATCGACGACACCTCGGTCAAGGAAGTGCAGATCGTGCAGTTTGAGACCGCCGAGGTGAGCTTCACCGACACGCGCCTCTATGGCAAAGTGCAGTTCAGCAAAGTCGTTGACAACATCACCAACGACCCGACGGTGTTCACTCTGCGCATCACCGGTGACACCGGCTACTCCAACACCGTGACCGTGAGCGAAGCGGGCCTGCCCAAGGAGCTCACCGACCTGCCCTTCGGCAAGTACACCGTGACCGAAGATGACGCGACCGGCTATCAGAAGATGGGCATTACACCCTCTGAGTTCACCATCAACGGCGAAACCTATCTCACCACCGTGCAGGTGACGGCAACCAACCACAAGCTGCTGGGCTCGGCGAGCTTCGCCAAGGTTGTGGACAACATGGACAATGACCCGGCCACGTTCACGCTGAACATCACCGGCGACACCGGCTACTCCAACACCGTGACCGTGAGCGAAACCGGCGCGGTGCAGGAACTCAATGACCTGCCCTTCGGCAACTACACCGTAGCGGAAGCCGCAGCCCCCGGCTACTCCAACGTGGGTATCACCAACCGCACGTTCTCCATCGACGCGGAAACCTACACCACCAAGGTGGAAGTGACCGCCACCAACCACAAGCTCTTCGGCACCGTGACCTTCAGCAAGGTTGTGGATAACGTGGCCAACGATCCTGCCACCTTCACGCTGAATGTGGTTGGCCCCGGCTACACCAACACCGTGACCGTGGGCGAGATGCTCCCGCCCGTCACGCTGACCGACCTGCCCGTGGGCGTCTACATGGTCTATGAAGACCTGACCGGCCTGAACTACAGCAACGTGAGCATCACCAACTCCATCTTCACCGTTACGGCGGACAATTACACCACGCCGGTGCTGGTGGTGGCGACCAACCTCAAGCACACGGGCCGCATCCAGGTGACCAAGCACGATGCCGATGAGGGCAACACCCCCTATTATCTGGAAGGCGCAGAATTCAAGATCTCCACAGCCACAGGTGCCGACTTTGACGCCAACGTGGTGGAGACGCTGACCACCGGCAGTGACGGTACTGCGCAAAGCTCCTGGCTGCCGCTGGGCACCTACTGGATTAAGGAAACCGCAGCCCCCGATGGCTACGTGATCGACAATCCCAACCCGGTGCAGGTGGATATCACCACAAAAGACACCACTTACAACGTATCGTTTGCCGACAGCAAGGATGAAGGCTCAATCCTGGTGCGCAAGCTCAGCAGAATGACCGAGGAGCCTGTGGAAGGCGTGACCTTCGAGCTGCTGGACCGCGACCCCAAAGACCCGGCCTTCACCGCAGCAAACATCATCGCCACAGCCAAGACCGATGCCAACGGCGAAGCGCTCTTCCAGCACCTGGAAACGGGCAAGACCTTCTGGGTGCGCGAGACAGTGCCGGCCCCCGGCTATGACATTGACCCTGACAACACGCAGTCTGTCACAGTGGTCTTCCATGAGACCTCCACCGTATATTTCGTCAACAACCCTGTGGGCTATGTGCGGGTGACCAAGGTGGACGCCACCGACGAAACCAAGAAGCTGGCCGGCGCGGTCTACGGCGTGTATGAATTTGACATGGGCGAGAATTACGCAGCCTACGCCGAGGAAGACCCGAGCGAGCTGCCCCCGCCGGACTACACTTTCACGACTGGCCCCGATGGCACCGGCATCAGCGGCTACATCCCGTTCTCCGCAACGAAGATCTTCCTTGTGATCGAGCTTGAGGCCCCCGATGGCTACCTGCTCAATGAGGAGGAGTTCTACGTGGTGCAGTTCACCGAGCCCGGCGAAATCGTGGATCTCACATTCCACAATGACCCGGCCACCGGCTCGCTGGTAATCCTCAAGGTGGACGCGCTGAATCCTAAAACCACACTGGCCGGCGCCGAGTTCAAGCTCTACAAAGAGGAAGCCCTGACCAACCAGGTAGGCAGCGCGGTAACCTCCGGTGCTGACGGCATCGTCCGCTTCGACAACCTGGAGCCCGGTACCTACTGGCTGAAGGAAACCAAGGCCCCCAAGGACTATGACCTGCTGCCAGACGCGCTGCCGGTGGTCGTGGTGGCCGGCGTGACCGAGCCGGAACCGCTGGTCATCAAGAACCAATACAACCCCCCGAAAGACATTGAGACTGGCATGATGGAGTGGAACATCCTGATCCTCGGCGGCCTGGTGCTGCTGGCCGGTCTGGCGCTGGTGCTGTTTGCCCGCAGAAGGAAGACAGTGCAGAGCAAGTAACCCTGGTTCAATAAACTGACACGAGGCCCCCTTCCCGGTTGGGAAGGGGGCCTTGGCTGTATATCGGCAATCACGCCCATTGTGGTATACTCAACACAATCCACAAAAGGAGATACTCATGACCAACGTTTTCGCGCCGGGATGTGCGTTGAAGCTGTATAAACCCCACTTGGCTGAAAAGCTGCTCCAATATCTGAACAAAGAGGATCAGGCTGTTGCCGAGCATTTCATCTGCTGCCGCCACGCGCCAAATCTGCCCCATGGCACCCGTGTGATCAACGTGTGCGCCGGGTGCGACCGGCGCTACCGGGAGCTTTATGAGGGTGTTACGACAATCTCTTTATGGGAGCTTTTGGCGGAGAGCGATTTCCCCTTCCCCGATTATGACGGCGCAGCGATGGCTGTGCACGATGCCTGCCCCACCCGCACCGAAACGCGGGTGCATGACGCGGTGCGCACGCTTCTCAAGCGCATGAACATCACAGCGATGGAACCGGAGCACACCGGCACCCGCGCCACCTGCTGCGGCGACAGCTTCTATGGCGTGCTGCCGCTCGACCAGGTGAAGGCGCAAATGGCAAAGCGGGCGCAGGAAATGCCGGTGGAAGATGTGGCGGTCTACTGCGTTTCCTGCATCAAGGCGATGCACATCGGCGGCAAGAGGCCCCGGTATCTGGTGGATTTGCTGTTTGGCGAGCCCACGGAGATTGGCACCTGGGAGCCCGATGCATGGCATGGGGAGCTGCAGGAGTATATAGTTAGGCACTAATCATACCAGGTATAAGAAAACAATCTGCGACTGACTCATACGTACTTTTGCGTGTCAAAAGTACCAAAACCAATCGGGGGCGGCAAGTTCCCAAGACCTTTTCGTTGCCGTCATCAGGGCTGGCCGAGGACAACTCGCCATGCTTTGCATGTCTCAAACAGTCCCTCGGCCTTGACGCCCTGATTTCCGCAACTCCAAGGTGGAACTTGCAAGCCCCCGAACCCCCAGTAGGGGCCGGCTGGAACCAGTCCTGCTGCGACTACACCTATTTTGTGTCCAACTGACTCGGATGCCTCTTGAAGAAATCCACCTTTGGCTCCAAAAACTTCATCTCATGCTGTTCTGGATCAAAGAACGCCGACAACGGCTCGAAGATGCAGCCCCAATCCCAGAAGTCTTCTCCAAGGTTCAAGTATTCCCTGGCCATTTCTGTGCCCTCCGGCGCGAAGGGGTGCATGAGCGCAATGGCAGTGCGCACGCCGTGGAAGCCGTCAACCAGTGTCTGGCGGCGCAGGGCATCGTCACCCTCAGCATCGGCGCGGCGCATCTGCTCGGCCCAGCGCTTGTTCACATTGCGGATGTAGGTGTCCATCAGGCTCATCACATTGTGCAGCTCGCACCGGTGCATCAGCCGCTCATATTCCAGCACGCAGGCGCGGGCTTCCTCCAGCACCTCGGCGGACACAGAGCCAGTCGGGTGCTTGCCTTTATAATACTTCTGAGCCGTGTAGAAGCAGGAGCGGATGGCCCGGTTCAACACATTGATGAGCAGATTACCCTCCTTCAGCACCGGGTCTGCCTGACCGGGGTCGGCGGCGGGGTTCAGCGGCTTTGGCTTGAAGCCCACGCTGCGGATGCCAAGCCCCAAGCCCAGGAAATGCATGCGAAGCTGCTCCGCCGTGTAATAGTCCAGCAGCTGGCCGGCGGTGGGCGGCTTGATCTTGCCGCTGCTGCTGGCCTTTTTGTCCAGGAAGAGAAGGTGGTTGTTCACAATGAGGTCGGGCAGCTGCATCTGCCCCTCCGGCGGGTCGGCAACGGGGTTGGGCCCCTGCTGGCCCATAAACATCGCCATTTCTGCAGGACCATAAAAATACACATTGTCCTGCCCGATGAACTGATACACAGCGGCATCCTTGCTGCACCACCACTGCCGCCATTGGGACTGGTCCTCACCGCGCCGCTCCAGCGCCGCGCGGGTGAAGGAGATGGGCGCCCAGAGTGACTCCGGCCACACCCACACAGTGAGGTCGTTGAGCCCCTCCAATGCAGGCGCCGGAACACCCCAGCTGATGTTGCCGGTGAGGCGGAAGGGCACCAGCGCCTTGCCTGTGCGGTAACGGATGCCGGCGTCATTGAGCACCCGGCAAGCCTCCTCCCGAAAGGCGAGGCATTCAAACACCAGCGTGAAGGAGCTCTTACCCTCCTCATCGACCAGCGTGTGGGCTGGCAAAGCGGCCCGCAATGGCTCCACCTCTTCCCACCGGTCGCGCTTGATGTGCACGGCGGGCTTTTCAAGAAACTCCGCCATACTTTTGGTGGCAAAGCTCCGGCTGGTGGGCCGGACGGCATAATCCTCAAGCCATTTCTCAAGCAATTCATGGAACCCGTCCAACTTGAAGTACCAGTTTTCCACGTCGCGCATCTCCGGTGTCTGGCCGGTCAAGGTGCTTTTCGGGGCGATGAGCTCACTGGGCAGGTAGGAGTGACCTAGCGAGCACTCGTCGGCATAACCCTGCTCGGACGCGCAGCCCTCAATGGGGCACCGCCCCACCACCTGGCGGCCATTCAAGAACACGCCGCGCTCCGGGTCGAAAAACTGCTGCGTGGTGAGCTTGACGAGGTGGCCATTACGGTAAAGGCCGGTGATGAACTCATCGGTCATCTGCCGGTGGATTTCACCCGCGCGGCCCAGCGCCGACGCGCCATAGAGCGTGAGGCTGATGCGGTACTCATCCAGCACGTTCTTCTGGCGGGCATGATAGCCGGACACGTAGTCTTCCAATGTGCCCGCATACCCCTCCTGCTCGCGGAGCTTGCGCCAGCTTTCCAGGATCGGCGAGCCATAACAGTCTGTGCCGGATACGAAGATCACATTGTCCGGCCCGATGCGGTCGCGCAGAAACCGGGCGTAGCAGTCCGCCGGCACAAAGACGCCACCGATATGCCCCAGGTGCAGGTCTTTGTTGCCATAAGGCATGCCTGCCGTCACAATGGCACGTTTGGGAAAGACCGGCCTTTCCGCGGAGTTTGCAGTTGTTTCCATTCCCTTTCCTCCTGATAATTACCATTTACAGATATGAAAAAAGCCCCCGCCGCCAGGACACTGCCTGGGGACGAGAGCACTGCTTCGTGATACCACCCCGGTTTGCCGATGCCTCGCGGCAGCGGCCTCCTGTGTACACCGAACCGTTCGGGATACACTGGCACAATAACGGGTGCATCCGGCGCGGCCTACCCCCGAAATACGGGCTCAGCCCACTGCTCCAAGGCCTGTTCGGTCCGCTTTGCCCTACCCGTTCTCAGCATCGGGGCTCTCTGTTTGGGCTCAGGATGGGCCTACTATCCCTTTTCGTAGCATTTGCTCTATTGGAATTGGTCTGTATTATAGTCTCGGGCGGAAGGTTTGTAAAGTGTCACTTCTTCCTTTGCTTGAAGTCTCGCTCAATCGATGCCTTCCACTCCGCCCCCACCGGTGCACTGGCCCGCACTGCGCTCACCAGATTGCTCACTGCGGCGTAGTTGACTTCGGTGCCACGGCTGTCCGCATGGTAGTTGGCGGCGCGGTCAGCCCCAATGCCCATGCTGGCCGCGGTGGAGATGGCGTCAATGTTTGCCCCCAGAAACACAAACTCCCAGCCGTATTGGGATTGCTCGAGCTCCACCAGCTCCTTCACTTTGCCATAAGTATACTCCCGGCTGGCGTTTTCCATGCCGTCGGTGGTGATCACAAAGAGCACCTTCTCTGCACGCAGCGCCTCGGCAGTGTGCTTCTGGGCGTTGGCGATCTTGTGGATCGTCTTGCCGATGGCGTCCAGCAGCGCAGTGCTACCGCCTACATAGTATTCTTTCTCCGTAATGGGCCGAATGCCCCCGATGCTGATGCGATCATGCAGCAGCTCATAGCTGTTGTCAAACAGCACCGTGGTTACCACCGCCTCGTCAGGTACCTCCTGCTGCTTTTTCAGCATTGCGTTGAACCCGCCGATGGTGTCCGTCTCCAACCCCGCCATGGAGCCGCTGCGGTCCAGGATGAACACCAGCTCCGTCAAACCCTGTTTCATATCCATTGCCTCCTCACATTTGATGGGGCAAGGATACCATAGGGTCAGTGGTAGGAGGTCGCCCGCGAAGCGACATTTCACCCGCCCAGTAGCGCCTGGTCAAAGGCGAAGAGCGCCTCGTTGATCTCGTGGATGTTGTGGTTACCCCGCTCAATGAAGTAGCGGACAATCACGTCGGCCTTGCTGCTGGGCGACAGCGTGTAGCCTGCCCGGGCAAGCAGGGCCCGAGTCTCCTCCTGGTTTAGCCTGAGGGCCACCGCCAGCGCGATGGCCGTCGGCTTGCTCGGGTTGTAGCCCTTCCCTGCGCGGATCTTGGAAAAGAGCTTGCGGTCCAGATTGGCACGCTTGTAGACCTCCACATCGGTCATACCCCGCTGGTCGATCAGCTTCAACAGTGACTCGGAAAAGGAGATGTCCAAGCTTTCCAGAGCCTTTTGAAGGCCGCCTGCCGGCGCAAGCGCCGGAGCCGGTGCCAGAGACTCTGTGCGCAGCGAAAGCACCGTTTTTTCGGAAAGCCCCTCACCCTGCGGTGGGCGGCGCCGCAGCCGTTCAAGGCTTAGGCTCTGGTCGGCATAATGTTCATCGATGTAGCGGGCGATGTCATCAAACAGCGCCTCACCGATCTGGAACGATTGCCTGTCAAACACGACCAGGAAGACCTGCATTTCATGGCTGGCCAAAAATTCCTCGATTGCCGACACAGCCACCCGCAGCGCCTGGTCCTTTGGATATCCATAGATCCCGGAGGAGATCAACGGGAATGCGACTGACTTCAGCCGGTGCTTCTCGGCAAGCTGCAGAGCGTTCAGGTAGCAGCTGCGCAGTAGTGCCTTCTCCCCATGGCCGCCGCCCTGCCACACCGGGCCTACGGCGTGGATGATGTGGCGGGCGGGCAACCGGTAGCCCCCGGTGATCACTGCCTGGCCGGTCTCGCACCCGCCGATGCGGTCACACTCCGCCTGCAGCTCCCGGACTCCTGCAGCGCTGAAGATCGCGCCGCACACTCCGCCGCCCATCTCAAGCGACCGGTTGGCCGCGTTCACAATGGCGTCTGTGTCCATCCTGGTAATATCGTTCCGGACGATATTGAACGGCATTAATACCTCCATAAAACGCCCCTTGCCGAGAAACCGGCAAGGGGCGCCAAACACGATTGCGTGAGCTGGGTTTACTTGTAGATTACCATGGCGCCCTTGGAATAGTCGGGGGCGCTGCCAGTCACCCGGACCTTCAGGCCGCAGACCGGCAGCCTCAGGCCGCTGTAGGGCGACTTCACGTTGAACCAGGACTGGGCGTCGCTGAACGCGGGCACCGCCTGTTTGCCAGGCAGGTTGGGGTTCAACGCCCAGGAATAGACGGATAGGTTCATGTCCGGCGCCTTGGTCAGGCTGAACGCTGCGTCATGCAGCTGGACGAAAGGCATATACCCAGCGCGCAGGCCGCTCTCGTTGCCGTTGCCCAAGCCGGCATTCAGATAGACATACTGTGTGGCATCCACGACGCCGATCTGGCCGTAGCCGGGATGGACTCCAACAAAGTTGTCGGTGTAATTGGTGTTCACATACCACATCAGCAACCCCTTGTTGTTTGACACGCGGGCGCGGGCCAGCGTGGTTAAGCCAGCGTCAACGCCCTTGTAGCTGCGCCACTCAAGCACATAATAGTGACTTCCAACTTTTGAACCGGTGGAAACAGACCAGCCGCCGGTGGTGAAGCTGCCCAGGCCGGCCTCGGCGTTTTCTGCCGCGATCGCCGCGCCATCGGCCACGACCTTCACATCGTCCACAAACATCCCGGCCAGCTCGGTGCCCCAGTCGGTGGCATAACGGAAGCGGATCTTGATGCTCTGCCCGGCATAGGCGGACAGGTCGATGGATTCTGAAATCCAGCCGTTGCTGTTGCCGGTATAGGCAGGCAGGCTGTTGGCGATGGTGGGATAGGCTTCGGGGTTGTGGAAATCCGCCGCCATGCTGGGCGTGGAAAGCGAGGTCCAGGTGACGCCATCGGTGGACACCTGCACAAACCCGCCGTCCCAATTCTCCTCAATGTCATACCACACGCTGTAGGTGAGCGTGGCGGAGGCCTTACCGGTCAGATCTACCGGCAGAACCATTGAGTTGTCGATCTCTGTGCCGGTGCCGCTGTAGAATTCCTTTAGGCCCTCAAAGGGTTTGTTGAGGACAAGTACATTCTTCTCCTTGGGCATGCGCACCAGGATCGCCTGCAGATTGCCGGTGTTCATGCTGGCCGTGTCCATCGTCGTGCTGATCTTGGTCAAGGTCTTGAAGTCCTGCAGCGTCCAGTTGATCCAGTCGCCGCCATGGGTCAGGCCCAGCAAGATCCGGCTGTAGGGGTTGATGCCGGTGGGCATCGCTCCGCCCGGTGCGCCGCCCCAGCTGCCGCTGCCCATGATGGACCAGTATTCCACGATGTCACCATCGGCGGTGTAGGCAGTGTCATAATCGTCAGGGATGCCCAGATCGTGCACAAACTCATGGGCAAACACGCCCACCGCGCCATTTTCAGGCTCGGTCGTATAGCTGTAGATCGCGGTATCGTTGCCGTTGTTGGGCACGACAACCGGGTTTACGTCCACCGAGGAGCTGTGGGACCAGATCGCGTCATCACCCAGAACACCGCCGCCGGCCTCCTGGCCCATGCCGGGGAAAATGACCATCAGATGGTCCACGATGCCATCAGGTTCGTCCAGGTCGCCATCGCCATCCAGGTCGTATGGATCTTCCATATCATAGTCGGAAAGATCCACGCCGGAGTCCAGCGCGGCGGCCACGATATCCGTCACATATTCGTGGATGTTGATGTTGTGGCTGGTATCGGAATCCTGGCCGTAATACCGGCCATCTTTGGATGCTGTAAACCAACCCAGCACCTGGCCGGTCACATTCAGGTTGCCGTTGGACTGCTCCTTGAAATACTGCCGGAAGGTGGGTGACTTGGTGCCCTCAGGCGTGGTGTAATAGCCATCGCCAAACAGCAGTTGCTGGTAATGGGCAGCGCTGAAGTCCTGCGTCCAGTAGGTGCGGCCAAGGTCGGCCGGCTTGGCAATCTGGTTGTTGGTCATGTCGCTGAACTGCCCCAGCAGCACCAACACCTTGACCGTCTTCATGGGGCTTCCATAGGCCGTGGCAGTGGCTGCCGGCAACGTGCCGGTTTTATACTTGCCAAACTTCTTGCCGGTATGGCCACCGTTCAACGCGCTGTCCAGCAGCGAGGACGCAATGGAGGAGCGCATCTTTTCAAGTTTCCCGGCCTGGCCGCGGTTCAACGAGCCTCCGGCATAGTTGGCCAACGCCTTACTGAGTTCAAGCTGTGTGGCTTTGGCCGACAGCTTGCCGGATGCCACCAGCGAGTCAGCTACAAGGTCCCGGTTCATAGGTGCATAATGGATCGCACTGCCCGGAGCATCCGGGGCGGCTGCCTGCACCGTCATCGCCCCTGGCGCCACGCCCAGCGCGAACACCATGGCTGCAGTGATGGCAAACACAATCAGCTTTTTCATAAAGATTGCCTCCTCATCCATGTATTGTTATGTTCAAATGGTAATTATGAGAAATATACGCTCAATTACCGCAAAAGTGAAGTGCTCTTGCGCTCCAAATTTGTGGCAAAATTGTGGTAATTTTGATGACAGCAAAATATAGCTCAGTTATAATGTTAAGGGTTATTACGTTACTGCCAGGGTGCTGTGCCAACCCATGCCACCTCGTTCACATTGATTTCTAGGAGGCAGCCATGGATTCAATCCCTGAGAGCAAGCTGCGCAAACGGAATCGCTGGATTAAACTGGCTGTGATTGCTTTGGTTTTGGCTGCCGCCATCACAGCAGCGTTCTGGCCTGAACCCACATACAGACCCAAGCCATCACAAAAGGTTGTGGAAGCGGTTTTCGCCGCACAGAAAGCGATGGAGGGGTATACGGATGATACAACGATGGTGTTTGCTGATCCGGTAGTCGAAACGGAGATCTGCAAAATGCTGGGAAAGGATAAAGGCACTGTAACCGTGCGTGATATGCGTGGTATCCGCACTTTCACTTATCTAGATGTTCAGCAAATAGAAACACTGGAGGACTTCCGCTACTGCGAAAACCTGGAGTCTTTGGAAGCCAGCCATCAAAGGATTGATAATCTCGAGAGCCTGCGGGGCCTGAAAAAACTAAACATGATCGATCTGTCCTCTAATGATATTGCAGATTTGTCACCATTGGCAAAGATGGAATCGCTGCACACATTGTTTGTTCCGCTTAACCCAATCAAAAGCATCGAGGGCCTGCGGGGCCATAAGGGCCTCATTACCATTGATATCCGGTGGTGCCCGGTGACCGACATCTCACCGCTGGAGGGTATGGGTACGTTACAATCATTTGCTATGGGCGATCATCAGCTTGATAACTCGTTCATTGCCCGGTTATTCCGCAGCTTTCAACCATCCGGCTCCCAACCTTTCAGGGGGCGAGGGAGCCAAGATAATCCGTGGGAATATGACCTTTCAGTCCTAAAGGGCACCGATCGCCTCATGCATTTCAGCCTCATCGGAAAGCCCAAAGACATCACGCCGCTGCTCGGGCAAAAGAAACTGGAACAAGTGGCTCTTGAGGGGCTTGAGCACAAAGACTTCGCTGCCCTGCTGGATAACTGCAAGGAGTTGGAGTCAATCTCCATTGAGTCTTCTTCCATTAAACTATCCAGCCTGGCATCTCTGGGTGAAAAAGTGCAGGGATTGTTCATCAGCAATAGTGACATCATCAGCGATGCATCCACACTGCCATGCCCGTCCAGCCTGCGGTATATGACCATATCCAGCTGTAACCTCAATGACGTCTCTGTTTTGGCGGGGCTCACCAAGCTAGAATCCTTATCAATAATTAACTCAGGCATAAATGACATCTCACCGCTGGCCGAGTTGAAGAGCCTGAACACCTTGTATCTGCAAATGAATCAAATCAGGGATATAACGCCGCTTGCCGGACTGAAAGACCTGAAATACCTTGATTTGCAGGGGAACATCATCAAGGATATCAAGCCGTTGCGCGAACTGAAAGCCCTGAAAAACCTGGATCTGCGTGCTAATATTGTCAGGGACTTCACCCCACTACTGGATTTGCCTGCTCTCAAAAGCCTCCATATTGCAGACAATCCGTATACGGTTGACGACCGAAGTACAGCAGATGACGTCTTTGAGAAACTTGCAAAACATGGCTGCAACGTTGAAAAGAAATAGTCTTGACAACAATCGAGGCAATTTCTGAGTAGCTTTCATTCCCATGCGTGAAACTGCCTGAAGTCCAAATGCTAGTACCGCGCCGGTAATGACAATCGGACACATCATGACTATAATCTATGTTACCAACATCTGCCAGGAGGCCCTCCATGCGGACAGGCAAAGAGCTCCCCGATTACCAAAACCCCAAGCTGCTGCAAAAGGGCAGGCTGCCCGCCCACGCCACGCTCTTCCCCTTCGACTCGGTGGAAGGAGCCGTGTCCGGCCAGCGGGGCATGAGCAACCGGTATATGAGCCTCAACGGCGTGTGGCGTTTCTTTCTGGCCGACCGGCCCAACGACCTTCCCGGCGAGTTCTGGGAAATCGATTACGATGATGCGGACTGGGATGATATGGCCCTGCCCTGCTGCTGGGAAATGGAGGGCTACGGTGTGCCCGTCTATACCAATGTGAAATACCCGATCCCCTATGACCCGCCCTTTGTGCCCGATGACAACCCGGTGGGTTGCTACCGCAAATATTTCACGATGCCCGATGGCTGGGCCGACATGCGCACCCACGTGACCTTTGAGGGTGTGGACTCGGCCTACTACGTGTGGGTGAACGGCCATGTCGCCGGTTTTTCCAAGGTGCCGCACATGCCGGCGGAGTTTGACATCACCGACTTTGTGGCAGCCGGCCCCAACGTGCTGGCCGTACAGGTGCTCAAATACTCCGACGGCACCTATCTGGAGGACCAGGACATGTGGCGCATGTCCGGTATCTTCCGTGATGTGTATCTTACTGCCCACGGCCACAGCTACCTCCGCGACGCTTGGGTGGAGACAGTGCTTGACAGCGCCTATCAGGACGCCACGCTCCAGCTTCACATCGACGTGGCTTCCAGCGAATCAGGGGAAACTAAAGTGCGGGCTGAGCTTTTCGACGAAGACTGGGCTCCGGCGGCCTCCGGCTTGTTTTCAGGCAGCCTGAAGTATGGCAGCGCGGCCATTGAGGGCGCGCTTGCTGTGAAAGCACCCACCAAGTGGACCGCCGAAACCCCCACTCTCTACCCGCTGCTGCTCACGCTGCTGGGCGATCGCGGCGAGCAGCTGGAGACGATTCGGATCGACGTTGGCTTCCGCGAGGTAAAAATTGCCGGCGTGGAGCTCATGGTGAACGGCGTGCCGATCAAGATCAAGGGCGTGAACCGTCACGACACCAATGCCGACACCGGCCACACTGTGAGCGTGGACGACATGGTGAAAGACATCACGTTGATGAAGCAGCACAACATCAACGCTGTGCGCACCAGCCACTACCCCAACGACCCCCGCTGGCTGGACCTTTGTGACCGCTACGGCCTCTATGTGATCGATGAGACTGACCTGGAAACCCACGGCACGATCATGGTGGGCCGCTTAAGCGAGCTCTCCGACAACCCGGAGTGGGAAGCCGCCTATGTGGACCGTGTGGAGCGCATGGTGCGCCGCGACCGAAACCACCCATCGGTCATCATCTGGTCGCTGGGCAACGAAAGCGGCTGGGGCTGCAACCATCTGGCGATGATCCGCTGGATCAAGGCCAACGACCTCACCCGCCCGGTGCATTACGAGCATGGTCACGACGCGCCGGAGCTGGACATGGTCAGCTGCATGTATCCGACGCTGGATTGGCTGGCTGACGAAGCCACCAACAAAGCGGACAACCGACCGTTTTTTATGTGTGAATATGCCCACGCGATGGGCAACGGCCCCGGCAACCTGAAAGAATATTGGGATTTGATAACCTCCAGCAGGCGCCTGATCGGCGGCTGCGTGTGGGAGTGGGCCGACCATGGCATCCGCGCTGAAAACGAGGCCGGAGAGGAGTTCTTCGCCTATGGCGGCGACTTCGGCGACCAGCCCAACGATGGCAACTTCTGCATCGATGGCCTGACTACACCAGAGCACGACCCTCACACCAGCCTGATAGAGCTAAAAAAAGTGCTGCAGCCGGTGAAGGTGGAAGGTCTTGGGGGTGGTGTCATCCGCGTAACCAACCTGAATTACTTCACAGACCTCACTTGGCTAGATGGCGCGTGGCGGGTCACGATGGACGGCAAGACTGTGAAATCGGGCTCGCTGGCCCAGCTGGACATCGCCCCCGGCCAATGCCGAGAGATCAGCATCACCGTGGGTGAGATGAAACGAAACGGCGACTGGCGGCTGGAGACGCTCTTCACGCTGAAGGCTGACACGCCCTGGGCCGAGCGGGGCCATCTGGTGGCCCGCGAGCAGCTGGCGCTAAGAGCCGCTGTGCCAACCATCTTCGACGCTGGAAGCCTGCCTGCACTGGATGTGAGTGTGCTGGAGGGTGACATTCTGGTGAGCGGTCAATGCTTCACGGCGATGTTCTCCGAAGACTCCGGCCGCATGGAGTGGTATGAGCACAAGGGCCAGCCGGTGATTTCCGGGCCCATCCTGCCCAACCTGTGGCGGGCTCCCACCGACAACGACAAGCCCATGGTAAACCTTTGGAAGGAAGCCGGTCTGGACACCCTGCAAAGCCGTGTGGCGGACGTTTGCTATGAGCAGCGGGGCGATAATGAGTTTGAGCTCACCGCCGAGACGGTGCACGGCGCTTATGGCAAAGACCCGGCTCTCCGGATGATCAGCCGCTACACCGTGTATGGTGACGGCTCGGTGCGCTGCCGGTTTGAGTTCAAGCCCAACCAAAACCTGCCCCATCTGCCCCGCCTGGGCGTGACGATGGAGTTGGAAAGCGACATGGACCGGCTCAAGTGGTATGGCCGCGGCCCACATGAGAACTACCCGGACAAGAAGACCGCCGCCCACATCGGCCTCTACTCCGGCACGGTGGCAGAGCAGCACGAGGAATACACCCGCCCGCAGGAAAACGGTGCAAAGTGCGATGTGGCCTGGGCGATGCTGCACGACGCCAGGGGCCTGGGAGTGCTCTTCACCGGGCAGCCCAGCTTCAGCTTCAATGCCCATGACTATTCGGATATGGATCTCACGTTGGCGGAGCACACCTATGAGCTGGAGCGGCAGGAGGCCATCACGCTCGATATTGATTACGCCCAGGGCGGCCTTGGGTCCGCAAGCTGCGGCCCCGGCCCGCTGGAGCAGTACCAGTTGAAGGCCGAGCCGGCGGTGCTGGAGTTTGTGATAAGGCCTGCGGTGCATGGGCAGGATGATTTGTTTGGGAAGGCTAGGAAGGTGCCGGGGTAATTCAAACAACAATAAGAAAAGGCTGCCTGCTTTGTGCAGGCAGCCTTAGGTTCTACTAAACACAATCGGTGTTATGGGCACACACTTCTGGATGTTATGGAGTGACCAGAACATCCATGGTCTCCCACCAGAAGCTCCCTTTATCAAGACTCCGTTCATCACATGCCAAGAGATCATTCTTCGACTTTTCTATGAGATCAGCAGGTATGTTTCTTTCCAGCATAGCCCTTTTGCCATTTGCTTCCTGAGCTTTTTTTACAAGCGCCTTATATATCAGCAAACACTCTGCTAATTGCATGACGGAGGAGTTCATGAACAAGGTATAGCTCATTTCTTCATGATCGATGATGTAAATGTCTCCAATCTGCTTCTTGATACAAATCCAATCACCGGAGGCGGTACTGCCTATATACACATAGTCTTGAGGGAGCTCCTGTTCTTCATATTCATCAAAAGATACAAAAGGCGCCGCCGATTTGGGTAACCCGACGTCTCGGAGAAATTGGCTAGGAGAATCAGACAACTCCATCACAGATACATATGACTCAGAAAACTTTGTGAGAGAATTGAATGTTTCATTCACGTTCCTAACAAGCTCTTCCGCTTTCATAGGCTCCCTTCTTTCCACAGCATCTTGGTTAATCGCTGCTAGTCATCCTGCGGTTCTTTCAGCGCCGCCATAAACTCTGAAAAGCTGCCAGCCATCCAATAGATATTTGACTCATCGCTGGATTGCGGGAAATACCAAGAATGATCCCATGCATAAACACCCTTATCTTTGCCATCGCAGATCATCACAATCATACATTCACTTGGATCATGACCAATAATCAGGCTGTTGGGAAGCAAGTCGCCCATATACTCGTCATTCCATTGATATAAATCGAGGTGAGGTACATTTAGTCCACACAGCACATGAAGCGGTATGCTTTCTTGAATTTCTTTGACGAAAATGGATGGATAACGATTGTCCGTTGAGCCGCCGTTGTATTCCATCAAGAATTCCCTGTAATCCTGCGGCATCGGAAACCCAATGTGTTTCTCAAATTCATCGATCATCTGCTTCGTAGCTTTGCCGAACCCACGAATGGTCATTGGCAGCCGCCTTTCGTATTATGTTGGTTTCTGGCAAGAAACAGGGAAGAGACGTTGATATCAGGATATCATCGCTTTAGTCGCGACGCAAGGTGTTGAGCATTCCCTCCCCGCCATCCCGCTTGGTCCTCAAAATGATCAGGATCAACCCCGCCGAAACCAACCCCACCACCCCGCCAAACAAAAAAGGCGCGTTGGAATCCACCTTATCCCACAACAGGCCCGCGATGATGGAAGACAGCAGCAGCCCGATGCCCTGCAGCATGCCATAAAACCCCAGCACCGTGCCGCGGAATTCCTTGGGGGCCGCCTCTGCCACGAAAGCCCGTTCGGCACCGCTGACAAACGCGCTGTAGGCACCATAGGCAATGAACAGCCCGATGATTGCGGCCCGGCCAGCAAGCAGCGCAAAGCCCAGATACACCAGCCCGTAGATCACATAGCCCGGCACCAGGATGGCGCTCCTGCCCAGCTTGTCGGATAGGCGGCCCGCCGGGATCGCCAGCGCAGACGTGGCCACATTGAACGCCAGATACAGCAGGATGACCTCTTGTGTGGAGAATCCCCTCTCCGATGCCTTTAGGAGCAGGAACGTATTGGACGAGTTGCCAAGGCAGAACAGGAACATAGCTGCAAGATAAAGCTTCAGCCTGCCATCCAGCTTCATATGCCGGAAAGACAGCCGCTGTGCCGTCTGCACGGCGCATTTCTCCTCCCGGATCAGCGGGATGATCGCGATGCTGATCACCGCAGGCACAATGGACCACAGAAACGCGCCGTGGAACCCCATGCCCGTGGCCACAAACACAAACGCCAGCACCACGCCCAGCGCAGAGCCAGCCATATCAAGCATCTTGTGCATGCCGAAGCCGCCGCCCAGCCTGCCATTGTCGCAGCTCTGGGCCACCAGCGCATCTCGGGGGGCTGTGCGGATGCCTTTGCCAGTGCGGTCAATAATCCTGGCAACCAGCACACCGGCCCACGAGCTGGAGAGCAGCAGCGCAACCTTATAGACCGCCGACGCCGCGTAGCCAACGAAAGCCAGCCGCTTCTTGTTTTGACGTACATCGCCCACATAACCGCTGAAGACCTTCAGCAGCGACGCCAGGCTTTCGGCGATGCCCTCGATCACGCCCACAATGGCCGGTGACGCACCCAGTGTGGCCGTGAGAAACAGCGGCACCAGCGGGTAGACCATTTCGGTGCTCATGTCCATGAAAAGGCTGACCAAGCCGATTAGCACGATATTGGAAAACAATTTCCTGCCCGGGAAGCGGCTGCCATTTGTTTGCACGTCCATCAGATTCTCCCCCTCATATCCCATCACAAGCAGAGTAGACTGCTGCACAGAATCGTTCCAGTGCATCCGCGCAGCGCTCCAGCATGTGGGTGGATTCCGCAGCCAGCGTCGCTCCAAAACGATCGCGGCTTTTGATTTTTCCACACCACTCCCGGAGCTTTCTGAGCTCTTCCTCATTTTCCTCGATCTCGGCAAAGGAGAAGTTTTTGCGCTCAGTCTCCTTGTCGATCTCATGAAGGAAATCAACGCATTGCTCCAGGAGCTCCCGGTATTCCTCATCCCTGTCGCGGTTGAAGCGTAGCACAAAGGAAGCATGGGTCTCCCCATCCACGGAGGCAGTCATCACAAAGGCCTCGCCGCCCTCCTTCGCCACCTCATCGCGGATATCCCGCATCCAGGCAGCGTGATCGCCAGCAAGGGGAAGCATCCACTGTGATTGCT
Source organism: Bacillota bacterium (assembly GCA_023421955.1). Classification (GTDB taxonomy): domain Bacteria; phylum Bacillota; class Clostridia; order Christensenellales; family UMGS416; genus JAEYRA01. Next base: position 61,046 of record JAEZSE010000017.1, read on the forward strand.
GCATGTTGAGTGCACCGAGCTTTTTGAGCTTTCGCCAAATCGCCACGCGGGCCCGCGACGGCTCCCGCGGCAGCGTGTAGCTGAGCACAACCCATTCATACGATTCCATGGTTGATCCTAAGAATTGTAATACGTGTTACATTATAACGTGTTGTAATACTGGTTACAAGAATAACAGCAATGTACTCGACTCTTAATGTAAAGTACTTTTGCGTGCCAAAAGTACCATGCGCATCACCTCGCCAGCATCCAGCTGGCTGGCGCATGCAATCTTGCGCCCGGTGATGCTTGACTTGCAGCTTCCTGCCGCTGGGCCAAAACCAACCGGGGGAGGCAAGTTTCTATGACCTCACCAAAAAGCCCAACGGGCGGGCCGACAGCAACTCGTCGTGTCCGTTGCAGCGCGGCGCTGCAACATAGGGGCACGCCCTCCTCACATAGCTATGCCAACCCGGCAGTGTCATGCGAAGCATGATGCGAGAGGGCGCTCGGCCTAATCGCCTTTATAGACTTTTTGGCTGAGTGGAAACTTGCAAACCCCCGAACCCCCAAGGAAACGGAAAACAAACGATTTGGTTACTTGTTGTACCCCTTCACCGGATCATTCACCTTCGGAACCAGTTCGGACTGACCGACCACAATCAATTCCGGCACGGGCCTCTGCCCCAGCTTCTGGCCGGGGTCGTAGATCTTCTCATTGATCTGTTCGCCCATAAACACCATCGCAGACGAGTTGCCGCCATCCATATTATAAGCAACCTTGCAACCCAGCTCCAGGTAGATCTGCGCATGCTGCTCCAACGTCACGTTGCGGCTGACCACAAAGAAATAATGACCCGGCTCCACCATGCCGATGGAGCAGCGGGAATTGGCGCGGTTCAAGCGGTGCTTGGAGAGATTCGGATTCACCTTGCCGTCGCGCACGAGCCATGGCCCAAAGGCATAACTGTCCTTCACACCCAGCTTCAGCAGCTGATCCGCCGTCACCTTGCCCTTATCATAGATCTTGAACTCACCGCTTGGCAAAATCGCCAGCGTGTCGCAGTCCTTCTTGTCGTAATACACCTTGCCATTGCGGATCATGACACCTTTTTTGTTGCTTTTCCAAATCAGGTAGTCCGCTGTCACACCCAGCACAGCACGGTTGACGCGGGCAATGTACCATGGGCGCTTGGTGGTGCGATACCTCCTGGCATCCGCAAAGCCGTTCATCGGCAGCGGGCCACGGGTATAGATCTCGGCTACATAATTTTCCCGGCCCTTGTTGCGATACAAGATCTTGATTGTAATACTGATATCTTTGTCCTTATAAACCCACGGGCCCTTTTTGCTATCCTTGATCTCAACGATTGGTTTATCGCTGAAAAATTTGGCCCAGGGGTCAGGCGTGGGAGTGGGCTCCAGTGTGGGTGTGGGGCTTGGAGTGGGAGAGGGAGTGGGCGATGGCGTCGGCGAATCCGTTGGCGTGGGCGTAGGGGATGGCGTTGGCTCCGCTGTGGTGGCAACCGGCGACGGGTTAAGTGCCTCGGTGACGGTTGCCGATGGCGTGCTTTGACAGCCGGGTGATGCCGACAAGGCTGCCACCATCGCAGCGGTAAGCAGGAAGGCGGGCAGGCGCTTGCGCCTGCCCGTGACTTGCTTTGTCGAATACAAGTGCTTTTCTGTGCTCATTGCTCTTCCGTCACCTCCGCTGTGGCGGTCTCCGTGACCTCCGGCTGCTGGGTTGCTTCCGGCTCCAGGTATTGCTCCCCAAGCACGTCTTTTACGAGCCTCAAGCCCTTTTTCAACTCATTGGTATACTTCTTGCTGATCAGCGGGTCTTCGCCGGATGCAGCCGCGGCCAAGGCGTATCTCAACTCAAACACGCGCATCTTGGCCTTCTTCTCGCCGGGGGCTGCAATCGCCCTGGCCCAGGTGGGCACATAGGAAAGATTTTTGATCGTGATCTTTCCGGTGTCGGCGTCCTTGTGCACGGTGAGTTTAAGGAAGGCAGCATACTGCCTGTCCCACGAGGCCATATAGGTGACCACATTTCCCAGGGAATAGGCGGCCAGGAAACCGTCCTCATCCAGCGAGAAAGGCTGCAGCACATGGGGATGGTGGCCGATCACGGCGTCGGCCCCGGCAGCCTTGAGCTTCTTGACAATATTCTTCTGAGAACTGTCGGCATCATGGGTGTATTCAGTGCCGAAGTGCACGTAGAAGATCACAGCATCTGCGCCCTGCTCACGGGCTCGCTTCATGTCCGCGATCATGCGCTCCAGATCGATCACATTTACACCCATGCCGTCCTTGTTACGCCAGGAGCGGTTCACAAAGCGGCTGTAGGCCAGTAGCGCGATCTTTACACCGTTCTTCTCCATCATGCAAACGCTATCGCGCTCTTGCTCGTTACGGTAGGTGCCCGTTGTCAGCATACCCCGCTTGGTGATCACATCAATCGTGTTGGCAAGGGCCGGCAAGCCCTGGTCCATCGCGTGGTTGTTGGCCGTGCCCAGCACGTCAAACCCGGCTTGCTGCATGGCATCGATGGCTTCCACCGGTGCGGCAAACTGCAGCTCGCCAAACTTGCTCTTGGAAATGTCCCATACTGGCGACTCCAGGTTACCGATGGCAAAGTCGGCAGCGCTGATGATCGGGGCCACATGCTCGAAGTAGGAAGTGAAGTCGTACTTCTTTGCCTCGGCATCCCACTGGAGCTTTACCGATGGCTCATGAAACATGATATCGCCGGAAAAGAGCAGGTTGACATCCGCCGGGGGCGGCGTGGGGGTTGGGG
>JAEZSE010000030.1 GCA_023421955.1 Bacillota bacterium
GTGATACCAGCGGCATGGTGATCGCCTATAACGGCCAGTTCATCAGAGCGTGGTTCCACTCGGCTTCCGGCGGCAAGACCGCTGATGCATTGGAAGGTTTGAACTTCCAGGAGCAAAACCCACCCTACATCCAATCGGTTGAGTCTGACGAATCGAAAGCTCCTAAGGAATTCACCGAATGGGAAAACACCTTCACAGCCGACGAGATCAGCGCGGGTTTATCCAAGATGGCCGTCGGATCAGAGAAGGATATCTCCGACATCAAGCTTGGCAAGACCGGGCCTTCCGGGCGGGCAACCACCATCATTGTGAATGGCAACGAAATCTCCGCGCCAGAGTTCCGGATTGCAATGGATCCGTTGAAATTCCGTTCCACGTTCATCACCGAGCTCAAATTCGATGGCAGCAAGATGACCGTGAAGGGTAAGGGGTATGGCCATGGCGTGGGTATGCCGCAATGGGGAGCATTCCAGATGGCCAGTGACGGCAAGAAAGCCGAGGACATCATCAACTACTACTTTAAAAGCGTAGCGGTGGTGAACCTTTGGAATAAGTGACCTCTTAACCCAGGATTGCGCGAATCAGGCTTTTAAACAGGGGCGGGTGTGGAACCCCGCCCCTACCAACTATTAACGTCATATTCTCTTTCATAGCCTCACAAGAAGAGCAACTGCCCTGGCAGACATCCCTTCTTCCCTGCCTTCAAACCCCAATGCTTCGGTAGTCGTGGCTTTGATATTCACACAAGATATGTCTGTTCCAAGACAACGGGCAATATTCTCGCGCATGGCCTGGATGTGTGGCGCAAGCTTGGGGCGTTGGGCCGCCACTGTGGCGTCGATATTTCCAGTGCGCCAGCCACGCTCTTTGAGTAATGAAGCCACATGCTCCAGCAGCAGCAGGCTGGAAATGCCCTTATAGCGCTGATCTGTGTCGGGGAAATGGCGACCGATGTCACCAAGACCCGCCGCACCCAGCAGTGCGTCCATGATGGCATGCACGAGCACATCGGCATCGGAATGGCCAAGCAAGCCTTTATTGTGGGGAATATCCACCCCACCAAGAATCAACCGCCGTCCTTCCACCAGCCGGTGTACATCATAACCTTCGCCGATTCTCATCGGGCAATCCCCGCCTTCTCTGGCCTGAATAATCGCCGCACCGTGGCGAATGTCCTCCGGCGTGGTCAGCTTGATGTTCTCCGCCGATCCTTCCACTAGAAAAACCTTGTGTCCGGCCAGCTCGACCACAGCTGCGTCGTCTGTCGCCTCGATGCCGTTAGCCTCAGCATCCCTGTATGCGCTTTTGATCAGATCATATCGGAATGTCTGCGGCGTCTGAACATTCCATAACGTGCCGCGGTCGGGCGTGGCGCGCACGCATCTGCTCTTATCGGCAACCTTGATGGTGTCGCGGCATTTGATGGCTGCCACGCCGGAGCCTTTTTCCCGGGCTGACTGCACCGTTCGCTTTATGATCTCAGCTGTGGTAAACGGTCTGGCACCATCTTGAATGGCCACGAGTTCACAATTATCAGGCAAAGTCTTTATACCCTGATAAACCGATTGGCCCCTGGTATCTCCGCCAGCCACCACTGTCCTAAGCTTACTGATGGACCATCGCTCGTCAAGGTTCGAGCAGGCATCCAGACGCTCCGAGGCGGTTACAAGGCAAATCCAATCGATATCAGGACATGCCTCAAAGGCCTCCAGGCAGCGGCGGAGGGCAGGTTTACCGTTAAGATCAATCATGCCCTTGTCGCCTCCCCCCATGCGGGTGGAACGCCCTGCTGCCACGATGACGGCACAGACCATCTTCAATCCTCCTTGATTTCACGGTAAAGCTCCGACGCGCCATGCCGGGATGCCGCTTCACGAACATCCAGCACCTCATAACGGCCGGTGTGGCTTCCAAACGCAATCTCAATGAGGTCGCCGGGCTTCACTTCCACAGAAGCCTTGGCAGGCTTGCCATTGATGCTCACGCGGCCCACATCGCAAGCTTCGTTGGCTACGGTTCTTCTCTTAATGATTCTCGAGACCTTCAGATATTTGTCCAGACGCATTGAAAATCCTCCTGAGGAAAGCCCTTCAATAACTGCCAAAAGGCGGGTAATCGCTACCCGCCTTATATCATGCAATATTTCTTGACCCTTATTTCAGAGAATCCTTGAAAGCCTTGCCGGCCTTGAAAGAAGGCACGGTAGCAGCGGCAATGCTGATCGCCTTGCCTGTGCGGGGATTGATGCCTTCGCGGGCAGCGCGCTTTTTGGCCTCAAATGTGCCGAAACCGATGATCTGCACCTTTTCGCCATTGTTGAGGGCGCCGGTAATGGAATCCAACAAAGCGTTCAACGCCTTCTCAGAATCCTTCTTCGTCAGTTCGCTTTTTTCCGCAATCGCGGAGATGAGCTCAGCCTTATTCACGATTATTCCTCCTCAAAGTATTCTTTGGTACTGAAGCAGGTTCATTCTAATATATATACCGTTATTACGCAAGTATTTTTATACAGAATCCCCTATTTATGTCAATTGCGGCGATTCCAGAGCTTTTGCCTCGTTCCAAAAAACATCCATTTCTTCAAGCTTCATAGAATCCAGAGCTCGACCTTTTTCGGCAGCCCGGCGCTCAACATGCTCAAATCGGCGGATAAATTTCTCCACCGTGCCGGCCAGAGCAAACTCTGGATGCACATCGATAAACCTGGCTACATTGATTGCCGCGAAGAGTACGTCTCCAAACTCATCAATAAGCTTATCTGTTCCCATGTCTCTCTCAATGGCTTCTCTGAGCTCCGCCACTTCCTCCTCAAGCTTGCCGAATGCGCCCCATACGTCATTCCAGTCGAAACCCACGCGGGCAGCCTTGGCCTGCACCTTCATGCTGCGCATCAATGCCGGCATGGCCTGCGGAACGCGCTTCATCATGCCAGACTCCGTCGCTTGCCCCTTTTCCGCCTTCTTGATCGCGTCCCAGTTGCGCATCACATCATCCGCTGTGTCGGCCCGCTCACTGCCGAAGATGTGCGGGTGGCGCAGAATCATCTTGCGACTTACCGTGTCTGCCACATCGATGATGTCAAAGTCGCCGCGTTCCTGCGCGATTCTGGCGTGAAATAGCACCTGCAACAGTACATCTCCCAATTCTTCACGCAGCTCGTCCATGTCGTCATTCTCGATGGCGTCGATGGTTTCATAGGTCTCCTCCAGCAGATATTGCTTGAGGCTCTCATGGGTCTGTTCGCGATCCCAGGGGCAGCCACCAGGCTCCCTGAGCCTGTCCATGATGGCGATGATGTCCACCAGGTCATAACGAGCGTTACCCGAGTCCGCAGGCGCCATCCAAAGCATTGTGCGGTGGTCATAGCCTTTTTGCCTATCCAAATCTTCCAGATGGATTGGCAAGATCATCCCAGCAACTGCAAGGTAAGCAGTGGCTTCATCGCCATAAACAGCGGCTAACCTTAGCTTGGTTTGCCCCGCAGTCAGCCTGCTGTCAATCTGCGTGACGATAAGCGGCTGGGTTTTATCTATCCGTCGGGTTTCCAGAAACTCCGCAGGGATCACCACACAGGTCTCCGTACCGATTCCGGCTAACGCTGCGCACTTCAGTGATACAGGCGCGCTTTCTTCCACGCCAGGAACGAACTCCAGATCTGCACGGCCCTTACATGCAACAATCAACTCAGTCACCGTGCTATCCCCGGATAGTCCTTGACCGGGCACGGCATAAATCACCTCGCCACGCTTTTCCGCCAAACTGATTATCGTTTCTGCCACAGACCGGTTGAGCTCTCCGAAATCCTCAGCCGCTTCGTACATATCATCCAGCGTGATGGCTCCCTTTTCAATGTAGGCCGCAGAGGCTGGATGCCTGCCCGTTCTAAACACAATTTCACCGCTCTGCAGCGCGGCAAGGGCTTTTTCCGTCAGGTGCCCCTTCTCCCAGGGGCCAAGCCCAACGATTGTTATCTTTGGCAAATCCAACGCCTCCTATCCCCGTAAAAGCTTGTGACGATCCAGAAAATCGGTCAGCTTCCCCCCGCCTGGTATGTATGCCATCTCCTCGCGCCCCAAAGCTCCAAACAAAACTGCACATACAGCATACAAAGGTATCGCAACGATTACAGCAATTACTGTAGACAAGCTTGTGCCAATATAGGCAGAGACAAATGTCGCAATCGCCCATGCCGCAGCGCCCATCACAATCGAGGCAAGCCCCGGCCGTATCAGCATTCCAGAAAAATCAAGGCGTATACCTGCTGCTCTCTTTAAGAAAAACAGATTGATTATCGCAGGAATCAGATAGCAAACAATTGTACCGATTGGCGCACCATGAATATTGATGGTTGGAATGCCAATCAGGATATAGTTCAATACAATCTTTGTCAGCGCCCCCACAGCAAGGCTCACCATTGGCACATAAACCTTACCCAAGCCTTGCAATGTGCCGTTGGTGGACTGCACAATAGACAAGAAAATGACGCTGATCGAAGAGGTCACCAAAAGAGTGGCTCCAACAATCAACTGCTCAGGGCTTTCAAATGCCGAACTGAACAGAAGGCTAAGAATTTGTTTGGATAACACAGCCAGTCCTACTGCAGACGGCAAAGAAACCAGCATTGTGATTCTTAGCCCGATTCTGCTTTTCCGCTCCACAGACTTAAAGTCCCTGCGCTCTCTCGACTCTGCGATGGCTGGGATAAGGCTGGTGCTGAGTGATAGAGACAATACACTTGGCACATTCACCAGTACGTTGACGACGCCACTCAAAATGCCATAATACACTCGGGTAGTTTGAGCTTCCCAGCCCAATGCACTCAACTGATTCATAACGATCGCTGCGTCACCAAGTGCGGCAAGAGGCAGAAAAATAGCGCCGGCTACCATGGGCAAGGCAAGCCTTGTCAAGCGCTTGGCCAGTAAAGGATACGGTTCAGGAGCATGGACAGTTTCGGGTATAAAACCGTCCTCCTCTGACAGTTGGTCAAGAAGACGCTTTTTTCGGGAATACGTAATCATCAAATATACCAATGCGACGACCTCGGAGAGCACCACGCCCCACATCGCACCGGCGGCTCCATATTCCACTCCATATTTGTTTAGATATCCGGCTATTAAAAAGCCGGGGAATATCTTAATAACCTGCTCCCATATTTGAGAAACCGCTGTAGGTGTCATATTCTGAAGGCCCTGGAAATACCCTCTGTACGCCGTGATGACGGCTACGAAAAACAAAGCCGGGGCTGCAGCCAGCATGCTAGGTTGCGCAAGCGAACCGCTTTTTGGTGCTATCATATTGGCAATCATGCCACTGCCCAAAGCCATCGCGATGGAACTGATCAAGCCGACAATGGAAAGCAGAACCAAGCTCACACGGAATACCCTTTGCGCATTGACTCTGTCGTGATGAACCATCCGCTCTGAGACCATTTTGGAGATAGCACCGGGCACACCAGCAGTCGACAATGTCAACAGCAATCCGTATACGGGATAAGCCAGTTGATAAAGGCCAACCCCTTCGCTACCCAGAATATTCGTCAATGGGATGCGGTAAAGTGCTCCTATGATGCGCACGATCACACCAGCCAACGCCAGTATCGCAGCACCTTGAAGGAAGCTCTTTTTGCTCATCATTCACCTGCCGGTTGAGAAATCCCAACCATTATAACCGCACATTGGAAAGTATACAACAAATTGGCTTGAGGTATGCCATGCCAAAAGGAAAGCCGCACGGAATGCCGCACGGCTTGAGGATCAACCCTTCGTTTGACCCTGTCACTGCTCCATCTGCTTACCCATGAAGTTAGCAGCTGTTTTTGCGGACTTCATCTCAGTTTCACCCATTTGCGCGCCAGGCTCACGGCTCAGGAGAAGTACTGCACCGATGGGCTCACCCTCCGAAATGATTGGTACGATAGTCTGCGCGGAGTACCCGCTGCCGTCTTCCTCATCGGAGGTGATCGGCAGCATGGTGCCGCTTTTCCCCTCCGCCTGGTGGTTTTTGCGTTCGGTCATTAACTGCTCCACAGCTTCGTTCAACGCTTTATCAAGATATTCCTTTCGAGTGGTGCCCGCTGTGGCAAGGATGGCGTCTCTGTCGGCAATGCAGGCAACATGGCCAAGAGACTTGTTCAGGCTTTCCGCAAATTGCTTGGCAAATTCCCCCAACTCGCCGATGGGTGAGTATTTTTTGAGGATCACTTCACCTTCGCGATCTGTGAATATCTCAAGGGGGTCACCCTCCCTGATCCTGAGAGTGCGCCTTATTTCCTTGGGAATAACCACTCTTCCCAGCTCATCTATTCTTCTGACTATGCCGGTGGCTTTCAAGCATTTTCCCTCCTTTTTCTCTGTGGGTATAGTATCTTTTCAAATCCACCGGATTATGCGTTTGATGGCAGTTCATGGTCAAGAAGATTATGGCAGGCTATATGAAAAGCCGCCCGAAACTTATCCGGGCGGCTCTGACACAATTGGTTTTACTCAGCCATATTAAGCACTTCCGGTGTGGTGACCTTCCAGTTTGCCTTATAACCAGCCTTGGTGAACATGCTGTCCGCAAGTTTCTTCAAGCCCTCCACCTGGTTGTTCAACTCGTTCCACTGGCTGCTGGACACCACTGGCTTACTGCTGGAAAAGAGGGTGTTTCGATGTTTTGACATCAACTTTTGCGTATAGTCAATCATGGAATCAAGCTTTGTGTTGTCTTCCAAATTGGTGAGTTTTTGCTCCTCCACTGCCTTGGCCGCATCCGTTTTTCTCCATTTTTCGATTTCCAGCAGCCAGGTTTCACCCTTCATATACGCCCAGAGCAGGTGTGCATAACCGGAGTCGAACTTATACAGCTTGTCTGCATTGATACCGTAGACTTCCTTGAGCATTTTGACGCGTCCGGCTTGGTCCTGAAGCACAAAATTATAATTGAAGATGTTCACAGTGCCGGTGTTGGGCAGCGTGCGCATCGTAATCTTGTCGTCCTTCAGGTTTTTCCCAAACAGCGCAAGGGCGGCAAGCTGTTTGTAGTTCATGTTGGTGAAGACCTTGTCATGCATGCTGGTGAGGATTTTTGGCACAGTGAAGATCGTAGCGTCGCTTTGCAACTTCTTGAACACGGTGACCAGCATCTTCTTCTGGCGGTTTACGCGGTTCAAATCACCTTGCTGACCTGAGATATAACCAGTACCGGAGTTCTTTCGCACCCTGCAGTAGTCCAGCACAGCCTGTCCATTCATATGCTGCATGCCCTTCTTGTAGGCACGGCCTTGTATTTTAAAATCGATGTCCACATTGTAATCCACACCGCCGATTGCGTCGGTGAGCTCTTTGACGGCGGGCATTGTGACGGCGATATAGTAATTGATCGGCGGCACTTTTTTATCCAGCAGGCCCTCAACGCTCTTGCAAACGTTCATGAAGCCCTGTTCGTTGATCCCACCCCCGGCGGCCAATGAAAAGTTCAGCTTGTAGAAATTATTCCCGCCAGAATTGTCAAGATTCGCAATCTTGGCGTACGTATCACGGGGGAATGATATCATATCAACCTTGTTCTGCTTAAAGTTGATCACCAACAGCAGCATCACATCAGAGTTGAAATTCAACTTGTTCTTCCAGCTTTCCCTCTCCGTGGCATAATCCACGCCGACCAATAGCACATGCAGCGTGTCCTTCATCAGGGATTGATCAGCCTGGTTTTCTATGTCCGTCTGCGGGTCGATGGTTGCCGAGGGTGTTGTAGTAGTGGTTGGCTCCTCTGTGCCATCGGTGACATCGGGAGTCTGCGTGCCAGGATCTGCGGTTGGTTTTGGAGTTTCAGTAGGAATCGGCGCGGCCGT
>JAEZSE010000001.1 GCA_023421955.1 Bacillota bacterium
ATGCTGGATCTTGCCAGACAGCTGCATGAGCGCAAGGCCCGGCGCGTGTTTGTGTTTGCCACCTTTGGCCTGTTCTGCGACGGCATGGATAAGTTTGACGAAGCATATGCATCGGGCTTTATTAGCAAGGTTTTCACAACCAACCTGGTATATCGCAGCCCGGAGCTTTTGAAGCGCCCCTGGTATCAGGAGGTGGATATGTCTAAATACATCGCCTACATCATTGACACGCTGAACCGCGATACGTCCATCAGCAACCTTTTGAACCCTGTGGAGCGCATTACGGCGCTTATCCAAAACAAGCGTTAGCATGATGCAAAAGATTTGACGCTGCCCCACGCCCGGTGTAAAATACTGCCATATGTTGCATGGAGGTACAGACATGGCAGATTTCTCGTGCACGCTGACGTTTCAGAATTTCCCCACGGAAGTTAGCCCCGGCTCCATGATCAAGACTGCTGCCGAGGTTTCAGACAACACAGCACCCGTGCGCAGCGTGATTTTCTCTGTGGACGCTTATGGCATCCGCCAGAGTTTCAAAAAGGAAAGTGACAACAGGTTCGCGCTAAACTTCATGGTGCCGTATGACGCGCCCCGGGGCAACTACAAGGTGTCTGTGTGGGCCGTGAGTGAAGACGGCGATAAGAGCACCGTACAGATGCTGCAAATTGCCGTGAAGTAGCCCATAATCTGGCTTCTGAGCTCCCGCATGCCGGGAGCTTTTTCATTTCTTGCCTGTGATAACCGGGCTCAGTGGCTCATAAGCTTGAGGGAGGGGGTGCGAGCCATGTCCAATTCCTCGGACATCCGCCAGAAAGACGTGATCAACATCATCAACGGCCGCCGCCTGGGCACCATCGTCGACATGAACTTCAGCCCTGACGGGCGGATCAGCTCCATTGCCGTGCCTGGACCGTTCAATGTGATGAACCTCTTCCGGGGCACTCGTGCCGATGTGGTGATTCCTTGGGAGTGCATTGTGAAGATCGGCGAGGATGTCATTCTTGTGCGCATCAACGAGCCCGGCGGTGACGCTGCGCAGGAGGGGAGATAATCCTGACAGGCCTCATAACCCGGTGGCAGTTGCTCCTGCCACCGGCTTATCCTGTGCCTTTACGTTAAAATCTGAAAATACATGTTGCGCAACAAATGGACATGGTATTACAATATATGGTATAATACACATCAAGACCACATGGGGAGGCCTGTGAAATGCGCTGCATGTTCTGCAACCACGTAGACAGTAAGGTCGTGGATTCCCGCCCCACTGAGGATGGTTGGGCCATCCGGCGCAGAAGAGAGTGCGTGGGCTGCGGCAAGCGCTTCACCACATATGAAAAAATTGAGAACCCCGTGATTTTGGTGGTAAAGAAGGATGGCCGCCGCGAGCCCTTTGACATTGAGAAGGTGAAAAAGGGCATCATAAAGGCATGCGAAAAGCGCCCCGTGGCCATCAAGGATATAGACAATCTGGTGTCTGCCATCGAAAAGAAGGTATATAACTCTCTGGAGCAGGAGATTTCCACCGATGTGCTTGGCGAGTTGGTGATGGAAGGCTTGAAGGAGCTGGACCAGGTGGCCTATGTGCGTTTCGCCTCGGTCTATCGCCAGTTCAAGGATATCAATACGTTCCGGGATGAGCTCAACAAGTTGTTATTGGAGTAACGGATGAATTTTGGCGGTTTTACATTGTGCGAGAGGGACGGCGTGAAGTATTACGCCGTTTCTTTTTTGGAGCAAACCGGGTTGGTGCGGGCTTCGTTCACAACCCGGATTGGTGGGGTGAGCACCGGCGAGACGGCCACGATGAACTTTTCCACCAAACGCCGCGACACCGTGGAAAACGTGAGGGATAACTACCGCCGCATCTGCCGGGCCGCCGGTTTTTCGGTGGATGGACTTGCCGTATCGATCCAGACCCATGGTACAACGGTGCATGAGGTTCTAGACGGAGAAGACGGCCAGGGTGTGTTTGATGACACTCCCAGCGTGGAAGCCGATGGGCTGATGACCAACAGGCCCGGCGTGGCGTTGGTCAAGCACAGCGCCGACTGCGTGCCGGTTTATCTGCTGGACACCCGACACCGCGCCATAGCTATGGTGCATGCTGGCTGGCGGGGCACTGTAAGCCGTATTGCGCAGGAGGCGCTCCGGCGCATGTCAGAAGTATATGGCACACACCCGCAGGACTGCCTGGCCGCCGTTGGGCCATCCATTGGCCCGTGCTGCTTTGCGGTGGGGGAGGATGTGGCAGACCAGTTTGAAACAGAGTTCCCCGGCTGGGGGTTGGTGGACCGCGCGGGCGGACAAGCCAAGGTGGACCTGTGGCGCTGCAACGCGAGGCAGCTCATTGAGGCGGGGGTGCCGGAGGATCAGATTGCTGTGGCCAGCGTGTGCACAGCCTGCGATACTGAGACATTTTATTCTCATCGCAAGGAGCAGGGCCGGTGCGGGGCGATGGTGGCGATCATGGAATTATTATGATTTCTTAGCCTTGGTCTAAAGTCGTTGTTTTTCGGCATTCATTAAGTTCAGAGCCGCTTTAGCAACGGTGTTGGTTGGATATTGTGTCAATACCTCTTCATAATACTTACGGGCTAAAACGCCATTGCCAATCTGGGAATGACAGAACGCCATGTTGCATAACGCCATCTCACGGTAGCACATTCTGCTGGAGGAAAGCAGGGTGATACTTCTGAATTGATCAATCTTTTGATATTTGGTGAAAAACGAAAGGCTCTTTTCAAATTGCGGGATCGCATCTGCAAAGCGCCCTGCTTTGGTCAGTCGAATGCCTTGCCGGTGATATCTGGCCAGCGTTTGGCGCAATACCATAACAAGAGCAAGCGTGACCATGCAGCCAAGAATAGCTGACAGGTTGGTATCGGTGGTTACTAGAAAGAAAAGCAAAGAGAATAAGCCGATCAGCGCGACTTGTATGAGCAGCGATACCCACGCGACCTGATAAACAATCGGTGCTTTGGATGACATTGCATCATCTCAAGTCAAGGTATTTTAAATTATATTGCAATTCTCGATTGAATACCACCCTGAAGGTTAAACAAACACCACCTGCACCAACAGCATATACGCCGCTGTGCCGGCAAAGATGCTGAGGATGCTGTTTCTCTTCCATGCCTGCAGCACAACCACAATTGCCGCCGCGATGAGCTCCGGCAGGCCATGGGGCCAGGCCGATGGCAGCACATCTTTGAAGCAATAGACCACCAGCATTGCGATCACCGCCGGGGGCAGCGCTCGGCCCAAGTAGGTCACAATCCGGGGCACTGGCTTGTTGCCGCCGAAGAATAGAAATGGGGTTGCCCGAATGAACACGGTGACGGCAGCCACCACTGCGATCACAATCAGAGCGTATCCTGCGCCTGGCATGATTCTGCCACCTCCTCGTGTTTAGTTTCCTCCAGCTTGCGTTCCACCGGCCTCCTGAGCGCCATCAATGCCACGGCGATCATCATCATGGCCGGTAGGATGAAATCCTTTGCGCCAAAGACCAGCAGCGCCGCAGTGCTCAATAGCAGCCCGGCCAGCGCCGGCAGCTTGGTGGGTGATCCGCGCCATTGCTCCACGAAGATAACCAGAAACAGCGCTGTCAGCGCAAACTCAATGCCCTTGGTGTCAAAGGGCAACACCGGCCCGATGAGTGCGCCCAATGTTGTGCCCGCCACCCAATAGCACTGGTCCAGCAACGCGATCCAAAACATGAACTGCAGACTGTCTACCCCCTCCGGGGCTTTGGCACCACATAACAACGAGAAGGTTTCGTCGGTCAGTGAAAAAACCATATAGGGCATCCGTTTGCCCATCCTGCGGAATCTCTCGACAAACGGGATGCCATAAAACAAATGCCTGGCATTGATCAGCAACGTCAGCAATGCGATGGAGAGCATGTCAAAGCTGCCATCCATGAATTTGATGGCGAAAAATTGCATGGACCCGGCATAGACGAACATGCTCATCGCCGTGGCCAGAAGCGGGTGTTGCCCGGTCTGGCGGAACAGCACGCCGAACGCGAACCCGCAAAACAGGTAGCCTGCCATGACCGGCAGCGTGCAGGGGAGGGCAGCTTTCAGTGCTTTTTTCATCCTGGCTTGCTTCCTTGGTGGATTTGAGAGATAGTATATCATTCGGGTGATGGGTAGAAAACCTAAAAAACGGGGAGGTACATATATGTTGGAACGGGAATTCCCAATCCTGGAATTTGACGAGGACAGATCCGCCTTCATCAGGCCGGAAAACATCATTCAACCGGTTGATGTTTCAGAGCGGTGTGTGTTGTGCTTCTTTCCAGAGGCAATTGAGAGGATCTTAATGGGGCATCCAAACAGGATCGCTGCGCAGTTCACAGCTGAATCACTTGAATTCCCCTTGTATGAGCTGGACTATAAGGGCAGGAAGGTGGCGCTAATGCAAGCTGGAGTGGGCGCGCCGATCGCAGCCGCACAAATCGAGGAGTTGACCGCTTTTGGGTGCAGGAAGTATGTTGCCTGCGGCAGCTGCGGTGTGCTGCAAAAGGAGATCGCGGTGGGCCACTTGATTCTCCCAACATCGGCTGTCCGTGATGAGGGCACCTCATACCACTATGTCAAGCCATCGAGGGAGATACAGGCCGACCCCAAGGCCATCGATGCCATCGAGAATGTGTTGTTGGAGCGAAATGTGCCATTCATCAAAGGGAAGACATGGACAACAGACGCATTCTATCGGGAGACTGCCGCGAAAGTTCGCAAGCGCAAAGAGGAAGGTTGCATTACGGTTGAGATGGAAGCTTCTGCCTATATGGCCGTGTCTCAGTATAACAATGTGGAGTTCGGCCAGATCCTTTATGCCGGCGACAACTTGGGCGGTGATGTTTGGGATAGCCGTAACTTCGCCAGCAGAGTTGAGATCAGGGAGTATGTGCTCGGCCTTGCGTTGGATGCATGCCTTCAGATGTAGGCCAAGCGCTTTGCTCATGCGATTTTCAGAGGGCACGTATGTTTGTTATTCCTGGAAGATATTGCCGAATATGAACGAACGGTAAACTTTCAACCAATATGGACGATACCAATTTGCCTTCATGAGCATAATGTGGTAAAATCCATCCAATGCATGTGCGGGAGGAATCCCTTTTGGCAAGATTATTCGGCACCGATGGTGTGCGCGGCGTGGCCGGAACCGAGTTGGACGCTGTGCTGGCCTATGATTTGGGCCGCGCCGGCGCATATCTGTTGAGTTTGGGCACAAAGCGCCCCAGGATCCTGGTGGGCCGTGATACCCGCATTTCCGGCCAGATGCTGGAAGCTGCACTGTCTGCTGGTATCTGCTCGGTGGGGGCGGACGTGCTGTCTGTGGGCATCATGCCCACACCCGCTGTGGCATGGCTCACCCGCAAATACGGCTGCGATGCCGCTGTGGTGATTTCCGCATCCCACAACCCCATGGAATACAACGGCATCAAGTTTTTTGACGGCAACGGCCTCAAGCTGCCGGACGCTGTGGAGGATCGCATTGAGGAGCTCATCGGCGATAAGGTGGACGAGCTGCCCAAAGCATCCGGCGCCGACATGGGCACGATTGTGCATGTGGAACGGGCGGAAGACGATTACATTGAATTTCTAAAATCCCTGATGGACGTGAGCGTAAAGGGTGTGCAGGTGGTGCTGGACTGTGCAAACGGTGCTGCACACCACATTGCCCCAAGGCTGTTTCGCGAGCTGGGTGCCAAGGTGCTTTCGCTCTATGACGAGCCAGACGGCTGCAACATCAATGAGAATTGCGGCTCCACCCATACCGAGCACATCCAGAACATTGTGCGCGAAACCGGTGCCGATATCGGTTTTGCCTTTGACGGTGACGCAGACCGCATGCTCGCCATTGATGGCAACGGCGAGCTGATTGACGGCGACGGGATTATGGCCATCTGTGCACTGGATATGAAGGAGCGGGGCTTGCTTGCCGGCAACACGCTGGTGATGACGGTGATGAGCAACCTGGGCCTGCGGGTCGCGATGGAGAATGCCGGGATCGGTGTTTCCGTGACTGGTGTGGGCGACCGATATGTGCTTGAACGGATGCTCGAGCAAGGCTATTGCATCGGGGGCGAGCAATCGGGCCATGTGATTTTCCTGTCTGACAACACCACCGGCGACGGGCTGGTGAGCGCCGTGCGGCTGCTTTCAGCCGTGAAGCGCAGCGGTAAGCCGCTATGCCAGTGCAAGCGGGTGATGGACGTATACCCCCAAGTGCTCAAGAATGTGACCCTCGCCAGCAACGAAGGCAAGGAATTATTCAAGGCTGACGCCGCCATCGCGGACCTCATCAAAGACATTGAGGAAAGCTATGCCGGCCGGGGCAGGGTGCTCGTTCGCGCCTCCGGCACAGAGCCGTTGATCCGTGTGATGGTGGAGGGGGCAGATGAGCAAAAGGTGAACCGCGACGCAGAGGTCTTGGCAGAGTTGATCCGGGAGAGGCTGGGGTAAAGTTACTGAAAGGAGTTGATGTGACGTTCGGCACGGCTCACAACTGAATAAAGCGCCGGAAAACGGAAGACCACAGCGGAAGCACTGTGAGCCGTTTTGACGAGGACGGGGTTATTCGAAATATTCGGCGGGTTTCCCCGCGGAGGCATCGCCATCCGACAAAGCATGCTGAAAGCCGCTCGGCAACGGGCGGGACAACCAGCAGCGGGCGATCAGGACGCAAGGCCATCAGGCGGAGCGCGTTGTTTGTGCACAACCGCATTCCCTGTGGCGGGGTTTGTTTCACGACCCTTCACCAGAGCGCGTTTAGCGCTCTTTTTTATTGCACAAAATATGAAACAAGCTGGAGGAAACTTATATTATGTGTGGGATTATCGGTTATATTGGCCCCAAGCAGGCCACTCCTGTGTTGATTAACGGCTTGAGCAAGCTGGAATACCGCGGTTATGACAGCGCCGGTGTGGCTGTGTTTGATGGCCAGGGCCTGGTTATCCGCAAGAAGAAAGGCCGCTTGTCTGTTCTGGAAACAAGCCTGGCCCAGAGCCCGGTGCAGGGATCCGTGGGCATCGGTCACACCCGTTGGGCCACCCATGGCGCGCCCAGCGATATCAATTCCCATCCCCATACCAACCGCTCGGGTGATCTCGCGCTGGTGCACAACGGCATCATCGAGAACTACATGCGCCTGAAGGAATGGCTCATTGAGCGGGGATATGCGTTTGTCTCGCAGACCGACACCGAGGTGCTGACCCAGCTGGTGGACTATTATTACAAAGGCAACCTTCTGGAAGCAGTGCAGCAAGCGCTGGCCCGCGTGCAAGGGTCTTATGCCATCGCTGTAACCAGCGCCAAACACCCTGGCGAGCTTATCGCCGCCCGAAAGGACAGCCCCCTGATCCTGGGCCTGGGCGACGGTGAAAACTTCATCGCCAGTGACATTCCGGCGATCCTTTCCTACACCCGCGAGATCTATCTGCTGGAAGACCGCGAGGTTGCCCGCGTCACCGACCACTCCATTGAAATCTGGGATGAGTATGGCGCGCCGGTCAATCGCGAGATCTTCCATGTGCATTGGGATGTCTCCGCCGCCGAAAAGGGTGGCTACAACCACTTCATGCTCAAGGAGATCCACGAGGAGCCCAAGGCACTGCGGGACACACTGTCGCCCCGTATGAAGGAGGGCGGCATGATCGACCTGGCCGAGACAGGTCTGGCCGATGATGTGGTCAAAGAACTTCGCCGCGTCGTGATCGTGGCCTGCGGCACGGCCTACCACGCCGGTATCGTGGGTAAATATGCTTTCGAGCGGCTGCTGGGCCTGCCGGTGGAGGTGGACATGGCCTCCGAGTTCCGCTATCGTGACCCCACAATACAGAAGGGCGAGCTGTTCATCGCGATCAGCCAGTCCGGTGAGACAGCCGACACGCTGGCCGCAATGCGTCTGGCAAAGGAGCGGGGTGCCATGGTGCTGGCGATCACCAATGTGGTGGGCAGTACCGTGAGCCGCGAAGCCGGCGCCGTGATGTACACCTGGGCTGGCCCCGAAATCGCCGTGGCCTCCACCAAGGCATACACGACTCAGCTGCTGTGCCTGTATATGCTGATGATGGAAATGGGGCGCGTACGCGGCAGCGTAAGCAGTGAGGAGTATCAGAGGCTTTCCGCCGCCCTGAAAAAGCTGCCTGAGCAAACCCAGGAGGTGATCGCCCATGAAGAGACGATCGCCCACAGCGCCCACCTGCACTACGCGATGACGGACACTTACTTCCTGGGCCGCAACCTGGACTACGCCGTGGCGATGGAGGGGTCGCTGAAGCTGAAGGAAATCAGCTATATCCACTCGGAAGCTTTCCCGGCTGGCGAGCTCAAGCATGGGCCCATTGCGCTCATTGAGCAGGACACGCTGGTGATCGCCCTGGCCACCCAGCCGCCGCTCTATGAGAAGCTGGCCAGCAACCTCAAGGAAGTGAAGGCCCGCGGAGCACGTGTGCTTTCCTTCTGCCCGGAGGAGGCAGACATCATCCGCGAGCTTTCCGACGAGGTGATCCTGCTGCCGAAGACCGAGGATGTGTTTATGCCGGTGCTGGCAGTCATCCCCACGCAGCTGTTTGCCTATTATTGCTCGGTGGAGCGTGGGTTTGATGTGGACAAACCGAGGAATTTGGCCAAGTCGGTAACGGTGGAATAGATCTTGTAAAGCTGAAAGAAAGCCCGCTGCCAACAGGCGGCGGGCTTTCTATATGGTTTTTATTGCTAAACCTCTAGTGCTATTATATAATTTGCATGTGGGAGGGATGACGGAATGAAGAAGTGGCTATTTGCTATTCTGTGCATTCTTCTCATAGTCTTAAATGTGGCGTTCATTATTTTCATGAGACAAATGGCAAATGAGCTCTACACCCTCTTGCTGGGCTTGCATTATGTTGAATATCTCATCTGGTCCTCTGTTTTCGCGATCGTAACTACAATTATTACGTTGTGCTTATCCACTCAAGTGGCTCAGGATGTTGCGTTAGTCATGCCTGCTCATGGGCTTGGGTGTCGGGTTATAACAAAGATCGCCTTTTTCGGGATATCATGTATTGTCACATTGGCGGTTGGATTTGTGTTTGTCAAGTATTTGCCAAAATACACAAGGCCAAGCGCATATGCAGCTGTTGAAGCGAACCCAAAATTTTCTGTGACGGATGACTTTTTTAACGGCAACTATGGTTTTACTATTGAGGCTAATCCATTTGTGGAGAAAGGTTATTCATTTAATTGTATTACAACCGATGAAAAACCTTGTTTCGTCAACTTCAATCCTGTTGGTTCGTATGAGTATACTTATACGAATGATTTCTCGATGCAAACCGCTAGTTTCATGATAAACGACCATGGAGTTGGTTTTTCTTCGGATGATACTGTTTGTTTCCATCTTCAGATTATCAAAGTACGCGAGGAGTATGATCGGGAAGATCGCATCAGCCACAACTCTGATTATAAAAAAATGGAGCAGCAGCAGCTTCTTGCGTTAAAAGATATCGATGAACAGGTAATGAGCGAAGAGTTCCAGCAAATTGTTCAAACCTATCTGAAATATTACGATACTATGAGATCTGAGCGGATGCCCCCTTCATCAGAGTTGAAAATATCGCTTTCCATTTCCGGTGTCGATGTTGCCACGTACCAAAACGGAAGCATAGTGTTGAAATAGTTTTTTGAGCTTTGATGTCAACCTCTCGGTCGAGGCTTGATTTCTTGTGTGTAGTGATACTGATAAAGGGGGGGGATATTTATGAAGAAGATCGCATTCTGGGCAATCTACATCGGCTTGTTCATCATTGATCTTCTGTTTCTTATATTTGTAGTATACGTCAGCATTCCAACAGGCTATTTCCACTCCTCCTTTTATCTTCCGATAGCCAGTTCCGTCGCGCTTGGAGCCATACTCACATATTGCCTGGTCAGAAGCGTCTCAAACAGAAGAACGGTAACATTAGACATTGGACTGGTAGTCTCGATCATACTGACAGTCATTCATGGCCTTATGTTTATCTTCCTCCTCCCGAAGTATTCGATTGAAGACGCCTATAAAGTAGTGAATCGGGACCCGGCTTATGCATCCGAACTGATCGTATTGAACCCCCGTGTTTGTTATTTGATAGATGGAAACCCTTTTGTGGAAAGAGGTTATGTGTTTCTTTGGGACACAGTTGAATACAGATCGGGGAGTTTCTACATCAGGTCAAGTGAAATTCGGTTTGACCAAGTAACCGGCAAATATTGGGTAGGGCCAAATATTCAATCTGCTGTGAGTGCCGACTCCCCTGATATCTTTGGTATGGACTGCGTCTATTTTGAGAAAGGCAAAAAGGCGCAGATTAATCTTCACTTTATCTTAGAACCAGAGAAGGTATTGCATGGCATTGAAACGAGTTTCTCCTATCAATACTTCAATGCATCATATGAACAAATCAAGAAAAACGGTATTCTGTATACAACACGGCGAAGGCCTGACATGGATGTAAACGATGCAAAAGACTTCATAAATGATGTTGGCAAAAACAAGCTGAAAATCCAGCTGGAGAAATATGTCAGGAGATTTCATTCAGAGTTAGGAAAAGACCTGCCAGATCCCGACATAATTGAAATCAAACTCTATGGCGTAGAGATTGCATCGTACCAAAACGGAGGTATTGAAATGAAGAATTTGAGATGATCATGAGACGAGTGCAGTTTAATACTTCAGCAATGGTCTTTATTGGCACAAATTGCCCAGCGGAATGGTTTTTTTGATTAGCACCGCGCATACTAAAAAAAAGAGAATAAGGTGCTATCTCATGCCAATCCCCCCTCCCCGCAAAAAGCAGCCCCGTGCCCCTTCAGCCCTGGCCGGCTCCATGCTTTCCTCCAACCTGACAAACATGACCGGCGCCGCCCAGACACCCTCCGCTGCGCCGGAGCCCTCTCAGGAGGCTTATCGCGACCTGCACGACCGCAACTGATTGTCAGGGCCGGCTGTCACGGGGTGATCCTGTTGAGTTTCGATCAAAACATCAGTATATATCCGTTTTATCTGCTTCCTTAGCCAATTTTAAGAATCCCAACCAGTATGCGCCTGTCAAAAAACCCCTTCTTATGTTACAATACTTTTGCGGATAGAATAATGATTGCCGCCAACATCGGAGGTAACCCATGGCCGATCAGGAGAAAGACACCAACGCCACGCAGGGAAGTGAGGCGCCAGCGCCGGAGCAGAGACCTGTGCCACGCATGGCCAAAACGCTCAACAACAACGTGAAGGAAGAAATCGTGATCAAACGCAAAAAGGCGTTAGACATGATTTTGTATGTGGTTCTTCTGCTATCCTCCATCTTTTTTGGGCTGATCGGCGCGATGAACCTGATGGCGATCATGGGGGCTGGCGGGTTCAACATCAGCGCTCTGCTGGGGCTCGTGATCTTCGGCGGCGGTGCAGCCTTGATGTGGTTTGGCAAGGATTACCTGAGGGTGGAGTATGAATACTCCTTTACCAACGGCATTGTGGATATCTCCCAAGTGCTCAACAACAGCCGCCGCAAGGAGCTTGTCTCCATCAAGACCCGCGAGGTGGAGCTGGTCGCGCCCATTGACGACCCCAGGCTTTTCAACATTGAGAAGCGCCAGGGCATCAAGAAGGTGAAAGCGGTGCTAAACGCCGACAGCCGGATCTATTTCGCTGTGTTCCGCAAAAATGAGCAGCAATACCTGGTTTACTTTGAGCCCAGCGAGGAGTTTTTGCGTTATATGCGCATGTATAACGAACGCAATGTCGTGATTTAAGATGCCGGCAATCAGCTGCTATCTGGACAACAGCGCTACCACAAAGCCCTTTGACGAAGTCATTGTTGAAATGGCGCGCTCCATGGCCGAAGGCTGGCACAACCCTTCGGCGGCGTATCCGCTGGGTGTTGCGGTGGAGGATACCATCAACCGGGCCCGCATGCTGGTCACAAAGGCGTTGGGCGGCGGGAAGCTGGTTTTTACCTCCGGCGGCACCGAGGCGGACAATCTGGCGATTTTCGGCGCGGCCACGGCGAAGCGGTCGCGCTTTGTCACGTCCGCCGTGGAGCACCCGGCGGTGCTGGCCGCATTTGAAGAACTGAAAGCCCGGGGGCAGGACGTGGTTGTGCTTCCTGTGGATGGCAGCGGCCTTGTGCCTCTGGACGCTCTTGTTGACGCGGTGGATTGGGACACTGCGCTGGTCAGCGTAATGCATGTGAACAACGAGACCGGCGCCATTCAGGATATTGCCGCGTTGGCTGCTGCTGTGCGGGCGAAAAGCCCCGGCGCGGTCTTTCATTCCGACGGTGTGCAGGCGTTTCTCAAGGTGCCAGCAGAGCTGGCGAAGTGGGGCGTTGGGCTCTATTCTGTCAGCGCCCACAAGGTGCACGGCCCCAAGGGGGTAGGCGCGCTGTGGGTCGGCGATGGTGTAAAGCTAAAGCCCCACGCCTACGGCGGCGGGCAGGAGCAGGGCTTGCGGTCCGGCACGGAAAATGTGCCTGGCATTCTGGGCTTTGCGAAGGCTGTGGAAGTATATTCCCAGGGCTTGGAGCAGCGCCGGGCTGCAATGATGGAGCTGAAGCTTATGCTTGCTGACGGCCTGCAGGCCATTGACGGTGCCATTGTCAACGGCCCTGCCCCCCAGGACGGCGCGCCGCATATCCTGAATGTATCCTTCGAAGCCGTGACTGGCGAGGTGCTGCTGCGGGCGTTGGCCGAACAGGGCGTCTATGTGAGCACCGGCTCGGCCTGCGGGGCGAGGCAGCGCAAGCCGAGCGCCACATTGAAGGCCATGGGCTTGAGCGACGCCAGGGTGGGCAGTGCCATCCGCTTCAGCCTTTCCACGATGAACACAACAGACGACATCGCCCACGCCATAGAGGTTGTTACAGCCCAGGTGCGGCGGTTGCGTCTGTTCAAGAGGAGATAACATGTCCACTGTGCTTCTGGTACGTTATGCCGAGATCCATTTGAAGGGCCAGAACAGGCCTTTTTTTGAAAAGCTGCTGGTGCAGAACGTGATGAAGGCGGCTCAGGCTGTGTGCCCCTGCGGCATCATCCGTGACCGGGGCCGCTTCATTCTGGTGGACTATGACGAGGAGAAGGGCGAGGAACTGCTTGCCGCAGTCGTGCGCGTGTTTGGCGTGCACTCGGCCAGCCCCGCTGTGGTCTGCGAGCCTACAATGGAGAGGATCGTAGATACGGCATTGGAGCTTGTGAAACAGGAGCGCCCCGGTGGCGGCAGCTTCAAGGTGGATGCCCGCCGGGCTGACAAAAGTTTCCCGCTGGAATCCCCGGAGCTGGCCCGACAGCTGGGCGGCATGGTGCTACGGGCCAACCCTGCCATTTCCGTGGATGTGCACAATCCTGCCTGGCGGCTCTATGTGGAGGTGCGCGACAGTGCCTATCTCTATACCCGTTTTGTGGATGGCCCCGGCGGCATGCCGGTGGGCACTGGCGGCCGCGTGGCGCTGCTGCTGTCCGGCGGCATCGACAGCCCTGTAGCCGGTTACATGCTGGCTCGCCGTGGCGTGGAGCTGGAGGCCATCTACTTTGACAGCCCACCCCACACATCAGACCGGGCCCGCCGCAAGGTGGTTGACCTTTGCGAGACGCTATCCGGCTTTTGCGGGCCGATCCGCCTGCATGTGGTGCGGTTCACTGAGATCCAGGAGACTATCTACACCCAGTGCAACCCCGAATACCTCACGATCCTGATGCGCCGGTTCATGATGCGCATCGCCAACCGCATCGCGGCGCAATGCGGCTGCGAGGCGATGGCCACCGGAGAGAACCTGGGCCAGGTGGCCAGCCAGACCATCCAGAGCATCGCCGCCACCAACGCTGTGTGCGTTATGCCGGTGTTCCGGCCATTGATCGCTTTTGATAAGGTGGAGATCATTGACAAAGCCCGGCAGATCGGCACCTATGAGATTTCCATCCTGCCTTATGAGGACTGCTGCACCGTGTTTGTGCCCAAGCACCCGGCCACCAGGCCAAGGCTTTCTGATGTGGAAAAGGCGGAAGCTGTGCTGGATATTGAGGCGATGTGCGCGGAGGCATTGCAGCGGGTGGAAGTTATCCCCACTTCTTCCCCCACAGCTTCATCTCTTTGATGATTGGCTTCAGGCTCATGCCCTTTTCGGTGAGTTCATAAATCACTGTGGGTGGGATCGTGGGATAAGCAGTGCGCGTAACCACGCCCTTCTGCTCCAACTCCTTCAAGCGATCTGATAAGGTTTTCGGGCTTACACCGGCCAGCGACTTTCTCAGTTCGCCAAAGCGCCTCGGCCCATCAAACAGGTCGCGTATGATCAAAAACGTCCATTTGCCACCCAGGATGTCCAGCGCCTTTTCAATGGAGCATTCCACATGCTCCGCACAACAAATCGATTCAGAAGGCTCTCTTGTGAGCATTTTTTCTCCTAATGGTTACATTTTTGTAACTATATAAGGTTGTTGTAACTACTTTTTATTCTAAAGTCCCGATGGTATCATGTCAATGTGTGTAACAAGAACCCACCAAGACGGAAGGGGATGGCGCCATGGAACGAAGGCAATTCGGAAAGACAGGCTTATCCACATCCTTGCTGGGCTTCGGCGGCTTTCATCTGCTGGAGATTCCCCAGACTGAGGCTGAATTCCTGTTAAACCGCTATTTGGATACCGGCGGCAACTACATTGAGACGGCGGCCAGTTATGGTGACGGTGAATCGGAACTGAAGATTGGCAAGTCCGTATCCCACCGCCGCGATGAGTTTGTTTTGGTCACCAAGACTGCTGAGCGCAGCGCCCAGGGCTGTATGGATCAACTGGACCGCAGCTTGCAAAATCTGAAAACCGACCATGTTGATGTTTTGTTGATGCATGCTGTGGGCACAATGGAGGATCTTGAGAAGATCCAGGCCCCTGGCGGCGCGCTGGAATCAGCGGAGAAGGCGGTTAAGGCTGGCAAGGTGCGGCACATCGGCATCTCCATGCACGGCCAGCCGGACGTGTTGGTCGCCGCGTTGAAGGCTTATCCGTTTGTTGCCGTGATGAGCACAATCAACTATTACGACCGGTTCAATTTCCCCGAGATCGAGGGAGAATTGCTGCCGCTGGCACAGGAGAAAGGCGCGGCGGTGATTCTGATGAAGCCGCTGGCCGATGGGCTGCTGTGGCGGTCACCGGAGCAGGCGTTCCGCTGGGCAATGAGCCAGCCAGTTTCGGTGGTCGTGGCCGGAATGAACAGTCGCGCGATGCTGGTGAAGGACCTGGCCTTGGCCGAGGGCTTCACCGCGATGACTGAGGTGGAAAAGGAAGCGCTTTATCGTGATGCGGTGGAGTTGGGCAATTATGTGTGCCGCCAGTGCGGCAAGTGCATGCCCTGCCCGGAAGGTATTGACATCCCGCTGCTCTGCAAGCTGGAGGGCTATTACGACCGCCAGATGGCCGACGGCACAGCGGACAATGCAGCTGAATTTGCTCTTCGGGAGCGGTTACGGTTCTGGTTCGGCAACCGAGATTTGGCACTGGCCCGTTATCAGGAGGTGGCAGTGAAGGCTGACCGCTGCACTGCCTGCGGCCTGTGCATCCCCCGGTGCCCTTATGGCATCGACATCGCCCGCAAGATGTCCATCATCGACTACAAGCTGGGCGGCAGAAAAGTTCTTTAAAGTAGGTAATGTGCCGCAAGGCAACGAATACACGGAGGATAAAAAATGATCTATCGTAAGTTTGGCAACACAGGAGCGGAAATCTCGGTGCTTGGCTTTGGGGCAATGCGTCTCCCCACCAAGTCCATTGACGGAAACACTGTGTTTGATGAGGAAGAAAGCATCCGGATTATCCACAGGGCCTTTGAACTTGGTGTCAATTATATCGACACCGCTCCCTATTACTGCGACAAGGTCAGTGAAGTGATCGTGGGCAAGGCGCTGAAGGGATGGCGCGACAAGGTGTATCTTTCCACGAAGAACCCCATCGAAAGCGCCTCTGGCGACGATTGGCGCAAGCGGCTGGAGCTGTCTTTGACCAAGCTGGACACCGACCACATTGACTTTTACCACATGTGGGGCATCAGCTGGGACACTTATGTGAAGGAGATCGATGTAAAGGGCGGCCCCATGGAGGCAGCTCGCAAAGCCAAGGAAGAGGGCCTGATCCGCCACATTTCCTTCTCGTTCCATGATGAGCCCGCCAACATGATCAAAATCATCGACACTGGTAACTTTGAAACGGTTCTCTGCCAATACAACCTGCTGGATCGTGCCAATGAGGAAGCCATTGCTTATGCCCATGAGAAGGGTTTGGGCACTGTGATTATGGGCCCGGTGGCCGGCGGCCGCCTGGGCACGCCCTCGCCGGTGATCCAGAAGCTGGCCCCCAGCCGTGTTGCCAGCAACGCTGAGCTTGCGTTGCGTTTCGTGCTCACCAACCCCAACGTGACCTGCGCGCTGTCCGGCATGGGCAGCATGGCGATGGTGGAGGAAAACTCCCGCGTGGCCTCCAACGAGGCCTCCCTGAGCGCTGATGAGCTCACCCGCATCAACGCCAGCATGGAAGAGAACAAGAAGCTTGCCGAGCTCTACTGCACCGGTTGCAACTATTGCATGCCCTGCCCGCAGGAGGTCAACATCCCGTTGAATTTCCAGATGATGAACTATCATAAGGTGTATGGCATCACCGAGTATGCCAAGGCCGAATATGCCAAAATAGGCACCACGGACTGGATGAAGGGCAAGAAAGCCGAGGAATGCATCGAGTGCGGACTCTGCGAGGAGAAGTGCCCGCAGAAAATCGAGATCCGCAAGCAGCTCCGGGAGACGGCGGAAGCGCTGCGGTAACAAGAAACGAACAGAAAGCCCCGCGCTAGCGCGCGGGGTTTCTGTTTGTATTCAACGATCGGTTTACTGCTCCTTTTTGTGTACAATGTTCTCAACTGTCACTTTTTCAACATTACAGTATTTTTCAAACATATCGTTCGTAATGTTATAATCACCGATCATGACGCTTACCAATGTATCATTGTCCAAGAACAAGATAAGCGAGAACCCGAGGTCTATATGTGTTGCATCCAGATATATATACTCCCGGTTATTCATAGAAATCTTTTCTGCATATTCATACTTCGTTGAGAGGTTTGCTTTCACCTCATCATCCAGCGTATGAGTGTTTGAGAAGTGCTTATGAATTGTACTGAACCATACTTCGGTATCTTCAGGGGTCGTATATCTCCACGTGTAGCCGTATGGTTCCAGTTGAATGGATTTGAATGACAATTCTTTCGGTAAATTTACCGGGCGCAAATAGAAGTCTGGAAGCGCATAGTCCATTTTGGCGATCCCGCCATGCGGATCAGCATAGGCTTGAACAAATTCATCCTCTGAACCATAAATAAAGACTTCATCGACAAATACCTGTGACGGAGGATTTGGCAGACGAGCAGTCTCCAAAACTTGTTCGTTAGTCGAACAGGCTGACAAATGCAACATCAAATGGCCGCACAGAAGCACCAATATCAGCTTTCTCATATATGCTCCTTTAGGCTTGAGCCGCTAGGTTGGTATTATGACCCAAACAAAATATTACTCTTTCACTGACTAGATGGACAGCGCAAGTTTTGTCGAAAAACCTGTGGTGTGAGTTGGTTCACACTGTGCTAGAATATCAACACATAGAATTTGTGTTTATTCATTAATAAATTGTTCCTTGGTGGTTCTACATGGACAACACAAAACGTAGCAACATCCAAATCGGCGCCAATGTACGTGTGGTGCAAAAGCACCACCAACGCACCGGCGAACTCACCGAAGGCATCGTGATGCGGATCCTCACCAACTCTCCTAATCATCCCCACGGCATCAAAGTGATGCTGGAAAGCGGCATTGTGGGCAGGGTGAAGGAAATTCTGTGATTTGCCGGTCATCCTTGGAGCTTTAGGTATTTCATGTTTTTCACTCTGTTCGCGTTGACATTGCGGGGATATCTTGTAGAATTTACGTTGTTCAAATGCATTTATCATGAACTTATTCCCGAAGATACAGGAGACCCCCATGAACCTCCGTCAATGGCTTGCCCACTTCCAGGACAACCCCGCCACAGCCCGCAACATCGCCTATTGGCATGTGCAGGACAGCCGGCCTGCCGTTTTCGAGCCATTCCCTGAATGGCTGGACGACCGCATTGCGTCCGCGCTTAAAAAGCGCCAGATCTGGCATCTCTACAGCCACCAGCGGCAGGCGGTGGACCTGGCCCACGACGGGCGACACGTCACCGTAGTCACACCCACCGCGTCGGGCAAAACGTTGTGCTACAACCTTCCGGTGCTCAATCGAATTGTGGAAGACCCCACGGCGAGGGCGATCTATCTGTTTCCGACCAAGGCATTGTCTGCTGATCAGGTGAGCGAGCTCTATGAGCTGATCCAGGCCGCCGAGGTGGATGTGAAAACCTACACCTACGACGGCGACACGCCCCCGGCCGCCCGCAAGGCTGTGCGGCAGGCCGGTCACATCGTGGTGACCAACCCCGACATGCTACACAGCGGTATCCTACCCCACCACACCAAGTGGGTGAAGTTGTTTGAAAACTTGAAATATGTCGTGATCGACGAGGTGCATAGCTACCGCGGTGTGTTCGGCAGCCATTTGGCCAACGTGATCCGAAGGTTGAAGCGCCTGTGTGCGTTTTACGGCTCCAACCCCCAGTTCATCTGCTGTTCCGCCACGATTGCCAACCCCCGGGAGCTGGCTGAACAGGTCACCGGTGTGCCCATGGCGCTGGTGAATCAAAACGGTGCGCCGCAGGGGGAGAAGCACTTTATATTCTACAATCCGCCTGTGGTCAATGAGCAATTGGGCATCCGCGCAAGCTCCCTGCAGGAGAGCAAGAAGATCGCCACTGACCTTGTGATCAACGGCATCCCCACGATCGTGTTCTCCCGCGCGCGCGTCACGATGGAGGTGTTGGTGTCGGCACTAAAAACTGCTGTGAAAGATGTGCTGGGTGACTCGGGCTTGGTGCGCGGCTATCGCGGCGGATACTTGCCCAGCGAACGCAGGGCCATCGAAAAGGGCCTGCGGGAGGGCAGTGTGCGGGCCGTCGTGAGCACCAACGCGCTGGAACTGGGCATCGACATCGGTAGCCTGGACGCCTGCGTCTTGAACGGCTACCCCGGCACCATCGCCAGCACCTGGCAGCAGAGCGGCCGGGCGGGGCGGCGGCAGGGGGTGGCTGCCACGGTCTTCGTGGCCAACTCCAGCCCCATCAACCAATTCATGATGAAGCACCCGGAATACTTTTTAAACCAGCCGCCGGAAAACGGCCTGGTGAATCCCGACAACCTCTACATCCTGTTGAGCCACGTGAAGTGTGCGGCCTTCGAGCTGCCCTTTCACGATGGCGACGGCTACGGCGGCAAGGGCATCTCTGAGGTGCTGAAGTTCCTCGAGGATGCCGGCATCCTCCGGCATGTGGGCGGCGTGTGGCACTGGGCGGCAGAGGAATTCCCGGCCTCCGATGTGAGCCTCCGCAGCGCCAGCAACGAAAACTTCATCATCATCGATACCACCAGCGGCACCCACCGCGTGATTGGCGAGATGGACCGGTTCGCCGCGCCCATGCTGCTGCACGACGAGGCGATCTACATCCACGAGGGCCAGCAGTTCCAGGTGGAGAAACTGGACTTTCCCAACAAGAAGGCCTATGTGAAGTCGGTGGATGTGGATTACTACACCGATGCTGACCTGGCAGTGAGCCTCCGTGTTTTGGACTGCTTTGCCAATGAGCAGCGGCGGATCAGCGGCAAGGGTTGGGGCGAGGCGCTGGTAACAAGCCTTGTCACGATGTTCAAGAAGATGCACCTGGAGACCCATGAAAGCATCGGCTGGGGCCGCGTGCACCTGCCGGAGTTGGAGATGCACACCACGGCCTATTGGATGAGCTTTGACGAGGGCTTTTTCCGCAGTTATGGTTCCGACGCATTGGAAGGCGGCTTGATGGGCATCGCCAACCTGGTCTCCAACATCGCGCCGGTCTATCTGATGTGCGACCCCAAGGACATCTCGGTGTTTCCGCAAGCCAAGAGTCCATATACACAGAATCCGACGATCTTCATCTACGACACGATCCCCGGCGGCATGGGGCTTTCTGAGAAGCTTTATGACCTGCACAACACGGTGCTGGAGCAAAGCCTCAAGATGGTGAAGGAATGCCCCTGCCCGTCGGGCTGCCCAAGCTGCGTGGGGCCCGATGGAGTGGATAAGCGCATGGTAATTGGGCTGCTGGAGGCGATCTGCGGGGATTCTTGAAGTTCAACGAACCTTTGTGTTCACGAGCATCACTGCGCCACTGGCAAATGCCACCGGCACAGTGATCAGAAACGCGGTTGTCCACCCCAATGCTTCAGCCACTCCACCCAATAGCAACGGCCCCAACGCCAACCCGATGTTCTGGCCCAGGATCAGGATTCCCATCGCAGACCCGCTCTGCTCTGGTGAGCCTGCCGCCTCACTGGCAGCCGCAAATGCGCAGACCGGCAGCACTGGAGGGACTATTCCCAGAATTACAACATACGGCAAAAACCACTGAGTTGGAATGAAGGGTATCAAGGCAAAGCTTGCTGCGCTGATGACCATGCTTGCGGCACCCAAAACTCGCCTTGAACCGGTGCGGTCGGATAAAAGACCAGACAGTAGAGACGACACGATGGCGGCGAGACAACAGATGCTTGTGAGGCTGGCGGCATCAGCCAAAGCCATGCCCCTGTTTTTGACCAGATAGGTTGGCAGGAATGTTTGTATGCTCACATAACTAATGACATAAAGCCCGATGGCGGCTGAAAGCAGCCAGATTGTTTTGCTGGCCATGACAGAACCTGATGGGGAAGACAAAGTCATTGGCTTCTGTTCAGTGCTATTCTTCTTGCTTTCCAACCGGGCCATCAGAATCAACCATATCATCAGGAAAAGCATTGTATAAGCTGATGCCAACCACCAGACCGATTGCCATCCCCCCAGGACTAAAACGCGCGGCGCCAGGTTATATGTGATTACTTGCCCGATGCCCATATAGCAGGCGAACAGGCCCATTGCCAAGCCACGGGACTTCGGATTGGCGGCCACTGAGACAATTGATGGACCGGCGATGGCGACCAGTGCCATGCCTGCGCCTTCCACAACCCTGCTGAGCACCAACAATGCGAAGCTCGTGGTAAGTGCTCCGGCCACAGATCCTGCCAGCAGGAGCACAAGAGCTGCCAGCACGCATTGCCATGGGCCGAACTTGCGGATCAACATGCCGCCGGGCAGCGCCAGTGCGATGCCCGTAAGCGGAAGCACAGATATCAATAGGCTCAGTTGCGTTTCACCGATTTTTAAGGTTTCCATTAGGTATGGAGCGATGGCAGAAACCTTATTCAGATGAAGTGGTGCTGCAACCGCAGTCAGCAAAAGGATACTCATGATTATGGCGGGGGAAACGATAGGCTTTTTTGCTCGAACTGAATGCATGGTTTCATTTCCTGATTCCCGGTTTAGCAAGACAGAATAATATTATATCAGATATCATGTGGCATGGCTTATTGATACAGTTGTATATAGTGGTGGGTTTCAGTGTTCTATCAGGAGTATTGGATAATGAGACTAATTGTAAGTGGCGGCATTCACCAAATTCCTTGTGTTTTTGCCAATTCATGATTGACAGCCTTGATTATTTCTAGTAAAATGTTCGTTGCGTCTAATCGGCCATACAGCCCCGGCCGGGACTACGCAGGCAGCAACCGAAGCGGTAACCCCCACGCCGCAGATGGCCCGTTGCCAAGTATGGAGGGACCCGATGGATACTTATATGGCGAATGCCGAAACTGTGCAGAAGAAATGGGTCGTCGTGGATGCGGCGGGCCAGCCCTTGGGCAGGCTCACCAGCCAGATCGCGGCTGTGCTGCGCGGCAAGAACAAGCCCACGTTCACGCCCCATGTGGACTGTGGCGACAATGTCATTGTCATTAACTGTGAAAAAGTGATGCTGACGGGCAAGAAGGCCGAGAAGAAGACATACGCCCATCACACCGGGTATGTCGGCGGACTCAAGGTGCGCACCTTCAAGCAGGTGCTGGCCAAGGAGCCCGAGTTCGTCATTTATCACGCCGTAAAAGGCATGCTGCCCCACACCATTTTGGGCCGCAAAATGCTCAGGAACCTGCGCATTTTCAAAGGCCCGGAGCACAAGCATCAGGCGCAGCAGCCCGAACAGATCACGCTGTTGAAGTAAGGAGAGAGCACACATGGCAGAAGTTTTACAGTATCGGGGCACAGGCCGCAGGAAGACTTCCATCGCCCGCGTGCGCCTCGTCGCCGGCAACGGCAAGATCACGGTCAACAATCGCGACATCGACGATTATTTCGGCCTTGAAACATTGAAGCTGATCATCCGCCAGCCGCTGGTTCTCACCGAGAACCAGGGCAAGTATGATGTCATCGTCAATGTGGAGGGCGGCGGCCTTTCCGGCCAGGCCGGGGCCATCCGCCACGGCATTGCCCGCGCACTTCTCGGTGTGGATGGCGGCGCGTTGCGCCCCCCGGTCAAGAAAGCCGGTTTCCTCACCCGCGACTCCCGCATGAAGGAGCGCAAGAAGTACGGCTTAAAGGCAGCCCGCAGGGCGCCCCAGTTCAGCAAGCGCTAATTGCAGCATGAGAAAGCCGCCCTGTTGGGCGGCTTTTCTTTGTAGTTTTCGCTTTTCGGAAAACCGAGAGTCATGCCTTCCTTACCTCCCTCTTGAGGGAGGTGCCCTCCTCTATCGCAGCGCGGCGCTGCGATGTGCAGAGGGCGGAAGGAGTGCTCACGGCTCTTGTTCCTGACTCAGCATTACAAGGCACTCGTACAGCTAAAATCCAGCCGGACGCTCTCAAACGCTTCCAGTACATCGATGCGGACAGTTGCAACGCCGTTCTCCTGTGTGAAGGGGCATTCCTTGCCGCTTACAAGGCTTGCTGCGCGCAGGATGGGCTTGGCACACGGCACTTTTATGGTGATGTCACGGACTGGCACAGGCTTCAGATAAGAGGTGCCAAAATGGCCTGTGCCATTCACCAGCTGCACCAGGGCATGCCCGCCGCTCGCGCTGATGCCAAAGGTGACTTCAACCATGCCGGTGAGGCCCTCGGCCACGCTGGAAAGCCCTGCTATTGATGTCAGCACATCTTTCAGAAGCAGATAGGTATTGCTGTAACCCTCGCGGAAGTAGAGCTCTCCAGCCTTCCAGGGCAGGGTGACGCACTTGCCTGCTCCAAACCCATTGGCCACGATGCCGGGGTGCTCTGTGACCGTGGTGTGGTAGCAGCGTTCCGGTGGGCCGAACATCTGCGGTGCAATCATTTGCAGGTGCCTCTCCGCGCCATCGGAATACTCGTTGTACCAGTAGCTATCGCCGAAGAAAACCACGCTCGTTTCATTCAATGAGGGGAGGAGATTCACCTCTGCGTCACCGATCCGGAACATAGCGGAAACCATATCGTCCCGCCGGATCACTTGTTGGCGCACACCTGCGCACGTAAGCGGGTTGCCTGCATAGGGCTCAAACTCTTCATCATATTTCAAGCTGTCACCGGAACAGATCAAGCAGCCGCCGTTTTTCACATAGCAGTCCAGCTTTTCTGTCAGTGCCTTGGGCACCACCTCAACGCCGCCCAGGATGATGGCCTTGTATTTGCCAAGGTCGCCACGCAGGGCGCTGTCAGCCTCCGCTTCGTCAAACAGGATGTGGCTTTCCGTCAAAGCCCTCATCCAGCCGAACTCCTCCGGAGAGCGGGCCCACTTGTGTGTGCGGATCACCAGTGCGTCGGCCACCGATTGCATGCCCAGGTAGCTCTGTTCATTCTCCGCGGCAAACCGGAAGACCTCTTTGATCGGCCCGTATCCGGAGCGGTCCAGCTTGTTGTCCAACCTTCCAATCAGGTAGTAATCGATGCCGCCCAGGTTTGCCAGGTCCTGCCAGAGCCGCAGTTGCTGGAGCTCCGGGTTCACCGCTACATGCCGGTAATAGAACCCAATGAAGTCCACGGTCGTGTTGCTTGCCGGTACCGCTCCGTCCACGCCCCGGATGCAGCGTGTGTTGGAGGAGGCGCTGTATTGCCACGACGGTAGCGCTCGGCCATACTCCGTGTTGGATTCCATCCGGTGGAAGTCGATGCCTTCGATCATGATCTGGGGGTTGATCCCGTGCACCAGCTCCTCCAGCTGCCGTTTCTGGTCTGCAAGGACGCGGCGTTGAAAGGCGCGGTAGGCCCGAAAGGTGGGGTCCTCCATCTTGGTCGTGGAGGGCAGGTCCTTGTCGTACTGCTCTTTGAACTTCCGTTTGCAGCTGTCGCAATGGCAGATGCCGTATTGGCGATAGCTGTAGTCCTGCACTTGGAAGCCGCCCATGTTGATAAACAAGCCGTCGATCGGCAGTGTCTCGCAGACCTCCCGGATGATTCTCAGCGCATAATCCTGTTGGTATCCGCCATTGACGCAGGCGTGCACATCGCCGTTGTAGTCCACGATGTCGCCGGCTGCGGTGCGGTAGGCCCAACCGGGGTTCTGTTCATAGAAGGGGCGGCGGATCTTGGAAAAATCGGTACGGGCAAGCACCCGGATGCCGCTTTTATGGCAGAGCCCCATTACTTTCTCCAGGCTGTCGCCTTTCAGATATGGGCTTTGGAAGTGAT
The DNA here is from genome assembly GCA_023421955.1 of Bacillota bacterium. Taxonomy (GTDB): domain Bacteria; phylum Bacillota; class Clostridia; order Christensenellales; family UMGS416; genus JAEYRA01. The sequence continues at coordinate 24,692 of JAEZSE010000001.1, forward strand.
AAGGCAGTTTGGTCGGATAGCTGGCGATGATGCCGGCGGTGTTGATCAGCACCATCGTCGCGCCAAAGTCTTTGAGCTGCCGCACATATTCCTCGGCATCCATATCCAGCATGTCAATTTCGCGCAGATTGGTCTGTATCAACCGCCAGGGGGTGTTATGCCACCAATGGTCCATGAGTCACCTCAGTGATTTTTTGTTCCAAACCATATTAATCAATCCGGGCAAGATTCTCAAGCCAAACCTCCTGTTCATGAGCATAAAGAAAGCCTCCAGCCGCTTTTTCCGCGACGGGAAGCTTTTTCTCTTGCTGAGGGAACCGATCAACCTTGCTTGTAGCGTCTGAGCTTCAATGCCGATAGCGCCAGGAACACCACTGCCGTGCCCGCCAATACAATGAGCATGGTGGGCACTGTGATCACCGAATCACCCCAGTAGAGCTGAATGCCATACATCCTGGAATAGTCCGCGATTGCTGTAGCCTGGGCATGGGCTGGCACACTGGAGAACACTTCCTTCAATGGCTGCTCGCAGAAGATTTGCCGCAGCAGCGCCGCGCTGTGGCTGAAAGGCACCACGTTCACAATCTTCTGCACGAAGGAGGGCAGGATGCCCAGCGGCACATACACACCAGTGATGAAGCCGATCATTGTGCCCAACAGCGTACTCAGTGTACCAAATGCCGAGCCTGATTTCAGAAATGAAGCCAGCAAAAACATCGTCGAGGATGACGTGATCACAGACAACACCATCACACCAAACGCCTCAAGCAGCTTCTCTGGCTGCAGGAGATGGCCCCCTCCGGAGAGGATATACAGCTCGCTCAGCACGAAGGCGATCAAGCTGAACACCAGTGTGATGATCCAGGTGGCGATCAGGTAACTAAGCACCACGGCCGTGCGGCTTGCCGGTGCCACGATGAAGTCTGGAAAGCGTTTGTCCTCAATGTCAAACACCATTGTGCCCAGCGCACCAAGGGAAAGCGTGACCGCGTTGATGGCCAGCAACCCTGACATGATCCACGTGTCCACCAGGTATCGGGCGCTTTCGGTGACCAAGCCATATTGCTTCATCATGCCCTCAATGTTATCCACCTGCACCTTGCCCAAAAAGAGTGCGTACAAGCCAATGATGATGATGACGGACAGGAAGGAGAAGAACACGGACATACGGTTGCGTGTATACACCAGGATGTTGCGCTGCGTTAATTTCCAGATCATGCTCATTCCTCCCCCTCACCGCGGATTTGGTGCCCGGTCACATTCATAAACACAGTATCCATATTGCCTTTCACCACCTCAAAGCTAGCAACCAACGGCTCGAATCGCTTCAGGATCGCAAGAGCTTCCAGGCTGTCTTTCACAGGGATGGCGATGGTATCATTCTTGACGGTATGCTGCAAATTGTCCTGAGAAAGCCGGGCAGTCATGCCGACCATGTCTTTCGGCACCAGGATCAGGCAATCGCTGCTGTATTGATCTTTTAGTGCAGACGGTGTGCCCTGGGCTACGATCTTTCCATGGTCAATGATCGCAACGTCGTCGGCAGTGGCGGCTTCTTCCATGTAGTGAGTGGTCAGGAATACGGTCATCTTCTCCTTGCGCTGCATCTCATACAGCGAGTTCCACACCTTGAGGCGTGTCTGCGGGTCCAGACCCGTGGTGGGCTCATCGAGGAAGAGGATTTTTGGTGTGTTTACCAGCGCCCGCGCCACATCGGTGCGTCGCCTCTGGCCGCCGGAGAGCTTGCCGTAACGTCGGTCGATGAAGTCGCCTAGGCCCACCACATCAGTGAGGTACTCCACGCGCTTCTTGAGCGCCGCGCCTTTCACACCGTAGAAGCTGGCGCGCACCTCCAGGTTTTCACGCACGGTCAGCAAGTCGTCCAGCACCGAGTGCTGAAACACCACGCCGATGCTGCGGCGAATGTCATCATCCTGGCGGCCCAGCTTGTGGCCGTTAATGATGATTTCTCCCTCTGTTTTGGAAAGTGTGGTGCAGATCACATTGATCGTGGTGGACTTGCCTGCGCCGTTTGGCCCCAGAAAGGCAAACAGCGCGCCTTGCTCCACTGTGAAGCTGATGCCGTCCACGGCGGTCAGGCTGCCGTAGCGCTTCACGAGGTTTTTCACTTCGATGATGGCGGACAATATGATACTCCTCCTTATAATTGATGAATGGCTTGCTTATGAACAAATAGTATTATACTGAAGTTTCTTTGCTTGAAAAGGAAAATCTGCCAACTCCATCAATTTGATGCTCAAATGATACGAATCTGAGGGTCAGATGGTTTACAATGAATGACTACATTGAAATGTATAGACAAAAACCCACCCAGCGGCATGCGCAGTGGATGGGCAATTGATCACGCGAAGGGGTTATTTTTAGCACTGAAGGAAATGAGGTTTATTCTTCGTCTTCCTGTTCCGGCTCTTCATCCTCATACTCTTCCGGTGCAATTACGATGTGGCGGTAGGGCTCCTCACCCTCTGACCATGTCTCAATGCCATCGTAGTCGGCCAGGGCGGTGTGGATGATACGGCGTTCATAGCTGTTCATCGGCTCCAGCTCCTGCCGCTCGCCGGTCTCGTCTGCCTTCTCGGCGAGCCTGCGGGCCAGACGCACCAGCGTTTCCTCCCGGCGAGCGCGGTAACGGCTCACGTCCAGCGACACATGCCAGTACTTCTCGCTGTCACGGCCCTGGGGGTTCACTACAAGGCCTGTCAGCAGCTGAAGGGCGTCCAGCGCGTCTCCGTGATGGCCGATCATGGGGCCTACGTTCTCGCCGTCCACATTGATGGTGAGTGTGTCTCCGTTTTCCTGGATGTCGATGGTCGGTTCGGGCAACCCCATCAGCGTGGCGACCCTGTTCAGGAAGTTCGTGGCGATGCTGACCGGTGCAGACGCCACCGCCACAATTTCTTTGGCACGCACACGGGCCATCTTGGCACCCAGACCAAGGATGCCGCGGCTGCCTTCGTCCAACACGATGATATCTGCGTTCTCACGGCTCACGCCCAGTTGTGTCAGCGCGGCGGCGATCGCGTCATCCACCGTCCGCCCGATGCATTCCACTGTTTTCATGTTTATTTTCCCTCCTTGGGATTCTTCTTGCCCTTTGCCCGCTCCAACCGCTTGGCTTCTGCCTCGGCGGCGCGCTGGGCGGCTTCTCGTTCCTCTTGCTCCTGCTTGGCCTTTTCTTCTTCCAGGCGCTTCGATTCACGCATCTTCCAGACGAAGTCAACGCCCTTATAAGTCGCGATCGATACCAGGTTGCTCGTAATCCAGTAGAGCGCGAACACGGCGTTGCTGCCCGCGGTGAAGAACACCGACATAACCGGGAAGAGATATTGCATCGTCTTACCGGAAAGGGGGTTCTTCGGGGCATTGGGGTCGGTTTGCGCCGCTTGCGGCGGCATTGTGATCTTGGTCTGCCACCAGCTGGTCAGGCCTGCCAGAAGCGGTAAAATGAGCCAACCGTTGTAATTGGTGGCGGTGCGGGCGATCAGGCCGCTCATCACGGCGTTATATTGCACTTGGGTGATGCCCTTGAAATTCTCCAGCAGTGACACTGCTTGGAACGACGGGATGATGGAGGAATTCCAGCCGAAGAGATTGAAACCGTTGGGGCCGAAGAACGCCGTGTCCGGAGCCCACACGTTGTGCACCCACAGCCAGGGCTGAATCATCTTTAGCGCGGAATCCAAACCGTTGTTGATCACTTCGTTATAGAGTTTGAAGATCTGCTGGCCAGCCATGATGTTCAGCGCGCCGAAGAAAGCGATGAACAGCGGCATCTGGATGAGCGATGGCAGGCAGCCGGAAAAGGGGCTGGCCTTTTCCTTGCGATACAGCTCCATCGTCATCTGGGCGGCTTTTTCTTTGTCGTTTTTGTACTTTTCGTTGATCTTCTGGATCTTGGGCTGCAGTGCCGCCTGCTTCTTCATGCTGATCTTGGACCGGATGTCCAGCGGCATCAGCACTATGCGGAACAGGACCGTCAGCACAATGATCGCCCAGCCGTAATTGGGGATGAAGCTGTACACCCAGTTCAGCACAGTACTAAAAATGGGCACGATGTCTTTGATGATGGGCCAATTGTACATCTATGACTCCTTCCTTCCGCCTTTTGAGCGGGAGGGCAATATCGGAACCGGGTCGTATCCGCCTTTGAAAAACGGGTTGCACCGCAGCACCCGTTTGGCTGCCAACCAGCCACCCCTGAGCGCACCATATCGCTCCACGGCTTCCATTGCATACGCACTGCAGGTGGGCAGATAGCGGCAGGAAGGGGGCAGCAGGGGGGAGATGTAGCGTTTATACCCCTTGAGGAGGCTCAGCAGAAGTGCTTTCAACGCACTGCACCTCCTTGAGCAGATTGCCTTTTTCCAGCAGGTGCTGCATCGAGGCGATGACTTCCGCAAAGGGCAATCCCACCGCCGCAGGCCTGGCCACAAAAACCAATAGATAACCTGTGCGGATGCGCGGCAAATGTATGCGGCAGGCTTCGCGCATCAAACGCTTGATGCGGTTGCGCACGGTGGCCTTGCCCACTTTCTTGCTTACAGAAAAACCCACCCGCATGGAGCCGGGCGGGCCAGACTTTACATAGACCAGCGAGAGCGTGCGGTTGGTGCAGGACCTGCCCTTGTTGTAAACATACTTAAATTGCGCGTTTTTTCTGAGGCGGTACCTGGCGCTAAGCAATGCGCTCTCCTCCCATGGCGGCCTGACAGACTTCAAAAGGCCGGTTCGACACCGGCCTTTTTCCTACCTGTCAGGCTGTGAGGACCTTGCGACCCTTTTCCCTGCGACGGGCCAACACCTTGCGGCCGTTCTTGGTGGCCATACGCTTGCGGAACCCATGCTCCTTCTTGCGCTGGCGTTTCTTCGGCTGATATGGTCTGATCATAACAGTTTCCCCTCTTGCATCTTCTTTGGCATTGTTCAGAAAGAATGGCATAAAATGCCCATTGGCACCTGAACAGTTGCCATACCATTATAATGACAAGGGAATGTGCTGTCAACATACAGATTTGGCATGTTGCAACACTTTCCTTTACGTGGAACCACCGTGCATCTGATGACTCACATATTGATCAAATCTGAAAATTCGATATCCAATCTTTTGTCAAGCGGGACCCGCTCGGCACCGCACTGCGCAATATCGGTTTGCGGCTCGAATACGGGTAGGCGAAAATAGAAAGTGCTGCCCTCGCCCACTTTGCTGGTGAACCATATCTTACCGCCCATCAGCTCCACCAAGCCCTTTGAAAGCGCAAGCCCAATGCCCACACCCTCGTTGTTGCGGGTGAGTGATGTATTGACCTGTCGAAACATGTCAAACATGCTGTCTTTCTTATCGTCCGGGATGCCGCAGCCATTATCTGCTACACATACAGTCAAATGATTGTGCCGGTATGCCAGCGAGACAATTACCTGGCCACACGGATTTGTGTGCTTGATGGCGTTTGAAAGTAGGTTCATCAGCACCCGCTCATATTTTTCGTGGTCCATGGTGATGGGGAGGGTAGCCATTTCGTTGCGGAATAGGAGCGCGATCCCCCGCTTTCTGGCATAGGCTGTGGCTGATTCCACGATGCTCCTGGTATTGGCCACGATATCGCCAGTGAATCTAACACAATGCATGGAACCGGCATTCACCGCGGTAACATCCAGCAGGTTGCTGATCAGGCGGAACATTCTGTATGTGTTTTGTCGGAGCACCGCCACATTGTGCGTAATTTTATCTCTGTGGCCACAATCCGCCTTCTCCAGATGAATGTCCATCAGATCCAGATCCATCAGCATGATGGAAAGTGGTGTGCGAAACTCGTGGGAGATATTGGTGAAGAAGTCTGAAATCAAGCTGTTTTTTCGCCTGAGCTCTTCTTCATATTCCTTTCGGGGCGTGATGTCAAAACAAGATGCGTAATACTTCACCGCCTGGCCGTTCTCAAAGATGTATTTCCCCCTGACCAGTACCCAAACAGTTTGATTGTGATCCGGAATCATTCGAAACTCAATGCTGTCATTGGTTTCGCCGATCTTGATCATTGAGTGAAAATGGTCTCTGACCCGGTCTCGGTCTTCCGGATGGACGGCAAGAATGATGCGTTGAAGCTGCTCGTTGCTGCTTAAGCCCTCAATGTTCAGAAGCCTCGCAAATTTGTCGGAAAATACCAGGTTCTGCCAGTTGCCGATGTCAATGGTAAATGATCCGATGGATGAGCCATCCAGGATGTCCAGTATGGATTGGGCACTCACTGCGCTGTCGATTGCTGTCGTGTGCAATGTGAGGGTTTCGTAGACGGAGTCAGCGAAGCTCAAGGAGTTGCGCATACCCATCACCCCTGTTCGAATTGTGTATGAATGGCTGTTGCATTCGATAATTAATTTTATCATATTTTTGTTTGTATTGCTATAAATTTGAAAAATGATTCAATTTTGCCACAATTATAAGATCAAGAAAAACATGGAAATGGTGATTGACAACACGCTGCCAAAGGAATTAAAATTGGCATATCATGTGAAAAGGAGTGGCTTGCGATGTTGGAGTTTGTGGCGTGGAAGGGCGCGAAAAACTGAATAGGCGGCCATAGTGGCCCATCTCCAACGACAGCCCCTTATGACACCGCCCCCCCAGTGGGCGGAGGATAGCCAGATCAGGCGCGGCAGATGTCGCGCTTTTTTGTTGGTTTCCAGCGCCGGAGGCATGCCCTCCGGCTTTTGCTTTTGAACGGACAGGAAGGAGAAATGTTTTATGTGCAAGAGAGATTATGCCTGCGCGCGTAGCGCAATCGTGACCGACAGAACAACGGAACAGAACTTGAAAAAACGAGGAGAATTGATTCAATATGGCAAATATCATCGATGCGTATGGTTGGAATGATCATTGGCAGATGCAATGGGAAGCGCTTGGTTATGAAGGACTGCTGCCGGGCCGCGTAACTGCCCGCTGGCGCGGCCAATGGGAAGTGGTGTGCTGCGACGGGCCGCGGCTCGCTGATCTCACAGGCCGGTTTCGCAGAGATCAGCCCGAGGATGCCTACCCGGAAGTTGGTGACTTTGTGGCGGTGCGTGCGGATCAGGGCAGCACGCGGATTGCGGCCTTACTCCCGCGTAAAAATGCGCTGGTGCGCCACATGGCCTTTACTGTGTCCGGCCGGCAGGTGCTGGCTGCCAATGTGGACACGGCGTTCGCAGCAATGGCGCTGGACCGTGATTTCAACCTCAGGCGCATGGAGCGCTACCTTGCGGCCATCGCCGAGGGCGGTGTGAAGCCGGTAGCCCTTTTGACCAAGGCAGATCTCTGCCCTGGTTATTGGGCGAAAGTTTATGGCCTCACCGATCTGTTTCCTGGCTTGGTGGTGCTGCCGATCAGCGCTGTGACGGGTGAGGGGCTGGACGCACTGCGCGGCCTGCTCCACCCTGGCAGCACGTCGCTGGTGATTGGCTCCTCCGGTGTAGGGAAGTCTACGCTGCTGAACTCTCTTTACGGAAGCGACTTCATGCGCACAGGGGCCTTGCGCAGCGACGGTTTCCGGGGCGCCCATACCACCACCAACCGTCAGATGGCGGTGCTGCCAAACGGAGCGCTGCTGATCGACACGCCTGGTATGCGAGAACTTGGTGTCGTGGGGGATGGTGACGGCCTGGCGGATGCCTTTCCGGATGTTGCGGAGCTTGCGGCTGGATGCCGGTTCCGTGACTGCTCCCATGAGCGGGAGCCCGGCTGCGCTGTGCGGCAGGCCCTTGAAGAGGGCCGGCTGGATCTGAAACGCTTGAAAAGTTATCGCAGCATCGGCAAGGAAATGGAGCGTGAACAGGCAAAAGCGGACTTCAGATTGAACCATCTGCAGAAAAATGAGAGGGAGACCAAGCGGAAGGAGGCAATCATGCGGGATGTAGATTATGAGTAGAAAATGAAGTGATAATCGGTAGGGGCGGGGTTCCAACCCCGCCCCGTATTTGACTGGATAGATTGTGGGTTTATTTATAGATCCAGATGTCCTAGCGGGCATATGCATACGCCCCTGCATTACCCACTCAAGTTGATTTCTTATAGCTGATGGATTACGTCAGAGAAGTTCAACGCCCCGGAAACCTTAATTTGCTCCCCAACAGCCTTCTTGAGCTTCATTCCCGCCTTTGTGTCCCCTACCAACACCGCGCCGACCAACATGCTGTCCCGAATCATCAGGCAGCCATAACCAGCATCTGTTTCTTCACCGAGTGAAGCAATTCCGTCACCCTCCGTGATGTCACCCACTGAAAGTACATTGAGCGCTCCCACCTTCAGCATTGGCGAGGGTGGGGTTTCTACATAGGTTATATTGCCACCTGCAGCGTTCGCCCCCGCAACCTTGCCCTGCTCTTGTGCCACAGTCATCAGGCACCAATTGCGGCCATTGAATTCAGCTGCATCACCACAAGCATAAATGCCCGGTATGTTGGTGCGCATGTGTTCGTCCACCAGGATGGACCGGCCCGCTGTGATTGCAGTGCCGAGCACCAGCGACAGATCAGCCCGCACACCGGCGCACAGCACCACGCAGGCGCCTTCATACACACCGGGGCAGGTTTGGGGGTCCTGGCCGGTCATGATTTCCATGCCCGATTCCTCCAGCCTGCGCTGCAGGTATCGGCCCGCTGCCTGGTTCAGTTGCCTGGGCATGAGCCACGGCGCAAGCTCTATCACGGCAGTCTTCACCCCAGCCGTGTTGAGCTCCCAGGCCGTTTCCAACCCCAGCAGGCCGCCGCCCACCACGATAGCCCTGCCGACCGCCAGGGCTGCGCTGCGCAAGCGCACAGCGTCGTCAAAATTGCGCAGTGTGATGGGTGGCACTTTGCAGGGTAGGTTCGGTCGGTTGGGCAGGGCTCCTGTGGCCAGCACAAGGCTATCCCACATCAGCACTGTGCCATCGGTGAAACGCGCGGTCTTCCGCTCCGCATCGAGTTGTTCTGCTGTGATGCCAGTCAGCAATGTGACACCCCGACTGGAGAACCACTCCGGTTTGCGAATTGCTAGGGCTGCTGCTTCTGTTGGCTCGGAAAGGCAGTGGGTGAGCCGGGGCCGCCAGTAGGGTGCGTATGGCTCTGCGCCGCACAGCGTTACACTGGCGCCTTGTGCCGCCGCGCTGTCCGCCGCTGCCAGCCCCGCTGGGCCAGCTCCGATGATGAGCACTTGATTCTTTGTATTCATGGTATCTTCCCAGTCTTGTATTGACGCTTATTATACACAATTTACCATTTCCTCGAAATACATATTGCGGAATAAGCTTGTGTAGCACGGTGATTATGATCAAACTCCCCTGTCTGGACATAAGATGCCTGGAGGGGTGGTTTGATTGAAGCCGGTCGATGTGCATTCAAGGGCAGTTGAGGAAAAGTTGGAGTATCAGGGCGTTACGATGGTGAATGTGGATATTTCTTATCCGGAGATCCGGGGAGAGATCTCAAAGCTCTGCGAGAGGCGGTTCAATGAGCATTATGCAAGGGAGGCTCAAACCCAGCGAAGGCATGCTCGCGGGGAGTTGTACGGTAGTGCGGTGGAAGATTTCAAATTCAAACAGGAGAAGGGATACCCATTCAACCCATACGAGTTGATGCAGGCATATTCTGTAACATTCAACTCCCAGCCGGTTCTCAGCTTGTATTATGATGTGTATCAATACACAGGCGGAGCTCACGGCATGACCGAGCGCACCGGTGACACCTGGGACCTGCAGCGCTGCCGGATGGTGGCTATGGGCGACTTGTTCCGCCGGGGCTATGATTACACAGTTCCAATCTTCAAATACATAAGCGTTGAGGCGGCCCGCAGGCAGAGCGGCGAGGCTTCCTACTTTGATGGGTTGGAGCAAAATATCCGGAAGTATTTCGATGAGAAGAACTATTTCCTCTCCTGCCAGGGGCTTAACGTGTTTTATCCGCTCTATTCCATCGCGCCTTATTATGTGGGGATACAGGTGTTCACCGTGCCTTATGGCATGTTTGGAAATAATCTGGTAGTTCCGCTGGTAGCGCTTTGCAAATAGAATCCCGGCTCTATGCATTGCCAAACGCTCATGCAGGGCGTATCCTTATCGGTATCTTCTATTTGGAGCTTCCATGGATTTTCTGAAGATGTTTTTTTGGACCGTTGTACTCACCGCCAACATCGCCGGCACGGCGGTGGCTTATTCGGATAAGCAAAAAGCAAAACAGAAGAAGTGGCGCACACCCGAGAAGGCATTCTTGTGGCTGGCCGCGCTTGGCGGCGGGCCGGGTGTGCTCATTGGGTTTATGGCGTTTCGGCACAAGACTCGTCATTGGAAACTGATCGCCGGCGTAATCAGCCTCATGATTGTGTTTTACGGGCTTGTCTACGCCCTTGTTACATTAACACGATCTCTTTGATCGTCATGTTCAGCGTTGCGCTGTCGGAGGTTAGATCCAGATACTCGTCGGTGGGCTTGCCCTCGTGGATCACACGGATCTTCGGCCTCAGGCAGGAGAGTTCATAATTTTGTACTACAATTCCCATGATGCCATTGCTGAGCTTCACACAGGTGCCGATGGGGTAGGGGGCCACTTTCCTCGTAAAGGCCTTTACCACCTTCGGGTCGAAGGTGGAGCCATAGCCGCCCATGATGTATTCCATCGCATCGGAGGGCAACATGGCGCGCCGGTATGGCCTGTCGGAGATCAATGCGTCATACACATCAGCCACGTTGACGACGCGCGCGAAAAAGTCAATCTGCTCGCCGGAGTAACCAAACGGATACCCGTTGCCGTTGTATTGCTCGTGGTGCAGCAATACTACCTTCAGTGATTGCTCGGGCACCTTGCCATGGTTGCGCAGGTAATCGTAGCCCTTCTGGCTGTGCTTTTTCATTTCCTCGAATTCTTCCGCGTTGAGCCTGCCGGGCTTGTTCATCACCTTTTTATCGATAAAAACCTTACCGATATCGTGGATCAACGCGCCCATTGCCAGTTCGTGCAGGCGGGTGCGCGTCAAGCCCAGCACCGTGCCCATTACCGCGGAGAGCACCGCCACGTTCACGCTGTGACTGAAGGTATAGTCGTCAAATGTGCGTAGGTCCACCACGTTGACCATGAGCTTCCTGTTATACAGAATCTCGTCCACGATATCGGTTATGACTTTTGAGATCAGGTCAAACTGCTGAGCCGCCCTGGACTCAGACTTATTCTGCACACTGATGAACAGCGATTGGATGTCAGCCTTTGCCTTATATTTCAAGGTGTCGCTGATCACGCTTGCCACTTCCAGGTCTTTTGACAGATCATCGATGATGTATACGCCCTGAAACCCCAATTGGCAGATTCGGTTGATCAGAATGCCGCTGAGTTTCACACCTTTTCGCAGCATGACCTTCTTGCCTTCCATGATCAGGTCGGATGCTAATATCTGGCCTTCTCGCAGGCAATTGGCCGGTACATACCTCATACGGGCAAGCTTTCCTCTCCTGTTACTCTGCCGGGCATCGGGCTTTCATATGGCCTTACCGGCTCCATTGATCAGTCGATCGACTTGATGTTCAGCTTCTCAGCCAGGGCGCAGTCAATGGCCACATAACCATCCCGACCCATATATTCTGCCCACTCTTCCTTGGTCAGGAAGGATACCACACTGTTGAAATTCCCCTGGTTGGCAGCGTCCAGCGCCGTGGTCTCGATCAGGATGTATTCGCCGGAATTATACCACGTCTCCACCGCTACCTGCGCATGGCCCGGTAGCAGAATGATCACGGCGTGCATGTTGGTTCGCTGAATCGCCGAAGCCATGGTTGCGGCGGTTTCTACGCACAGGCCGCCTTTCGTTTCGATCACCTGGGCGGGGGTCTTCACGCTCTGCATGTCTCCGCTGGTGGCGCTGAAGGGTGCCATGATGTATTTCACCTGGTATCTGTTGGCCAGAGTATACATCATCGAGCAGACCTGATATGCGGTGATCTGGGCATGGGTGAGGCCTGAGATTTCCTGATACCCCACAATGGAGTCGATCGCACCCCCGGTGAGCTCGCTAAAGGAATCGGCGCTGTCTCGCAGCATCTTATCGATCTCTTCCGCTTCCGGCGTTACCCACGCCAGGATGTTTTCACTGTAGGGCGTGCCGTCTGCGTCAGCCCACAGGATATCGTTGCGGGAGTATAGCTTGATCGTGTTTGTGTCCTGCTTAACAATTTCGCCGGTGTTCATGTCGGTCACCGTGATGATCAGTTGTGCTTCCTTGGAGGACTTCAAGGATTTCGCGGCGTTTTCCAGCAGCGGCGGATGGATGATGAGCTCAGTCTCCGCGCGGGAAACCTCCACCATTTGCTCGAACTTCTGCGTGAACTCCGGAATTTCCACTGTCACCATCAGCTTGGTTCTGCCCCGGTCGGTCCAGCACTGCATATACACCACATAGTCCATGGACCGGTAGTTGGCCGGGATGATCTCATTGTGGAACTTATACTCACAATTGGTTTTGACAACGTTTGGATCAATTTTCAAGTCCTCTGGAAAAGGTTTGAGCTCCACCGTCCTGGGCCAGAACACATAAGCCGCACCTGCTCCCAGCAGGAGCACCACAACAGTGATGATGGCCACGGCACCCAAGCCCAGGCCCCAAAACAAGCCCGCGCGGGATTTCTTTGCCTTCGGCGCATAATCCGGCACTGCTTGCCGGATTGTGTTCGGCTGCGAGACGGGAGGCGGGGCGGGTGGAGTAACTCCCCTGCTTTGAGGCGCAACGGCGCCTTGCTGACTTGCAGCCGGGTGTGGTTGATGCGCCACGGCGCCGACCGGTGAGCCGCACTTCGGGCAGAACCGCTCCCCTTGCGCCATTGCTGCGCCACAGAACTTGCATGAGGCAGCCACTCTGTGGCCGCATTGTTCACAGAAAGTCATTGAGTCGCCCAGGGGATGACCACACTTTTCGCAGAACTTCGCCATATCAATCCCCTCCTAGTTCCCCAGCTTGTCAAGATTGGCCTGCACCCATTTGGACAAGCCCTCGTTGACCTGCTGGACTGTGCTCACGTCTTGCTTGAGTTTCTTCATACGATCTTCTGTGTCGGCGTCGGCATCGGCGGAAACCTTGGTAAACTTCCGCTCCAGGATGCCCATGCGGTATGCAGCGCCGTTTCTTCGCACCGGGTCGTCTATTTCCTCTGCGATCAGAGAATATAGCACAGCGTCGTTCATTTCATTGAGTGACGCGATCATGTTTTCGTTCATACTCTGAAGGAAGGAAGGCACCTCGCTGGACTTCAATTTTCCAACAGCCTTTTCAATCGCCTGGTTGATTTCCTCATACATACCCGCCGGATCGGTTGCGCTGACATTGCCGATGGCATCCATCTGAGCGGCCAGGTCCAGCAAAGCCTGCATATAGTGGAGCACTTGCATATATTCCTCCACCACGTCAGCTGCCAGTACAAACTGGGCAATCTCAGCCTTGCGCAATTCAGCCATATCCTTGTTGTCCAGCTCTGGCCTTGCCTTAAGATCTGTCAAGGCCTTCTTGAGCCGGCTGTCATACTTTTCCAGGATGTCCATATAGAAGGTAACTTCTGATTCGGTGATCTCCTCAGTATCGGAGGAACTTTCATCCTCCAGCAACCCAAGATCCTCATCGGCGATCAGCTCATCGATGATCTTCAGCTCTTCGAGCGCGGATTTCAGTTCCTTTGTGATCTCTCCGTTATTTGCGGGTGCCTTTGCAAGAATGCCAATGGAAGCATTTGCCGCCACGCCGCTTCCCACTGGTGCGGTGCAGCCTGCTACAACCAACGCCAGCACTAGAACCAGCGCCACTGCCTGAGGCCACTTATCTGCATGGATCATGCGAGTTCCTCCTGACTGACCTATGCCATCCTGAAAAGGATGCCTGAATGGGAGCTTAACATTGATATAGGTACCCAGATTCTAACATTATATATCACAGTATTTATTAATTCCATACATGCATGAGTGGTTTTATTCCTGAGGTTAGCGCCCCTCCGACGAATCACCCACAAAGGGCACGGCGTTCAATATGTTGGGGTCGGTTACGTTCACATAAGACTCTGGCACCTGCCCAACAATAATGCATTCGGTCACGAGCACCTTTGTGCTCACATCAACTTGCTGGCTCTGCATGGGGATCACGATCCTCACTGTGGTGTGGACATTCAGATAGATCTTATGGCGTGTCTGGTTGATTCCTTGATTCTGGAACTCAGACTCAAAATCGGTTGTGACAGACCCCACCGGGATGATGCGGGCATAGATATTTGGTCCTCTGCCAGCCAGCAGCTGCCCGCCTAGCACGGTGCCCAGCGGGATGCCCACGCCAGCCTCCCCGATCTTGGTAATGTTCCCCTGCGTGGTCATGGCAGTCGTCATTGCGATGTCATTCATTTTCATCGTGTCTGCCTGGATCAGCATCACATTGCCGTCTTTGTCTTGTACAATGCGGATGAGATCGGTGTATTTTACTGGATTGGACATCACCGAACGAACCGAGTCGTTCATGGCCTGCACAGCCATGGAACGCACGCGGGCTTCGGCCATTGTGATGATGACCGGTGCGATGTTGTTGTCCACATAGACAAACAGGAAGATTCCAATTAGCATCAAGATAATGGCCGTGGTGGCCAATCGGACTAAAAACGGCCTGGATGGCCGGAAACGTGGCTTGCTCCAGCGGAAACTCATGATACTCCCCCTCTGATATTCTATGAGGGGGAACTTCATGATATTTGGATTTCTTCGTTGAGGGGAGAAGTGTCATCTCTCAATGACAAATCTATGGGCACAGAAATGTGCTCAGGCAGCTGAACGATGTTTATTTCAATCGCACGAACGGGGGGCATCAGTACTTGTTTGCCGAGCATGATGTGGAGGTTCAGCTGCGGTATGGGGATGTTTTGCCGCAAGGGACAGTGTCATTTGAGTGACTTGCGAACCATGATGAAGGGCTGCTGGTCGCATTCTAGTGCTAGCTTTCAATTTCATCAAGTGACAGTTTCATGAAATAGTTACAATAATCAACAAACAACCAAACATACCCAGATTCAACATCTATGGATATGTGTTGTCCGTCATTATGAAATGAATCGAGAGACCAGAGCCTTTCAAGCTTATGAGAATCGCAGTCAAAGGAGTACAACTCTAGTTGCACCTCGATGGGCCACCTGTCTCCATTTGCTTCCTCCCATTTTAGTGGATTTTGTAATAAGAGATACCATTTTTCATCTGTATTATGAATTGATAACCAGCTATCTTGTAAGAATGGAAATGGTTGTTTATGTATAGTCTCATCATTTTCAATACTATAATAACAAATATCAGTCACATTGAGGTATTGAAACTCATTGCCAACAAGCTTCATGTTGACATAGCCACTAAATTGGGGTTCTGGAAATTCGGAGGTAAGTCTGCCGTTGGCTATACTATACGCATAAAGAGAGCCCTCATTAATACTATAAACATATAGATATCTTGTGTCATTTGCCTCCGAGTATTCTTTAAATGGTGGAGATATTTTTCCTTTATGTAAATCGTATAAGTAGCTTGTCTCAGGATCTCCCATATAATTGATTAAAGCAAAGGGCTTTTCTTGATATCCTGTAGCCCGCGATAATTGTCCGTTATTTGGAATATTCACTTTATCAAACTTCCCTTGATTCAACTCATACTTCATAACAAACGTAAATTCTTGATCTTTGATATAATATGTATATTTGTAGAAAACATAATTCTCATCAACGTAGATGATATCAGTTATTTCGCTTGTTATTTTCTCTGGTTTACCATTTGAATACTTAAATAGAGTGGGGTCTGAGTACTCATATTCCTTATTTTGACTGCGCCCCAAATAGTACAGACATCCAGCTTTATCAAGAAACATTTGATCAATGATGGCTAATTTTGTGTTGAACAATTTTCTGCTTTCACCGGTTATCTTGTCCATTTGATAAATACACTTATTGTTGATGGCCTTACTGCCATCCATTTGATAATACACATAATCATCATCAGCAACAGTGTATTCTGATATCTTTTGCCCTTGACATGGCTCACTACTTAAAAAATCGCTCAAAGGATCTACGTTTACCGTAGGTGTAGGACATATTGTGGGTGAATTTATTCTCGGAGAGGCTGTATGTTGGGTTGAGGGTTGAAGCGTCATAAGCGTTGATGTGGTTGGCAATGGTGAAGATGATGGTCTCAACTTCGTTTGGGCATCACAACCAATGACAAAAATCTGTAATACCAAAAGTATTGATGTGATAGCTTTCTTCATGTTCATACTCCAAGTGCCAGTTGTTTCATATCATCTTTCCATAATAACTCTATAATCCTTCAAGTGTAGAAAGTGATAGTCTTCTGTTCATTTTAGTTCATGGTCAACAAAATGTCCAACACATATGTCAATCTCACACAGATATTTGCATTCCCCTCCATTTTCCTGTATCATTAATCAGTTAAACTCTATCTCCCTTTTGAAAGGAAGAAACCGCATGCCCCGCAGGCAGGACTATATTAGGAACTTTTGCATCATCGCCCACATCGACCACGGTAAGTCCACGCTGGCCGACCGCCTGTTGGAACTCACCGGCGTGGTGGCCCAGCGCGACCTGGAGGAGCAGATGCTCGACACGATGGACCTGGAGCGTGAGCGTGGCATCACGATCAAGGCCCAGGCCGTGCGCATGCCCTATGTGGCGCTGGACGGGCAGGAATATGAACTGAACCTGATCGACACCCCTGGACACGTGGACTTCAGCTATGAGGTGAGCCGGTCGCTGGCAGCCTGCGAGGGCGCGATCCTTGTGGTGGATGCCACGCAAGGCATCGAGGCGCAGACGCTGGCCAACGTGTATCTGGCGCTGGACCACAACCTGGAGATCATCCCGGTGATCAACAAGATCGACCTGCCCAGCGCCGATGTGGAGGCTGTGCGCAAGGAGATTGAAGACATCATCGGCCTGGATGCAAAGGATGCCCCGGCGGTCTCCGCCAAGGAGGGCATCAACATCCGCGCCATCCTGGAGCAGGTGGTCAAGCTGGTGCCGCCGCCCAAGGGCAGTGAGGATGACACGCTGCGGGCATTGATCTTTGACTCGTATTATGACAACTACAAAGGTGCCATCAGTTTCGTTCGCATCGTGGAGGGCAGCGTGGTGCCCGGCGACCGCATCCGCATGATGGCGACCGGTTCGGAGTTTGAGGTCACTGAGGTGGGCATGTTCCGACCCCGCCTCACACCTACCGGCGGCCTCTATGCCGGCGAGGTGGGCTATATCTGCGCCAGCATCAAGAACGTGGCCGAAACCCGCGTGGGCGACACGATCACCAACGCGTCCTCTCCGGCTTCCGAGCCCCTGCCAGGCTATAAGGAAGCCATCCCGATGGTGTTTTGCGGCATCTATCCGGCCGACGGCGCCCATTATGAGGATGTGCGCGACGCGCTGGAGAAGCTGAAACTCAATGACGCCGCGTTTCAGTTTGAGCCTGAGACGTCGGTGGCGCTGGGCTTTGGGTTCCGCTGCGGCTTTTTGGGCCTTCTGCACATGGAGATCATCCAGCAGCGCCTGGAGCGGGAGTTTGACCTGGACCTGGTCACTACCGCCCCCAACGTGGTCTACAAGGTGGTGCTCAACGACGGCACGGTGCTGATGATCGACAACCCCAGCAAGCTGCCCAATCCCACCGACATCGAGCACATGGAGGAACCGATGACCTCGGCCCACATCATCACGCCGGTGGAGTATGTAGGCGCCATCATGGGCCTGTGCCAGGACAAGCGGGGCATCTTCGGCGAGATGAAGTATCTGGAAGCCACCCGCGTGCAGTTGAGTTACAAGCTGCCGCTCAACGAGATCATCTACGACTTCTTTGACGCGTTGAAGTCCCGCACGAAGGGTTATGCTTCTTTCGATTATGAGGTGACCGGCTATGAGCCCAGCGAGCTTGTGAAGCTGGACATCCTGCTGAACGCCGAGATCTGCGACGCGCTGTCGCTGATCACCCACAAGGAAAAGGCCTATGCCCGTGGCCGGGCGATGTGCGAGAAGCTGAAGGAAGCGATCCCGAGGCAGATGTTTGAGATCCCGATCCAGGCGGCCATCGGTGGCAAGATCATCGCCCGCGAGACGGTGAGCGCCTTCCGCAAAGACGTGTTGGCCAAATGTTACGGCGGCGACATCACCCGCAAGAAGAAGCTGTTGGAAAAACAGAAGGAAGGAAAGAAGCGCATGCGCCAGGTGGGCAGCGTGCAGGTGCCCAGCGAGGCGTTTATGTCGGTTCTGAAGCTGGATTGATGGCAGGACTCTATATCCACATCCCCTTTTGCGTGAGAAAATGCGCCTACTGCGACTTCCCCTCCGTGGCTGGAAGGGAAGAGGACGCGGGGCGCTTTTTTGCTGCGGTGGTGAGGGAGGCGGAGCTTTGGTGGGATGATTGCGTCGGTGGAGGGATTGGGCGGGTACCGAGCCCCGCCCGTACATCGACAGCATGTTCAATCGATTCCCTACCCTCCCTTAATAAGGGGGGATGCCGCCTCAGCGGCAGGGGGGATTTCACTGGGATGTCACCAACAGTGACAGGGGGAGTCCATAAGAGAGTTTTCTCCACCGTCTTCCTTGGCGGCGGCACTCCCTCCCTCCTTCCAGCTGGCGATCTGGAGCGGCTCATGGACAGCCTGCGCTTGGTGCTGGACATCTGCCCCATTGAGTTCACCGTGGAGGTAAACCCCGGCACCGTAGACAAGGCGAAGCTCGAATCCTTTCGCCGCATGGGGGCCAACCGCATTTCCTTTGGCGTGCAGGCGGCGCAAGACGGCCTGCTCAAGCGCATCGGGCGCATCCACACATGGGCTGACTTTGTTCGATCTTTCGAGCTGGCCCGTGAGGCCGGATTCACCAACATCAATGCCGACATGATGACCGGCCTGCCCGGCCAGACCGTGACTGACGCGGTGGATACTGCCCGCAGGCTGGTTGCGCTGGGAGTGGAGCATGTGTCCTGTTATGGGCTCATCCTGGAGGAAGGCACACCGATGTTTGCTGCTGTGGAATCCGGCGCGCTCACCGTGCCTGATGGTGATCTGGAGCGGGAGATGTTCCACGAGGCGAAGCAGGTTCTTGAAGCGGTGGGGATCAAGCGCTACGAGATTTCCAACTTCGCAAAGCCAGGCATGGAGTGCCTGCACAACCTCACTTACTGGCGAAATGAGGATTGGCTGGGGTTAGGCCCCGGCGCCGCGTCACACTTTGACGGCGTCCGCTGGGAAAACTACCCCGATCTGGATAGCTATATGCTAGCGTTGGAGCAGGGCGCGTTGCCCCCTGCTGACACCCATGAGATTGGCGGCAAGGAGACGGCTTTTGAATCAGTGATGCTGGGCTTGCGGCTGGTGGAAGGCATCGACTTGAAGCGCTTTGCAGCCCGCCATGGGTTCTCGTTCCTGGAGCGGTTTGGTGCGGTTATGGATAAACAGGTTGAATTGGGCCTGATGCAGAAAACCCCGCGCGCAGTCAGTCTGACCGAGCGGGGGATGGATTTGCAGAACTCTGTATTGATGGAGTTCATGTAGCATTTTATCATGTATTTGTCTATAATTCTTATCAGACTATAAAGCAATGATGAGGTGTTGAAATGAGTATATTTGATCATCTCCAAAGATCAAAATCTAGGCAGTTGAATGACAAATACATTCTGGATGTGTTGAAAGCAAAATGCGGTAATTGTGTAACTGAACAGGTCTTTTCAATACGGATTGAGAGAAAGTGGCTTGCAAGGTACTATATACCGATACTTCCGAACACGAGATATTTCTATCTTATATGCAATGATTGTCAGTGTCAAACCGAGATTTCCAAGAATGTTGTTAAGAGGTTAAAGAAATTCAAGCAGTGTACAACACTGCTGCTGGAACACAAGATATCAGACGAGGAATACCATGCTGCATTGATTCAACATGGCGTTTTTCCTGATGAGTTCATCCCAAACAATGATTGGGAGTGCCCGAAGTGCAAAAGAGCAAATAGCGGCATCACATATCGTTGTAAATGCGGATATGGTGTTTAGTTTGAGGCCTTAGCAGTTTGGATCTTTCTTTACGGTGTGCAAACCGTCAGATCCCTGTATTGCGCAAGAGGGCATGCCCCCAGTGTTGCTGCTGGCTCTACGATGTCGCCGATTGGCTGCAACGCCTGTATGGAATCCGTTGTTGCGGTGTTTGACCCAGCAATGGGTTCCGCTGCTGTTTCCTTTGGCAAGCCGCAGGCAGTAAATAGCACTGAAATCGTAAAGAACAGAATCATCATTTTTTTCATGGGGTTTACCTCCCGATACAGATTGATCTTACCATCTGCTTGGCACATACATCGTGATCATTTACACATTAACCGGGGGCACAATCCTTCTATTACCTCGAACTTTGAGACAAATCACCTTCATTGCTGTACCCATTGCTCTCCCAGTATCCCTTGTAGTTTGTGTCATCTGAAAGCTCAATGCGGCTGACCCATCGTGCCCATTTGTAGCCCCATTTATCTTCCGCCACAAAGATGAAGGGGTAGCCCATCTCCGGCGGCAGCGCGATGTCGTTGGCGGCGTAGGCAATCATCAGGTTCTTTTCGAGGATTTCCTGCAGCGGTAGCGAGGTGGTATAGCCGTCCACAGCATGGAAGATCACGGTTTTGGCCTCTGGCTGCACGTTTGCCGCGTCCAGCAGCGCCTTCATTGTGACACCTTTCCACAGGATTGTCGCATCCCAGCCTTCCACACAATACAGAGTGATCAGCCGCTCCTCGCTTGGCAAGGCCTTGACTTCGTCATAGGTGTATTGTTTGGGGGTGTTCACCAAACCATCCACAGTTAGTCGATATGTAGTGATATCCACCCTTTGGGTGCCTTTGATCGAGTTGTCTCGAGGGCCCACAGCGGGGTCGAGCTTCCTGCCGTTGTATTCCCGAAGTTCGCCTTCGCGGTAGCGCTTCATTGTGGCGGTGGACACGGTATCGGGTGCGGGGGAACCGGCCATTCCAGAAGGCTTCGGGGCAGCACAGGCAGCGAGGATGAGAATGGGTAACAGACAAAGTGCAAGTATTTTTTTCAAGAGGTGCTCCTCCTCAATGCTGGATTGAGTCAACTATAGTATAGGCAGAATCAGATCGAATGAATGTGATAATGCGCACAACAAATCCGAGAGATTGGCACCACCGGAAGATGACGGACAATGCACGGGCGGACTCTGTACCGGCCCGAGACTGTAAGCAACGCAGGCAAGCAAGGCCGAAAACCACATCTTGACATTCTGTGTGCAGGCTGATTGCCTGATCGAGCCCGCCGAATGCATAAAAGGGCGCAGGGCGAAGCCCTGTATACACCCCCCTCCCCCATAAGGAGTGCGATAGTGGCCAATAGTCTGATGGGGGAGGGGTAGAGGTGGGGGGTCACAGGATAATAGAAAGGGGTCGGTACAGAGCCCGACCCCTACCATAGACATCATTTTCTGGTGATATCGTTTCTGCAAAGAGACGTTACTTCTTCTCATCACCGTAAAAATTGATCAGACAACCCGCCAGCAGGATTGGCCGCTCGGAGGCCGACAGCGGCAGCTTCATCTTGATCTTGCGCACCGAACCATTGGGCTCGATCAGGATGCCATAGACGCTTTCGCGAGTGCCCTGCACGGTGCCACGGATGCCGGCAATCACGATTTTCTGGCCCACTTCAAAGCTCTCATCGCTGAGGAAGGGCAGGATGCCCCAATTGCAAAGGTTGCTGCGGTAGCGCTTGGTGGCGTATTCCTGGGCGATGTTGGCCCAGCCGCCCAGCACCTTCTGGCAGCTGGCGGCCTGCTCGCGGGCGGAACCGTCGCCGGGCTTCACGGCGTAGATCGCCGAACCGATGCCGGTGTTTTCCGGGGTGAGGTTGATGCCGGTCAGCTGCGAAAGCTCCAGGAGCAGGGCGCTTTGGCCAGTCAGGCGCTCAGCCTCCAGTGCGCGCACGGCCTTGGAGCGGCCCACATAGCCCGGATCCTTGCGCGACAGCGTGAAATCTGCCAGCTTGTGGGGGTTGGAGCGCCAGCTGGACGTCTCGCCGGAGGGGATCAGCTCGTCGGTGGTGGTCACCGGATCATCGATGGCGGAGACGATTTCCAGCACGATGTTGTCCGGCAATGGCTGGAAGTCCGGCCAGTCGGCGATGTTGGGTCCGAAGCGCAGCGGCGCGTCTGTCTTTGCGTCGCCCCAGCCGGAGTAGACACGGGCACGGTAGGGGCTGTCGTCATAATGATACTCCGGCACGGCAGGCATCTCGATTTCAGTGGCAGGGGTGAGCATGCCGCCGTTTGCGGCGGTGGCGGCGATGCTGCGGGCGTCCATCAGCGCCACGGCGGAAACCTGCCCCAGGTCGGGCTTGGAGCCTTCGCGGTTGGGGAAGTTGCGCGTGGTGTGGCGGATGCTCAGGCCCTGATGGGGCGGTACGTCGCCGGCACCGAAGCATGGGCCGCAGAAAGCGGTGCGCAGCGTGGCCCCGCTGGCAATCAAATCGGCCAGCGCGCCGTTTTTCATCAGCTCCAGCATCACCGGCTGGCTGCCGGGGTAGGCGGACAGCGCGAACTCACCGGAGCCGATGGACTTTCCTTTCAGGATACCCGCCGCGATGGCCAGGTTTTCATAAGTGCCGCCAGCACAGCCGGCGATCACTCCCTGCTCCACATGGAGCTTGCCATTGATCAGCTTGTCGGTGAGCTTGTACTGAAGGCCCGGCGCATCCATTGCCTTTCCGGCGCTCTGCTCCACGGAGCGGAGGATGTCGCCGGCGTTCTGGTTGAATTCCTCAATCGTATAAGCGTTAGAGGGGTGGAAGGGCAACGCGATCATCGGCTTGATCTTGGAAAGATCCACAACCACCGCGCAGTCATACTTGGCCACGGCATCGGGGGCCATTGGCTTATAATCGTTCCCGCGGCCATGGATGGCCAGGAATTCCTTCGTCTTCTCATCGGTGGTCCAGATGGAGGAAAGGCAGGTGGTCTCCGTGGTCATCACGTCGATGCCGTTACGGTAATCCATGGATAGGCCCGCCACACCGGGGCCGGCAAACTCCATCACCTTGTTCTTCACAAAGCCACTGGCAAAGGTGGCCTTGATGATCGCCAACGCCACGTCGTGGGGGCCAACGCCGGGCTGCGGCGCGCCGGTGAGCCAGATCAGCACCACCTCCGGCCGTTTCAGGTCATAGGTGCGGCTCAAAAGCTGCTTGACAAGCTCCGGCCCGCCCTCACCCACGGCCAGCGTGCCTAGCGCGCCGTAGCGGGTGTGGCTGTCGCTCCCCAGGATCATTGCGCCGCAGGCGGCGTGCTTCTCTCGCATATAGGTGTGGATCACGGCCAGATGAGCCGGCACATAGATGCCGCCGTATTTCACCGCTGCCGAAAGGCCGAAGAGGTGATCGTCCTCATTGATCGTGCCGCCCACCGCGCACAGCGAGTTGTGGCAGTTGGTGAGCACCCACGGCACCGGGAACTTATCAAGGCCGCTGGCGCGGGCTGTCTGCAAAATACCCACATAGGTGATGTCGTGGCTGGCCAGCGCGTCGAACTTCAGCTTGAGCTCTGTATCGGAGCCGCTGTTGTGCGCGTTCAGGATACCCCAGGCCATCGTGCCGGAGGCTGCAGTCGCTTCCAGCGCTGGGTCGATGGATGGGGCCATTTCTTTGCCGTTCAACAAGTAGACGGGTTTTTCAATCAGTTGAATCATCATATCACTGCTTTTCTTTGGAATTCCTCAAATTATACCTGTTAGCGGTGTTTCCGTCAATGCGAGTTGCATATTATCAACATGAAAGAATATTTATACAACCGAAGTTTGTTCCTTGTCAAACCTAAAGTAGTACCCTTTTGCTTCATTGGCAAGGCGCAACCCCCGTGCTTCCACCGTTTCGCGGATTGCGGGCAGAGTGGTTTCTGTGGCAGTGGTGATCAGCTGCCCATCTCCCGGCAGCAAGGCGCACAGCTCGCCATACAGACCGGAGATGTCAGCGAATCCATCGGTTGCACTTTCCACAACTATGAGATCATAGGGGCCTGGAAACTGATCACTGATGCTTTGATATGGCCCATACATGGATTTGCGGCAGACGGTGGCCAGGTCCGCAAGGGTGTGCGGCGCATCGGCCAAATAGTCGATTGCCACGTCCTCCACACCAATGCGGCGATACATGTTTTTGATCTGCAGCAGCGTGGATCCGCAGGAGCCGCCCAGACCTAAAATGCTCACCGGGCCCTGGCGCTTGTACCAGTGCAGGTTGACCACATCCATGTCAATATGAGCCGCTGCCCAGGAGTCCACGCCGAACTTTTTGATAAACAAGGTTCGATTGCGCTGGGGTAGGTTGTTTTTTTCGTATTCGGCGTTGAAGGTTACCGAGCCATAATGGTGCACGTAGGTGTCGCCTGCCAGGATGAGCCGCCAGCCCATTCGCCGCAGCTTGAAGCTGATGGCGTCATCGTCGTAGGCACCGGGGTTGAAATCCTCGTCAAACCACCCGGCATCAGCAATGGCCTTGGCGCGGAAAAGGCAGGTGTAGGTGACCAGCTTCATCCGGTCTTCCCAGAGCCTTGGGTTGCTTCGATTGCGGCGATCGGCCAGTGCGTGCAGTTGCTCAAGAGTTTCATAGGGCAGATTCACCTGTTGGCGGTTGGAGGAGAACCCGCACACCGGTACGGCCATGGCAATTCTCTCATCCGATTCCATAACGGTGACCAGGTTTTTCAGCCAATGGTCGGTTGCCACGATGTCGTTGCTCAGGTTCAGCACGTATTTGCCCTCGCCCAGTTGCAGCCCCCGGTTGATGGCCCGGTCCACGCCGATGTTTTCCTCAAACCGCAGCTTCTTTTTGTGGGGCAGGCTGTCGAAGTATTCGGCTGTGCCGTCGGTGGAGCCGTTGTCCACGGTGATCAGCTCATAATCCACGCCGTCGGTGTGTGCGATCAGGCTCTCGTAGCATTGTTTTGTGTAGTCCAGATGGTTGTAGGCCAGCAGCACCACGCTCACTTGTGGCTTATGCTCAGGCCTGGGTTCTGTCAGCAGCATGGGCTCCTCCGGTTCATGATGCAGGATGACCGGCCATGAATTGGTCGAACCGATCCAGCACATAGTCCAGCATATGCGAGGTTAAGCCGGGGTAGACGCCAATGAAGAAGGCGTTGTGCAGCACCTTTTCAGTGTTATGAAGGGGCCCGGCGATGCGGCAGTGGATCGTGCGGTAAGCCGGGTGCTTTAGGATGTTGCCGGCGAAGACCATACGGGTCTCGATGTTGCCCTCCTCCAACCATTGCACCAGCTCTGACCGGGTGAAGCCTGCGCCTTCCCGCACCATCAGCGGCAGCGCAAACCAGGATGGGTCAGCTCCCGGCAGCGCGGTGGGCAGCTGCAGGCGGTTGGCATAGGGGGTCAATCCTTCGGCCAATCGAGCGAAGTTCGCCTTGCGCTTTGCGGTGAAATCCGGCAGCTTTTTGAGCTGCTCGACGCCCATCGCGCACTGGATGTCCAAGGGCTTTAAGTTGTAACCAATGCTGCTGGTGACATACTTGTGATCATAGCCCTCAGGCAGTCCTACAAACTTGTGACTGAACCGGCAGCCGCAGGCACCTTGAGGGTTTTCCTCACCGGTGCGGCACCAGCAGGCCCGGCCCCAGTCCCGCAGTGAAAGAGCCTGGCGGTAAAGAACTGTGTTGTTGGTCACCACCGCACCACCCTCTCCCATCGTGATGTGGTGGGCGGCATAAAAGCTCATTGTAGCCATGTCGCCGAAACTGCCGCAGAGCCGGCCCTGATAGCGGGAATCCAGCGCGTCACAGGTGTCCTCGATGACATAAAGCCCATGGGCCTGGGCAAAGCCCATGATCATATCCATCTGGGCTGGGTTGCCCAGCGTGTGGGCCACCAGAATGGCGCGGGTGCGTTCCGAGAGTGCCCGGTTCAACAACCCTGCATCCAGGTTATAGGTGCCATCCTCCAAATCTACAAACACCGGCACCAGGCCATTTTGCAGCACCGGGTTCAAGGTGGTGGGGAAGGCCAGCGCCGCTGTGATCACCTCGTCGCCGGGCTTCAGCGGGTCTGGCAAATTGGGGGAGCACAGGGCACTCACAGCCAGTAGGTTGGCTGACGAGCCGGAGTTCACAATGAGGGCGTGCTTCATGCCCATATACTGCCTCAAGCATTCGGCAAAGGCGTCGCCATACGGGCCCAGCGTCAGGCGGAAGTCCAGCACACTGTCCACCATGGCCTGCATCTCCCGCTCGTCATACACTCGCCCGGCATAGTGCACGCGGCTTTTGCCCGGTACATAGGTTTCTTCCTCGCGACGGAGGGCGTAGAGTTGTTGAACCCGGTTGAGGATTTCAGCCCGTAACTGTGTTTCGGTTGGCATGATGGTGCCTCCTGATTTTGGTAGGAGCGGGGCTCTGTACCCGCCCCATCTACTTGCCATTGACTCCTAACTTGCCGCCTGCGGGCGGGAAATCCCCCCTGACCTCTGCGGAGGTCATCCCCCCTTCATAAGGGAGGGTTTGGAGTCACAGCAACTCCACCAGCTTCTCGCACACAAACCCCACGTCTTCATCGGTCATGTTGGCCGCCGAAGGCAGAGAGATGCCTTGTCGCTCCACCATGGCGGCCACGGGGTTGGCGAAGCGCTGCTCCAACGTTGGGAAGCGGCTCATGCGGGGGAATGCGGGGCGGGCGTGAATGTTGCAGGATCGTAGGCCGGCCAGGATGGCATCTCGTTGCTGAATGGTATGGCTTGGCAGCAGTATTGATGGATAGCAATAATTGCTTCGGCAGCCTTCCCGTTCCCGGATGAGCCATATGGCGTCCACATCCTTAAGCCGCCGCTCATATCCGGCAAACAGCGCCCGCTTTTTTTCCATCAGCTCGTCGGCCCGCTCCAGTTGGGCAAGGGCCAATGACGCGTGCAGGTTGCCCATCGTGTATTGATAGCCGATTTCATCGGACCAGAATACAGCCTGGCTGTCTGTTCGGCCCATGTTGGAGAGCAGCTTTGCCCGCTCATAAAGGTCATCACTGTCGGTCAGGAAGATACCGCCCTCGCCGCAAACGGCCATCTTGGCGCCCTGGAAGCTGAAGCAGGCGATGTCGCCGAAGCTGCCCACCGGTTTGCCTTGATAGGTGGCTCCCAGTGCCGGGGCAGCGTCCTCAATCACAGCAAGCCCATGCTCACGGGCGATGGACAGGATCGTATCCATATCCGCCGGGTGGCCGAAGGTGTGCACCAGCATGATGGCGCGGGTTTTCGGCGTGATGGCCTGCCGGATGGCTTCGGGGTCAATGGTCCAGGTGTCCGGCTCGATATCCACCAACACGCAGGTGGCACCGGTGTAGGCGATGGCATAGGCCGTGGCTACCCAACTGAAGTCGGTCACGATCACCTCATCACCGGGCCCCAGGCCTAGTGAGGCCACCGCCAGGTGCAGCGCCACAGTGCAGCAATGGGTGGCGATGGCGTGCTTCACACCGATGCGTTCCGCAAAAGCTTTCTCCAGCCGTTTCACGTAGTTGTCATAGTTCTCATACCAACCGTTCTTCACGGCATCCAGCACATAGCCCACCTCGTGGTCGGTGATGTCAGGGCCGGCAAAGCTGATCTTGTGATCCATGGCAATCTGTCCTCCCTTAATGGTGTTTCAGGCGCTGCAGCCGCTCGCAGGCTTCGTCCAGCACACGGTCCACCTTGGCAAAGCAAACGCGCACCAGTGTTTCGCCCCGGCCTTCGGTGCAGAAGGCACTGCCGGGCACTACGGCCACACCGGTGGTATTGAGGACGCGCATTGCCTTCTCCTTGGAGGTTTCTCCAGGCACAAAGCTTGCATCAGCCAGGATGTAGTAGGCTCCCTGCGGCACATGGGGTGAAAATCCAGCAAGCGAAAGACCCTCGCACATCCGGTCGCGCTTGGCCTGATATTGGCTTCGGAGCTGCTCATAATGGATCTGTGGCAGTTCCGGAAGCACGGAAGCCACAGCGGCTTGCATGGGAGCGGGCGCGCACACATACACCAGATCACTGGCATATCCCACCAGCTTGGCGAGCTCCGGAGCGCAGGAGCAATACCCGATGCGCCAACCGGTGATGCTGAAGGTTTTGGAAAATCCGGAGATTGTAACTGTGCGGTCGCGCAGCGCCGGCACCGAGCCGGGGCTGATATGCCGCTTGCCGTCATAGACGAAATACTCATAGATTTCATCGGTGAACACCAGCAGGTCGTGCCGGATGCAGATATCTGCCAGTCGCTCCAGTTCCTCCTGAGTGAACACCTTGCCGGTGGGGTTGACGGGGGTGTTCACAAGGATGGCGCGGGTTTGTGGTGTGACAAGGTTCTCCACCTTGTCTGCGTCAAATGTCCAGTCCGGCGGTGATAACTCTGCTAGAACCGGCTCGATGCCCAGCACCTGCAAGGTGTATAGGTGGTAGCCGTAAAACGGTTCAAACAGGATCATCTGGCTGCCAGGCTCCAGCAGCGCCATGCAGGCGCTGCAAAACGCACCGGAAGCGCCGCAGGTGACCACGATGCCGCCGTTGGGATCGGCAGCAATGCCGTTGTAGTAGCGAAGCTTATTGGCGACGGCCTGTTTTAGTTCAGGGATGCCGTCGTGGGCGGTGTAGTGGTTCTGCCCGGCGTGAATTGCGGCGCACGCCTGATCTTTGAGACCCGGAGGCAGCGGCATGTCGCAGACGCCCTGCGACAGGTTGATGCCGCCTGCCCGGTCGCAAAGCTCTGTCATGATGCGGATCTCCGACTTGGCCAATGCCTGCATGCCGTTCATATTTGTTCTCCTAAGCCAGCCAGTGTCATGTGCAGATATTCGGGGTCATGCTGCTCCACCTCGGCGATGAACCCGTTGCGCAGGTAAAAGGCAATGGCACGATCGTTGCCGTGCAGCACACGCAGACCGATGGATTGGAGCTTCAGCTCTTGCAGCGCCCAATCGGTCATCGCATGCAGTGCTTGGGCCATGATGCCGGAATGGCCTTGCTTTTCACCCCGCAGCACGGCATCCACCTCGCAAAACTCTCGGGCGTAATTGAAGCTGGATAGCCCAATATGGCCCACCGGCTCTCCGTCCGGCCCTGTGATCAGGAAGAGCAGCCTGTCCTCTCGGTTCAGCACCTGTTGATCCAGCCAGAGGGCAGTGCTTTCCTCCGTAGCGGTGAACGGCGCGGCAGAGAGTGCATCCTGGTTTTCGTTGCGCCACCGGCAAAGCAATGTATCCAAACCGGGCAGTGTTTCCCGCCAATCCATCGTGATAGGCCGCAGCCATCCCTTCAATGCTCCGCCGTCAACATGGATGGGCAGCAGCGACAGCGGGTCGGCGGGGCATTTGCGCTTCATGCGCTTAAATGAAGAAACCACAGATTTCCGGAAGAGATCTTCAGATTGATCTGGCGGTGCTTGCCAGGGCTCCACCAGAATGAGCGATTGAAACAAGTCTTTATCGAGCGGTGGGTCCTGCTCCTCAATGGGCTTGTGCACCAAAAGCTTGGGTGTAATGGGCATGTCTTGCGGCAACATGACCTCGACGAGCGTCGGGCCATCGGCTTCCAGCGCCGCCCGGAGTGCTTTGATATTGTCCATTCCGATCCGCACCGACGGGATGCCATACGCCTGCGCCACGGCGGCAAAAACCGGCGCGGCATAGCCATCCACCGTGGCGGCAAACCGGCTGTCGAAGTACTGTTGCTGGAACTGGCGGATCATGCCCAGGCAACCATTATTGAGCACCACAATCTTTACGGGAATGCCTTCCCGGTGCACCAACGCCAGCTCCTGGATGTTCATCTGCATACCGCCGTCGCCGGCGATGGCAAGGGGGGTGGGGCACCCCGCATACCACGCCCCGATGGCTGCCGGCAGCGCGAAGCCCATGGAACCCATTCCACCGGTGGTCAGGATCCGCTGCCCTCCGGAAACCCGCAGATGCCTTGCTGCCCACATTTGGTTGCCGCCCACATCCAGGCAGGCCGCGCCATCCATGGGCAGCCAACTGGTCACGGTGTCCAGTATGGCAACCGGGCCGCTGGGCTCCTCCGGCAGGCTGGCGCGGCACTGGTCAACCCACCCCAGCCAGTCATAGGTGTTTATTTGGATGCGGCTTTGGATACTGTTCAGCCGGGTGAGGAATTCCTTGATGTCTGTCTTGACCGCCAATTCCTCCGGCTTGACTTTACGGTTCAGCTCGTGCTCATCCAGATCCACGCGAATGAGCCGTGCGGCGCGGGCAAAGCTCTCTGGCTCTGTACCGGTCTGGCGGCTGTCCAGCCTCGCACCGAGGGCAAGGATCAAGTCGCTGTTTGCCAGGGCCATGTTTGCAAGGCGGTGGCCGTAGGTGCCGGCCATGCCCAGCCACAGCGGGGAATGGTTATCAAAGCTGTCGCGGCCCATCAATGTGGTCACCACAGGGAGCCGCAGCGCTTCAGCAAGCTCCGCAAGCGCACTTGTTGCCCCGGCCAGCCGCACCCCTCCGCCGGAGAGGATCACAGGCCGCTTGTAGCCGTTGAGCGCGCGGATCACAGGATCCAGCTGCAAGTGTTCTTTGTCCAGCTGTGGTGGCTGATAGCCATCCAACAAACCTGGTTCCACTTCCGCCCGCTGCATATCCATCGGCAGGTCCAGCAGCACCGGCCCCGGCCTGCCGCTTGTGGCGGTGTGAAGCGCCTTTTCCAGTTCGAACCGCAGTTTGGCCGGATCATTCACCCTCGCGGCATATTTGGTAATGGGGGCCGCCATGCTCACGATGTCGGTTTCCTGAAAGCCCCGCTGCCGGAGGGGCAGGTCACCTTTGTATTCGTAGGTATTGACCTGGCCAGTGAGGTAGAGGCAGGGGATCGAGTCAAACCATGCGCTGCCGATGCCGGTGAGCAGGTTGGTGGCGCCGGGGCCGCTGGTTGCCATTGCCACGCCCACGCTGTTTTTCCATCGGGTATAACCTTCGGCTGCAAAGGCTGCCCCCTGCTCGTGATATGTGCCCACAAACTGGATGCCTGGCAGCTTTGCAATGGAGTCGATCAGGTGGGTGATCGCACCGCCGGGCACGCCAAACACATGGGTGACACCAGCATCCCGCAGAAAGCAGGCCACATAGTCCGATGCTTTCATCGGTCGCCTCTCGTTTCCAGCATCCGTGCGCTGTAGTCTTCCATTTGGCGCTGGCATATTGCTCGTACGTCAGTGCCCTCAAAGCGCCGATACCAATCGGCTGCCCATTTGAGTCCTTCGTCCAGTGAGAGCTGAGGTTTCCACCCCAGCAATGCCCTGGCCTTGGTGCAGTCCAGGCTCAACAGTGTGGCTTCATGGGGGTCTGTGGGGCATGAGCAATCAGCCCAGCTTCCGCTGCCCCAAAGCTTCAGGAACTGCTCCACTACTGTCTGCACTGGCACGATCGAATCGGCACAGGGGCCGAAGTTCCACGGCCCGGCAAATTTGTCAGGATCATGCAGCAATCTTTGCATGAGCGCGAGATAGCCGGACAGTGGCTCCAACACATGCTGCCAGGGCCGCACGGCTTGGGGGCTCCGCACCTCCACGGGCATGCCGGCCCTCAACGCCCGCACACAGTCTGGCAGGATGCGGTGGGCAGCCCAATCTCCGCCGCCAATCACGTTTCCAGCCCGGGCCGTGGCAATGGCCTTGCCTGGAAAGGAGCGCCGCCACGCTGCTGCGACCAGCTCTGCGCAACCCTTGCTGGCGCTGTAGGGGTCATAACCGCCCATGGGGTCGCATTCGCGGTATCCCCACAGCTGCTCGCGGTTTTCGTAGCACTTGTCTGAGGTCACGATCACCGCCGCCTGCGTCTCCTCAAACTGCCGCACGCATTCCAGCACATTGACCGTGCCCATCACGTTGGTTTCCACCGTCTCGGCAGGCCTGGCGTAAGATTCCCGCACGATGGCCTGCGCTGCAAGGTGAAAGACCATGTCGGGCCGGTATTCGTCAAACACCGCCCGCAATGCCTTCATGTCGCGGATGTCTCCATGGATGTCGTCTATGAGCTCATCTAGCTTGCAGAGCATGAAATTATCCTGCGGCCCGGTGGGGGGCAGCGCATAACCCACCACATTGGCCCCCAGTCGGTGCAGCCATAACGCCAGCCACGAGCCCTTGAAGCCCGTGTGACCGGTCACCAGCACCGTCTTGCCCCTGTATACGCCGCCAAACGGCAGGCCTGCGTTCATTTCCAAAGCTTCCAAGGCGCTTCCCCCGTGGCCCAGATTGCATTCACCCGCTCGATGTCCTTATGAGTATCCACAGCCGTCCAGAAGCCGTCGTGATGGTGGATGGCCAGCTCGCCGGCCTCCGCCAGGCTGTGCAGCGGCTCCTGCTCAAAGGCGCAGTCGGTGGGGGGGATATAGTCAAACACCTTGCGGTTCAGAACCATAAAGCCGCCGTTGATGGCATCGTCCAGCACCGGTTTCTCCTTGAAGGCTGTCACGAGGCCATCCCGGGTCTTGATCACGCCAAAGGGCGAGGTAGGGTGCACGCCGGTCAGGGTTGCGGCCCGCCCGCATTTTTTGTGCTGCGCGATCAAAGCATTGATATCCACATCGCTCAGGCCGTCTCCATAGGTCAGCATAAAGTCGTCCCCGGTGATATAGGGCTCGATTTGCCGGATGCGGCTGCCGGTTTGAGCATCTAACCCGGTGTCCACCAGTGTGACGGTCCAGCTGTCATTGTGGCCTGTGTGATAATGGATGCCGGCATGGTCGCCAGTTGTTACGGTAAAGTCGTTGTTGAGCCAGCATAACTCCATAAAATAGCGTTTGATCATGTCACCCTTGTAACCCAGGCACAATATGAAATCGCGAAAGCCATAATGGGCATAGATCTTCATAATGTGCCAGATGATCGGCTTGTCACCGATCAAGACCAGCGGCTTTGGGCGGAATTCGGTTTCCTCACGCATGCGGGTGCCCCGGCCGCCGCACAGGATCACGGTTTTCATGCTTTGCCTCCCCGGTTGGTCTGGCCCTGCGGCTTCTTCATGATATGCCGGGGCAGGTGCTGTTGTTCGCTCCATCTGCCCCTGATCTGGCTGTGGCAGGCAGATGGATATCGTTTGATCCAGATTGCGGATCTCCCGAGGGATATCAGCTGCTTGCTGATTTTATAAAGCTCAGATAATAATGGTTGGCCTGTTTTCCAAACCTGGCCCCCAGGCCATAGAGCACTCCCATTGTTTCAAACAGGATGCCATCGTCCGCCGCTGTGCAGGCCAGCTGGCCGCCGGGGTTCAGCATGCCATACAACATATGGTAGAAGGCAGGGCGGTCTGAGATCAGCCGCGTGTCGGTCTCCAGTACAATGAAGTCAAACGACTGGCCGGCAAATTGCACAGCTGCATCCTCCGGCGCTCCTACTTCGCAGCGGTCGCAGATTGTTTTGAGATCGGCCATCTTACCGCGATCCGATGCCAGATAGGAAAGCGTCGCTTGTTTGCAGCCGAAGTACCGGCAGTTGTTCTTTACATGCAGCGCCGTGGAGCCATAGGATGAGCCGATTCCCAGAATGCTTGCGCTCTGCCCACCATCATAGGTGAGAGTATCCACCATCGTGCAGTCGATCAGGCCGGCCAAATAAGGGTCCGCGTTGAACTTCGACATGAACAGCCGCAGATTTCGGATTTGCAGGGTTTTGTCCTTTTCATATTCCGCGTTAAAGGATCGGGCCCCATAATGATGAACGAACGTGTCGCGGGCAAGAATGACCTTGTAGCCCATCCTTCGGATGGAAAAACAGATGGCGTCGTCATCATAACAGCCGGGGTTGAAGTCCTCATCGAAGCCGCCTAGCGTTTGCATGATCTCATTGCGGTAAATGCCCAGGTAAGTGGATAGCTTCAGCCGCTCCTCCCATTTGCCGGGGTCGCTCACATTGTGGCGTTCGGCATACCGCTGGATAGCCTCCATAGTGGTGCAGCCGATGTTGATTTGCTGGTAGTTGCAGGAGGCGTTGCACACCGGCACGGCCATGCCCACCCTTGGGTCTGTCTCCAGGATGGCTACCAGGTTGTCCAACCAACGGGCGGTCACCACGATATCGTTGCTCACGTTCAGCACGTATTTGCCGCGAGCCGCACGGATGCCATGGTTGATCGCCTTATCCACGCCGATATTTTGCGCAAAGCTGATATGCCGGGCTGCGGGCACGCTTTCCAGATATTCCTTTGTGCCGTCGGTAGAGCCGTTATCCACGGTGATCAGCTCATAATCCAGGTGCGCGGTGTGGCGAAGTATGCTCTCCACGCACTGGCGTGTGTAGTCCAGATGGTTATACGCCAGCACCACGATGCTGGTCAGCGGCTGCGTTCCACTTTCAGAAACAGAATCATTGTGCATGAAAGCCCCTTCCTCTCTGCCAGCAGTCTATTCCAGGCAACAGAATGTTTGACAATGAAATGGCGGCTGACAAATGTCAACCGCCATGGCGCGAGCCTTGCGCGTACTATAGCTCAACTTTGAGGATCACAATGTTGGCTACTACGTCCTGCTCTGGCAGGAATACAGTGTCTCCTGTCAGGTTCACCAACCGGATCGTTGAGGGGACTGACCCAACTGATACAAATGCTGTGCCATCGAGGTTGCCTATGAGGTTTGGTGTAGTCGCAAACACATTGCCCGCGCCATTCAATTGAATTGCAAAGGAGACGTTTGTGGCCGCCGCTGCGCCTGCTATTGCTACCCACCATGCAACGAAGTAGTTTCCTGCTGCTAGTATCGTGAACTCGCCGGTAACGTCACTGTAGGTGACGGAAGGCGCCATATCTACGACCACATTGTCGAAAACCACCACGCTACCATCCGCTATTGTTGATCCGCCGACGACTCCGCCCAATTGGGCCTGTATGCCGCGAAGCCGTGTTGTTACCACACCGCTTGCCAGTGTGATGATCTCTGCCTTGCAGTTGGAGACAAAATCGATATTGCCGCCAGATTGTACGACTGTCATGCCGAATTGCTGTTGTATTACCACTCCGTTTGCTACGGTTTGGCCGCCCGCATTGATCGAAGCATTCGTACCGACCGGCAAATAGGCACGGATTGCTGCCTCGCAGTTTGCTTCGCAACCCACAGGCGCTGGGTCAGGAACAGGAAGATAGGTGATTCTCTCATCATATGCAGCGCTGGTAACCCGAATGGCCGCAATTCTGCAAATGGAGAGAGCTTCCTCCACAACACCCTGGGCATTCTCCAGCAGGAACAACCCTGCATCCGGATTGCTGTCTGGCGGTGGAAACAGTGAGCCCGGCCTTCCGCTGGCGTTGTCACCGCTTTCCATGCTCACAATCACGTTTTGGTCAGGATAGAACTCAATGATCTGCTCAATGATATTGCGCATTTGGGCCACGCAGGCGCATTCTGCTGTATCTGAGGATTCGCCCCTTGGCCCGGTCGGCCCGGTCGGCCCGGTTGGTCCTGTGGGTCCAGTTGGCCCAGTTGGCCCAGTCGGTCCAGTCGGTCCTGTGGGACCTGTTGGTCCAGTCGGTCCAGTCGGTCCAGTTGGTCCAGTCGGTCCAGTTGGCCCAGTCGGTCCAGTTGGCCCAGTCGGTCCGGTGGGTCCAGTTGGCCCTGTCGGTCCAGTTGGTCCTGTCGGTCCGGTGGGTCCAGTTGGTCCAGTTGGTCCGGTGTCACCGGTTGGCCCTGTATCCCCTGTATCGCCAGTCGGTCCAGTTGGTCCAATCGGCCCGGTCGGCCCAGTCGGTCCTGTGGGGCCTGTTGGCCCTGTCGGTCCGGGGATGGTGCTCGGTGCACCGGTCGGCCCGGTCGGTCCCGTTGGGCCAGTGGGGCCTATTGGTCCGGTCGGTCCAGTCGGTCCGGTCGGGCCAGTGGGACCAGTATCTCCTTGTGGTCCGGTGGGGCCAGTGCAGCAGGGGCCTGTGGGCCCAGTCGGTCCAGTCGGACCTGTTGGCCCTGTTGGGCCGGTTGGCCCGGGGATGGTGCTTGGTGCGCCGGTGGGCCCAGTCGGTCCAGTCGGTCCTGTTGGGCCGGTTGGGCCTGTAGGGCCAATTGGCCCCGTTGGGCCGGTCGGTCCTGTGGGCCCATGGAAAACAATCGGGGGACATCGGCAAGAACCGTCGCGGCCGTCGCGCCCATCGCGCCCATCCTTACCATCTTTACCATCTTTGCCGTCGCGCCCGTCTCTTCCGTCACGGCAGCAGCATTCGTTCTTTTTCTCGCATTTGTCTTGGTGTGGGCGGCGGCACTCTCTTTGGTGGAAGAACTCTTCTTCTTCCTCATCTATCCAGATATACCGGGCGCCATGCCGCCGCTCGTTCTCATATCGGCTTCGGTCCAGATAAACCTCTTCCTCAGCATGATATCGGTCGCGGGGATGGTCTTGCCGGTATGCAGGCTCCTGCTCCCAGGTTCGTTGGGTTGGCCGGTCTGCATGGTGGATCTCATGATATTCCTCCCGGTCATAGTCCCGATGATCCGGGTCATCTATTCGTCTTCCTTGATATCCTGTTGGCATAGTCATTCCTCCAAGCAATCTTGCTAGATTCCATCTTTTTTATCATATGTTGGTAGTGGCTGATCTGCCAGCGAGATGGTGTTGTGATAGATCCATTAACCCATCGCCTCAAATATCTTTGTATATCACCAGCGGATTGTTGATTCGCCTACCATTTCATAGTTGGATGGGATATACTGATACCGACTCAAGTCAGCAGGAAGGTCGCAGCATGTCATCCCCGCATTTGTTTACGATGAAACAGGCCAAAACCCAGCACCCGACCTATTTCTGGTTCGTGATGAGCGGCGTAATGAACGCCATCATGTTTTCACTGTTTAACCCCTTCACGGTGAAATTCCTGGAGCGGATCGGTGGCAGCGACTTCCACATTTCGCTGCTGAACTCGTTGCCGGGTTTGGTGGGCGTGGCTGTGAGCCTGCCCGGTGCGTTGTGGCTCACAGGGCGAGGGGGTAAGGCCCTTAAGGCGCTTACGATTGATTTCACACTGGCCAGTCGGCTGATGCTATTGGCATTGGTGCCGTTGGTGTGGCTGTCGCCGCAGTGGGCACCGATTTGTTGTGTGGTGCTGCTGGCATTGAAAAACGTGCCCGAATCGATCTCGATGACGGCTTTCCAAGGGCTCACTGGTGACCTTTTCGCGCCGGAAGACCGTTCCACCGCCATCACGCAGCGGAGCCTTGTCAGCGTGCCTGCCACACTGTTGGTGTCGCTGCTCTCCGGTGTGGCGCTGAGCGTGCTGCCGGGCAATGATGCGCAGCGGCTCACCATGTATCAGGGCTTCTTCCTGGTCGCGACGGCGGTGGGCGTGGTTGAGGTCGTGATGATGCGGCGCATGGGTGATCCCACCCATGCCGAGGCGGTGGTTGAGGCCCGGCCTCAGCTGCGCCCGATGCTTGCCTTGCTGTGGCAGAACAAACGGTACATAGCCTATACCGCCGCCTCGCTTGTGTTCTATTTCACCTGGCAGATGGGTTGGCCGCTCTTCAGCATCTACCAGATCCTGCACCTTGGCGCCAATGAGATGTGGCTAAGCGTGATGAATGTGCTCAGTGCTATCGGCATGTTTGTGGGTTACCGCTTCTGGAACAAATCGATCCTCCGATGGGGCAACGGGCGCACGGCGGTGTTCGCAACGCTTGGCATGGCGTTGAACCCCGTGTTGATGGTGGTGTTTCCCAACCTCTATTGGGTCACCGCCACCAACCTGCTGGCCGGTTTTGTCACCGCCGGCACCTCGACAGTGCTGCTGAACGCGCTGCTGGAGGTTTCGCCGCAGCAAAACCGCGTGGTCTATGTGGGTGCCTACAACACACTGGTGAACCTGAGTCTGTGCGTTTCGCCGTTTGCCGCCTATTTCCTGCTGCATTGGACTGGCATCACCACGGCGCTGATTGTGGTGAGCGGATTCCGGCTCGTGGGCAGTTTTGCTTTCTGGCTCTACACGCGCAGAAACGACAGGCAATCCACAAATGCACCGTTGACAGAGTCAGACTAACGTAGTAGTCTATAGCCGGACGCACTGTTCAGCATGAGGAGGTCCGGCGATGTTTATGTTTGGTTCCCGTGAAAAGAGGATGGCGGCAGCGCTTGCCCCATGGATATTGCTCATGCTCCCACTGGCACTGGCCGGTTGCCAGAGCGCCAGTCTTTCTTCGCCTGCTGGCACTGTGAATGCGCAGGCGGCTGCCACATTGCCAATCAAACCCTTGCCGGGGTCCTCAAACCCAGTATCAGCCACGGCATCTGCACTGGAGCAAACCGGTGAGGAGAGCAATTTGCCCCAGACTGCAACCGTGGAGCTGGTGTTGGCCGGGCAATCCATCCACACCGTGGATGTGGTGGACAGAGCCGGCAAGAAGGTGCTGATGGACGCCATCTTCAACCATCTGATTCGTTCCGCTGCCTGGCCCGGTGACGATCCCGACACCGTCAAAAACAGGATCACAATCCGCGTGCAGTTTGAAAGAGATGATGGGTATCCCACCGTCTACCATGTGTTCGAGCGGGATGGGCAGCACTGCATGCAGGCGGGGCAGGGCATGTACACCATGATCAACGAAGAGGTGTATGAACCGCTGCGGGAGCTGGCGATGGGCTATGGCCTGCCCGATACAATGACGGTGCTCTCCGGTAAGCATGAGGTCAGGGCCATGGCTGTGCCGGTGGATTCACTGGGCAGTGCAAGGGGCGTTACTCCGCAGGTTATGGCAGAGTATGTGCAATATCTGGAGCTTGATCCGGCCCATAGAAAAGAAACAATGACGCCCTTTTCACCCATAGTGGGTGGTCAAAAAGCTTTTGGCTCGTATACTCTTTATAATGAGCAATTTGAGCAGATGAAGTTCATCATGCCATCGGGGCTGGAGCCGCAGACCTATCTGTTTCAAAATGCCAAGCCTGGCCGATACATCGTTGTGCTGCAGACCACGGATCCTACGCAATCAGATTCAACAAGAATCACCCGACAATATTTCTTTGGCGTGATCGTGCCGGAGAATTACTACACGAAATAAATACATGACACAATTGGGACAATGGGAAGAAAGCCCCGGAAACGCTTAGTTTCCGGGGCTTTTGGACTCGAGTTAGTCATTCCTCACAAGCTATCTCGCTGCCGTCTCTACCAAAAAGGCGCCTTCGTTTTTCTCCTCCAGCACCCGGATGCCATGATAGAACATCCAGCAAAGAGGCGTCTCGACGCCTAGTTCTTCCCCCAATTTGATCATCTTACCGGCGAACATCTCGGTTTCCGTTTTGCGGCCAGCCTCCAGATCCTGTAATGTGGAGGGCTTGTTGAAGTAGGGGAGTCGTTTAATCTGCGATTCCTGGCGTTCGATGTCCTCCGCGCCCAGCGCCACGCCCAGTTTGTTGGCGACATGCACCACTTCCCACATGGCTTTCCGGCGGATCTCGTTTGCGTGGTCGCTCACACGGTAGGCTCCGAAGGGGATGCCCAGCAGCGCGCAGGTGAGGTTTTCCCCCACGTTGCACATAAACTTGAACCACATGCCCTTGACCATATCAACATCGATCTCATAAGGAATGCCCGCCGCGTCGAACAGGGCTTTCACGGCCAGTACCCGCTCGGTAAGTAACTCATTGCAAGCCTCCCCAAAATGCACCTTGCCGAAGCCTGGGTCAAAATTGGCCACGCCGTCCTTCATCACGATGGAAACGCGCATGTAGGAATAGAGCACATGCTCCCAACCATAGGCGGCGGCCAATAGTTCCTCACTGTCAATGCCGTTCATCACACTCAGGATCACCGTGTGCGGCCCCACCTGGTTGCGGATGTCTGCAATGGCCTGCTTGAGGCCCGTGTCCTTCACGGCCATGAGGATCAGGTCCGCCGGGTCTCCTTGTTGGTCCGGGGAGATCACGCGGAAACGGTGGTTGACGCCATTGGCGGTGACACCCCTGCTTTTCAACCGTTCGCCGCGTTCACCACCGGCCAGCACCCGGAAGTTTTCGCCGCCCAGCAGCGCCTCCAGCCGGGGCGCGAACCAGATGCCCATGGCCCCCAGGCCGATCAGGGTGACCTTGTTGATTTGCATTGCAATGCTCCTTGGAGTGGGGTTGTTGATGCAGTATAGCATAATGTGCCCGGAAATGACAAAGCACCTCTCATGGAGAGGTGCTTTGAGGGAAACCGGGGCAACTTAGTTATAGATGATCCTGCGCTCCTCAGCATAATAGTGGGCCTTGCTCGTGCCGCCGAACCATTCATAGGGCACATCCTGATCTGTTTTCCTTGCGGCGAGGTCTTTGGCCCCGGCCAGCAGCTCATCCAGCAGGCGGGCGTCTGTCAAGCCCTGCGAGCGCCATTGCCAATGGCCAGCGAGAAGATTGTCAAACTCGCCGCGCCTGGCCTCAAGGCGCTCCAATGATTCCACCAGCTTCGGGATAGGCAGGCTGTCCTCCAGCTGCATCCAGATCATATCCAGCACCCCGTCGCCGGTGAAGAGGATGCGGTCCTCACGGCTCAAAAGGCATATGCATCCCGGTGTGTGGCCTGGCAAAGCGATGGCCTCCAGCATGATGCCGCCCAGGTCAAACATATCCCCATCGTCAAGACCGGCCAGCTCGCAGGCCGTAAGGCCCTGGGCATCCATGGCTTTGCGCATGTCCGGATCCTTCAGATCCTCACGAAACATCCATTGATCAAGCTCATTCAGATGCACCTTGTCAAAGTAAACATTCCCGGCTGTGTGGTCGCCGTGGCCATGGGTATTCAACACCACAAGGGGGAGGGTTGTGATGGAGCGCACAACCTCGCCGAAGGATCGGTCCTCCAGCATCATCGTGTCGACCAGGGCGGCGCGGGTGCTGCCCCGCACTACGTAGGACACGCCCCAGCCTTCCATCACGAGGGCTGTGATGTGGTCATTGACCTGTACAATTTTCAGCTTCTCGGCCATGGTGTTCATCCTTCCTGTTGGTTTATCCTAACCAACGAACCATCATTATGCTTTGTTCAGGATTACGGAAAGCCCCTCGAAATCCTCAGCGCCTGAAACAAAGAGCTGGCCATCCGTTATGCGTGCGGCCACGCCGCTGCGTGCGTAACAATCGGCGATTCCATAACTGGGGAACTGGCCGACTGTGAACTCCTTGCCGGCCATCTCGCCAAATGTGGTGATCACAACAAGCACCTGCCCGTTGTCTCCCTCGCGGGCCAGCGCCTGCCAGCCCTTTGGGTGCCGGTAGGAAACCACGGGCTCGCCCAAGCGGCGGGACTTGCCGTCGCGGATGATCGGCGCAGCCTTGTGATAAAAATCCACGCCGTCTGACACGATTTTCCACTGCCCGTCGGAGAGGTTGTAAATGTCGCCGGAGAGGCACATGCGCCCCAGCATCGTGTTGTTGATGGAGTAATGGAGTCTTCGGTCGGAGTCGGTGCCGTGCAGCACCGCCCAGATCTGGCTCTGTGCCGGCAGGATCGCCCGGTGCACATTGGCCGCGATGATCGGAATTTCGTTGCACTCATGGGCGTCCGAGAAGGATGCCATCGACACCAGCGACATCATCGTGGGCTCCAGCCTGTGCCCGCCGGAGGAGCAGTTTTCAATCACCAGGTTTGGCAACTCCCGCCGGATCTTGCGGAAGAAGCCCACCGAGCCAAGCACCGTCTGCCGAAGGCCTTCGCCCAGGGATTCCGCGCCGTCGCAGCCCACGCCGATGTTATCGTTGTAGTCCACCTTGAGGTAGCCGAAGCCGCCCTCACGTAGTGTGCCGATCACCTTCTCCGTCAGGTATTCGATCACCTTGGGCTGGCGCATGTCCCAGAATTTGCGCTCCCCGTTGGTCAACACCGCCCCATTGCGCTTCAGCTGCATGTCCGCCTGGTGCCATGCGTCGTCGGGGTGGGGGGCCGCTGCGTCGTTGCCGATGTTTTCCATCTCAAACCATAGCCCAGGGATCATGCCGCACTCCCTGATTTTGTCGCAGACATAGCGCAGGCCGTGGGGGAAAAGCTCCGGGTTCACCGCCCAGTCGCCAATGCCGCCGGTCCAGTCGCCCGGTTTGTTTGTATACCAGCCGGCATCGATCACCAGGTATCGAAAGCCCCTGTCTTTGAGCTTTTCAGCGATTTTCAGGATGTTTTCCTCGCTGGGCTGCCCCCAGGTCGTGCAGTATTCGTTGAACAGCACTGGCATGTCCTTTTCCACGGGCGGGATTGCCTCCAGCACCGGCCTTTGGGAGTCCACAAGGCTTGCAGACACATCGTCGATGTCTCCGATACAAGCAGTCAAGACTGCCGGCACTGTTTCAAAGGCCTGGCCCGGTGCAATTGTCTTGCGGAAATGGCCGAACTCGTAATCGGCGATGCCGCCGCACAGGTCATAACGGCTTTTGCGGTTAAAAACCTCGATCTGCCAGGAAGACGGGCTCCAAAGCTGCACGCCGAGGAAATTGCCATACTTCCTGTCTTCCAGCACGCACCAGGGGAAGAAGCCCCGCACCGGCATGCTGCCCACCTGGCCGAAACGGATGGACTGGGATCCGAAGTTGGCCCAGGAGGGTTCCAATTGCAGATCGGCGAATTCCTCGCTGGTCAGCCGCCCCTCTGAGCTCCACTTGCTGCGCAGGCGGTGCAGCACCAGGTCTTCCACACGGTTGTCCTTTTCCTGCATCGGAAAGCCGCAGAGTGCGAAAGAGGTGAGCATCTCAAACGTCACCGGATCGCTGGAGATGTTTTCGAGCGCCGTGCTGGAGCGAGCAAACGGCTGCTCCGGATGAAAGGTGAGGCGATGACGCGCCCGCACGCGGCTGCTTTCATAGACGGTCTCCACAGTGGTCATGCCGTCCGCCGTGGTGGAGACGTCTTGCTTGATAAACTGCAGCTCCGCGGTGCTTTGCCCGTAGAGCATCGTGTGCCCATGGGAAAAGCCGCCAGGAAATTTGTCACCTGCCAGGTGCAGCTGCACGCAGGGGGAGAGATCCCACCGGCCATCCAGCTCGATGGAGGCGTATCGTTCTTCCGGCACGAGCGCCAGGCCCACGGTGCCGCCGTCCTCCGTGAGATAGACGGCGCGCATGCCTTTCAGGGGGAACTCGCTGTAGATTTTCTTCATTACTGTTGTGCGAAAACAGGGGCTGTTTTCGCTCTCCTTTCCAAGTTCAGTGCACAATCACCGTTGTGCTCACCTTTGCCAGGTGAGGATCCAGATCGCGTTCGGAGGAAAGATTGAAGACGGGCTCTCCGCAGATGTTGAAATGCACCCGCCGGATCGCCGTGCAACGAGGCGTGCCGGTGAGGGCCTCCTGCGCGTGATACGAGATCATCAGGTTGCCGTGGGCATCCCGGAAGAAGGCGTTGTGCCCCGGCCCATATTCACCCTCCACGGAGTAGTGGCTCATCAGCGGCGCGGGGCTCTTCGCCCAGCAGGCGGGATTCATGAGGTCGCTGCCAATTGTGGCAGTGAGAAGCCCGACCGCATAGGTGTAGCCGCCGGCTGCTCCGCCGGAAATCGCCAGGAAGACCTTTTCGCCGGTCACAATGGCATAGGGACCTTCGTTGTTGATCGTGCCCTGCACATTCTCCCAGCCATAAAGTGGCCGCGACAGAAGCACCGGCTCGCTTGTGAGCCGCCAGGGTTCCTCTTCGTTGATTGTGGCGATGAAGAGCATCGAGCCGGTGTCCTGCGGGGTGAAGATGTGTTCACGGTAGGACCACACCAGATAGGATGCGCCGCCGGCTTTGAAATAGGTCATGTCCAGCGTGATACCATCGGTTGCCAGATAGGCTTCGTCTTGCTTCATCACGCGCACCGGGGCTTCCCAGCTGCCGAGGTCTGTGACGCTGCCACCCGGTTTGAGGCGCATCATGTGCGACTGCGGCCCCCAGCCCTCTCTCGCCAGTGCGCATAGGATATAAAGCGACCCACCGATCACATGGAACTCCGGCGCCCAGAAGCACCGGGTGAATATACTTTTACCGAGGATCAGGTGCTCTTCAATACCGGGGGCAAACAGGCCCATCGGCGTGTCCGCCTCACGCACATAGAACCCTACGGCATCGGTGTTGTCGTTGGTGGCGATAAAATAGTACTTGCCGTTCCAAGCCAGCAAGTCCGGATCGGCATATCCTTTGGCCAGAGGGAAGGGATATGCATCCTGCACCACCTTGCCGCAGACATTGTAAGCGCCGGGCTTGCCAAAGCCGATAGCACCGGCATCCCACAGCACTGGCTTCTGTGCCGTGGAGCCGTCGGAATAGAGCGCGGTGGCCTGCACTGCGTTCAGTTCAGACAGGGATTGGGCCTCGACGGTTTCCGGCACCTGCACCGCCACATTGCGCAGCGGCATCCACTTTGCTGCAAGCCTGTCGCAGAAGTCGCTGCCCACCGAAAGGATGTTGCCGTTGATAGCACCCTCTGGGCCGGTTGCTTGCGCCGTGCCCGGCATGCTGCCTGCCATTCGAGCCGGAGACATGCTGTCATTGCCACCAA
Source organism: Bacillota bacterium (assembly GCA_023421955.1). Lineage (GTDB taxonomy): Bacteria > Bacillota > Clostridia > Christensenellales > UMGS416 > JAEYRA01. The sequence goes on from JAEZSE010000001.1 coordinate 69,182, forward strand.
GGCCGGTTAATGTATTTTGATACACGTTCCCTTTGGTGTCGCGCCAGGTCATCAGGTATTCTTTTGCGCCTGCGTCATAAGCACAGGCCACCTCGGTCACATGGGTATCACAGCCCAAGTCCACCAGCCCGATTTCGCGGAACGTCTGCAAATCATCGCTGGTCCAGAGAAGGATATTCCCCCGGCTTTCCTCATCGGGGCTGCCGTCTCCGTTCACGCGCACCGCCACCATTGCAAAGCCGCTATCAGCTGTTCGGAAAAGCCAGGGAGACCGCAGCGCCTTCAAATGGATCGTGTTGTCATTGCCGATTGGGGAGGCAGCAAACAGGATGCCGTAGTTCTGGTTCAGCGCCTCAAACTGCCCGCCCGGTCTGCGGATGGCGAAGTGGGCACTGCAGGCCAGATGGGTGGGGTAATCCTCCTCCCTCGGCTCGCGGGTGTAGATCAGGATTTCCGCCATTTGAGAGGTGACTCCGTTTAGCATGCGCATGTTCTCCTTTGGGGGTTTATTCTATGGCTTGCTTGCTTCAATTCGAACATCCATCCGGCAAGGGTTTTCCAATTGCGCGCCGTCTGCAGATAATATGGTCGGGCTCAGTAGCAGCGACACCGCACCCTCATCTACCAGGCATGTCTTGGGCCGCACCGTGAGCAACGTGCCGGTGGTATCCAGCAGGAAGTGCAGCGGGATGGCCTGACCGTCTTGCCCGACCAGATAGACCAGATTGTTCCAGTTGGTTGCCGGATCCATTTGTTTTAAAAACCTGACCTTGAAGCAGAAGGAACTGCCACGGGGGGTGGAAGCTTCCGGCAGTGTTTTGAGGCTGGGCGCGCTCAACACCCCTACCGCTTCTGGCAACAGTTCGATTGAGCCTGTAACGGGCTTTTCATCCTGATTGTATTGATAAATGAGCTTCGCCTTTTCCAGCTTGATCTGGCTCACCATTGCGTCGTGAAATAGCTGCACCGGTTTGGCATCCTTACCGGCCTGGTAAAGATAGCCGTCATTGGAATCCACATAATAGAGGTTGCCGTTGAAAAACTCCATTTGGAAAGCGTAAACGCCGGGAAGGATGGTTTGGCGGCCTGTGCAGTCCAGGTTCATGCGTTCAATGCCGTTGTTACCGGCAAAATATACCGATTGGCCTTCCAAATCCAGTGCGTAACTCCAACCAGTCTTGGCATAGGTGTTGTAGCTTGCGTCGGTGCAGGGCGGAGGCGGCACAATGTTCACGACATTGCCGTTCATAGTGAAGCCGCCAGACATCAGGCCGCCATCCTTCAGGCTCGTGACCCGGGCTGCATCGTCCATGAGCATGGTCCTCAGCGTGTTCACTGTGTCACCGGCGTTCCCGGCGCCCCAGGTTGTGTCGCTGTGATACCACTTGCCGTTGATCTTCACGATGTTCCAGGCATGGGGCTCGTTGCTCACACACTCGGCCTCCACGCCGCTCTGGTTCAACAGATAGCGCATCAGCATTGCGTAGCCTGAGCAGATGCCCTCGCCCCGGGTGACGATGCTGTAGGGCGACCAGGTTTTCACATCATCAATGTTGGCCGTGTAGTTGGACATCCGGCAGACAGCGTCATAAAGCGCCGCCAGCTTTTGCAGGTCATTGTAGTCTTCCGGGGCTACATCATGGATCAGGTGGCCCAGGCGGGCATGAAAGGTCTCCGTGTCGTGCAGGATATGCGCCCTGTCACCGGTATAGGTAAAAGTAGCCTTCTTGCCGTTTTTGCTCACCTTGGAATCCTTGAGATAGAAAAGCAGAAAGTTGGTGTCCAGGGTAAAGATCAGGTTGTTCATCCTAAGGCGCGAGTATTTGAATGAGGAGGTGTCCAGCTCTGGCTCGAGGTTTTGGACCGCATGAAAAACCTGGTTGTATTTATCCCGGTCCACATAGTCGGGGTTCAGCAAACAAAGGCCCAGCAGGCTGTGCGGGTCTGTGGTGTCCACCTGCAGCACCTCCGGGTCGGCGGCAACTTCGATGCCCTCCACAGCAAGCGGGGGCACCGGGGTGGGTGTTGGAGCCGGTGTGGGGCTCGCGGTGGCTTCTCGCGTGGCGGTGGAGGGCGGATGCACTGTTGTTCGTTGGGATGGAGACGGTGTTGCGGTCTGGTTTCCGCCGCATCCGGCTAGAAATGCCGCCACCAACAGGAGTGCATATAAGGCGTGAAAGTTATGACGAGCTTCCTTTTTCACGAACTGCCTCCTGCATTTTTGCTTTGTCTGATTGGAATGCCAATGAATCTGTTGACAGTTTCGGCCCCGGTTGATTATATCTCAAATTCTGCCACGTCAAAAGACCCGAAAGTCATTCTCCCCGTGCTGAAACGATAGTCTCATGTGCCTGCCATCACAGAACAGTGGTTTTGTTTGATGGATACTGTTTAATATGCAAATTCGGCAAGCATAAAGCAATGTTCACACCGGCTGCTCATCTGCTATAATTGGCGTGCAAAGGGGATGGACATGAAGTACAAGCTGAAAACCGAGCTGGCTGTGAATAAGTTGATCCTGCTTTATCTGGCCTCCCGGATGCCCCAAGGGCTTGGTCACGATGATTTCGTGCTCTTCAACGACGAAGGTGACTGGATGCTCTATTTTGACATGGAGCAATACCTGCTGGAGCTCGTGGAAGGCGGGCTGCTCTCCGTGCGGGTGCAGACGGACCAAAAGTTTTATGCCGTAACGGCAGAGGGCTTGAATGTACTTGGCCTGCTTAAGAGCAAGATCCCCCTTTCGATCCGCAGCTTCATCGGTGAGAAGATGGCCGAGCGGCGTTTAGATCTGGAGCGAGACCAGGAGATTACCGCCAGCTATGTGCAGGACTCTGCCGTTGAATTCCCAGTCATGCTTCGCATCTTTGAGAACAACCTGCCATTGCTGGAATTGAACCTGACCGCACCCAGCGCCGAAGCCGCAGAGTTGGTGTGCCGCCGTTTCAAGCGCGATGGTGCCGATATTTATGCCTCTCTCATTGAGCGGCTGACCCAAGACGAAGACAAGGAGACCTCCTGACCAATGGCAACATTCATCCCCGAAGGCGTCTGCTCCTCCGAAATTGTGTTTGAAGTGGAGGGGGGCATTGTGACCAAATGCCGCTTCACCGACGGCTGCGACGGCAATCTGGAGGGCATGGCCCGCTTGGTTGTGAATCGCCCGGTGGAGGAAGTGATCCTGCTGCTGGAGGGCATCCAGTGCCGCAACGGCACCTCCTGCCCGGACCAGCTGGCGCAGGCATTGAAGCAATATCTCACAGATCACGCATAAAACTGGAGCTAACATGCGAAAAACAGTGTTCTGGGATTTTGATGGCACGCTGGTCAGGAGCCAGAGCCTGTGGACCGGTTCGGTGTACAAGGCATTGGCGGATGCAATCTCCGATTGCCCGTGGACGATTGAGGATGTGCGCCCCCACATGCAATCCGGTTTTCCGTGGCATTGCCCGGAGCGTGATTATTCCCACCTGGTCTCCGGCACCTGCTGGTGGGATCATATGACAGAGCACTTTTCAAGGATTTATCGCACGTTGGGCGTGCAGGCCGATCATGCTGATGCAGTTGCCGCCACGATTCGGACAAAGGTGTTGAACCCTGACAATTATGAGCTGTATCCGGATGCCGTACAGGCGCTGCAAGCCTGCCTTGATGACGGATGGCAGAACCATATCCTTTCAAACAATTATCCTGAGTTGAACTCTGTGATGGAAAGTCTTGGGATCGCCAAGTATTTCAGTGGTATTACAGTCTCCGCGCTGGTCGGTGTGGAAAAGCCGCGACCTGAGATTTTTGAGGCAGCCCGCGCCGCAGCTGGGAATCCCAGTCTTTGTGTAATGGCGGGTGACAACCCCGTGGCAGACATCGCCGGAGCAACCGCCGCCGGCATGCGGGCAATCCTGGTGCACGGAAGGGTATGCCAAGGATTAATCATACTACCGATTGAGCTGTGTGAAGTGCCTTCGATGCTGCATTGTATCAACAAAGGGCAAGGTGAAACAAATGGTGCATATTGAGACCGATCGCCTGATCACCCGAAATTTCCTGCCGGAGGACTGGCAGGCGCTGCAAGCCATTGTGCTGGACTTCCAGGCGTCACCCTATGCCGATTATGATTATCGCTGGCCTACTTCCGAAGAGGAGCTAAGGGGCATCTGCCAGTGGTTTGCCAATGGCGACGACTTCGTTGCTGTGTGCTTGAAAGCTGACGAATCCGCCGGCCCGGTGGGTTATGTCGCGATCAACGGTGCGGACACGCCCAACCGGCGCAACCTGGGCTATTGCTTTCACTCCGCTGCCCATGGCCGGGGCCTGGCGCTGGAGGCTTGCCGCGCGGTGCTGGCCCACGCCTTTCACAACTGGGGCGTGGAAACAGTGGTTTCCGGCACGGCACAGGCCAACGGGCCTTCGGTGCGACTGCTTCTGAGCCTCGGGTTTCGCCAAACCGGCGAACACACCGGCTCCTTTTCAGAGGCTGAGGATGGTACGCCTGTCACCTTCACCGGCTTATCCTTTGAGCTCACTGCTGAGGAATTCATTAACAAATTTTGAATCCTGTGAACCAAATGCACTTCTGAAAGCATCTATCCTGTGAATGCATGCATGCAGCAAGGATGGTGGTCCATACGCAAGCACAACAGAACATAACTCAAACTCGTGCCAGCGCCGTTTCACTGGCTGCGTCCGGCGACGCGGAGGCATTCTCCCGGCTCATATTGGAGCACGAGGGCATGCTTTATCGCGTGTGCCGCACAATCCTCAAAAGCGAGGCTGACTGTGCCGACGCTGTGCAGGAAACGGTGATCACGGCCTGGCGCAGCCTGGGGCAGCTGAATAACGCCGAAAGCTTCCCGGCTTGGGTGGCACGGATTTGCATCAACCGCTGTTATCGCCAGCTGCGCCGGTCTAAACGGACGGAAGCCGAAGCGGCCTTTGCAGCCCATGAGCCAGGCCACGATGCGCGGCTGGACGTTTCCTGCGCCGTCGCCGCCCTGCCGGAGAGTCTGCGGCTGGTCGTGGCGTTCTACTACTTTGAAGACTGGAAGGTGGAGCAGATCGCCCGGGCCACGGGCCTCATGCGCGGCACGGTGAAATCCCGGCTCCACAGGGCCCGCCAACTTTTGGCGGAGCAATTGCGAAACTACAAGGAGGGATTCCGCGATGACTCGCGATGATATTCTGAAAAAGAGGATGAGGGCTGGCATGCCGGTGCCCACGCCGATGTTTGCGGGCAGGGTTCGCCAGACGCTGGACAGGCTGCCGGAAAGAAAGAGGTTTTCACTGTTCCGTTATCTGCCTGCTGCGGCGATGACCGTGGTGGCTGTGGCGGTGATCGGGCTGGCGGTGATGAGCCGGATGGATCCTGGCGGCATGGGCAATTGGTTTCAGGCGCTGGCAGGTGGGGAAGCAACGGCGACAGTTGATGTGACGCCGATCCCCACCCCGGAGGGGACCGTTGAGGAGACCGCGCTTGAAACGCTGATCCCCACAGAAACACCGATGGGAACTGTGGAAGTCGTTGATACGCCGGTGACCACCCCAGAGCTCACGCTTGCTCAGGCGACGCAAGAATCCAGAAGCGGCAACAAGGACTTCTTAAAGATCGGCAATGATTTGCTCAAGGCGGACGGGTTGGGCTCTTTGAAATTGGGAATGACCACTAGCGAACTGATCGCCTATCTTGGCAAACCTGAATCAGAAACTGAGCCCCTGGTATGGGGGTCTGACGGCAGTGCGCATTACACCGCCAATTACCCATCACTTGGGCTGACCATTGGTTTGGTGGAAGAAGATCACTCCGGAACCAGATATGTGGTATGTTCGATCCAAGCGGTAGCGCCATGCGGTCTGGCCACCCGGAGGGGATTGGTAAGGATCGGTGACACGAAGGATGCGGTGATCACTGCTTATGCCGATTCCATCAGTGATGAGGATACAGGCTCCGAAAGCATCGTTGCTGGGTCCGTATATGGGGGCATCCTTTTTGGCTTGAAAGATGGTATTGTAGAATCCATTTTTATCGGAGCCGCAGCCGAATAACCGAAGGTAGTGTTCCAAGTAACAAGGGCCGCGATCATTCGCGGCCCCTTCAGCTATCCTCCCGGCGGTATCGCTCAACATGATCGAGCCACACTTGTCCCCCTCCTCTGAGGGGGATGTCACAAAGTGACAGGGGGAGTATGGTGACCAAGCGGTAGGATCAAACTTCACTGTCAGACAGGATCGAGAATATCTGGTGATCCTGCCACTGCCCATTGATCTTCACACCCTTGCGCTCAATGCCTTCCTTTTCAAAGCCCGCCTTCTCCAGCACCCGCATGGAGCCAACATTGACCGGCATGGCCCCTGCCTCCACCCGGTGCAGCTTCAGCTCCTCAAAGGCATAGCGCACCGCAAGCTTCAACGCTTCCGTGGTGTAGCCATGGCCGTTGTGACGCTGATCCAACGAGTAGCCCACCATGCATTTCTGCAAGGGGCCCCGCATGATGTGAAACAGGTTTACGTCTCCGATCAGTTCTCCGGTCTCAGTGAGGAATATGCCGAAGAAATAGTCGCGTCCCTCCGCCCGTCGTTGTTCGACATCATTGAGCATGCTGCGTACCGAATCAATCGTGTAGTAGTCACTATCATGGGCGGGTGAAAATTTCTGGAAGAAGTCCGCGTTGCGCAGGCGCAATGAATGCAGGGCATCGGCGTCTGCCGGCTCCAGAAAGCGGAGGTAAACTCGTTCTCCGGTAAGCTTCATGAATGAACTCCAAATATTTGATGAGCATCATATTACGGGAAAGCTGGATGCAGCGCAAGTGTCCTTCACTGGGCGGCTCATGAGCCGCCCGCGTAGTTCAAGTAAGAAAAGTGGTGTGGTAAGGAGATCGGCCTGGTTTGGTTTGGCCAGACAGCCCGCAAATATGAGGAAGGGGCCGGTACAGAGCCCGGCCCCTACATCGACCGCCATATACTGGCACATCGATCTTTATACTAACTACAGCCTGTTGCCTACTTTGCAATCTCATAAACCACGGATACTGACGCCGTCACTTCCAGCGTACCGGATTGCACCGGCACTGCTCCCCCCTTGGAACCCATCGCCGCGTCAGCCATTTCATAGGTCGGACCGCTGTAGCCGCTGGACTCATTGATTGTGCGCACGGCTCCCACTTTCACCCCGAGGGCTGCTGCCATCACGTCGGCGCGGGCGCGGGCCTTTTCCATCGCCTGTTTCAGTGCGTCGTTGTAGGCCTGGGTGCGGTCCAGCACGTCAAAGCTGATGCCGTAGGAGCTGTTGGCGCCGGCGTCGGTGGCGGCGGTGAGCACCTGCCCCAGTTTTGCCAGGTCCTTCACACGCACGCTCACATTGTTGAACACGCGGTAGCCGGTGATCTTCTGGCCTTTTTCGTCATAGACCGGGTAAATGTTGAAGTTTGTCGTGGTGATGTCCTCGTCGGCGATGCCGAATGTCTTCACGGCCTTCAGCACCTTGTCCATCGCCTCATTGTTGGCCTTGCGGGCCTTGGAGGCGTCGGCGTTGGTGGTCTCCACGCCCAGCGTGACGGTGGCCACATCGGGCTTTACGGTGACCGACCCCTGGCCAGACACCGAGATGCCGCCTTGATCTGATGTCTCAGATCCGGAGCCGCCCATCAGCAGATCGGAGGATCCGGGATTGATGTTGCTGCTTGCGGCGCCTTTGTCGTCATATGTTTGCGGCTGGCCGGTGCAGCCTCCCAGAAGCAGCATTGCAGCCAGTATTGCGGCCAACAGGGCCGTGATCGAAACCTTGCGGTTGAAACTCATCATAATCTTTCCTCCTTCCATCACTTCAGAGCAAAGGTGATGTTGACGGATGCGTTGACTTCCATGCTGCCGGAGGAGACCGGCACGCTGCCGTTTGCACCATATGTCACTCTGTCGTAATAGATTGGATACCAAGGGCGGTAGGAGCCGTTTTCGGTCACGCTCACCACGTCGCCCAGCGCGGTGCCGGCGCTGCCGGCCAGTGTCTGCGCGCGCAGCTTAGCGTTCTCAATGGCCTTCACCAGTGCCTGGTTGTAGGCAGCCTCACGGTCCTCCACATCAAACCAGAGCCCGTCGGCGGTGTTGGCACCGGCAGCCGTGGCGGCTTCCATTACTTCGCCCAGCTTGTCCAGGTCGCGTACTTTCACCTGGATGGTGTTATACACCTGGTATTCGGTCACCTTTTGGTTCTTGTCGTCATAGATGGGGTTGATGCTGAAGTTGGTGGTCTTCACATCTTTGTCTGTGTCCACACCCTTGGCTTTCACCGCCGCCAGCACTTTGTCCATTGCGGTGCTGTTGGCGTCACGGGCTGCTGCCGCGTCGGCGGCGCGGGTCTGCACACCAAAGCTCATATAGGCGATGTCAGGCTGCAATTTGACATTTGCGCTGCCGCTCACGCTCACTATGCGGGTGTTGGCTTCCGCAGGCACCTTAGCTGCCGGTGCGGCCAACGCTGAGCCGACGAGGGTTGCGGCAAGTAACACCACCGCGATCGCGACTGCCGCGATGGCCTTGCTCCGATTGGATTTCATGTTTATTCCTCCTTTTGCTTGTGGGCGGCTTCCTTGAGTTTTGCCGCCCGGCGGGCCTTGACACCCACGGGGATCAGGATCGCTGCCAGGATCGCGGCAACCACTACGATGATTGCCAGCCAGGGCAGGAACCCGACAAATTGCACTGCGAAATTCTCCGCGCTTTTTTTCATGTTATTCAGAGTGCTGTTGAGCGCGCCGCCCATGCGATCGTTGAGGTCAGGGTCCACGGGTTTCACGGTCTTGGGCGTGACCAGCTCGTGGATCTCGATGGTGATCGTGGAATAGCTCACCTTGTCGTCCCAGTATTTCAGCTGCGCCGTGGCCTGCTCGATCTCGATGGTCAAGCGTGTGATCTCGTTTTGGATGGCGACAATGCTCTCGGTGTTGTCTGCCTTCTCCAGCAGCTTGAAATAAGTCTCGCGGGCCTTGATGAGCTCGCGGTTGCGGGCTTCGGTGTCCACATATTGGCGGCTGACATCCTCGGTGCTCTCATTCTTGCTGAGCACGTTGCCCATTTTCTGAAGTTCATCCATCGCCGCACCGTATTGGTCGATCGGCATCCGGATACTCACCACGGCGGTGCGGCCCTGCAGGCTGTCGCCGGAATCGGGCACGCCGGTCTCCTGGAAATTCTCCTGATAGCCGTTGCATTTGGCCAGCAGATTCTTCAATGTGCTCATGCCCTTGTCGTATTCGCGGGTTTCCACCACCAGGTAGGCTGTATAAATGATCTTGCGGCCCTCATCGGACTTGGTCTTTGTGCTTTCGCTATAGTTTGCTGCGCCTTTGTCTTCAAGCGCTTGGCCGTTGCTGGAGCGGGTGACGCCCATCTGCGGCATTTCTTTCTCCGGCGCAGCTGCTTCTGTGGCAGCGGGAGCCATTGTGGGTGCCGACTGCACACCAAAGCCCTCGGATTGTTTGTCGTCATAGGCACCGCCTGTCTGGTTTTTATCCAGATCCGCAGCAATGTAATTGTCCGGTGCGCCTGGCTCGGTTAGGTCTAAGGAGGCGGTGTTGCCCATCAGCCCCAGCCCTCCGCCGGCCAGCATTGTGCCGCCCACCAGCACCACAACCAGAGCGGCCGCCGCTGCTGTGAGCGCCCAGGGGTTCAGTTTCCGTTTCACCCTGCCATCCCCTTTTGCGATTTCTTCAGAAAGGGCGGCGTGGAGCCTCTCCCGCAGCGCCGGGGGTACCTCCCGGTCCTCCAGGCTGTGAAGGCCGTCGAGCAATCCGCGGAACTGCTCCACTTCCTCGCGGCATGAAGGGCACTCCTGCAGGTGGGCCTCAAACGCACGAAGCTTCGCGCCGGACAGCTCCCCGTCCAGATATTGGTTGATTTGGTTTTCGAAGCCGCACGTTTTCATGTTCTGCCCCTTTCTGCCAGATTGGACGCGGTGGACCCCAGGAAAGTTCCGCTTCCGCACAGCATGTTCCGGATCTGCTCCCTGGCCCGGTTGATCCGCGATCGCACCGTGCCGATGGGGCATTTCAGGATCTGGGCAATTTCGTCGTAGGCATATCCTTCCACATCGCGCAGCACCAGCGCCGCGCGGTATTCCTCGCTGAGCCGCCCGATGGCCCAGGTGATGCTTCCGCCGGTGTCTGACCGGTCTTCAAACCCTTCGGTCTCCAGCTCACGGCCGACCTCTTGCATTTGCTCCACAGAAACGGTCTTGGCTTTCCGGCGCCTCAGCTCATCGTGGCAGGCATTGATCGTGATGCGATACAGCCATGTGCCGAAAGCACTGTCCAGCTTGAATGCCGGCAGCGCGCGCCATGCCTTGAGCATTACCTCCTGGGCGATGTCTTCGGCATCAGCCCCGCTGCCCATCATGCGCCAGGCAATGTTATAAACCCGTTTCAGATGTTGGTTGTAAAGCGACTCAAAAGCCGCGGCATCGCCTTTCTGGGCGCGTTTGATCAGCAGAATGTCTGCTTCGGTCATCTCGCGTATCCCTCCGAACAGATCTCAACAATCCATTATGTCATACATCAAATTATAACACATCCACTCAATCTGTGTTGCATAAATCACCGCGTTGTGCTATATTAAAAAAACCCAATTGCCGAAGTGGTGGAATGGCAGACGCGGCGGACTCAAAATCCGTTATGTGATGAGCATGTGTGGGTTCAAGTCCCACCTTCGGCACCAAATGAGAAGACCCGACCTTCATGGTCGGGTTTTTCATTTGGGAGGGGGACTTGAACCCACGCAAAAGCAAGTGCGGGCTACTTGCTACGAAGGGTGAATAACCAGCCAACTATAAGCGGCAGGCGTAAGCTTGAAGGCGGCTAATGCCGCCGGCAACGCCGGCTTCAAGTCCCACCTTCGGCACCAAAATCAAAGCGCCCCCTGCATGGGGGCGTTTTGATTTTTTGAAGGGTGGGTAACGAAGAACCCACTCGCTAAAGATGATGCGGGGTATTATGCACGAAGGGCGACAGAGCAGATAGCGTAAAGCGGGAGGCGCCGCCAAGAAAGGCGGCAAATGCCGCCGGCAACGCCGGCTTTCAAGTCCCACCTTCTGTAGAAATACTGACTATCTACTAGAAAATATAGTTGACCATCTGTATTACATGCCAAGAAACATGTTCCGGCTGAAGGGACCCCAGTTCTCTCCTCGATAACCCACCATACCCTCTAGATTTACAAAGCAGGGGAGCATGGTATACATAACGCCGCGCGTTGCACTCGTCCCGAATGCCATGATGTATCTCATCTTCGTATTGTCAACAGGAGTTATCCTTGCCATATCCGGACGGATGGCATTTTCAGCCGTCAATGCATCGAGCATATTCACACTCGCGATGCCGACTGCACCCATATTGCTTCGAAGCCAGTAATTCGAAACATTTGTTGCTGAAGTAAAATCGGTACGCTGATCATAGGTCATCAAAATTTGATTCGGCGCAACTTGTATCGCCTGGATCAAAATAGGATGAGGTATTATCTGTTGTTCCATATATAGATTCTCCATTGATTGCCTCCATATGAAAGAGAAATTCCCATTTCCTGTTTCATCATATTGCGGATCGCGCATTTTTGTGTTCACAAGAGATCAGGTGACTATCAGCAAGATGGGTCATTTGTTTGTCAAGAAAGCAGAAGAACGGTTTCTGTGCTATTTTTTATAGAAGTAGTTGACTCTTCCGTTGGGGAACAGTCTATATTATGTATAGGTTAGCGGAAGGAGCATACTTATGAGCGAGTTGATTAAGATCAGGGATGTATCTGCCAGATACGACATTTCTGCACGCACGCTCCGTTATTATGAGGATATGGGGTTGATCACAAGCACTCGAAGTGATGATTATGCATACAGGCTATATGATGAAGCTGCAGTAAAACGTTTGGAACAGATTTTGATCTTACGCAAACTGAATATCAGAATTGTGGATATTCAACGTATCTTCAACACCACCGGTTCTGAGATTGTTCTGGAAGTGCTTGGTAAAAAAGTTGACGACATTGATGAAGAAGTATCACTTTTACATGAATTAAAAGGTATCATTTTAGACTTTATCCATCAAATCGAGCAGGCCGATTTTGGCAAAGAATCAGATGTCAAGTTGTTGTATGAAAAGGCAAAGGATATCGAATCGCAAATCACAAATGTGGATTATAACGGCAACCCATCAAATGTGAACCGTTTGCTGGCTGCTGCTGAAAAAGTGGAAAGGGAACCAGATATCCTGATCGTTGAGATGCCCCTTTGCCGCATGGTGACTTCGGGGTTATTGGCTGATGAAAATGAGCATAACCGATTCGACGCGATGTGGATGCGCCTCGGTTCACGCATTGCTGACAAGATCAATCCCCGTGATTTTATGTATTACGATGAAGAACAGAATAAAAGTGTCTGGATGTTTCTGCTGGAAGACTGGATGAACGAAACAGACACAGAAGGGTATGAAATTATTACATTCGACGGCGGCTTATTTGCAGCAGCGCTTGCGGACAGTTGGGAATTCAGTGAATATCAACGGGTACACAAAGGGATTGTGTCATGGCTCACCCGGCAGGAGCATTTGGAGCTTGACGAGACTTCGGGCCGCCACATGCTATACCATTTTGCCGGGCCGCACTCGGAGCAAATGAAGCAGTGGAATTTTGGAAGAGTTCGCTATTTTGTTCCAATTAGGATAAAGGGTAAATAGATAGATTTCAGACCCGGCCAACATGGCCGGGTTTTCTCTTGCCCCAAGACTCTATTCTTTTTGGATATACAATGTTCCGTCACTTTGCAGTTCTGCATATAGTACATCTTTGGAGGAACGGATCTGTTGTTGCTGAAGCTGCTGCTGCAGCCACTGCTCGTCCAGGTTGTATTCTACTAGATTATGATGGATGATCTTACCATCTACGATAATTTCAGATGGCAGGTATTTCGGAACAGGGGAGAGTATGCCCAATTCTTCCCTTGTGGCCTGCTGTTTCTCTTGTTTCATTAATACACTTAATTGTCCATCAGGCTCCAGGATTCCGTAGTCTACATCAAGGATGGAAAACACATTTTTTTCTCGCAGCATCATGGAAATGTCATCCAGATTGATTCGGCATTTCTGCAGTGCTTTCTTGTTGAGGATTCCGTGTTTGATGATAATCGTTGGCTGGCCGTCAATGATGAGTCGTGCATTTCCCGATTTTAAGCTTATATATTCTATAATTACGGCAAGAATACACCACCAAATCATACCTAGAAAATCATCCAGTTGTGACTCGCTGACTTTGCTGATGATATTGGCGGAAATTGAGCCAATGGTGATTCCGGTGATATAGTTGAAGAATGTCAGTTGGCTCAATTGCTTATTTCCTAAAAACCTTGCCAGGATGAGCAAAACGGAAAATGCGATAGATGTCCTTACAACAAGAGCCAGTAGTTCGGAGCCCAAAACAATCCATCCTCTAGTCAGGTTTCTGTTAGGATTGCCAAAACTAGTTTGGATGATTACAAACTGAGCAGGGGATATAAAGTTTTCCCCTTCCGGCCCATATGGGCTCGGAAGGGGAATGTCGCAGGCTTGGCTGTGAACTTGACAGTTACAGTTGCTGTTTGCCCAGCGCAACCAGCTTGCGGGTCATATTGCCGCCCACCCGGCCGCAATCGCGGGATGAGACGTCGCCCCAGTAATCCTGGTTGGGAATGCTGATCGATAGCTCAGAAGCGGTCTCGTATTTCATGTTGTAAAGCTTGTCCTGCGCGCCTGTGACCAAAGGCTTTGCCCTGCTGATACGGCTTTGAACGTCCATTTCTCTTCCTCCTGTTTCGCAATTGTTTTGCGTTGCGATAATAATGTTCCCTTACAAAGACTGTGCAACACCAAGTAAAAATTGCGGAGATGTCATGAACATTCCAGCCGGTTCGTTTGCAGGAAATTACTTTGCCAGCCCACAGGTATTGCTGGCATGAGCTCCTTTTAAGCGATATTTTTGACAATTAGTCCAGTTTCATTATTTTCGCATGTCGGCAAGCCATTGACTAAATTCGGTTTGTATGGCGTTGTCATCCAGCTCAAACACGGCTGTGACTGCTTCGCCGGTGCGTTCGTTGGTTTCCTGGATCTTTTCCGCCGCCGTCACCGGAATCAACTCGAACTTTTTCATATACTCCAATGCCTTGCGCATCTTTTCCCATCCGTATTGATCCATTAAGAATGCGGCATAAGCCTTTGAGGAAGCATAATAGAGCATCACGGCAGAGGAGTCATCAGCACCGATTTTTTCCAGGTCGATGGTTTTGTGTTTTGCATAGGGTGTGTATTCCTGCATGGCCTCCGCAGCACTCAGCCATGGTCCGTCGGGGTTATCAAGCCAACCCTCAAACACCCCTGCGAGCCCTTCCTGCAGCCAGTAGGATGCGTTGTCATTGGAAAGCTCCGAAACCATCCGGTGTGAGGACTCATGGTTCAGCATGTGCTTGTAGTTTGCGGCGTTGCTGCCATAGGCGCCAGTGAAGGTCTTGATCGATTCCCCATACTCGTGCCAGCCGCCCACCCATTCGGGCAAGTCCAGTTTCACCGATTGCAGGAACACCTGCTGGTCGTCAAACAGCTTGATTGAGATAAAACCGTTCGGCGTGAAATCAAGCAGGCTTTTCATCTGGCCTATTGTCTCCGTCTCAGCCATCAGTAGCGCACCTGCCAGATCTTCATCGGCTTGCGTATAGTATACCCGCGCGTGTTCGCCTTCTTTCAAACGGAAATCAGGGCCGGCGTAATATAGCTTTCCGTTTTGAGTTTGAAAGGAAGCAGTAAAGCTTGCGCTGCGCTTGTGCCCGCCTACGGTGTAGCTCTGCTCCAGCAATGCGGTGAACCCGCCGTTTCGCTGAGTAACATTGCTTGCTTTCAAAGTATAGTCGTTAATGCTGAGGCCGGACGCAGCGCGGATCAGGTTTCGTTCCTCTGTTTGCAGCACGGCGTCTGATGGAAGCACCGTGGAGAGATAACGCGTTTGATCGGCGCTGTTTACAGCCGCGGCTCTTTGCTCCAGCACATCCAGCAGTTCCTGCGTGTCTGCTTCCGCAGGAGAGGTTGTGGCTGGATGGGAAACCGCCGCCATGGATGCTTGAGGTGTCGGCGATGTCTGCCTAGATGATGCCGCTCCGGGCCGGCAGCCAGCCAATACCGAGATCGTAAGCAGCAATGCCGCAAGCCTGAGCGGCAGGCTGATTCTTTTCATTGTGACACCTCCGAGTGCGCTGGGTTCAGTATAACGCAAAAGCTTCGGTTATAGAACATTACCCGTGTGTTTCCCGCCACCGCAATTGGGCATCTAGTTTTTGTAGAAGCTGTTATCTGGTCGTTGATTCTTCCGATATATACAATACACAGCACCAGCAGTGGGAGGAACAATGCAGATCCCAAGCGTAAACTCGATGTTTCGGGCCAGGGCCGGCGCCGCAGGGCTGCCATTGCCCGTTGGATCGGGTGCGGGGTTTGCGGGCGTTTATACAACTGCCCTCCAAAACGGAGAGGTCAACTCCTCCGGCAAGGTGCAGGAGCTCACAATCCTTGAGAACCCTGCGGTGCAGGCTTCCGGCCAACCCACACCAGTCGTCAGCTTGCCCATGAAAACCGTCGCCTCTGCCACCAAGGCATATGGCGCGGCGCCGATGTTCATTCCGGCATCTGCACTGTCGAAATCGTTCCTGGCTCAATCGGGCGGTGACTCTGTTCTGGCGGAACAGGTGGTGGCCTATGCCAAGCAGTTTGTGGGCACGCCCTATGTGGCTGGCGGAGAAGACCTGGTAAAGGGTGCCGATTGCTCCGGGTTTGTGCAGTCAGTGTATAAGCATTTTGGCATCGACCTACCCCGTTCCAGCTATCAGCAATCCAAGGTAGGGCAGGAGGTCAGCGTGGAAGACCTGCGGCCCGGCGACCTGTTATTTTTTAAAACGGCTGACTATGCGCCGGTCACTCATGTGGCGATGTATATCGGAGATGGGAAAATCATCCACGCCTCCAGCGTGAAAACCGGCGTCATCATTTCGAAACTCAAGATCAAAGACGACTTTAGAATTGCACGGCGGTTGCTGTAGCGGTTCGGAAAGGACGATCACAAATGGCCAGCAATCCCTTGAGTGCCATCAGTTCCCTTCGGTTGTCCGGCATGGCTTCCGGGCTTGACACTGAGTCTATGGTGACTAGCCTGATGAAAGTGGAGCGCATGAAGTATGACAAGCTCGTGCGCCAAAAAACGAAGATGGATTGGCGGAAGGATTCCAATTTGGAGGTCAATAACCTCCTGAGGAGCTTCCGTGACACCTATCTCAGCGTCCTGAGCAAAGACAAATACATGCTGAATTCGTCGGCAATTATGAAATACAAGGTGGATGCCGATTCCACAAGCAATGTGTCCATCTCGGCCGGCAGAGACGCCCTGGTGGGTACGCACACGGTCAACAGCATCACCTCAATCGCCAAGGCCGCCAGTGTCGCCAGCGGGGAATCACTGGGGTCCGGCCTTTCGCTGGATACCGCTCTTTCGGAGTTGGCACTGACCCATAGCCTGGATTTCTCCGGCGGTGACATCTCTTTTAAAGTCAACGACCAGACGTTTTCTTTTAAATCAACCGATACGTTGCGCACGGTGATCAACACGGTGAACAGCAATGCTGCTGCCAACGTGAGGATGAGCTTCAGCACGCTCACCGGCAAGCTGTCAATTGACAGCCGTACGATGGGTAGTGCCTCCAGCCTGAAAATTGAGAACCTGACTGGCAACGCCTTCGCCGCTGCCGACTCGGCTTTTGGTATCGCTGCCGGCACGTTTGCCAACGGCACCGATGCCGTGCTTAAAATCGACGGTGTGGATGTGGTGCGTGATACCAACGGCTTCACCATTGATGGCATCACATACAACCTGAAAGCTCCGTCTGCCACAGCGGTGAAATTCTCTGTCGAGCAGGATGTGGACAGTGCAGTGACCGCTGTGAAGGATTTTGTGAACTCCTACAACACACTGATCACCAGCCTGCAGGAAAAGATTGACGAGAAGGTCTATTCTGACTATTATCCGCTGACGGACGAAGAGAAAGATGCCATGTCGGAAGCCCAGGTGGATAAATGGGAAAAGGTGGCCAAGTCTGGCACTCTGCACAATGACAGCTACCTTAGGAACCTGCTGCAGGATCTGCGCAAGAGCTTCTATGAAACGGTATCCTCTGCCGGCATCAGCCCTTCAGCTTTGGGCCTCAGCACATTCTCCTATGAGACCAAGGGATTGATCACCGTGAACGAGACGAAGCTCAAGGAAGCTATCCTGAAGAACCCCCAGCAGGTGGCTGACGCGCTCACAAAGGTTTCCGGTGCGACTGATGCCGCAGACAAATTCAAGGAGTCCGGACTGGCCGCTCGCATGCAGACCACGATCAACAACTACATTAAAGATTACCAGGACACCCGCACGACCATTCTTGATGACCAATATGAAGACTTGGCAGACAGCATGAACCGTATGCAGGATCTGCTTGAATCAAAGGAAGAGCGGTATTGGAAGCAATTCACCCGCATGGAGCAGGTGCTTTCCCAACTGAATTCCCAGAGCAGCTGGCTTTCGCAGCAATTTGCGTCGAAGTGAGGATGAACGAGTATGGCAGCCAATCCGTATGAAACCTACAAGCAGCAAGAGGTGCTCTCTGCCAATCGAGGCGAGCTTTTGCTGATGCTTTTCGACGGCTGCATCAAGCAGCTGAAGCTTGCCCGCATCTTCATCGAGGAAAGATCCATCGAAGGGGCCCACAATGCCCTTGTGAAAGCACAGGCGATCCTCAGCAAGCTCATGGAAGACCTTGATATGAGCTATGAGATCTCCGCTTCATTGATGGACCTTTACCGGTTTTTCCATCAGGAGCTGTCTGAGGCCAACATCAAAAAGGACTCAGCCCGGATTGTGCCCGTGCTGGAAATGATGATCGACCTCAGGAACACCTGGCAAATGGCCATTCAGGCCCAGAAGGCCCAGTTGGCTGCCCAGGGGCGTTGATTGCCCGATGGAGAGCCGTAAGGAGTTGTTAGGGCAGAAGCTGGCGTTGCTACACTCGCTGCTTGTGGAAACGGAAAAACAAAAAAGCCTGATCGAGGCCAACGACCTGGAAGGGTTGGTCGCTTCTCTTGAAGCCCGGCAGGCACAAATGGAAGCCATTGACGGCCTGGACCGGCGCATTGCAATGATCCCGCCGGAAGCAGGGCAAGGGCAGGCCAATGAGATCTACGACGTGCTGGAACAGCTGGTGAAGCTGGATCGGGAAAACCGCCGGAAGGCTTCCGTTATGGCGGAAGCATTGAAAACGGACTCCAGGGAAGTGGCCGTATTGAGAAGCATGAAAGCTTATGCTGTACCGGTGGACAGGAGCAGCAAGTTTGTTGACAAAGAAGGGTAATCTCATCCGATGAAAGTGTCTGATGACCGCCCGCCTGTGCAAGAGCTGCAAAGCGGGCAAAGCTTACAAGCAAAAAGGGGGGCGCGGGGAGCTGCGGCTCCCTTCGAGTCTGTTTTGCGGGAAACAGGGCAGGCCGAAAGCAGGGCCACGCTCAACAGCCTGTTGGAGCGGATCACCGAGCAGGGTGAGCGCATTGCAAACCGCCGTGACATCAACGATGTGAAGAAATACCGCCAACTGGTTTCCGAGTTTCTGGACGAGGCCATGCGCTCCACCTATCAGGCTGATCGTGATCGGTCCTTTGATGGAAGGGGAAGGCTCCGCGAGTATTCCACGGTCAAGAAGATCAACGCCGAGCTGGAAGAACTGACTGGCACAGTGCTGGACGACCAGCGCAGCAACCTGGATATACTAAATCAATTGGGCACAATTCGTGGGTTATTGGTTGATTTGCTCGTTTAAAGTCTCATTATGTGGGTATCTATCTTCTAGCACATCATAGGAGGGTAACACCTGTGAAAACAGTTTTAATCGTGGACGATGCCGCTTTCATGCGCCTGTCTATCAAGAATATGCTGGAGAAAAACGGCTATACCGTGGTCGGCGAGGCTGAAAACGGCTTGGTGGCAGTTCAGAAATATAGCGAGCTGAAGCCCAACATCGTCACGATGGACATTACGATGCCTGAGATGGACGGCCTTACGGCGCTGAAAACAATCCGCATGATGGATCCCAATGCCACCATTGTGATGTTATCAGCCATGGGTCAGCAGGCGATGGTGAAGGACGCCGTGCTCCTGGGCGCCAAAGGCTTCGTCGTCAAGCCGTTTAAGGAAGATACAGTCATGGGGGCCCTTTCCAAACTCTGAGGGCCTGGCGGCTCGCTGCGCGGCGCCATCCAGCCCGTCCCTTCTGGGCAAGAAAGTGGCTGAGGTGGGCAGCGGTTTGCGCGATGCAGCCGCCACAAGGACGATATGCCTGACATTTGTTGACGGGAGGTCCAAACATGGCTGACAATTCCAATCCCTTGATGGAGATATTTATTTTTGAAACAAGCCAGTTGCTGGAACAACTGGAGGAAATCATGCTTGACGCAGAGAAGGCAAATAGCCTTTCCACCGAAAGCATCAACGAGATCTTCCGCACCATGCACACAATCAAGGGCTCCTCTGCGATGATGATGTATGATAACATTTCATCGTTGGCGCATGCTGTGGAAGACATGTTTTATTTCATTCGCGAGAATAAAAACGCGGCAGTGCCGTTTTCCGATGTGGTGGATTATGTCCTCCGCGCTTCAGACTTTATTAAAAACGAGATCGCCAAGATCATGAACAATCTTGAGGCCGATGGCAAGCCAGACAGCCTCGCCAATGAGATTCGCGAATTCGCCAAAGCCATGAAGGCTGGGGAAGTTGCCACCAAAGTAAAGGAGCAGCCGGCAAAGCCGGTCACCGCGCCAGCCTCCAAGCCGGTTGTCGAGAGCGTGCCGCAGACTCCCGTCGTGGAACTGCCCCTTGAGATGGGTGTCACACGCTACCGGGCCCACGTGATGTTTGATGAGAATTGCCAGATGGAAAACATCCGGGCGTTCGGGTTGGTGCACAACATGAAGGACCTGTGCATTGACATTGTCCATCAGCCTGAAGACCTGCTGGACGACGAGCAGACCGCTTCCGTGATCCAGACCGGCGGCTTCTCCCTACAATTCACCACCAGTGAGGATCGGGCCAAGTTTGAGCATCTGTTTGACCAGACGATGTTTTTAAAGACATTCACACTGGAACTGGACGGCGTGGGCGAGCAGGCGCAGGCCGATGAGCCTGTTGCTGCCGCAGAGCCAGTCCAGGAAGCTTTGACCATTGCTGCCATGGCTCCTATTGTGGCTGAAGCTCAGGCAGAGGATGCCGTCAAGGAGGATGTGCAGGAGAAGAAAGAGACTCTTCTTCGTACCGTCAAGCAAAGCCAGATCTCCGTGAACATTTCCAAGCTGGACAGCCTGATGGACCTGGTGGGTGAGATCGTGATCAGTGAATCGATGGTGACCCACAACCCCGATCTGGACGGCCTGCAGATGGACAACTTCCAGAAAGCTGCCCGGCAGCTCCGCAAGCTTATGGACGAGCTGCAGGATCTGGTGATGTCGGTCAGGATGATCCCAGTTGCAAACACCTTCCACAAAATGACACGCATTGTGCGCGACATGGGCAAAAAGCTGGAAAAGGATGTGGATCTTTACATCGCTGGCGAAGAGACCGAGGTGGACAAAAACATCATCGACAACCTCTCCGACCCGCTGATGCACCTGATCCGCAACGCAATGGACCATGGCCTTGAGCCCCCTGAGGAACGCATCCATGCTGGTAAGCCCGAGATGGGCCACATTCGCCTGGAGGCAGTGAACACTGGCGGTGATGTGCTCATCACCGTAACCGATGATGGCCGGGGCATCAACCGCGAGGTCATCCTGAAGAAGGCCCGTGAGATGAACTTGCTCACCAAGCCTGAAAGCGAGATGACTGACCGGGATGTGAGCCAGATCCTTCTGATGCCAGGATTTTCCACCAAGGAGAAGGTTACCGAGTTCTCCGGCCGCGGCGTGGGCATGGATGTGGTCAAGCAGAACATTGAAAAGGTTGGCGGTAGCGTGACGATCGACAGTGTGCCGGGGAAAGGCACCACTGTCACTATCAAGATCCCGCTCACATTGGCCATCATTGACGGCATGATGTTCTCCATCGGCAGCTCGGTGTTCACAGTGCCTACGACTTCGATCAAGGAAGCGTTCCGGCCCAGCACCCATGCCATCGTGCGTGACACCGATAACCATGAGATGATCATGCTGCGGGGGCAGTGCCTGCCGGTGATTCGCCTGCACAAGGCTTATGGCATTCAAACCGCCGTGACCGAGCTTTCTGAGGGCATCCTGCTGGTTGTGGAAAGCGATGGCAAGACTGTCTGCCTGTTTGCCGACCGCCTGATCGGGGAGCAGCAGGTGGTGGTCAAGCCACTGCCATACTACCTGGTGCGCTTTGGCGTCAAGGCAAGGGCCGGCATCGGTGGGTGCACAATACTGGGTGACGGAAGCATCAGCCTGATCCTGGACACCTCGGAGATCATGGGCTGCCTGATGTAGCACGCGATCGGCCACAAATGCAAACACATGACAAGCCCGGCGACGGAGCAAGGAGGTTCCCCGCCGAAGCTTGTTTTTTTATTAGGAGGAAATATGAAGTGGTTCAACAATATGAGGATATCGGCCAGGCTGTTCTTGTCACTGGCGTTCATGGTCCTTATTTCCATGGCCGTTGGCATTACGGGCGTTTGGGAAGTATCCTCCATCAGCCTGGCTGACCAGGCGATGTATGACAAGGCCACACTGCCGCTCATGACACTGAGTGAGATCGCTGAGGAGTTTATGAGGGCACGCACTGTGTTGGGCGACGCAGTACTTGCTGACGACCCGAAAGAGGTGCAGACGCTGCTGATCAATCATGATGAGCTTCTGGATCAGATTGACACTGAGATTTACAAATTCAAAGCCGCGCTGCCTGTGGAAGCCGCAGATGCGTTGAGGGGAATCGACGAGCAGTTCAAGGCCTACGGCGACATGACCGCAGAAGTGAAGTCTCTGGCCCGCCAAAATAAGCCGGAGTCTGACAGCCAGGCGTGGGCGCTGCTCCACGATGGGAAGTTCCAGAGCGCCGAGGCTTCCGTGACCGTCACGTTTGACGGGCTCAGAGACAAGCTTGAGGCCGTTGTCAATGGCATCATGGAGAAGAATCAGAAAACTGCCAGCGACGCATGGATCATCATTGCCGCTGTGCTGGCCGCAGGCGCGCTCGTGTCGGTGTTGATCGTGCTTCTCACCGCCGCTTCCATCACCAAACCATTGAATCAGTTGGGGTCAGCAGCCGACGCGCTGGCCAGAGGCGAGGCCAAAGTGCGCAGCGGTATCCGCTCCAGGGATGAGATCGGGAAGCTGGCCGGGGCGCTGGAAAACGTAGCCAACGCGGTGGACGAATTGATTTCCGATGTGGAAACGCAGATGGAAGCCGCTGAGGATGGGCAGTTGGGTTTCCGTTCCGATGCGGATCGCCATCAGGGCCAATACCGCCGTGTGGTGGAGGGACACAACCACACGCTGGAGGCGGTGGTAACGCCGGTGCAGGAATGCATTGCTGTGCTGGAGCGCCTGTGCGTGAATGACCTCACGGTGAAGGTGCAGGGCCAGTACCGCGGTGACATGAAAGCAATGGCCGATTATGTCAACGAAACGGTGGACCGCACGATCGCTACACAGGAGGTGTTCGTAGCGTTGGCCGAAGGAGACATGTCGCAGCTTTCGGTGTATGAGAGCATCGGCAAGCGCAGCGAGAACGACCTGATGATCCCTGCCGTAGTGCACACCATGCACACATTGAATGGTCTTGCGCAAGACGCTTATAGCCTTTCGGAACAGGCTGCCGCAGGTAACCTGGGCATACGTGGTGATGGGTCAGCTTACAAAGGAAGTTATGCGCGGGTGATCGGTGGAATCAACGAATTGATAGAGGCCATCGTAGTGCCAATGTCGGAGGCGATGGATGTGCTGAAGCGCATGGCCTCCAATGATTTTACCGGTGCGATGCGGGAGGGGTATCAAGGCGGCTTTCTAGAGTTTTCCACAGCACTGAACGGGCTGCTGGATACCATGAACGGCACCCTGCTGGCGATCTCCGGATCGGCCGCACAGGTGGCATCCGGCACCCGGCAGGTTGCATCGGGCAGCCAGGCACTCTCTCAGGGGGCCACAGAGCAGGCATCTGCCATCGAGCAATTGACGGCTTCGCTGGATGAGATCGAGCGGCAAGCCCGAGGGAATGCCAGAGACGCCGCCCAGGCCAGGGAGCTTGCCAGCTCCGTGCGGCAGGACGCGCTGGAGGGCAATGCCCGCATGAGCGGGCTTCAGCGGGCAATGTCCGCCATTGAAGAAGCCTCGGTCAATATCTCCGGCATCATCAAAGTGATTGATGAGATCGCTTTCCAGACCAACCTGCTGGCGCTGAATGCGGCAGTGGAAGCGGCACGTGCCGGCCAGCATGGCAAAGGCTTTGCGGTTGTGGCTGAGGAGGTGCGCAATCTCGCCCAGCGCAGCGCAGAGGCCGCGAGGCAGACCACTGCGCTCATTGAGGACTCGATGAACCGTGTGCAGGAGGGTGCCGGTGTGGCGGCAGATACCGCAGAGGCGCTGGGCAGGATTGTAGCCGGTGTGGACCAAACAGCCGTGCTGGTGGCTGGAATTGCCGGTGAAAGCGAGGAACAGGCTGCCGCTGTCGCCCGGGCCAGCCGCGGAATCATGCAGGTATCTGATGTGACACAGGCGAATTCCGCCACCGCCGAGGAAAGCAACGCCGCAAGCCAGGTGCTTTCCGGCCAGGCGGAGGCGTTGCAGGAGCTTGTGAGCCGGTTTTCCCTGCGGGGCAGCAATGGTAGTCCAAACGATGCCCCTGCATCTCCCCGCAATAGGATGCGAGCCGCGTCCACAATGGCCAGCCTGAAATTTGGCAAGTATTGATGCCGGCATACCTTTAAGCAGAATCCGCCTTTTTCCACAATGAAAAGGGGCGGATTTTCTGTTAAATTGTTTATTTACCTGCAAACATGGGTAATTAACAAGGGAAAATCCCAACTCGTCTGTAAGGATGGTGTAGGCTATGGAAAACAACCAGTATTTGGAAGAGGATACTCAACACGGCCGGTATTTGACCTTTGCGTTGGGCAGTGAAGCATATGGCCTGGAAATCCGGAATGTGACTGAAATCGTAGGGGTGCAGCCCATCACGCCCATCCCTGAGGTGCCCAATTATGTCAAGGGTGTGATCAATCTGCGCGGCAAAATCATACCTGTCATCGACATCCGCTTGCGTTTCGGGCGCGAGGAGCAGGCATATGATGACAGGACCTGTATTGTCGTGGTGGATATCCAGGACATTTGCGTGGGCTTGATTGTGGACAGCGTCTCCGAGGTCATTACCATCGATGACGCCAATGTGGTGCCCCCGCCGGACTGGCGCACAGGCGCGCAGAACCGCTACATCAAGGCCATCGGCAAGGTAGGCAACGATGTGAAGCTATTGCTGGACTGCGACAAGCTGTTCAAGGGCAACGAACTTGCCGAACTGGAGAACCTGGGCTAAAACCGGATAGGATACTAGGAGGACAATTGGCTTTATGAAAAAGCTCTTTGGGTGGGTCAGGCACATTGGGAAGCTCTTCGGGTGGGTAAAACACATTGGAAAGCTTTTCGCGTGGACCAATAACATCAAGATCATGTATAAAGTCATGGCCGGGTTTATTGTGGTGTGCCTGCTCAGCAGTGTGACAGGATTTATTGCGCTTGGCCAGGTGGAACGGTCGAGCACCGAAGTCAGCGCGATGTATCGGAACTATGCGTATCCGCTCTACATCGTCACCAATATGGTATCAGATCTCTCAACATTGAAAACCAACATGGATACCTCGCTCAGAAACAAAGAGAACAAATCAATCAGCGCTGCCGGGATTGATTCCTATGTGGACAACCTTAAGTCTTTTTTGACCACCAACAGCAACAAATACATCCAATCGGGCCTGGACGACCTGGAAAAGCAACTTGAGGAATACAAACAGGATGTTGGCGCAATCCAGGCTGATATCAACAGCAAGAAGTTTGATGACGCCCAAAGTAAATTCACCAAACTCAACTTGCCGATGAAGGCCTATTTGATCGAGCAAAAGCTTAAGAGCCTGAAGGATACACTGGTCGGTGAGGCCGGTAAGGTCGAAAAGGACAACGCCAAGAAGGCCCAAGAGTTTACCAGCATGACATGGGTCATCGCCGGCGTCGCCTTTGGTCTGTCAGTGCTGCTGAGCCTGATCATTGCCACCGGCATCAGCAGGCCGCTGCGCAAGCTGGCCAAGGCGGCCAACCGCCTGTCCTACGGGGACACCGACATCCAGATCACCATCAACGGCAAAGACGAGGTTGGCGCTCTTGCGCGGTCGTTCCAGAGCGTGGTGGATTCCATCAACCGCCTGGTTGCCGATGCCGATATGCTGGTGACCGCTTCCACGGCCGGCAAGTTTGATACCCGCGCTGATGTGTCCGCCCACCTGGGGGACTACCAGAAGATCGTCGATGGCGTCAACCGAACGCTTGACGTGGTCGTTGCCAAGGTGGTGTGGTACGAGGCGTTGCTTGACGCTGTGCCGCTGCCACTGTCTGTGACCGATATGGACATGAATTGGACATTTATCAACAAAGCTGTGGAAGATTTCGTCGGTATGAAGCGGGCCGATGTGCTGGGTATCCAGTGCAGCAACTGGAACGCTGAGATCTGCAACACCGAGCTGTGCGGCATCGCCCGCCTGCGAGCCGGAGACCTGCAAACCATGTTCGCGCAAAGCGGCAGGAACTTCCAGGTGGATACCAGCTTTATCATGGATGCCAACGGTGAAAAAATCGGCCACATTGAGATCGTGCAAGACATCACTGCCCGCAGCAGGGTGAACGGTTATCTGAACACTGAGGTGACCAAGCTTTCCACAGCTCTCGACGCGCTGGCGCAAGGTGACCTGAGCTTTGAGTACAACGTGGGCGAAGGCGATGAGTACACCGGCAATGAGCGCGAAGTCTTTATGGAGCTCGGTAAGAACCTCTCCAGCGCCCTGGTCACGTTGAAAGGCTATGTGTCTGATATTTCCGGCATCTTGCAGCACATGGCGGAAGGCGACATCTCCATGGAGGATGTGGAAGCCTGGAAAGGTGACTTCTCCGGTATTTCCGAATCGCTGAACATCATCACCGAATCCTTCAACACGGTGCTTGGTGACATCAACACCACCGCCGAGCAGGTGGCTTCTGGCACCCGTCAGGTGTCTGACGGCAGCCAGTCGCTGTCGCAGGGTGCCACTGAGCAGGCCAGTGCCATTGAGGAGCTGACGGCATCACTGACTGAGATCGCGGCCCAGACCCGCCAGAACGCGCTCAATGCCAGCCGCGCCAATGAGCTTGCCATTGCGGCCCGCGACAACGCCGTGAGCGGCAATGAGCGGATGGGCGAGCTGCAGCAAGCCATGGCAGAGATCAATGACGCGTCAGCCAGCATTTCTAAGATCATCAAGGTGATCGACGAGATTGCCTTCCAGACCAACTTGCTGGCGCTGAACGCTGCGGTGGAGGCGGCCAGGGCTGGGCAGCATGGCAAGGGCTTTGCCGTGGTGGCCGAAGAGGTGCGCAACCTGGCCCAGCGCAGCGCCAACGCGGCCAAGGAAACCACGGCGATGATTGAGAGCTCCATCAGCAAGGCCAAGGCCGGCACGAAGATCGCCAACGACACAGCGGACGCACTGCGCGGCATTGTGAAAGGTGTGGAGCAGGCCACCGAGCTGGTGGCGGGCATCGCCCAGGCCAGCAATGAGCAGGCCACTGCGGTAGCCCAGGTGAACCGTGGCATCGAGCAGGTGAGCCAGGTCACGCAGACCAACTCTGCCACAG
>JAEZSE010000011.1 GCA_023421955.1 Bacillota bacterium
CAGTGGGGCCGGTTACGCCTTGCGGACCTGTCGGGCCAGTCGGGCCGGTCACGCCTTGCGGACCTGTGGGACCTGTCGGACCTGTCACACCTTGTGGACCTGTGGGTCCAGTGGGGCCGGTCGGGCCGATATCATCCTGCACGATGACCAGGGTAGCCTTCACCGGAACAACCGTTCCATAATACACGGTTGCGGTGCTGGCATTGATCAGTGAAGCGGTGACTCCTGCCGCCACATCCACAATACCCACACCAACCACTTCACTATTCTTATAAGGCGAGTTGCCCTCCAGGAAGTCACCCTGCGAGGTGGCAAACGCGAAAACAGCACCATTCAACGATTGGCTGGATTGTGTGGCAACCCACCAGTCCACCACATAGCGCCCGGCTTCACGAAAGGTGATCGCCCCTGTGGCGCTGTTGTAGGAAATGTTTCCATCAGAATATACAGTTGTGTCAAAAATAACGTTGCTGCCGGCAGCCACTGATCCCGGCGCCAGCAACTCAACCTGAAACGCAATATTACTCATATGACCCTCCCCTTGTATTTATATGGCGAGATATCCAAAGATCAATCTATCTATATCATATGAACGGGGACCTGATTTGCTACAGAACAGCCGATTCCTCGCCAGGCGCCCGGGTTGAGAATCAAAGATGCGCTGTCATATTCGTCTCATATGTATAGATAGCATCCTGGTAAAGGGGAACGGCCCATGAAACACAAGCTTTTTCAAAGCCAACGGCTGCGCACGACGAGAGAGCTGGTGCAACGGTCAGAAGAATTGTTTGCGGATCGCGTCGCATTCCGGGAGCTGGACAGGGAGCGGCAAGTCCAGGAATATACCTACCGCCAGTTGGCGCGCGATGTGGACAGTTTTGGGGCAGCGCTACTGCATCATGGCTTGATGGGAAAGCACATCGCTCTGCTGGGGGAAAACTGCTACCGCTGGGTGGTGAGCTATCTGGCAATTGCGGGTGGTCTGGGTGTTGTTGTGCCACTGGATAAGGAATTGCCAGCGGGTGACATCGCAAAGCTCCTGCGGAAAAGCAATTCGGACGCGGTCATTTGCACAGCCTTGTTTGCGCCGTTGATTCGGTCCGTACTGCCCGAGTGCCCCGTCGTAACCTGCTGCGTTGACATGGGCAATTCCAACCATGAAGAACCGGGGTTCCTGGCCTTTGACCGGCTGTTGGAGGAAGGCAGCGCCATCCTGGCCGGGCCCGGCAGCCCCTACCCCACCTTGCCCATCGATCCGGACTCGCTGTGCGAGATCATCTTCACCTCGGGCACCACCGGTGCAAACAAGGGCGTGATGCTCTGCCAGCGCAATGTGATGGCGGTGCTCCATGGCATCATGCAGCTGATTCAAGCAGAACCAGTCTCGATTTCGGTGCTGCCCATCAGCCACTCTTATGAGTGCACCTGCCATGTGCTGGGCGGCATTTATTCGGGCATCACCGTGTGCTTCAACGACAGCCTGAAGCACCTGATGGACAACCTCAGGCTCTTCCGGCCCGGCATGAGCCTGATGGTGCCGTTGTTTCTGGAGACGATGCACCGGCAGATCTGGAAAGAGGCAGAAAAGGCAAACCTGGCCGGGCATCTCCGCTATGGCATCGCGTTTAGCAATCTTCTGCGCAAGCTCGGCATTGACATGAGGCGGCTCTATTTCAAGCCCATCCTGGAGAAATTCGGCGGCAACCTGCGGCAGATCGTGTGCGGCGGTGCACCGCTACGCGAAGAACTGATCAAAGGCTTTGGAGACATAGGAATTGATGTGGTGAATGGTTATGGCATAACCGAGTGCGCACCGGTGATCTCCACCAACAGCACCGCCTGGCAGCGAGCCGGCTCGGTGGGGCTGGTGCTGCCGGTGTGCGACGTGCGCATCGACATGCCTGATGAAAAGGGTAACGGTGAGGTGCTGGTGCGGGGCGACACCGTGATGCTAGGTTATTACAACGATGAGGAGGCCACAAAGGCAGCTTTCGCACCAGATGGTTACTTCAAAACCGGCGACCTTGGCCGGCTAGACCGCCGGGGGGTTCTGCACCTCACAGGCAGAAAGAAAAACCTGATCGTACTCTCCAACGGCAAGAATGTGTGCCCGGAAGAGGTGGAAGAAGCGATCCTCGGCCAGATTGGCTATGTGCGCGAAGTTGTGGTCTATTCCCACTCCGCCGCCGGACGCCAGGAGACTATCGTGGCAGACGTTTATCTGGACCCGGAGCACACCGGCAGCGCATCGCAGGCTGAGCTCCGTGAGCGGCTCGAGCAAGACATCCGGCGGCTCAACAATAGGCTCCCAGCCTATAAGCGCGTGCAGGAGGTGCGCATCAGCCAAACCGAGTTTGAGAAAACGACCACCCGCAAAATCAAGCGCCAGGTGGTGCTGGAAGGAAGGGCGAGCATTGCTTAGCTATATCCGTAAGAGCCTGTTGGAGTATGTGGATGTGGAGGAAGAGTCCATCACAGATGCCACACGCTTCGTAGCAGATCTGAACCTCAATTCTTATGACATTATCAGCCTGGTCGGCAAGGCGGAGCAGGATCTGGGTGTGGAAATCCCCGACGGCGACATTCGGAATCTGGTGACTGTAGGCGACCTGTCGGAATACCTGAGGGAAAAACTGCAATGAACAGAGGGCACTGCATATGAGCGATTTTATCGAGTTTGGCAGTGTGCGCAAGCTCTACCGCATGGGCGAAGTGGAGATCGAGGCGCTGGCCGGCGTGGATTTCACAATCGGCAAGGGAGAGTTTGTGATCATCTGCGGGGCAAGCGGCGCGGGCAAGAGCACAATTCTCAACATCCTGGGCGGCATGGATAGCCTCACCTCCGGCACCATTTTGGTGGATGGTGCGATGATCAGCCGCTACAATGCCCGCCAGCTGGTGGGCTACCGGCGTTATGACGTTGGGTTCGTGTTTCAATTCTACAACCTGGTGCCCAACCTGACCGCGCTGGAAAACGTGGAGCTGGCCGCGCAGGTAAGCCGCGATCCGTTGGACATCCGCCGGGTGATGGAAGATGTGGGGCTCAAAGACCGCATGGGCAACTTCCCGTCGCAGCTCTCCGGCGGCGAACAGCAACGGGTGGCAATCGCCAGAGCCTTGGCCAAGAACCCCAAGCTGCTGCTTTGCGACGAGCCCACCGGTGCGCTGGACTACACCACAGGCAAGTCGATCCTGAAGCTTTTGCAGGACACCTGCCGTGCCACAGGCACCACAGTAATCGTGATATCACACAACCTGGCTTTCACCGCCCTTGGCGACCGGGTGATCCGCGTGAAGAGCGGCCGGGTGGATGCCATCGAGACCAACCCCCGGCCGATGGATGCCGAGAGAATCGAGTGGTAGTATGAGAAGCGCCATTTCACTGGACCTGTTGCGGGAAGTCCGTAAGTCCTGGGCACGCTTCCTCTCGATCTTTTTGATCGTGCTGATCGGTGTGGGCTTCTTTGCCGGCATCAAGGCCACCGCGCCGGACATGGAGCACACCGCCGACCGCTATTTCGATGACAATGCGATGATGGACATCCGTGTGCTCTCCACGCTGGGGCTGACCGAAGGCGATGTGCAGGCCATTGCAGCGCTGGGCACCGTGGAGCGGGTGCAGCCCGCCTATTTCGCTGACGCCGTGAGCACCGTGGGGTCCATGGAGTTCGTGTTCCGGTTGCACAGCCTGCCCATAGGAGGGCAGCCCCCCGTCAACCGCGTAGTGCTGACCGAGGGCCGATATCCGGAAAAGTCCGGCGAATGCCTTCTGGAGCAATCCAAGTATCTGGATCCGGGCCTCAAGGTGGGTGACACACTGCGGCTTTCCTCCGGCAAGGAAACCGCCATTACAGACGGCATATTGAAAACCGACACATTCACCATTGTGGGAAAGGCCGTCAACTCCCTCTATCTGTGCTTTGACAAGGGCTCCTCGGACATCGGCAACGGTAAAGTGAGTTTCTTTCTAATGGTGCCGGAGCAGGATTTTGCTTACCCGGTATACACCGAAGCGCAGGTGGTTGTTAAAGGCGCAACGGAGTTCAACTGCTACAGCGAAACGTATAGCAGCCTGGTGGGCAAGACTCTGACAGATTTAGAAAACATGGGGTTGGACCGCAGCGGCCTGAGACTTGCGGAGATCAAAAGTCAAGCGACCACCCAATTGGATGAAGCGAAAAAAGAATATGAAACAAAAAAGCTGGAGTTTGAGCAACAAACAGCAGCTGCCAGGGAAAAGCTGGAACAAGCAAGGGTGGATCTGGAAAAGGCCGAATCCACGCTTGCCAGCGAAAAAGCAAATTTCGAAACCACGGCCAAGATGGCCCGCGATCAAATCAAGCAGGGCAAAATGGATCTGGCAAAAGGAGAAAAGGAGTACAAACAAGGTCTGGCTGATTACAACCGGGCCAAATCGGAATATGGAGACGAGCTGGCGCAGATGAACAGCGCCGTGCAAGACATCAACGGACTTCGCAAGCAGGCCAAACAAGAAATCGCTAGCATGGAGCAAAAACTCAAAGACCCAAACCTTTCTCCTGAGGAGAAGCAGCGGCTCACACTGATGATCGCCATGTACCGCCGATTTCTGGCTGCCACCGAGCAGGGTATGGACTCGGCCAACGAATTAAACAGCTTTACCCAGGGCCAGATGGCAAGTGCGGCGCAGAAGCTCCGGCAAGCCCGCAAGCAGTTGGATGACGGCTACAAACAGATTGCAGCGTCAGAATCGGAACTCAAAAAGAAAGAAGCGGAAGCGGCGGCCAGGTTCGCGCAAGCCAGCGCCGACATTGCCTCCGGCTGGGCGGAATATGAGCGCGGCAAGCAGGAATATGAACAGTCCGTTGCAAAAGGCGAGGCGGAGCTGGCTGCCGGGCAGGAAAAGATCATCAATGCCGAGGATGAGATCGAGCGCATCAGCAAGCCCCAATGGTACGTGCTGGATCGTCACAGCAACATCAGCTTCGAGGATTACGGCATGACAGCCGGGCGGGTGGACGCCATCGCCACGGTGTTCCCGGTGTTCTTCTTCCTGGTGGCGGCACTGGTCTGCCTGACCACGATGACCCGCATGGTGGATGAGCAGCGCGGCGCCATCGGCATCTACAAGGCGCTGGGATACTCCGACGGTGCCATCGCTGCCAAGTATATCTGTTACGCGGCGGTTGCAAGCACGCTGGGCGGAGTTGCAGGTCTGGCTGTGGGGATGTGCGTGTTTCCGGAGGTAATTTACAGCTCATGGCTTATGAAATACGAGATGCCGCCCTTGCAGACGATCACTCAGCCGCTGTTGGTAGCAGTCAGCCTGCTGATGGGCGTGTTGGTGACCACGCTGACCGCATGGGGGGCGTGCCATAAGGAGTTAGCCGACGCTCCGGCCACACTGATGC
This sequence comes from Bacillota bacterium, assembly GCA_023421955.1. Classification (GTDB taxonomy): domain Bacteria; phylum Bacillota; class Clostridia; order Christensenellales; family UMGS416; genus JAEYRA01. The sequence continues at coordinate 5,391 of JAEZSE010000011.1, forward strand.
GACCAAAAGCACCCAAACCGGGCAGACGCATTCTTCTCGAGCGATTAGCCTTTGTGTGGCGGCGGCTAAGCTTTTCGCAGAAAGTGACAATGCGCAACCTCTTCCGCTATAAAAAGCGTTTCTGGATGACCGTAGCCGGCATCGCCGGCTGCACGGCGCTTCTGGTGGCTGGCTTCGGCCTGAACGACTCCATTAGTCAGGTGGTGGACCGGCAGTTCAACCAGATCTTCACCTACGACTTGAATCTTCGATTCTCAGCCGACGTCACTGATGGTCAAAGGGCAGCTGCCGCACAGTCGCTGGGGCAGGATGCAAACACCCAGTCTTGGATGGAGTCGGCGGAGCTGAACGCCAAGGCCCGCAGCAACGGCGACGACATAGCCGCAACCCTTGTGGTGCCGCAGGGCCCGGCAGCACCCACACAATATGTAACACTACGCACCCGCACGGGCCGGCAGCCCATCACACTGGATGACAGCGGCGTGGTGCTCACCGAAAAGCTGGCCAAGGAGCTGGGTGTGGGTCAGGGCGGCACAATCGAACTGGACAACGGCCTGGGCGGCCGCAAAAAAGTGACAGTGGCAGCAATCACCGAGCAGTATATCTTCCACTATATCTATATCACACCCACGCTCTATCGGCAGGTCTTCAGGCTGGATCCAAAGATGAACAGCCTGATGATCCGGCTGGCTGACAGCTCTGCCCAGGCGGGGGAGACTTTAGCCCAGAAGCTAATCGGGGGCGGCGGCGTGGCGTCGGTGACATTCTATTCGGCATTGGCCGATTCCTTCTCACAGACGGTAAAAAGCTTGAGCGCAATTGTGCTGGTGATCATCCTCTCGGCGGGGCTGCTGGCCTTTGTGGTGCTCTACAACCTCACCAACATCAACATCGGCGAGCGCATCCGTGAAATCGCCACGGTGAAAGTGTTGGGCTTCACTGACCGGGAGCAGTCAGGCTATGTGTTCCGCGAAAACCTGCTGCTCTCGCTGCTGGGCGCAGCCATTGGCCTTGGATTAGGCGTGCTGCTGCACCGCTACATCATGGAAAACATCGAGCAAGCCAGCATCATGTTTGGCAACGCCATCGAGTCCATCAGCTTCGGATGGTCGTTCCTGCTTACAATGGCATTCACCGGCTTTGTGATCCTGGTGATGGTGCCAAGGCTCCGCCGCATCCCGATGGTTGAGTCGCTGAAGTCGGTGGAGTGAGATTTGCCTAAGGAGGTTCTCCACATGAAATATACTCCCACCTTTTACGGCATGACCGCCGCGCAAAACATCCTGTTTTACAACCAGAAATTCACGCTGCACAAGCAGGTGAACAACATTTTCACGTTGATGTTATTGGAGCAGCCGCTGGATTTCAATATCCTACGGCAAGCAATCGGCAAAGCCTATGCACAGGTGGACGCGCTGCGCATCCGCTTAAAAAAGATTAACAAGCGCGTGATGCAATACTTTATCCCTGCCTACGAGCCAAAAATCGGCATGCTTGATTTTAGCGGAAAAGCACAAATACAGATGGACCGTCACCTCTACCGCCTGGCATCCAAGCCCTTCTACCTGCTCAACAGGCCGCTGAGCCGCGTGTGGATGGTGCGCTCACCGGAGGGGCAGTGCGGCATCTATCTGGGTGTGAGCCACATGATCATGGACTCCTGGGCCATCTGCATACTGATGAAGCATGTGATGGATCTATACCGCGCCGAAGCCGGTGAGGCGGAGCAACCCAGACCGCCGGCGCTGCACGAACCGCTGCTCATCCAGGATCTGGACTACAAGAACACCGCGCAGTATCAGAAAGATCTGGAGTTCTGGCAAGCCGAATGCCGCCAGGAGGAGCCGTGGTACACCCACATAAACGGCCCGTCCGTGCTGGAGGAATACCGGAAAAAGAGAAAGAACCCCCGCCTGCAGGCTGCATCGGGCTTCACACTGCGCACCCGCGCGCTGCACGAGGTGCTCACAATCCCGGCAGAGGATGTGGCAAAAATGGTTGCTTTCTGCGCAGAACACACCCTGCCATTGCAGGTGTTGTTTCTGCTGGGCGTGCGCACCTGCCTGTCCAAGCGAAACAAGCGGCAAAAAGATGTGAGTCTCTATTCCACCGTGGCCCGACGCAGCACCCTGGCCGAGAAACGCTCCGGCGGCACCAGGGTGCACCCGGTGATCTTCCGTACCGTCATATCTGAGGCAGACAGCTTCCTTTCGGCCGCAAAGCAGGTGGCGGCCAGGCAAACTGAGGTATACCGCCACGCCGGCATCGACATGCTGGAGGTGAAGCAGCTAAGCGACAACGCATATCGGGGAGGCGACCCAGTGGGCTCCTACCAGTCCGTGTGCCTGACTTTCCAGCCGGTGCAGCTGGCATTGTCCGACGGTGCGGCAGTGCACACCAAGTGGTATTGTAACGGTGTTTCCTCACAGCCCTTTTACCTCACCGTGATGGATGACGACGGCTCCGGCGGCCTTCGGTGTTATTATGAATATCAGCGCAGCGTTGTGAAACAGCAGACTGTGTTGGACTTCCACGCCGATCTGTTGAGCACAATGCTGATCGGTGTGGAAAACCCGGCGCTACCCGTTGGCCAATTACTGGATCTTTTACCAAAGCGGCCGTGATTTCCCACGGGATGGAGAGGCGCCAGCTTCACAACTGTTGCATCGGCCTTCCAGCAATGGTAAGATAATGGCACACTCCCCCGCGAGGTATCAACCAAACATGCACCGAAAACTCTTTCCCATTCTGCTTGCGGCGGCGCTTCTTTTCCTGTTGGCGCCTGGCCCCGCCGCGTCTGCAGAAAGCACCTACCTAAGCCCATTGAAGCCAAGCCCGAACATGAACATCCGCCCCATTGTGGATTCGAAGTATTATCAACTGATAGTTGACAAGGAAACACAGGTCACCACCGTGCTCCGACGCGATGATGCCGGTCAATACACGATCATCGATCGGCAGATGCTGTGTTCCACCGGCGTGCCGCCGAAGACCTATCCGGGCACATTCAAGATTAGTATGAGGCGCCGATGGCTCAATTCACCGCCGAAAAACGGCAGGCCCCAAAGCTATGAGCAATTCGCCGTGTGCTTCAACAAGCCCATCTGGTTCCACTCCACGGTGTTTTCCAAAATGGACTCCAACATGATGGAGCCGGACTCCTATCAAAACCTGGGCCAGCCGGTGTCAGCTGGCTGTGTGCGGCTCAGTGTGCGCGACGCGATGTGGATTTATGTGAACTGCCCATCCGGCACCGTGGTCAAGGTCGTGAAGAGCGGCGGACCCACGCCAATTTGCCTGGAGCCGCTGCCACCATTGCGGGAGGGAGCCACCTACGACCCCACAGACCCCACAATTCTTCGGTAAGTCAGACCTTAACAGGGCAAGCTTAGGAGCTTGCCCTGTTTTTGTATGAGAGCAAACATGAAAATGAATAAACCCGCTTTTCCCATCCCAACCTATAAAGGCAGATGGGAGGAAAAGCATGTTTGTCATCGCGGTGCGGGCGTTGATCCTGTTTCTGATTGTATTCGTGGCTGTAAGGCTTATGGGCAAGCGGGAAGTCGGCCAGTTGCAACCCTATGAGTTTGTAATAGCAATTATGATTGCTAACCTTGCCTCTGTGCCGATGGCAGAAACGGGCATTCCTCTGCTGCACGGCGTGGTGCCCATTCTCACATTGCTTTTGGTGCACGCGCTGTTTACATTGCTCACATTGAAAAGCAAGACAGCCCAGAGGGTCATCTGCGGCACACCCACAATCATCATCAACAAGGGAACCATTCTGGAAGACGCCATGCGATCAGCCGGCTACAGTTTCTCCGACCTGATGGAGCAATTGCGGACCAGCGGTTATTTTTCACTTTCCGATGTGGAGTATGCAATCCTGGAAACAAGCGGCCAGATCAGCGTGATCCCGAAGGGGAGCGCGAAACCAGTTGTAGCAAAAGACCTGAAGCTGCAGGTACAATCGGACAAACTGCCCTGGAGCATCATTGTAGATGGATCAGTGCAGTATGATGAGCTGAGAAAGTCGGGTCATGATGAGAAATGGCTGCTGAAGAAACTCTCCGGCATGGGGCTATCCGCACCGGCGAACGTGCTGTATGCCAGCGTGGATGAAACCGAACAATTTTTCGCGCAAGGCAAGGCAAAAAGAAAGTGGTGGCAGTTTTGAAGACCACCATTATCATAC
>JAEZSE010000041.1 GCA_023421955.1 Bacillota bacterium
TGAGAAGTCGCGGTAAAATCGGGCAAACTATCCCGAAGAGTTTGCCGTTTTTCTTCCTTTGATTTTTAAGGAGGATGGGGCGATGAAAGGATTGGCGAGATTGATTTTGCCTGCGGCACTGGCGTTCATGCTGTTTATGCCAGGCACGGCTTTGGCAGCAGCGGACACCACCGAGATTGAGCAGAAATGGATTGATTTTCAAAAAATCGTAACCGACCAGATGGTGAAAGACGGCAGCATGACGCGCCAGCAGGCAGACGAGAAAATGGCCGAGGTCAGAAAGAAATTCGCAGACAGCGAAGGGGACTCCATCTATGAATTCTTCTCTAGGAAGAACAAGCCGGAAAGCGGCAGGGACGGGGAAAGCCGAAGGCGGCTTGGCGGCAAGGAAGCCACATAAGGCAACTGGATAAAATAAGGTTGTCTGACAATCGGTTGAAAAACGGAAGCTCTTCGGGGGTGGGATTTTTCCCACCCTTTTTGCTATTCATCAATTCATTGGTAGATGCATATTCCTTTTAGTATGGGGAACACCCCACCTGTAAATACTTTAGTTGTCAACCTTTCCAAAAGAAGGGAGAAAAACCAATGAAAAGGATATTATCCGCAGCCATAGCTGTCCTCCTCATGTGTTGTATGTCTGCTTGCGCCGGCGTGGAGAATGCCCAGGCAGATGCCACATTGCCGCCTGCTGGTGGTGCAACCTCAGTGGCAGCCGCAGACACAGCCAAGACCGCAACCGTAGTTCGGACAAGTTCTCCATTGCCCTCGCTTGCCGCAACCGCATCTGCAAGCACCGCAACGGATGATATTGTTGTGGTGCCCAACACAAGCAAGCCGGCAAAACCGGCCGCCACGGCAAGCAAAGCTGTGAAGACGAGCTCTGTGCCTGCAGTTGCCAAGGCTGCCGCCGCGCCGGATGTTTCGGCGCTCATCAGCGCGGAGACGCAGAAATTCGCGGTGAAGGCCGCAAAGTATTACGGCGGCTTTTCCAGCAATCACTACAAGTATACTGCCGCCGAAGTGAAAATGCTGGCCATTGTGATCCACATGGAGGCACGCGGCGAACCATACAAGGCCAAGCTGGCCGTGGGCAATGTGGTGATGAACCGGGTGTTGGCCAGGGGTTATCCGGGCAGCACGATCAAAGCTGTGGTAACCTGCCCCAACCAGTTTTCCTACCGTGCATCTATCACGCCCAACGCCGAGTGCCTGAAGGCTGCCCGCGACGTGTTGGAAAACGAGGTGTGGGTGGTGCCTCAAAACACCTATTTTTTCCGCAGCACCGGCAGCAAGTCCAACTGGGGGCGGCACAAATATTGGGGCCACATTGACAACACCGCCTTTTATCAGGACAGTGCCTATGCCGGTCGGGCCAACACAAGCGTCATCCCGGCCAAGCTGTTTGACCGGGTGTATAAATGGCCGCAATACGGCTGCAAGCCAGCCGCCCGCGTGCGGAAGATCCAGGCGATGCTCAAAGGCCTGGGCTACAAGGTCACGGCGGATGGATGGTTCGGGATGCAAACCAAACAGGCATTGATCAGCTTCCAGAAGTCCAATGGCCTCACCGCCGACGGCATTGCAGGCCCTGCTACGCTACGCAGGCTTATTGCCAAATACGGGTGGAGCAAATACCTGAAGCTATAAACCGTCTGAATGACTCATATAGAAAAGCAGCGGCAACGCTGCTTTTCTGCCTTTATCGCATACGAATCTCCATCCATGCATTCCTGTTTCAGTAGAATCGAAATTCCTCATTGTCCTATCTTGAATTAGCAATCTAAATAAACTATGATACAGTTGTCATTACGCAGAAGGAGAGCAGAAAATGGCATTTGTCGATGAAGCCGGGCGCGTCCTCAGCATAGCGGATTGCCCCTTTGGCAGGCGCGGGAGCTACTTTGCGATTAACTCCAACGGCAGTGAGAGTTTTGGGCGGGCCTATGTCCACCTTGCCACATGTCATGGCACGGCAGTCGCCGGCGGCAAGACCAAGCTGTTCAACCTTCATCCCACCTGGAAGGGCGAACGGGTGCCCTATGCGGTGATCATGAAGCCCACGGAGCTGATCCTGCGGACGCTCTATGGCGATGTGCGGATCTGCATTGCCGAGCAGAACTTGATGCTGTTTCAAGGCGAAAACGGGTTGGGCATCCGCTTCACCTCCACGCCCGAGCGGCTGGATCGTGTGACGAAGCCGCGCGGTAAAAACGGGTGGGAGACGGTGTTTTCCAACGTGATGACAACGGTTGCGCACCCCATCACCGGCACAATCGCCGCCAAAGCCCCCTGGCACTGGGATGAGCTTCGCAGCGACCGGTGCGAGATTGACCTGTTGCCTGATGAATCGGGCAACATGCTGGGCAGCCTGGAGGAGTTTTCCCATTCCGGTTATGTCCGCGAGAGTTACCCCACCTATGAGCAAGGGTTGGCTTCAGTCACGGCCGACTGGGAGGAATTCCTGGCCAATATCCCCAAGTTGCCGGGGCGTTATGAGGCCCTGAGGGTCAAGGCCGCGTGGAATTTGTGGTCATTCCTGGTGCGGCCCGGCGGCCTCATCAAGCGCGAATACCTGTTTATGAGCAAATGCGGCGCGGCCTCCCAATGGCAGCAAACCTATCAGGCCATCGCCTTCGCCCACAACACGAAAGCGGCCTGGGATCAAATGCTCGTGCCCTTTGACCAACAGTCCGAAACCGGCCAGCTCCCCGACTACTACGATGAATGCCGGGGTGCGTTTGCCGCGATCCGCCCGCCCATCCATGGCTGGGCATTGAAGCGCATGAAGCAATTGGGGTATTATGACAGTATTCCCCTTTCGGAGATCGCATCCTTCTATCCCAAGCTTGCGGCGTGGGCCGATTGGTTCGCCAAATACCGCACCGACGGTGTGGATGGGCTGCCCCAATATGAGTTCAGCGAGGAGAGCGGCATGGAGGATGGCTCCACCTTCCGCGAAAGCTGCTGCATGGTAACCCCCGATTTGCCCGCCTACCTGGTGCTGCTGTTTGAAGAGCTGGGCGAAATGGCTCTCCAGCTTGGGATGGACCGGTCCATCCGTGACGGCTGGTATCAAAAGGCCGCCGATATGCAAACAAGGCTTATCGAAAAGCTATGGAACGGCAAGTGCTTTGTCTCACATACGCTGGAGGGCCGCGAAATTGAGAAGGATTATGGCATCCTGGGGTACTTGCCCGTGTTGTTGGGCAAGCGCCTGCCGGATGAGATCCTCAGCAAGCTCATTGCCGACCTGAAAATCGAGGGATATGTGCTGTCTGACTACGGCTTTGATAAAGAGAAGGTCTGCGCGAAGGATTTGTGCGACATCGCCAACAATTGGGTGCGGGGATTTATCTACCACCCGTTCAATGTGATGCTGATTTCCGCGCTGTATGACTGCGGCGAGGCGGAGTTTGCCCGGATGGTAGCCAACCGCTACTGCGGTGCCATGGCTGACGCCGGGAACCTGGCCGGCTCGCTCAACTCGTTTACCGGCGCCGCCCTTGGCCAGTGGCTTTCCTGGACCGCCGGGGCTTACCTGTTGATCGCGGCATACACCGAATAGACCGACCTCTGCCGCAAGGCCGCAAATAACGATGAAGGAGGGTTATCACAATGGCTGAATTGAGAATCATGAAGAACGTGATGGCACCCATGCGCGACGGTGTGCTGTTGGCTTGCGACATCTACCGCCCCGACGACAGCGGCAAGTATCCCGCCATCCTGATGCGCACGCCCTACATCAAGGAGCGCTTCGCTGGTGAGTGGCTATATTCGAATTACCGGGAGCTGGCGTTGGCCGGCTACAACGTTGTAATACAGGATGTGCGCGGCACGGGCAAGTCCGGCGGCGAGCTTCTTTCCAATGGCGGCAACGAGGTGGACGATGGTTATGACACGGTGGAGTGGGTCGCCGCTCAGAGCTGGTGCGACGGCAATGTGGGCATGTATGGCCTGTCCTATTTCGGCTTCACACAAATGGCTGCCGCGCAGGACAATCCGCCACATTTGCGCACGCTTTGCCCTTTCCAGAATGGGTCACTCACGCCGCTTAGCATCACCAAGGCGATGACGGTGGGCCATTACCACCTGATGTGGCTTTATGGCCGTGTGGAAGACCGGCTGGAGGCGCTGGGCGTGCCGGAGGAGGAAAAGGCGCCCATTCTCCAACAGATGGCCTATAACCGGGCCCATTGGGCGGAGCTCACATCGCGCCTGCCGCTGCGCGAAACAGAAGCCGCAAAAATCGACGGCGTGCCGCTGCTGCATGATTTTGTGGATCTTGTGGACGGGGTGGAGGATGACGCTTATTGGAAACAGGCCCGGCGCCCCATTCGCCTGAACAACATCGCCAACCCCATGTTTCACCTGACCGGTTGGTTTGACGGCGCCTGCAGCGGCACCTTTGACAACTACAATGAGATCGCTGCCCACGGCACCGAGACTGCGAAACGGGCAAGCCGCCTTGTCGTAGGCCCCTGGGGCCACGGTGGGTCGTTGTCTTCCACGATCGACGGCGTCGACTTCGGCGCGGAAAACAGCGGCGCAGCCCGCGGTGTGCAGGAAATGATCAAATCCTGGTTTGACCGCTGGCTCAAACATGATATGACAGCCGAATATCCGCCGATCACTCTCTTCGTGCTGGGCAAAAACATCTGGCGTGATGAACAGGAGTGGCCTCTGGCCCGCACGCAATACACCAATTACTACATCCATGGCGGGCAGGAGAGAAAATGTGGCCTGATGAGTACCGACCTGCCTGGAGCTGAGACCCCTCAACGCTACACCTATGATCCGGAAAACCCGCAGCCATCCTCCTATAAAGATGCCAACGGCCGGTCAGCGCTGGCTGACCCAGCCGCCATGGAGCACCGTGAAGATGTGTTGGTTTATCGCACCGAGGCCTTCCTGACGGATACCGAAGTGACCGGCCCTGTCAAGTTCGTGCTCCATGCCGCCACGACTGCCGTGGATACCGACTTTTTTGCCAAGCTGTCCGACGTGGACGAAACAGGCCGGGCTTTGCCGCTGCTCAAGGGCATTGTGCGCGCCCGGTTCCGCCATGGCCGCATTCCCGAGCCGGTGGAACCAGGCCGTGTTTTTGAATACACGATTGATCTGGGCAACATCAGCAATGTGTTTTTGCCGGGGCACCGCATCCGGCTGGATCTGTCATCCTCCTCCTATCCGGAGCATGACCGCAACCTGAACACCGGTGAGCGCATCGGCCATGGCAAGAACATGGTGAAGGCTGTTCAGACCATCTTCCACGATGAACAATACCCGTCACACTTGGTGTTGCCGGTGATTTCATTATCCGAAAAAGAGGGTTAATTTCTTCAATCGAGTTTGATGTTCCAGACCGTGAAGAAACCAATCTTTGGGAGCCTGAAATGGATTGTTTGCCATTGCGTCTGTATGCATTGAAATAGCATGGCTGACATGATAAAATAATCAGGCTTGGAGAGATGGTTGAGTTGGTCGAAGGCGCCAGACTCGAAATCTGGAGAACATGAAAGTGTTCCGTGGGTTCGAATCCCACTCTCTCCGCCACTTTTTCATCGAAAACCTCTGATTTTCAGGGGTTTTTGGTGTTATTTGGGGCATTTTTCGCATTCTCCCGCATTTTGGAATCTTGTACTTCCTAACACTTTTCTAACAGTTCTAGCAGATGTGAAAGCACTGTCAAATTTCATGAGAGTCACTATCAAGGAATTTGGTAACTTGCTCGCGATAATACTCATAGACTTCACGACTTTCTATACCAACCGTGCTTTCAAACTAATCGTTTCGTCCAAAATTGGCACTGGATACCCATACCGTAATCGGAGGGTACAGGACTAGTTTTACGTGAGTGTTCTCAGCAACGAATATCTGTGAACATGGATAGCTTTGTTTCAGGCGAGTGGCCTTGTCACGGAATTTTGCATTAACAAGCAGAGTGATTCCACGTCCTCCATCTCTTTTCCCTAAGACTTGTTCTATGTATTGCTCATCTGGAAGCGAGTAGGTACAAATAACCAAGTCTTTGGAGCCCCGAAGTACTGTAGAGAGCCTTGTGTTCCAAGTAGAAGCTGACTTTGATGTTGATACCTTGATACGGCATTTTGTCGAGAAACCCCCGCCATCAGTACTAAAGCTCATGCTCATCACCTCGATGAAATTATACATGTTTATCCGTTGCATTTGTTAGCGGACTTTTTATCCCAGAATATGCTGCATCGCCTGTGCTGACTGCTCCTGCGCCTTATAGTCCAGGTGCGTGTAGATGTCCGCCGTGGTGGAATAGTTGCTGTGCCCCAACCAGAGTTGAATCTGCTTCATCGGCACTCCGGCGGCTGCAAGCATGCTTGCGCAACTATGCCGCAGGTCATGGAAGCGGATATGGCGGAGGCCATGCTTCTTTAGCTGCTGGTTAAAATGAGAAGTCACATACTTCGGACGCTGTATGTTTCCCAACGCATCCACGCATACATACCCGTTTCGATCCTTCGAATACTCATTTCCAAACAGCTTCTTGTACTTTTCCTGATGCTCTTTCGCCTTCTTCAGTTCTTCGGCGACGCGGGGGATCAATGGCATTGAGCGGCGGGATGATTGTGTCTTCATTACGTCGTAGCCAGTAACCACATACACCCCGTCCACCTTCTCTTCCAACACCTTGTGCTCAATGACGATGCGGTTTTCTTCAAAGTCAACGCTTCTCCACCGCAACCCCAGCACCTCGCTGCGCCGTGTGCCATAATATAAGGCAATCAGTACCGGGAGGTAAATGGGATCGTCCTTAATCGTATCCAGAAGCTTCAGGGCTTCCTGCGGGGTGTAGTGATCAGCGATGTGAGTTCCTTTCTTGGGTGCATCCACTTTGTCCATGACGTTGTACAGCAGAATGTCCTTCTTCACGGCGTAGGCTAGCGCCTGCTTGATCATCCGGTGATAATGCAGTGCGGTGTTGCCCGAGAGCCCCTCCTCGTAGAGCGCTTCATAGAACACCTCGATGTCATCTGCTTCCAGTGTGCTCAGCAGAGTCTTTCGTGCTGCAAAAAATGCATGGGTTCGCCCTTCGATCAACAGCTCGTAGCCCTGATAGGTGCCTGTAGTTACGCTCTTCTTCTTCATCTTGAGCCACAGCCTTAAAAAGTCCACGAAGAGCATGTCCGCGTTGGCATCCTTCAGACGCGAAGGGCGATTACGTTCCTCCGTCCTTTTCGACAACTCCTTTTGAAGAAACTCCTGTGCTCTTCTCTTGCTGCCGGGCACTGCCTTATAACCTGTGTATACCCAGTTCTGCTTGCGGCTACCCGCCGAATACTCATTGATCACAGCGTAGTACTTTTCGTTCTTGGTTTGTAGGCTGCCAGTCAGCGGTCTTGCGCTTTTCATTATTCATCTCCTTTCATTTCCGTTTGCCTGCTATCGACAGGCGAAGCGTAGCACAGGCCGAAAAGGAATACTAATGTGCGGACATGCATTTTTCACCTACATCGCAGGCTTGACATCATTACCGATCAGATAGTCAATAGCCTTGACCTTTGGGATGCGGTAGGACTTGCCGACCTTCAATGCGTAAAGCTTGCCGGAGAGGATGAGACGATACACTTCATGCCGGCCGATATGCAGCATCTTCTGCACGTTTGCGACGGTTAACACATCAGGGTATTCACGGAACATAACCTTGTAATAATCGCTGGCTTCTGACAGAGTGGCACACCTCTTTCTATACTTTTGTATTTTGATACCGTTTTTCCATTACCCCTGGGGGAAGAAATATCAGAACTGCCTGTGATTAGCAGGCCACATAGCTTCCGGAGTGTCGCTCTTCACAAACACCCCTGTTGAGCTCCCCGCATTCTTATGCCGGGCCGTCCCTTGACATCACGTTAGCCAGACGGAAGTATCCTTAGTACCCTGCAGGGTCATTGCAAACCAGTAGAATCACTACCGGTATTGGATGGATGTTAATCGCTCTTTGGCTTTCGGCAAGTCTTCGCGCATCCATCCTGTTGCTTCCGCTCATCGCGCCTGCAAGTTCTACGATTCTGATACTCGTATATTTAGTTTTCAAGGTTCATGAGGTAAATTAACCCCTCACTTATATAAGGAAAAAATGAGGGGGTTGGGCCGGAACGTTATTAAGAACGGTAATAATGTCTAACACTTAATAGCGCAGAACAGGACCCTAATTACTGTGGATAAGCACTTATAAGTTCTGTACTTCTCTGGTCCTCGAAAGTGTGTTGGCTGAGCTGAATTGCCGACACTAGTGCTTCACGATGGCTTTCTGCATTCAAGTAGGATATGATATTTCCAACGACTGCTTCGGGAGGCAAAGTATGGCCAAGACTGTGCTGTCCATACAGGGCGAGAAGTTCCTGCTCAATGGCAAGCTGACTTACAGTGAATACCCCGGCTCCTCGCCAAACACACAGGGTCTTCTGATGAACGCACGGTTCATTCAGGGCATCTTCCACGATGCTGAGGACGAAACCCGCTTCCATCGCTTCGGCCACATGTTTGATACCGAGCGCAATACAGACGACTTGATTGCCGCCCTACCCCAATGGTATGCCATGGGTCTGCGTGCCCTCACCGTGGGTCTGCAGGGCGGAGGCCCGTGCTTCACTACACCAAACCATACCATCTGCAACACAGCGTATTCTTATGACGGCCTGACACTCGATGCCGCTTATGCCAACCGCCTGACGCGCATCCTGCGAGCCTGCGACGAATTGGGTATGGTAGTCATTGTGTCTCTGCTCTACGCCGGCCAAGCGCATCGGCTGGACGGCGCGCGGGGCGTGCTCAACGCCGTGCGCACCGCAAGCCATTTCCTACGGGATAGCGGGTGCCGCAACATCATCCTCGAGGTCGCCAACGAGTATGATATCTTTTCCAAAGACGAATTCCCTCTGGTCCATCACGCACAAGGCGTTGTGGCGCTCATCGAGCTGGCCAAAGAACACAGCGGCCTGCCCGTGGGTTGCAGCGGAGGCGGCGGCACCATCCACCGCGAGGTCGCGCAAGCGAGCGATGTGGTGTTGATCCATGGCAATGGCCAGAGCCGGCAATCCATGGTGCAGTGCATCAAAAAGGCCCGGCAATATGCGCCAGCCAAGCCCGTCGTATGCAACGAGGACTCACAGGCGCTGTCCAACATGCAGGTGTGCCTGGATTACGGCGTGTCCTGGGGCTATTATAACAACATGACCAAGCAAGAGCCGCCGACCGATTGGGGTATCACCACGGGCGAAGACCGATACTTCGCCCAGCGCATGGCTTTGGCTGTGGGCATCATACCACCACCCATTCCGCCGGAAGAAGAGTTTTGCTTGCAGGGTTTGGGAGCGCACGAAACCACCGACCTGTGCTTCCCCCGCCTGGCCTCTCTGTATCCGGAACAAATCGACCACGTGGACTTCTACCGTGACGGCGTGTGGCTGGACCGCTGTTATGACGACCCATTCTCCATGAACTTCCTTGGCAATTGGATGCAGGCAGGTTGCCCGGACAAAAAAGGCAGCTGGCTGGCCGTAGCCACCCTGCGAAACGGGCAGACCGTGGAGCGAGCCGTCGAGGTATCATAACAATCCTCTCAGCAAGATAAATGATCCATACCTGGAGCATTGTATCGAGGTTCCGGCAATCTTCTAGTGATGGACGAGCAACTCTGTTACCACAAAAAAAACCGCCCGGTTTCGCTGCCGGGCGGCGTTTCGTGAATAACCTTCAGTATGTATTCTATCATAAAAGCGGCGTTGTCAGCGAAAAAGTCCTGAGTTATAATTGAAAATTATTGGAGGAAGATATGCCAAATACAGATAAGAAGAGGTTTTTTGTCGATTTATTTGCAGGATGTGGAGGATTATCTTTAGGCCTAGAGAAAGCTGGCTTTTCTCCGATATTGGTGAGTGAATTAAATCCTGATGCTATGGAGACATATTTACTCAACAGAGAAAGTAGATATCCATTGCTAAGACAAAAGTATCATGTGTTTGATGTAAAGAGTTTGGTTTTAGATGATAGTAAATTGATTGAAATGATTGAAGGGTTTAAAAGCGATTATAATATAGATGTTAATAAGGGCGAGCTCGATTTATTGGCGGGGGGGCCTCCATGCCAAGGCTTTTCAGGTATTGGATATCGTCGTTCATATACCGTGGATAAAAAGCAACTTCCATCGAATTATCTGTATGAAGACATGGCTTATTTGGTAAGCAAATTTAGGCCAAAAATCTTTTTGTTTGAAAATGTTAAAGGTCTGTTATCAGCCAAATGGACATCATCAGGTAAACGCGGGGAGATTTGGAACGAAATTGTTACAACATTTGAAAATATCGGTCTATATAATATAATGGCTAAATTAGTGTTTGCTAAGGAGTATGATGTGCCTCAAAATCGTCCACGCGTGATTATGGTTGGGATAAGAAAGGATATAGGTAACTTTTCAGAAGGCTCTGGCGATCCGATTGATGCAGGCTTTTTACCAGTTCCAACCAATAGATACCCCAATCTGGAGGATCTTCTAAGTGATTTAGTAGACCCAAATTTCAGTTATGGTAGTTCTACTAATAGTTATATTTACGACCCATTAAGTGATATTCAAAAGGCATTAAGAACTGAATTTAGTACAGATAAGATTATTAAGAAAGGAGATGTGTTACATGAGCAATATTACTCAAAACATTCAGATAAAATAATTAGAAAGTTTGAATATATGCTAAATAATAATGGTTCAATACCTGATGAATATATTACAAAGAAATTTGCACAAAGAGTTCTTCCAGCAATCTGGAAAGAAACTGGCCCAACAATAACCGCTACTAGTATGCCAGATGATTACATTCATTATAAACAACCAAGGACACTTACCGTACGGGAATGGGCAAGGTTACAGACGTTTCCTGACTGGTACAAATTTTCTGGAAAAAGGACAACAGGCGGAATCCGCAGGGCTGGAAATCCACTTTTAGGCATTTTCGATCGTGAATTACCACGATATACCCAAATAGGAAATGCTGTTCCTGTTTCATTAGCTTATTCATTAGGAAAGCATTTTAGGAAAATACTTGACCAAAACAATAGCTAGCTAGCTATCCATTCTGTTTTATAGACCAAAAATATTACAATATAGCAACTTTTTTCAAGATGTGATATATTAAGGCTGACCTTATTTTCCGAGGTTGACTTGATTATGAATGATTTTTTAATTCAACTTCTCGCATTGCAACAAGATGGGAAAGATGCAATCAGTGCCCCTACAAACTGGGGAAGTGATCCTCTATTAAATGTGGAAACAGAAGTTGATATAATCATCGATAAACTCAAAGATAGCCTTCTTATAGAAAAAGACAACATTGTTGCAACTTGGCATTTTTTCATTGGTTCACCTGGTAATGGAAAATCTGCTTCTATTGGGAAGTTATGTAAAAGGCTAATGAAAGATAAAGGCTGTTTAATTCTTGATGAAACAGGGACTTCTTTAGCCGATATCGGACCAGATATAATTCCATATGCCTTAAATGTATATGAAGATGGTAAAAAATTCCCATCTGTTCAGATAGTTCAGGACGCATCGATCGTTAGGAATCCTTTTGCAAATACAATAGATCCGTCCCTAGAGTTAATCGATACAATGAAGATCGCTTTCGAAAAGGGGATCTCACTAATTATATGTACAAATCGTGGTATCCTAGAGAAAGCTTATTGGGACCATAAGAAAACTGAATTTAATTCACAGCCCTGGTTTACAATTTTATCTGAATTAGCATTAGCCCAACCAGCGTTAAATGGTGAAGTTGTAAAAGCTAGATCATTCACCTTGGATGGAAAGAAAAGTGTTTTTAAAAAAATTCATGTTAGCTATACTCATCTAGATAATTACAGCCTTCTACTGGGTAATGATATATTTAGCAGTCTATTAAAAAATGCAATAGATCCGAGTCATTGGCAACCGTGTAATAGTTGTTCAGTACGTGATATGTGTCCTTATGCCCTAAATCGTGACTGGCTTGCTATTGAGAAGAATTTTTTGTATTTCATAAACTTACTAAAAAGGGGAGAAGTACTATCGGGGCAAATCATAGTCTTTAGAGAGGCACTTGCCCTAATATCCTTTATTCTGGCGGGTTGTCCTAAAGACTACAATAAAATCCACCCTTGTGCTTGGGTTGCCGAAGCTGTTAACAACCAAGATTTTTTTTCGTTAGCAGTAAGAAGAATTTATATGTGTTTATTTTCTTCTAGTACTCCCTATGGCTTGGATGGTTCAACTAAGATTTATAGGAGGCAGATTGAATCACTTAGGCAGATCTTTAAAAAGATGGATAAGGATCTTCATTTCGGTTACTCAACTATAATGCAAGTTATAAAAAGGCCGGCCCCCACCACAGACGTTGGGTTAACTAGGCTATTTGGATCTTCTGGCATATTTAAAGATTTGGATCCTTGTAAAGATTCTTTGCCTGCTGATTTTTATGAGCGCTGGGACTCCAGTTACATTGCAATGAGTCAAAACGGGGATCTTATGCTTACAGCACTTGAAAAAAAATGTATAGACGTTTGGAATCAAATAGAAGAGTTATTAGAAAATGATTTTGATTATTTAGCAAGTAAAGAACATTGTATGCTACGACGCTGGAGTAGCAATTTCTTAATGCATTTTGGGGGATTGTCAGAAGGATTAAGCTCATATTCCATTGAATTAGATGCGTTCATCGAGTTGCTAGGCCTTGTAAAAAAGCCTATAGCAGAGCAATCTGTCACTGAGAAAAAGAAAATCCTTGAGCTTAATGTCAAAATTGATTCTTTACTCAACTCTTTAGCAGATAGGCAAAAGGGGAGTGCGATTCAGCTTTCAGAATCAGTTACACTTTCTGGTGACTGGGTTAAGGATAACCTAAAGCCAAAGATAATTACAAACCAGGGATCAGGTAGTGTTTCATTAGAGATTTCTTTTAATAATTCTGAACATGCTGTTTTAGGAGCAAATATATATTTATGGTTAAATCGTTTTTCAGATGGCATACTTGATAAACGTTGCTTTCCACAAGAATTATTGTCAGGTGCAGAGGATGCACGTATTCGGGCAGCATCCAAAAGCCAGTACGCTTTTAAAAATGACAATATAATACTTGACACTAATATTGGAAGCGAGAGGACAATAAGCATCACAAGAATAGATGGTGAGGTAGATATAGTTGACTCCGTTATATTTGAATAAAGAAAATCAAACGGCTAATGAACCGAAGGTTCACCCGCTAATAAGGGAGAGCTTTTTCTTTGTGCATTCAGCAGGCATGAGGCTTGCTCCCGAAGTACTAATCTTAGAGCTAATGCGCGAGATTTTTTTTGATGCCGTATTTGGTGAAACAACTGGTTCGCAAGAATTGCGGCCTGATTTACTTGCTCAGGATGGTAGCAATATTCTGACAGTTAATGAACAAGCTGTTGTTGGTATAATGAAAGGACGCCGAAAAAAAACAAAAGGTTCAAACGAAAATAGTTTTTTTGCACCAGCATACCCTGCTCTTGCCCGATATGGATGGATGAGAAAAAACAGTGAGCGTGTTGTGAAAAACTTCCTTTTTTCTGGACCTATTGCACAATTTCTATGGGGAAGCGGCTATAAGGACGAAGTATCAGCTGAAATGCAAAAAGATATGGGTTCAGCTGTCTGGAAGGCTCTTATAGGCGAAAAGTCAAATATTAATAATTTCCCGAAGGATTCTGACATTTTGGTAGCCACCTTAGGGAATAAGGATTTTAATTTTTATAAGGTGCTACCGTTTGAAAACTTCTATGAAAGAACCAAACCAACCAATAACATAGTAAAAATTGGAGAGAAGGATCCGATTGCAGAGAGAATCACAAAAGATTTCTTAGCGATATGTGAAATAGAGGGAGTTATCCCAAGGATGCAATGGCTACAATTACTTATGACCTTCTTACGTTTTGCGTTACCGATGTGGTTACTATCACAAATGCGGTTAACAAGGCTCCTCCATGCCTGGCTTATAGATGCAATTGAAGGCAATAGTATTGTTTCTGCAGGAGAAATTCAGCAAAGAATCTTAACAAGGAATTTGGGATTATTGTGCCCTTCCATAACTCCAACACGAGAGCTTTTTGAACAGATAGAATTGTATATGAAATCTCGCGTGGAGGTGAATATTTTACTATATACCCTTGAACAAATCAGGCACTCACAAATTGCGCAAAAAAGACTGGCATTGTATGAAGAGGGAAAGAGTGTTGTTAATATACAAGAGCTGTTAATATTAGCAAAAAATGCTGCCGCGGATATCAAAAAGCTTGAGCGATTCACTCAAGTTGCTCCAGGACTAAGTATTAATACTTATTTGATCAGGGAAGCAGAGCAGTTTTCTGCTTGGCAAAACCCCCTAATGAAAGGGCAAGGCAAAAATATTGATGAGTTCTTCCGGCTACTTTATAAGTCTGAGAACGGTATAGATGAGGGTGGTTACCTGCTTGCACCTGAGGGTAGGGGACTTAAGCGGGGGCTCCAAGTCTTCCCGGGGCAATTGCAGCTGAAAACAATGACCTTTTTGGCTTCGCAATCAAAAAACGCATCCAAGAGCAAGGGTGGCGCTGGCAAACTAGTTCTTCAGGATGTTGAAGATATATTTCGGCAATATGGCATTGATTTTTCATTAGCTGCTGATGTTAGACCCAGGCTTATGAATGAATTAAAGGCTATGGGCTTATTAACAGGAAGCCCCGATGCGGGGAGCAGTGTTACTGTTAACTGCCCATATTAATATGAGTTAAAGGTGATTAAAGGTGATTCAATGGATATTTTAGAAATCTCGAAGGTGTTGGGAACCTTAATCGAAAATTACTACATCTCCATTAGAAACGATAATAGGGATTGCAGATTAATCATACCTGGAATAACAAAGGCTATTTCTCAACAGGTACATGGCCTATTACTTAAAAAAAATATAAATTCATACCTCATTATTGGTAACGATGAGGAACCAGATGAGACGAAGCACCTAATTCGGGCGGTTGGGTTAACTAGTAAGCGGATAGGGTCTTTTGTTGCTGTTGTTTCGCCTGGCCAGCTATCAAGCATTCAGGACTCGATTAGGGGCTCTGGCGGGGCGGTACGTTCAATTGCATTTTCCGAGGAATGGCCATGGATTGATACTGGAAGCGAGCATTTCAATTTTAAAGAGTCTTTTATTGGTAAACTAATCGATGAATGGACTTCGGATGAGAGTGAGAAAGGATGGTTACATGACTTTATTATTAACGCTCTCCTTCCGTCTACGCAATCAAGCGCAAGACGTGCTTATATTTTGCTCGAGGAAATACTTGGGACTTTCGAACCGAATCTGTATCCAGAGATACTGGATATTAGGAAAAAGATGCTATATCACTCAGGAATACCTCAGCCAGATGAATCCATAGCCAGTATCAAAGGATTTACTAAAGCTACTACTAAGCTCTGCAATCAAATAGTTGATCATTGCCAAAGGGAGGAAAATGTCCGTGTTCAAGCCCACGAGAGGATTTGCGAAAATAAGAACATTCCTGATAGTTTAAAAGATCAGATAAGGTTATCTTTAGATTATTTTCTTGATGGCATTGGCAGAAGCACGACCCTAGACCTTGGTATTTTGGCTTTTTACAAATGTTGGGGGCTTGACAAAAATGATACCACTAATTGGAATAACTTAACAGCACGGTTACTATCAAGTATATTTAATGTTGATGAAAAGGAGAAAGTAGATATATCGTTCGATATTAGTTGCAAACGGGCTGTTATATCTAACGACAAAAAAAATATAGCCACCTTTATGGGGGAGAAGATTAATTTCGAACTGAAATATAAAATCCCTAAAGATCAATTTTCCAATAATGATTGGAATGTATCGTTATATTCTAGGCAGAGAAAAATATACTCATCAGCTAATTTTGTTTCTGAAGAAGGTCGGCTTTATTTTGATATAAACACAGATACATTTTTAAAATATTCCAAAAAAATACCCCTACGGATCAGAGTTCAATCCAGCAATATTAATGGCGCTGAAGCTCGATTAAACCTGTTTATCTGCGGTGAGGAACGGCCAGCTTTTTCTGTAATAAACGATTCATTAGATGGAAAATTCCTTGATGTTGTTGATGCTAAAGGTGAGAACGACGAGGATACAAAGCTAGTAATTAGTGAGCCGATTTACATATATTTATTTACATATGATAATTCACCTGTGACAATACAAGATGAAAATGAGAATAAAAGCGAGCAAATTCTCGATGTTAATGGCTCAGGCATTTATCGCTCGTCATACCCACTTGATATTGGCACAGAGCCTAATGGTATGGCAACCAGAGTATGCAATTTCGGATCCCGTAGCAATACAATATGCTTTGAGGCAAACAATATCGAAAAGGGTGCGTTTACACTTGAGGATGAGTTAAGAATATCAATAGCAAAGGCAAATGGTACACTTGTTAACCGTCTGTTTGCAATCTTTAATGGGGATAATTTTGAAATATATCCAAAGTTAGGAATGCTTGATGATGCCTCACGTAGACGGATATTTATTTCAAAATTAGTTTCAAACCCGAATGGATGGAGGCCTTTATTAGCAGACCTTATACATCCATGTAGTCAAAAGTCAGGCCAATTAGGAGAATATATTAATTACCTTGGTGATGTGCTAGGTGATTCGTTTTCTGGTTTAGCCCTTCCTAACGATATATCATCACTACTCAATGAATACTCAAAGGTGCGTGAAGAGATAATTCTGTGCATTGAGAGTAGGTATTCTGAAAATAAGGACAAGTATGAACATCCTTCATACGCGATATTGCCACTTTTTAGAAAGGATAGTTTTGAGAAAGTCTCCATATTGATATCTAGGTATCTAGCTGTTTATAACGAACTATTAAACTATATAATCATTCATCAGAAGAGTCTTGATTGGAGTCAAATATTTGTTCTTACTCATCTTGATTGTGTTGTTCATTGGGACAAGAGTCGGATAAACGGCTTTTTCTATTTGATTACCCCATGGCATCCTTTGGTTATAGCAAAACGTTTTATGATCCAGTCATCACTTTTCTTACGTGCATCGCGGTTTTTGAAAGAAGAGAATGGTAGAGAGTTTAGTAACCTTACCTATCTTTTGGGTAGTGTTCAGGGATTTCGATGGCTGCTATCGATGGCGACTAATGATAAGACTATCGAACCTGCGTATATTTCCATTACTTCCGATCCTGGTTGGCATGTTGGAATTAAAACTGACGTCTTTAGCAAATCTTCATCATGTATTAATGCTCATGATATTTCACAATGCCTGAATAATTACTTTGGTTTAAGGATTTCTATTGGTTCCCAAAATGATAATGCCATTGCAAGTACGAGCATAGTCAATTTCCAGAAATCTTATCCGTCAAGACGCTCAATAGGTATTCGCATTAGAAATGGATACAACATAATCGATATCTTGAACTCAATTAATAATCTTATCCATAGTGAAGTTGACATCCCAGAAGATTTGGGGCAACAATTGCCAGGAGGTGTGCGACTATATTTAGAGCAGCCCCTAGATCATCTTGTTGATAATGTGAAATTTGATGCCCCTCCCCTCTTAATATTTTATTACAAAGATGACGCAGATTGCATCAAGAGTGGTCATCCGGATATTTATCTGCTTTCTCCGGCTAATGATTTGGCTTTTAAAGATAATAGCAAGGCTCTCGAACTTCCAAGAGGCACCGGAATGGAAGCAGTTTACAGTAGGAAATTGAATTGGTTAACCGAGGGTAATAGTCAAGTACCCATAAGCGTTGTTTATGAGTGCGATTCAGAAGGAAATGCTTCACGTGGATTAGGAGAAGTATATTTGTCTGTATTGGGGCAAATATTTAATATTCTGGGACATTCAATTTCAACAGTTGTTGATCTGTCACTACCCATGCATCTTGACTCTCCGTGGGTTGTAGTCCCAGGGAGCACACTTGATCCGGCTATTTTTGCTAAATATGTTAGGGATGGTATTGAACGGGGAATACAGGATAGAGCACTTTGGGATTACAAACTTAATATAACTGATTCAGAACACTCCTATTTTGTTCTATCTACTATACCTAAGGGTTTTCAGATTGCCATTAATGGTTTTTTTGGGCAGGAAAACCTAGCTAAAGATTTTCTTTTAGAACTTGGGCAGATTGGAATTGCTATTGGAGGGGAAGCCCTCCGTTCTGGGCGCCAAGCCCATGGTGTAATTGGACTAGTGGGAGCAGTTCGTTTATTAACCGGCGCTGCACTAAATGGTCGATCGCCTTTATCGGGCTCTGCGAACACAGTTGGAATCTTGCTCCCTGTTGATTCATTCGCTTCCTTTTTTAGTAATAATAATAACAGTAATGAGAGTGGTAAGCGAGCTGATCTTCTTGCGATAAAATTAATTTTACCTAATGATGACTCGGGCAAGTTGGGAATCTCCGCCATAGCTATTGAATCAAAATTGGTTACTGGTACTTATAGCCGATCCCGTGCTCATGAGGCATTAGGACAGGCAAAGGCAACAAGTAATATGTTTAAAATGCTGGTAATAACTAGCCTTTCTCATAGCGCAATTCCAGAAAGACTTGCTTTGCTCGAAATACTGTCTTTTGGTTTACGTATTTCTTGTCCGCATAAAGTTGAAGATATTGATAGCTGGCTTGGAAAGGAAAGTCAAATCTATCGTAAAATACTTATGGGTGATTATGAGTTTATTGATTGTGCCATTGATGCATTGCTTGTTTCAAGTGAATACAGCTTTTTAGGAGCTGCAGAACACAACGAATTGGCGGAAGGGCATTGGGTTCGCCTAACAAAAAGTCACTGGCCTGGTGTATATGATACGCCCAAGCTTAATGATATTCGAATTGAGCTTTACAACCTGATTAATTCGAAAACAGGTGTGGAAACCAGCACGGAAGATACAAGTTCCAATAATGGAAATGAAGAATTCATGAACACTACTGAAACAAGCGATGAGAATGAGCAATTGACAGCAACTAGTGAAGATGATACTTCAGGAGGAGAATCCGAGGTAAATCAGGAGTCGATTGCAAACGGTGAAGAAACCACAGGAAAACTTGACATTAACCACGACTCAACTGAAATGGTGGATATTGGGAAGGGGATGGAAAATGTTAAAAATTTGGAATCACATGAGCATGATCCTTTCTTTAAGAAAATATTCATCGGTGTAGATGACGCGCGGCGTGCTATATTCTTTGATCCTAAATCAATTATCGATCCATTAGAAAATCTTAATGTCATGGTTACTGGCTCTTCCGGTATGGGTAAGACTCAGTTTTTGAAATATATTATCTGCAAAATACGTGAACAAGGCAAGAATGTATTACTAATAGATATGAAAAATGATTTTGCTAGCGATGAGACATTTTGCACAATGGCTCAACTTGAAAGAGTATATGTGACTTTTAATGGCTTACCGTATAACCCGTTAATACCATATCCAATTCCACACCCACAAACAGGAGAATTATACCTGCAATGTGCACAATATATTGCTGGGATAGCATCTATTCTCAAAAAAACCTATCAGCTGGGTGCACAACAACAAGCAGATGTAAAAAACGCAATTATATCTGCATTTTCTGCAGCAAATATCCCGACATCAGGAAATACTCTCTATTCAGACAAATTAAAATTCCCAGATTTTTCAAGTGTGGGCGAATCCTTGAAGATAAATAATCAAGCTGCGTATAATCGACTTGATCCACTATTTACCCTTGACTTATTCAGATGTGAATATAGGGATTATTCCTTTAACGGACTCGTA
Organism: Bacillota bacterium; assembly: GCA_023421955.1. Lineage (GTDB taxonomy): Bacteria > Bacillota > Clostridia > Christensenellales > UMGS416 > JAEYRA01. The sequence continues at coordinate 19,833 of JAEZSE010000041.1, forward strand.
GGCCGTTCTGTGGTCTTGGATTTTAGTCAAATACCGAGTGATGAAATAAAGAATACCTTAGCCCAATTAGTTGTTCTTTCCTCGCATTCTTACTATAATGCACAACCTCACTCTGGTTCTATAAGACAGTTCCTGGTATTTGATGAGGGTCATCGTGTTCTTTCTTCAGATTTTATGCTAAAACTTGTACGGGAATGCCGCGCTTATGGTGTGGGGACTATTCTTTCATCACAATATCCATCAGATTTCCCAGCAGAAATATCAGCTTCGATGGCGACAAAAATTATCTATGGTAATGGTAGGGATGCAGATCGCGTAAAATCGATTACGCAATTACTTGGTTGTTCCGGTAGGGATGCTGATATATCAAACCTTGGAAGATTTCAGGCGTTTATGGATAACAGTCACTATCATCATATAATGTTACGAACAATGAATTACCCGCTTTATCTTGTGTGGAAATATCTAGAGCATATTGGCACGGCATCTATTAGCGACCTAACGCATGTCCCAGGAATTGATACCGCTAAGCTATCTCTGAATAACTTGATTAGGCAACTTGAAAGTCTTGGCTTGGCTGAAGAGATTAATGGACGTGTTAATATACTCAGACAAATTGTTGATTAACTTCTATATCAGAAATCTGGCTACATAAAGACCAGATTTTTGAGTTGTGATGCTTTAATTTGTATGACATCCAATCTTCTATTATGATCATTTCTAGTTTCACCTAAAGACATCCGAGGTGTAGCAGTTGTGCTTAATGGTGAGTCGGATCGTTGATATAGTTGTGAATTAATAATTTTGTAGTTTCTACCCTACATGATTGTATTGTCTACCTAGCCATATTAGGATTGTGATGGAAATGGAGAATTATATGGATATAGAGAGTTTTGGATTCTCACCTGATGTCGTGAATGCTTTGCTTGATATTGATAGCATTCCTACAACTGAGCCGAATGCTGTCCCGGGTGCACCAAGCCCTCAATTTATTGTTTCTCCATCCCAAAAAGCTGAACTTATCAAAATCATTAATACACTAAACGAGGTAAATGAAAACGAATTAATGTCAATGATTAATGATGATAAATGGCAACTCAGTTTGCTTCTCAATAACGCCGAAAGAGTACTTCATAATTGCATTTGCAGGTAATGCTCATTATCTGTCTGAGATAATAATTCTTATAAAGCGCCCGGAATGCCGGACGCTTTCATGCTCTCACCCCTAAACTACTGGATGGCCAATAGTTATAATCTATAAAATTGTTCTGTTTACCGATGTCGTGATAATTTGCGCGCCAATTCCGGTCGCTTTGACAAATCTTCTTTTTGATGTTCATTGCTAAGCGGCATGTTTACTATTTTAAGAGAACGAGACAGAATCCCATTCGCTGCCTTCACTTCACTCCGAATAACAGCGAGATGGCCTGTTATCTCGTCTGATCGCTTCTGATATTCTTCAAATGAAACGTCTTCTGTTGTTCTCCGCTTCCGGCTATTGACGGTTTTCCGTTCGTCAATGAGACGTGTGCTCTCAGCTGCGCTGCGCTCAAGAAAAGCTTCAAGATGTTCTCTGGTATCAATCTGATACTTACAGAGTAATTTTGTCTGCGCGATTATTTCGTCCATTTTCCGCACATCCTCCCGCAGTCGGAAAGATACCTTCTGTGTAGGTTGCCGCTGAGCTCGCTTGAGCAGATAGACATAGTGGAGGTACAGTGCCCGTAGCCCTTTGACTGAAGATTTATGGCGCCTGGGGCTTCCGATATACTTCGCTCGCTTCACACCAGGATGGAAGGGTTTAGAAATGCTTGCAGGGCGTTGCTGTTTCAGAATGCGCCGAGTGATGGCTTCCTCTGTATACGTCTCGCCAAGTGTTTTAAGGCGTACAAACCTCTCTTTCCCCTCCGGCCGGATCGACAAATACTTCCCCTGCTTGAGTTCATATCCCAGCTCGCACAGATGCCGAATGAATTGCGTGTACGTCATAGATTGCCGGATAGCTTGATCAACGTCCGATCGGATCAGAGACCACCAGGTGGGTTTGCCGTCTCGTTCCGCCTGCCAGGCGTCGTAGCTGCGCTGCTTTCCATGCTGTGGCTGCTCAATCACAGACAGTTTATTCTCCCGGCACAACCGGTCGGATGTGCGCCGCATCAGCGCATAGGTGGCCTTGCAATCGTTGTATCGTTTACCATCCAGGAAGGATACGGAATTCAAAACAAAATGGGAATGCAAGTGGACCTTGTCCACATGTGTGGCTACGATAACCTCGAACCGGTCACCCCACAGTTCATTAGCCAGCTTCATGCCGATCTCGTGCGCCAGCTCGGGCGTCACTTCACCCGGGGCGAAAGACTGATAGCCGTGGAAGGCGACGATGCCGCCTTCCTTGGCCCAGCGCTTTTTCGTCAGCAGCATTTGCTGCCTAGCAGTATCCGGCATGCAGTTGATGCCGCTTACATAGAACTGCTTCTCCGTCTTGTAATCCTGTGTCGCATAATTCATGACATCACGAAGGCCCTGGATATCCGCTTCGGAAAAATCTGTGTTCTCCGTCTTTTCGGGATTCTCAACATAGTTCACGACCTGCCCAAGCCAGCCGCGAACGTCCCAGATCTTTGTTGTCGCCATGCTGATCTCCTCCTTTATCTGTTCATCCTTTCAACTTCCTCTGGCAGCAGCACTGCTGCCTGAATCGTCAGAAGTATTTGCTTGTATTGATCCATCTGCTTTTCTAGGATGCCTACATCTGTCTCGTCAAATCTTTTCATGATGTGGATCAAATGAAAGATCGATTTGAGTTGCAGGGATACATTGTGCAATCCGGTTATGAGCTCATGAAATTCTAGCGGCGGGCACTCCTTAGGCGAATGGCCTGTGATAAGCGTGCGGACATAGGAGGATGCAGATAGTCTGGATTTCTCCATGCTGCGCAACAGTTTCTGATGTTCATCTTCCGTGAGTCGGATATTCAAGGGTACCGATCGGTTTCTCATTTCATCTTCTCCTTTCAAGCTGGGGGTTGCAGGGGACTCCCCTGCATATGAAACGGCCCTCTGCCAATATGGCGGAGGGCCGTTTTGGGTTTGTGGCTACACAAAGCCAGTGCTGGTTAACTTACTGCACGCATGCAGGCCGGGTTTTCTTCCCCCCTGCTCTTATGGGCTAGCGGTTTGCATAATCACTTCCTTCCACAGCATGGTTTGGGATGCGGACACTTCTATAGATGTCGTTTGGCAAAGCCGTACATAGAAGGAACGAAAAATAAAAGCGCACCGTCATGGTGCACTTCATGTAGGTATGTGTTACTTTAAACCATAATGGTTTTCAGATCGTTTTACCCTTTATTCACGATAAACGCATTGCATCAAAACGGTCTCTTCCATGCTGTGCTTGACGTTGTTCATGTACCCGACCCATTCCAACTGCTGCGTCGCCTTGTCCGGTGCGGGATGCGTTTGCAGGTAGTCATGAACGAGCTCATCCAGCATGGTTTTGGCGTTCCCGTCGATTTCGGCGAGATGAGCGTTCAACCGGCCGAAAAGCAGCAGGCTGCAGTACGCCCCAGGGTCGCGCTCCTTCAGATAGGTTTTCCGGAGCATCCCGTATTTCCCGTAGGACGGCTGATCCTCCTCGATGCAGAGATTCGGTAGAAGGTAGTCCCCATGTGGCTGGTAATCGATCTTCACCATGTCTTCACCTCCTTTGCCTTTAGCATAGCTGTTTCGCCAAGAACACACAAACGTATGGGGATTTCAGTCACCAGATAATAAACCGTATGGGATTACATATCGCGAAACCACTTGTTGTTGCTTAATGTACCATATATAATCCTATAAAACAAAGACTAGCAGGAATTTGTCGTTAGTTTGACCGAGTGCAAAGCGAAGTTTTTTTGTACAATAGGTAAAGCAAACGCCATAGTAGGATGTCGTGTTAACCAAAGGAGACAAATTGATGAGTAGATATAATTTCTACTATGATGAATCAGAGCATAGTCGGAAGATAAATCTCAAGACAATAACGGCGAGTAACTATTACGACAATTTTGTTGCTGTGGTCGTTGGCTGGCGCTCTGAATACGAAACTGACTTATTTAGCAGATATACTGCTTTCGAAGAAAAATACAAATATCGTCAATCAAAAGGTGAACTGAAAAGCACCACAATCCACCAAAGTCAATTGGAGCATGGATTTGCCTCGTTAAACAACAATAATGTTAGGCTGTTGGAAGACTTCTTGGCTCTGTTTAGTGAGAAAACTCTCATCTACTATGCAGTCATAAGTAAAATCGAGTATATAATCAGACAATTATTCGAAGATTATGATAACAGCTTTTTGGTTGATATGGATGCTATGAAATACTCAATTATAAAAGCTGTTGTTACATATCAGCCAGCAGACATACTCAATGGTTTCTACGAAAACACCGGGGAACTTGTTACACTCTTGAAAAAATTCTTTATTGCTCAAATTGAAAAGGATAAAGCAAATGAAACATTGAAACAAAAGGAAATTGAACAATTCAACCAAATACTTATGCTTTTAAAGGATGTATCGACAATTAAGACTATTAGCTGGAATTACAATATTTCGTTCTATGGATTCAAAAAATACCTTGCTGAAAGATCAATAGATGACTATTCATTGGTCATAGACAAGGAAGGTGAAAACGGTAATACGGCAAAAGCAGCGGAACATGAGTGTTTAGCTACGATTTCAGTAGCGGACTCATTGACTTCCTGTGGAATTCGTATGGCTGATATGCTTGCAGGCTTGATTTCAAAATTACTGAAAGCCTTACATAATGCATTGAGTTATACGTCAGAGGAAGAACAAATAAGTAAGAAAATACTTAACAATAGTTGGTTCGTCATTAGCGAAGAACAACTGTCCCTATATAAAAGTTTACACAATGTAGCAGTCGATCTTAATAAATCTTGGTACAAGGCATTTTCCGGGATATATTCAGATGACTTGATAGTGCTTATTGCTCTACTGAATTTCATGAATCGTTTTGAATCGATAGAAGCCATAAAAAGCGATATTGCTATGCAAAGTGAATATTTTAACGCATATGCCTGTGCGTGTTTATCCGACTATTATAAACAGATGCATAATAAACTGCCAATGGATCCGGTAGATAGAACTTCAAAGGATTATTTTCTAAATCAACGAGGGGCAAAAGTTTATTTTGACATTAATAAGCAACCTTTGCTCGAAATAACAAAAGACCTAATTGTCTGCGATGTTTTAGCAGTCGGTTGTAATCATGAGATGATTCCTTTGATTACAATAGCGGAAGCAGACAATGTAAAATGCTACCGACTTCCAAACGAGTTATCAGAATGGGCAATGACTATAATTGGTTTCGCCAATATGGGAGAGAACTTGTTTCCGTCTAAAGTTGTGTTTTCCAGGATAAAAGATAGATTGTACGCTGATATTTTATGACGAATAGGGTCAGCTTTATATCTGCTATATGAAGAACAGCAAAAAAGTATAAATAATTGTCGCTCAAAGAGTTCCCACTTCTGATTATGTTATTATTAAATGGTCTAAATTGAAATTGCTCAGCAATCCATTACAAGCAGCACCAGAAGTTAGTAAAAGAAAGGCTTTGCCGCCTCTCCTTGTCTGAGCACTGCCAGATCCTCTTGCTTATTCGCCTCTATGTTCTACCTTCGCTGCTTTGCTATATGACACCAGCCGAAAAAGGAGCTATGAGCACGTAACCCTTAGCTTTTCTTTTTCGGCTGGTAAATATATAAGGGGGAGAGTGTGAGAGGGGGAGCCTACCGTTCCTCCCCGCGCTCCCTCTGCAACTTCCGCTGCCGTTCCTCCAACATTTTGATAATGCTGTCCTCCATTTGCTTTGGCGTGTAGCCCTTCGGGAAATACTGCCGGAACTTCTCATGATTGAAGCTGATTTTCTCCCTCTGGTTGGCTTTGGCCTCGCCTAGAATCTTGAAGATCATATCCAGCTCCAGCTTACCTTGCTGGTGCAAGGTTTTCAACCGCTGTGCCTGCGAAAGGGACGGCGTACATTGCTGCACTTCCATCGCTTCGAGCAGCGTCTTTTGTGCCTCTTTCGGCAGGTAGGATAGTTCCACTGCCGGATTGAAGGCGATGCTCTTTTCGTCCACCTTTTTGAGAAGCTCAGGGATGAGACAAGTGAGGCGGATATATCGCTTTATTTGGTTGCGACTGTCTTCGGACTGTTCCGCTAATACCTCATTGGAACGTGACTTCGGCCCAACTTGGGCCGAAGTCAAATCTGTTCTCTGGCCTTGCCGTTTCATCGCATCCAGCTTCATCTTGTACGAGAAGGCCTTTTCGCTTGGCAGCAGGTTTTCGCGCTGCTGATTTGAGTCCACCATCACAATCGTTGCAGCCTCATCATCCAATTCACGTACGATGACGGGCATTACCTCGAGACCGGCGATCTGGCTTGCAGCCTTGCGCCGATGCCCAGCGATCAGTTCGTAGCCGCCTCCTGCCCGTGGTCGGGCAATGGCAGGGGATACCACACCGTTATCCTTAATGCTCTTGGCAAGCTCACGCAATTCCTCGTTATCGTTGACCTGGAACGGGTGGTCTTTGAAGGGATACAGTTCAGTCAACGGTATGTCCAAGATCTTCTCTCGCTGGTCATCGACACGGTCTTCCTGCGTTTTGAACAGGTCATCTACTGTTGTGAGCTTAATATCGGTTCTCTTGATGGCCATTTTCATTCCCCTTTCATTTCGATACGGAAAAGACACCGGCTTATAGCCCGTGTCTTGCAGGGTTAATCCCTGTTTAGTTTTCTGATCGCGATATAACGCTGGTGAATGTGCCCTGGATTGTCTGGAATGGTCATGGCGATGATGCCCTCTTTGAGTAGAGGATGCAGCACTGTATCCATGAAGAACTTCTTGTCCGACAGGTCGAGGAATTCTTGAATCTGCTTGCGACTGCGTGGTTCCTGGCAGTACACCGTGACCGCCGCACGACGCTGCTCATGGTTGGAGGTCAGGCGCTGGAACCCATACTGCTGAATGTACTCGATGACCCACAGCTTGGGCACTCGGACGGCCCGGTCGTACTTCATGCTCTTAAGCTCGCCCGAGCGGATCATGCGATAGATTCGCTTATTTGGTAGGCGCATCATGCTTGCCACTTCGTCCACGGTGAGGATATCATCGTAGCTGGCAAACATCATGAGGTAGCATTCGTCGATCGTGAATTTGGTCTTCTGCATGGCTGTTTCCTCCGTTTGTGTGCGTTGTCGATAGCAGACAAACCTTGGCAACAACCTTCAATCGGTGGGGTAAATTCCCGCACATCTCCTAACAGCTTTCTAACAAATGTCTGGAGCAGCGGGAAAATCGGGTGTTTGAGTGTAATGGTTAGGAACCCAGGAAATGCGCGGGAAAGTGCCGGAAACCCCAGAGAACAAGCACTTTTCATGCCGCGCAACTGACCACATCAGGTCTTAACAAACCCTTCCGAAACATTCATTGCTATGCCTCGAAACCTGTAAATGAGAAGTAATCCATGGGATCAAATCCCACCCTCTCCGCCGGAGAAAGCCAAACATTCCAGGCTTTTTGCTTTCAACGCAGAAATTCAAGCACTTTAGCTACTTGTCTTCTCAGATCATTTGAGTGTACTCAACTCATGACAGGCGCATATTCCGCAGATTCACTAGATGCAGTGTGAGTCTACATAAAGTATTTCATGAATACCTTGCTTAGATATGCAGAGTTGAAATTGTATTCCTGTGCGAGTGGGATTGTTGCGCGAGCATCCGATCTTACATCTCTTGCTGTTAGAGAGAAGCTGGTCATCCAGATGCTTTTTTGTTGTCATGCTCATCTTCTAAAACGCAAGGCTTAGCTCTGCCAACTCGCAGATGCTCAAGGAGATGGTCACCGGTTCAGCCTAAGAGGGATTGCCGAAGGGAAGCCCTGAAAGCCTTTCGGCATGTGACACCGAGGTTGGCCCATCGTGGGTAACCCTCATAATTGCAGTTTTTCGATATGAATGCTATAATGGTGCCCATAAACAAGGGCGTTGCAGGATTTGCAACGCTCTTATTTCATATGGAGGCGACCAACATGGCGGTCACGGTCAGAAATTTGTTTAAAAACGGAGCCTTCCTATACAAGATGAACCTATTGGCCGGCAAAGGAGGCCTTGACAATCCGGTGCAATGGGTGCACCGGATCGAGGATATCGGCTCAAAGAATTTCCTGCACGGCAACGAGCTCGTGTTTACAGCCGGCATTTTGAATGGCCGGGATGGCTGGCTGCTGGACATCACCCGCGAGCTCAACGAGACAGGCGCCAGCGCCCTGGTCGTAAAGATGGGTTCGCATACACAGGAGATCCCCGCTGCGGTCGTCGAGTATTGCAACACGGTCAACTTGCCGTTGTTCACGATCCCCTGGGAGACAAAGATGGTGGATATGTCAAAGGACTTCTGCCAGCGTATTATTCAGAATGAACGCCGGGAAAACACAATCATGTCGGTCATGAAGAATATCATTTTCAAGGTCGGGGACATCGAGACGCAGGTGTTGCAGATGGAGCGGTACGGTTTCCAGCGTAACAGCCCGTTCTGTTTTATCACCGTGCAGGCCGGCGATGCCGGCAGTCTCCCGGCTGACGAGCTGCAAGCCGCGTTGAAGTCGGCGGCGGAAAGGGCGGCAAGAGACAGGGACGGGTTGTTTGTCACATTCACCTACAACGAGTGCCGTGTGCTTGTACTGGCCAACTATGCCGACGATGCTGTCGGCGTTTATCTGGAAGAGTTCTTGCAGCTGGCGGGCAGAAGGCTCCCGGGAGTGCGCCTGCACATCGGCGTGAGCCCTAACCAGACGGGGATCTACGACCAGAACGTCAACCTGGAAAAAGCGCTGTCAGCCATGGAGATGGCGCAGAAACGGGGGGAGACAGCGGCCTACTACGACCGCCTCGGCATCCACAAGGTGCTGTATGCCGTGCAGGACAAATCGGTGCTGCGCAGCTTCTACCACGAGACAATCGGCAAGCTGGAGCAGTATGACCGTGAAAACGGCACAGGACTCATGCCATTTTTAAAGGATTACCTGGATAACAACGGCAGCCTGCAGTTGGTTGCCGACAAGCACTTCGTCCACCGAAATACCGTCACAAACCAGTTGAACCGGATCAAAGGGATCACAGGCCTCAGCCCGTTTGAGCTGGCGGACAAGGTGAAGCTGGCGATGGGGTTCTATATCAAGGATATTACATAGCATGCACCCCGCACCCTCTCCGTTACGGCGCATCACTCTTTGTGCGCCCGCACAACAAAATATAGTCATCTGTCAATTGATTTCCCACCGCAGGTTGCATATACTACTGCTAACAACCGATCACGCAGCAATGGCGCTACACAAAGCCATTGCTGCGTTTTTTATTAGGAGAGCATATGACGGGTGAGGAAATCAAAATCACACAGACACAGTATTGCCTACAGTCATGGAGCAAGCAGGGGGGGTTGAATCCCATTCCGATTGCCAGGGCCGAAGGCATCTATTTCTGGGACGACAAGGGCACACGCTACACCGATATGTCTTCCCAGCTTGTCAACCTGAACCTGGGCCATGGCAACAGGGCCATTGTGGAAGCTATCAAGGCTCAGGCAGAGCAGTATTGCTTCGTGGCCCCGTCTTACGGTTCCGAGCCCAGAGCGGTTCTGGCAAAGAAAATCATTGACCTCATGCCGGACAACATGGGCAAGGTGTTCTTCACCAACGCCGGGGCGGACGCCAATGAAAACGCAGTGAAGATGGCCCGCATGTTCACCGGAAGAAATAAGGTATTAAGCCGCTACCGCAGCTATCACGGCTCTAGCTTCGGCGCCGGCAACCTCACCGGCGAGCCGCGCCGCTACCCTTTGGAGCCCGGCATCCCCGGCTTCGTGAAGTTCTTCGATCCCTATATCTACCGTGAACCCATTGCGTTTGCGTCGGAAGAAACAGCCACCGCCTATTACCTGGCGAAGCTTGAGGAGCAGATCAACTATGAAGGCCCCGGCTCCATCGCCGCCATCGTGATGGAGACGATCACCGGCAGCAATGGCGTGATCATTCCGCCCATGGGCTACATGCCCGGCGTGCGGGCACTGTGCGACAAATACGGCATCCTGATGATCCTCGATGAGGTGATGACCGGCTGGTGCCGCACCGGTAAGATGTTTGGGTTTGAGCACTTTGGCATCAAGCCCGACATGGTCACCTTCGCCAAGGGAGTCACCTGCGGCTATGTGCCGCTAGGCGGCGTGGCGGTGAGCCGTGCCATCGCGGAAAGCTTTAACGACAGGCTGCTTTCCTGCGGCCTCACCTACAGCGGCCACCCGCTGGCCTGTGCCGCCGGCATCGCCTGCATTGACTATTACGGGGAGGCTGGCATACTGGCAAACGTCAACAAGGTCGGCGCGGTGTTGGCTGCATCGCTCAACGCAATGCTCTCGCACCCCTCGGTGGGTGATGTGCGCAGCATCGGGTTGTTCTCCGCCGTGGAGCTGGTGAAGGACAAAGCCACACGCGAGGCACTGGTGCCCTATGGGCGCGACCCCGAGGGCATCATGGGCCGGATCAACGGCAAGCTGAAGGCCCGCGGCTTCATGACCTACACCCACGAAAACGTGATCATCGTGGCCCCGCCGCTCATCATCACCGAGCAGCAGCTGGTGGAAGAACTTGGCAAGCTGGACGAAGTGCTGTCTGAAGTGGACAGAGAAATCCTCTGAAGGAGACCGCAAATGCCCTATCGCCTCACCGCACCGAAAAAGACCGTGATCGGCGAAAACGCGCTGGAGACCTGCCGGGCGGATATCACCGCCCTGGGCCGCAAGGCGCTCATCGTGACCGGCAAGCATGTGGAGCAGACCGGCGCCATGCGAATATTGCTGGGGCTGCTCGCGCAATGGGAAGTTGATTATGCCGTGTTCAGCGGCATCACCGGCGAGCCCACCGTGGCGATGATCGACGAGGGTGTGGCAGCATATCGGGATGCCCGGTGCGACTTCCTGATCGCCATTGGCGGCGGCAGCCCGCTGGACAGCTCCAAGGCCATCGCCGCGATGATCGTGCTGCCCGGCGCAATTTCTGATTACATGGGCAAGGAAATCGAAGGAAAGTTCCCCCCGATGGTGTTGATCCCGACCACCGCCGGCACCGGCTCCGAGGCCACCAAGTTCACAATCATCACCGACACCGCCCGGGATGTGAAGATGCTGCTGAAGGGTGACGCGCTGCTGCCGGACCTGGCGGTGGTGGACCCGGCCTTCACGCTCACCTCGCCGCCGTCGATCACGGTGGCAACCGGCATGGATGCGCTCACCCATGCCATCGAGGCCTACACCTCGCGCCGGGCCAACCCGTTCACCGATGCCCTGGCGCTTGACGCGGTTACCCGCATCTTCCGCAGCCTGCCAGTAGCGTTCAAAGACGGCGGTAACCGTAAGGCCCGCGAGGATATGGCCATCGCTGCGCACCATGCGGGCCTGTGCATCAGCAACGCTTCCGTCACGCTGGTGCACGGCATGAGCCGGCCCATCGGCGCACTGTTCCATGTGGCCCATGGCATCTCCAATGCGATGATCCTGCGGCCCTGCCTGGCCTTCGCAATGGAGGGCTGCCCGGAGCGTTTCGCTACGATGGCCCGTGTCATTGGCGCAGCGGAGGGAGTCAGAAGCATCCGCGACGGTGCCGAAGCATTCCTGAACGCGCTGAACAACCTCTGCAATATAGTTGAGATCCCGAGCCTGGCGCAATACGGCATCGACCGCGAGCGCTTCCTGGCTCTGATTGATAAAATGGCCACCGACGCGCTGGCCAGCGGCAGCCCCGGCAACACAATCCGGGAGGTCACGAAAGAGGATTTGGTGGGGATATATCAGAGCCTTTGGTAAAATCCCCCGCCACCACATCGCAGTATTGCTCTGTGGTGGCACCCCCTTCATAAGGGGGTTGCATTCGCACTTTATCACACTAAGGTGTGAGAGAGCGTTTTAGGCACCCACCTTAAGAAGGGGGGTGTCGCTGAGAAGGCGACGGGGGGATTTTCTTCATCAACAACCAAATACCAACCGTTTGCAATGGCGCAAGGTTTCAGCAAGAAACTTTGCGCCTTTTTATTTGGAAAGGGAGAGGGAGGGACCATGTTTGCATTGAGGAGCAAGAATCAGGACTGCCTGGAGCGGTCAAGCGCAGCCCCGGCCCGGCCGGAGACGGAAATCATGATCGAGAATTTGTCGATCCAGTTCCCGGATAAAAACGGTGGCGAGCCGGTGGTGGCGCTGAAAAATGTGAGCCTGGAGATCAAGCAGGGCGAGTTCGTGTCGTTTGTGGGCCCGTCTGGTTGCGGCAAGACCACATTGCTCAGGACCATCGCCGATTTGCAGCAGCCCAGCTCGGGCAGGGTGACCGTGCGCGGCCAAAGCCCCAGGGAAATCCGCCTGCAGAAGAAATACGGCATCGTGTTTCAAAACCCGGTGCTCTATGACTGGCGCACCGTTCGGCGCAACATCTGCATGCCGATGGAGCTGATGGGCGTGCCCAAAAAGCAGCGCACCGCTACCGTGAGCGAGATGCTGGAAATGGTGGGGCTTTATAACTTTGGCCGCAAGTATCCGCACCAGCTGAGCGGTGGCATGCAGCAGCGGGTGGGCATCGCCAGGGCCCTGGCGATCAAGCCGGAGATCCTTTTGATGGATGAACCCTTTTCAGCCCTCGATGAATTCACCAAGGAAAAATTGAATGAAGACCTGCTCACAATCTGGAGCAAGACCAACAAGACAATCCTGTTTGTCACCCACAACATTTCCGAGGCCGTGTTCCTTTCCGACCGCATTGTGGTGCTGTCGCCCCATCCGGGCCGTGTCTCTGCCATCGTGGATGTCACATTGCCCCGGCCCCGCACTCTGGCCACCAAGACCACGCCGGAGTTTGGCGCCTTGGTCGCCAAGGTGCGCAACAGCTTCGAGGGGGTTTAGCCGTGAAGGATGGGACAAGGGCCAGATGGGCCAAGCGGCTTTCGGTGGCGGTGTGGGTGGCGGCGCTGGTTGTGGTGTGGGAAGTGATCGCCACCGTGGTTGCCGGCACCAAGCGCACGCCGGAAAACGTGCTGCCCCACCTGTGGCAGATCGCCGAGTCGGTGCTCAGCACCAAGAAGGTCAATGGCAGCCAGACAGCGCTGCAAATCGTGCTGACCAACGCCGGCATCACGCTGATGCGCGCCGGCATCGGCTTTGCGCTGGGTGCGTCCATCGGTTTTGTGCTGGCGCTGCTGATGAACCTGGTGAAGGGTGTGGAAAAGATCGCGTTCCCCTATCTGATGATCATCCAGATGATCCCGATCCTCGGCATGGCGCCGATCGTGCTGGCTGTAACCAAAGACATCGACCGCAGCCGCATCATCATCGCGGCAATCCTCACGTTTTATCCGGTGGCCACCAACACGCTGGCGGGCTTTAAGGCCGTGCCGCGGGAGAAGCATGAGCTCATGTATTCCATTGCCGCATGCCGCTTTGAGGTCTACCGCAAGTTGCTGATCCCCTCGTGCATCCCGTATTTCTTCACGGGCCTGAAGGTCGCAGCGCCGATGGCGATCACCGCCAGCATCCTGGTGGACACATTGCAGGGCGGCGGCGGGCTGGGGTGCATGCTCTCACAAAGCCTGAAGCACGCGATGACTATCTATGTGTTCTGGCAGATCGTGTTCTTCAGCGCCGCCATCGGCATCCTGAGTTATTACCTGATGACGGTGCTTGAAAAGCTGGTGGCGCCACACCGGTGGGGAAGGAAGGTGAAGCTCGATGAAGCCACGCAAGCGAATTGACAAAGAAAGCCTCACCACGCTGCTCTACCCGCTGCTGTTTGGCGCACTGATCCTTGTGCTGTGGCAGACACAGTTGCTGCACAAGCTCCTGGGGGCAGACACCTTCACCCTGCCGCTGCCCACCCGCATCGTTATGATCATCGGCGACAACTGGGCCAAGATCCTGGACAATGTGCGCGCCACGGCGATCGTGGCCCTGTCCGGCCTGGTGCTGGGCTCGCTGCTGGGATACATGCTGGGTATGGTGGCCACCGCGTTTCCCAAATGGGGCGTGGGGGGGCTCACTGTGGTGGCAGCGTTCAACGCCATCCCGATCATCGCTATCGCGCCCATCCTCAACAACCTCACCAAGGATGTGAGCTCCGACCCCGATGTGCGCTCGATGATCGCTAAGATCCTGGTGGTCACGATCACAACCACGGTATCGATGAGCATCAACGCCTACCGCGGGCTCACCGAGGTCAAGCCCTTCTCCGAAGACCTGATGAAGAGCTATGCCGCAACCCCGGCCACGGTGTTCTTCAAGCTCCGGGTTCCAAACAGCGTGCCTTATATCTTCACGGCGCTCCGGGTGAGCGTGCCCGGCTCGGTAATCAGCGCGCTGGTCAGCGAATACTTCGCTGAATACATCATCGGCGTGGGCCGCCAGATCCGCGAAAACATCGTGCTGGCGCAGTATGCCACCGCCTGGGCGTATATCGCCGTGGCGTGCCTGATGGGAATTCTGATGTATGTGATGTTGCTGATTGCGGAAACCGCTCTGCTGAAAGGCCGCCGCTAGCGGCCCGGTCAGCTTCAAATATAGCCCAACATTTCAAAATATAAAGGAGGCTCACCCAATGAAGAAACAGTCCACAATCGCAAGGCTGGCCGCGCTGGTGCTGGCTTGCATGCTGGCGCTGGCTGCACTGGCTGGCTGCAGCACCGCCGCTCCCACCGCAGCACCCACCACCGCTCCGGCCACCGACACACCGGCCACGGAAGCGCCCGCCACCGAGGCTCCTGCCACCGAAGCGCCAGCCGGCAAGTATTACGCTGCCGACGCCACCGCCGAGACCATCGTGAAAGACGCCGCCGCCAAGGGCAAGGTGGGCAACTGGGGCCTGGGCAACGAGTATGAAATCCAGGCGCTGCTTGCCAAGTATGGCCAGCCCACCACCTATCTCAGCCAGGCCTTTGACATGGACGGCTTTGATGACGACACCATCCTGCTGGCCTCTGCCATGACCTACAACGAGCTGGGCCTTGTGAAGAACAGCTACGACGGCGGCTACAAATACGGCGACGCCGTGAAGTTCATCGACATGAACGATGAAGGCGTGGCAATGCTGGAAGACAACATCTTCACCACCAAGGCCTTTGCCCAGGCCAACCCCAACACCGTGAAAGCGTTCATCGCAGCTTCCATGAAGGGCTGGAAGTACGCCTGCGAAAACCCCGCCGAAGCGGCGCAGATCGTGTTTGACGCCGGCTCCTCCGTGTCCAGCGACCACCAGGTCTATATGGCTGCCGAGGTGAAGAAGCTCGTCGAGACCGACACCAAGGGCGTCACCGTGACCGAATACGGCAAACTGGATGACGGTGCCCTCCAGCAGACACTGGACCTCGCCAAGGCTTATATCCAGCTGGCGGACTCCGCCGCCGCCGACAAACTGAAGACCCTCACCCTTGACGACATCCGCGACGCTTCCTTCTGGGCCGCTGCCACCGCAGCTGGCTCCACGCTGGGCACCCCCGAAAAGAAAGATGTGACCATCCAGCTGAAGTGGCTGCCTCAGGCGCAGTTCATGGGCTACTATGTGGCCAAGGCCAAGGGCTACTATGACGAAGCGGGCCTGAATGTCACGATCACCCCCGGCGGCGGCGACATCAGTGAGACCACCGCTGTCTATACCGGCCAGGTGGACTTCGGCGTGACCTGGGTCAGCAACCTGATCGCGGCCAATGCCGGCGGTATGAACCTTGTGGAAGTGGCCCAGGTGTTCCAGCGCTCCGGGTTGGTGCTGGTTTACAAGATCAACTAAGCCTGGCGGGCGGGGCGCTCTGCCCCGCCCAATAATCCCCCCTGCCGCTGTGGCGGCATCCCCCCTTGAATTTTTGCCTGCGGCAAAAACAAAGGGGGTAGGGAGGCGAGGCGCTTGCAAGTTCCGCCTGGCGGCCGGCGGCAGAATGCTTGGCGGCAGCGGGCGGGATGTTTGAGGCGGATTCGTACAAGCCGCCGAGTTACCGCCGCTGCGTTATCGGCATGTGCCGGACGCACAGGTCTTGGGAACTTGCCGCGCCTTCTCTGGCGGTTTTGGGCACTTTTGCCGCCGCCAAAAGTGCCATTAAGGAAAGGGAGGCCAATTAAATGTCCTCATTGCTCATCAAAAACGGCACCATCGTCACCGCAAAGGAAAAATACCCCGCCGACCTGCTAGTGTGTGACGACAAGATTGCCGCCATCGGCCTGGATTTAGTGGCTGATGACGCCGAAATCGTGGATGCCACCGGTCTTCTGGTGCTGCCCGGCGCCATCGACGTGCACACACACCTCGAAATGCCCTTCGGCGGCACCGTGTCGGCAGACAGCTACCTGGCCGGCACCAGGGCTGCCGCCTGTGGCGGCGTCACCACGGTGTTTGACTACCCCATGCAGCGCCGGGGCAAGGGGCTTGTGGAAACGGTGAAAAGCCGCGACGCCTTGTGCGCCCCGCAGGCCTGCGTAGACTACGCCTTCCACTGCATCATCACCGATTTGAACGGTGGCGAGCTCTTGGATGAGTTTGCCGATGCCGTGGCCTATGGCATTACTAGCTTCAAATGCTTCCTCGTGTATAAAAAGGAAGGCATGATGGTGGACGACGCCACGCTGATCAAGGTGATGCTCAAAGCCAAGGAGGTCGGCGCGATCACGAACCTGCATGCCGAAAACCCCGACGTCATTGATATGCACATCGAGCAGTTCAAGCGCGAGGGCAAACTGTCTCCATGGTATCACTACCTTTCCCGCCCCGAGTTTGTGGAGGCTGAGGCGGACAAGCGCGCCGTGCACTGGGCTGTGTCGATGAATACGCCGCTCTACATCGTGCACATGGCCGACAAAGAGGGCCTGGAGGCCGCCGTGGCCGCAAAATTGGCTGGTCATGATGTTTACATCGAAACCTGCCCCCATTACCTGGAATTCACCAATGAGGTTTACAAGCGCGAGGATGGCCGCAACTTCGTGTGCAGCCCGCCCATCAAGGGCCAGGAAAGCCAGGACGCGCTGTGGGCCGCCATCCAGAATGGCACCATCGACACCGTGGCCACCGACCATTGCCCATTCCAGAGTTATGAGAAGGATTGGGGAAAGGACGATTTCACCAAGATCCCCAACGGCTGCGCCGGCGTGGAGAACCTCTATCCCTACATGCTCTCCGCCGCCAACGACGGCAGGATCACCTTTGAGCGGGCGGTGGAGCTGTGCGCGACCAACCCGGCCAGGCTCTTTGGCTGCGCCCAGAAGGGGTCGCTGGCCATGGGCAAGGATGGCGACATCGTGCTTTATGACCCCAATAAGGAGTTCACGATTTCTGTGGATAACATGCACTCCGACTATGACCACACGATCTGGGAAGGTAAGACGCTGCACGGTTACCCGGTCAAGACATTTGTGCGCGGGAAGCTTGTCTACGACAACGGCGCGTTTGTGGGTCAGCCAGGGTTCGGCAAGTATGTGAAGCGCCAGCCCAGGAAGGCATGACCATGAGCAGCAAGTATGGCGCACTTGTGATGGCAGAGGAAGCGGCGGGCTGTATGCTATGCAGCCCGGCCCCCTGCGCCGAGGCTTGCCCCAACGGGGTGCAGGCAGACCGTATCATCCGCGCACTTCGCTTTGAAAACCCATGGGGCGCAGCCACCCGTGTGACTGACCCGGCCCCCTGTGCAAGCTGTGCTGAAAAGCCCTGTATTTCCGCCTGCCTGAAAGGGCGCATCAACCGGCCAGTTGCCGTGGATAAATTGGTGGAGATTGCCGCCACACTGCCCAAGCCTGACGGACTGCCAGTGGATCTGTCCATAGATTTCTGTGGAATCCGTTGTGAAAACCCGTTCTTTCTGTCCTCCTCGGTGGTGGGCAGCAATTATGAGATGGTCGCCAAGGCCTTCCGGATGGGTTGGGCCGGCGTGGCATTCAAGACGATCGGCGCGTTCGTGCCCGATGAAGTATCTCCGCGCTTTGACGCACTGAAGAAGGAAGCATTGCCCTTTGTGGGCTTTAAAAACATCGAGCAGATCTCCGAGCACACGCTTGCAGAAAACCTTGGATACTTGAAACAGCTCAAGCGCGACTTTCCCGCCAAGGTGATCGTGGCCTCGATCATGGGCCGTGATGAGGCAGAGTGGACGAATCTCGCCCGGCTGGTCACTGATGCCGGGGCCGACATCATCGAGTGCAATTTCTCCTGCCCCCATATGGCGGAGGATGGCCTGGGCTCCGATGTGGGCCAAAACCCGGAGTTGGTGGCAGCGTTCACCAAGGCCACCTTGAAAGGCACCCATGTGCCTGTGCTGGCCAAGATGACGCCCAACACCGGCAACATGGAGCCGCCGGCCATTGCCGCTATGCAGGCCGGAGCCGCCGGTATCGCCGCAATCAACACAATCAAGAGCGTGATGAATGTCAACCTGGATTCCTTTTCGTCCGGCCCTGACGTGCGCGGCGTGACCAGTGTGGGCGGATATTCCGGCAAGGCGGTGAAGCCCATCGCGCTTAGGTTCATCCAGGCGATGAAGGCTTGCCCGGAGCTTGCCGAAGCGCCTGTCAGTGGTATGGGCGGTATCGAAACCTGGCGCGACGCCGCTGAGTTCATCGCCATGGGCTGCGAAAACATCCAGGTGACCACTGCTGTGATGCAATACGGTTACCGCATCATTGAAGACATGATTGAGGGCATGACCGCTTATCTCATGGATAAGGGATACGGCAGCATCGGCGAGATGGTGGGGAAGGCCCTGCCCAACATTGTGGATGCCGACAGCCTGGACCGCGCGAGCATCTGCTATCCCCGGTTTGACCGGAGCCGTTGCGTTGGGTGCGGGCGGTGCGCGGTGTCGTGCTACGATGGCGGGCACCAGGCCCTGAAGATGAGGGAGCGAAACGGCGGCGCGATGATGGATGCTGCAAAATGCGTAGGCTGCCACCTGTGCGTGGCGGTTTGCCCGGCCGGAGCAATCGTGCCCGGCGCGAGGGTCGAAAAGAAAGCCGCGGCAGTTGTGTAAACGGCTGCCGGACAGTTTGGAGGGTATGGCAATGGCAACATGCAACCTGGAGAGAATGAGAGACAAGATTGACACGTTCAGTAAATTCGGTGACACCGGCCACGGCGGTGTTACGCGCTTCTCGCTGTCGCCGGAGGCGCTGGCAGCCCGCGCCGAATTCAAGCGAAGGATGGAAGCTCTGGGGGCCACGGTGGTCAGCGATGACATGGCCAACCTTTACGCCACCATATCCGGTTCGGAAAACCTGCCGGCCATCCTCTCCGGCTCCCACTTGGATTCGGTGCGGCAGGGCGGCAATTATGACGGCGTGCTGGGCGTGCTGGCAGCGATGGAGGCTTTGGAGACGATCGTCACCGAGAGCATCCCCCACCGCCACCCGATCACCGTGGTGGTGTGGACCAACGAGGAGGGTGCCCGCTACGAGCCGGCAATGATGAGCTCCGGCGTGGTCACCGGCAAGTTCAACAAGGCTGAGATGCTCAAATCGGTTGCCAAAGACGACCCATCGATAACATTTGCCGACGCGCTGAAGGCCAGCGGCTACGACGGACGAGAGAGCAACCGCCTGTCGCCGGACAAGCACCTGGCGCTGGTGGAGCTGCACATTGAGCAAGGCCCTGTGCTGGAGAACGAGGGTGTGGAAATCGGTGTGGTAGAAGGCGTGTGCGGCATGATCAACTATGAGTTCACCTTCACCGGCCAGGCCGGTCACGCCGGCACCACGCCAATGAAATATCGCCGCGACGCGCTCTATGCCGCCGTGAAGACGATACAATACCTGCATGATGAGTTTGACGAGCTAGACAGCCGCCTGGTATATACCACCGGTAAAATTCACGCCCACCCCAATATCCACACGATCATCCCCGATGAGGTGAAGTTCACGCTGGATGCCCGGCACCAAAACCCCGAGGTGTTGCAGCAGGTGCTGAAGATCATCCGCAAGATCCCCGATGAGGTGGAGAAGTGCAGAGTGAGCGTTCAGGAAGCCTGGTCACGCAAGACTGTGGCGTTCACACCAGAGCTGGTGGGCTATGTGGAAAAGAGCGCCCGTGACCTGGGCTACAGCTGCCGTCGGATCTACAGCGGCCCCGGTCATGACGCGCAGTATATTGTGGACGTGATCCCCACCACGATGATCTTTGTGCCCAGCGTCGGCGGCCACAGCCACTGCGAGCTGGAATACACGCCGGCGGAGGCCTGCTGCAAAGGCGCAAACGTGTTGCTGAACACGCTGCTTGCGATCGACAGGCAGATGTAATCACTGCTTCATTGACAGCCATCTTGCCCTTTGCTATACCTGTGCTTTTTCCATAAGACTTGGAGAGATGTCCGAGCGGTTTGAGGAGCCGATCATGAAACTCGGTGACCCCTAAAGGGGCTGTGGGGTCGCCGCTAACAGATATCGAAGATATAAAGAAATATAGGAGGTTAAGCGCGGCAGTTTGTCTCTCGTAAACCAAATTTATAGAAATAAATAATAAGTCGTTTCGTGAAGAAAGATCAGGTAAGCGGTCGGTCGCTGAACATATTGTGTTGCTGGAGGCACTTCCCAAAGCGAAGGCTGTGGTGGTGATCCCGTGCTTCATCGGCACGCTGGTCGCCGCGAACATGCTGGCGCAGCTGTGCCACAGATCGTGAAACCGGATGTGGAGAAGCCCTTTTTCAATAGCAGATTAAAGTGGGATGACACAAGCTGGGACGAATGATCTTGCCCAAAGCGTCAATGCACACATAACCAATCCGATCCAGCATAACTACAACGTTCTTGATAATCTAAGCTAAGCATCATTTCACCGATTGTCTTATTCTTTCTTCTCACTCTGCCTGATCCGCATTATTTTCAGGTATTGCATCGGAGGCATGCCGGTATATTTTTTAAACAACCTGCTGAAGTAATACTGGTTCTCAATGCCCACGTAGTAGCAAATTTCCATGAACTTATACGGTGTTGATGCGATGAGCTCTTTGGCCTTGTTAACCCGTGTCAGGTTTACATAGCCAAGGATCGGATAGCCCGTATACGCATGAAAAATCCTGTTCAGATAATCATAATTATTTCCGAACTTCTCTTCAATAAGCTTACTGTCGATCTTCAGGCGGTACTCCCTATGAATGAAGTTCATGATGTCCATCGCTCTGATGTATGCCTTTGGAAAGTGTATTTCGTTCTTTTCGATGTTCGTTGTTACAAATTCTCTTGAAAGAAGAATAAAGAGCCGGAGCACATTGGCGCTCACAAGGTTCTTATAGTCCTCATACTTGCTTTTGTAATCCTCAATGGAATCGTTCAGAATGTTAGAAATGTTCAGCAGTATTCCTGAGCCGGAATAATTGTAATGCTTGGGGAAGACGCAGTCTGAATCGGCACCTGCGCTCTCGTCAAGAGAGTCATGTGTGAGAAATGCCCTGCGCTTGTCAAGGATAACGCGAGCTTGTTCGGTACTCATCTCGTCTGGAAGCTTCTTGATACCATCATGCCTGAAGTGAATGAACCAGTATTCGCAGCATGCTGCCCTTGTACCATAATGTTGTACGCCTGGCTCCAAAAGCAACACATCTCCCCGGACCAGGATAAAATCCGTGTCACCTTCGCGGATATACAGTTCTCCGCTCTTGATGATATACAGCACATATTCATCAAGAATCCGCGAAAAATGTTTCCATGGCTTTCGATAGTTCACAGAGCCGAGGAATCGAACCTTGGGCAGAATACTTGTATCAACAAGGAAAGTCATTACAACCTCAATAGTCGTTTTTGTGCAAATAACTACTGAAAGCAATATTTACTGACTGGTATCTTCCGCCTATAATTTCAATCATAAAGTGTACAAATAATATAACGCCTTAGGCGTTGGAAATCAACATGTGCTACAATAAAATGAGGAGGATGGACATGAACAAAACCATTCGTTTCGCTGGGCTGTTGATGGCGTTGCTGCTGATGGTCGGTGCATTCGCAGGTTGCATGATGACTCCAGCTCCCACAGCGACGCCAAAACTGGCGGCCACGGCCACACCGGCAGCCGCCACTGCCACCCCCGAACCCACGCCCGTTCCTACGCCCGCGCCAGTCACGATTACTTACTGGCACAATTATGGCGCCGATAAGGAAACCCCCTATTTTGCCGATACGATCATGAAGATCTTTAAAGAAAAGTACCCCTGGATCACTGTTGACGTTGTGGCGCAGGGCAGCGACGGCTATTCCCAGCTCATCACGACGGCGCTTGGCACCGGCAGCACGCCGGATGTGGCCCGCTTCGATCTGACCGATGTCGCAAGCTTTGCCAAGCAGGGCGCGCTTGTGGCGCTCGATGACCTGAATGGCTTTGTTGACCTCAAGGGCAACCTTCTGGCCGGCCCGTTGTCCAGCAACCTTTTCCAGGGCAAGTATTATGGCTTGCCGCTGGATACGAACTGTAAGGCTGCCGTCATTAACATGACGAATCTGGCTGCGCTGGGTCTGACTGAGGTTCCCGCGACGATGGAGGAAATGATCACCGCCGCGAAGGCCAAGAGCCCCGGCAAGCCTGTTTTCAGCGTTTCCAGTGCCGGTGAATGGGACATCCTGCCCTGGTTCTGGCTCTTTGGCGGCACACTCAGCGACGACGGCTTCACCAAGACGACCGGATACCTGGACGGTGCGGCCAGTGTAAAGGCTGCCACAGACTTGAAACAGCTGTATGACGACAAGGTGTTGGCCATCAAGGAGCTGGACGGTTCCGCTGATGCCTGGGACGGGATCAAAGCCAAGGATTACGCAATGTTCCTGGAAGGTCCGTGGTTCTTCGCCTTCAACTCCAACTACAAGGAGCTGACCATCAAACCCTCCATCATACCGACCTGCAACGGCGAGACAGCCAGCATTGTGGGCGGCGAGAGTGTTGTGATGTTCAGCAGCACGAAGAACAAGGACGCTTCCTTTGAGTTCATGAAGTTCCTGCTGAGCGAGGATGTGCAGGTGCTGATGGGCGTGAACATGGGCCAGATGCCCGTGTTGAAATCTGCCGCGCAGAACGCCGATCTCACCAGCAACGAAGTTTGGAGCGTCTACCTCAAGCAGCTAGAAACAGCCAAGACACGCATCCCCACGGCGCAGAAATCTGCTGTCGGCGATCACCTGAAGGCTTGCTTCAATGCGATTTTCAAGGGCGAAGGCACGCCGCAGGAAATCCTCAGCAAATATGCCGTGTTGATTGATGCGGAGCTGGTGAAATAATTCACCGGGTTGATCGTTTTAGCCAAATTATTAAACATCAATAAGGGCGGGTCTCTGTGCCCGCCCTTATACTCCTTGAATGGAGGCGCGCCATGGAGCGGGCAGGGATGGGGCTGAACCCCGCTTTCAAGAAGGAATCTGCCAATCGGAAACGGTATGCCGACGTTGGTTATGCTGCGGCATTCATACTGCCTGGGCTGATCCTGGCTGCTGTGTTCGTGTTTTACCCCATGGTGCGCAACATTGAAATAAGCCTTTCCAAGTATGCGATCATCTCCAACTCCACGACATTCCTCGGTTTGGACAACTACAAGCAACTGCTCATCAATGATACGAACCACAAGTTCTGGCTGGCATACCGAAACAACATTCTCTACGCGGCTGTCACCGTACCGGTCACACTGCTGCTGGCGTTGGCCTGTGCCACGATGATCAACTCTGTGCGGCGCGGGGCAATGCTCTTCCGGTTCACGTACTATTTGCCTGTCATTACAAGTTGGATCATTGTGGGTTATGTGTTCCAGTACCTGTTCAACGGCAACGGCAGGGGGCTGGTCAATTATGTCCTGGTGGACATTCTGCATTTCCTGCCAGCCTATGTGAACTGGTTGAATGAGACCTGGACGACGGAGCTTGTCATCTGGCTCCTGGGTATCTGGAAAAATACGGGCTGGGCGATGGTGATATACCTTGCGGCGCTGCAAGGCATCCCGGCAGAGCTTTATGAGGCGGCGGGCATTGAGGGCGCGGGGCCGTGGAGCAAGTTTTGGAAGATCACGCTGCCCATACTCAAGCCCACTACGTTTTTCCTGACGGTGCAGCTTCTGATTGGCTCGTTCAATGTGTTTTTGCAGGTGCTGGTGCTTGCTGGCAACGACCCAACCGGCAAGACAGGCGTTTTGCAATACCTGATGTATGACGTGTCGTTCCACAATTTCGACTTCGGGCAGGGCGCGGCCATCGGCGTGCTGACGGCGATCAGCATCTTCGCCATCACGCTGGCGCTGAACCGATTCCTGAAGAGCAGCCAACAGGCGGATTGAGGGGAGGGGGCAATATGGCCAAGGTCGGACGGATCATAAATTACATTCTCCTGTCAATCGGGCTTGCTGTGTTCCTGTTTCCTTTTTGGTTCATGATCAGCAACTCCTTTGAGAAGTTCTCCTTCTCGCTGCCGATGCCGCCGCACGTATTTCCCGAGAGCTTTGTATTGGACAACTACACGAGTTTCTTGAAGAACCCGCAGCTCTATTCGGGATTGATCAATAGCTTTTTGATCACAATCGCAACGACTTCGGCTGTCATCATCGTGTCGTCGCTGTCGGCCTACGGCTTTGCAAGGCTCCATTTTCCGGGCAAAGAGGGGCTATACAAGGTTTATCTGGTCACGCTGATGATGCCGATGGTGCTGGCCCTTGTGCCGCAGTTCATCACGCTGAACTTCTTTGGAGTCAATGCCACACGGCAGGGGCTGATACTGCTTTATGTCGGCACTGGCATTTGCGGGGCTACGTTCTTTTTGCGGGGCTTTTTTGAAGCCGTCCCGAGGGAACTGGATGAATCCGTTGTGATGGATGGCGGTGGCCATTTCACGATTTTCTCGAGCATTGTTCTACCATTGTCTTCACCGGCAATCGCCACCTTTGCAGTGCTTGCCGCCCAGGGCACATGGGATGACTTCTTCACCGCCAAGGTCATTCTCGGCCCAAAAATCGAATTGCAGACAATGCCAATCGTCATCCAGAGGCTCCATGGTCAGTATGCCACACAGTGGGGGCTGGTTTTCGCCGCTTCCCTTCTGATGCTGCTGCCGGTATTCGCGCTATACATTTTTGTTCAGAGAAAATTCGTCGTCGGGGGCATTACCGCTGGCGCGGTGAAAGGCTGACGGCAACGCAGGAGTAACAATGAAAAACCGCAGAACGCTGCCGTATATAAAGGACGCCTTCCCCTGCCGCGCGCAATATCTGCCAGGCGAGCAGGTTTCCATTGAGATTGAGCTGCACAACCCCATGGCCTCCGCTGCCAAGGCTTTAGTATCCATCGCCATATTCTCGCTGGAAAATATAATAGCGTGTTTCCATGAGACTCTGGAGTTGAAAGCCAGGAAAAGCAGCCGCATCATCTGCACGGTAGACCCCTGCGCCAGTGCGATAGGCGGCTTCGGCGTGGAAATCACGCTGACCCTTGATAACCGCACTGCCGACACGTTCTCCACGGCATATGATGTGGTGCCCGACTGGAGCGCCGCGCCGCGCTATGGTTTCCTCAGCGGCTTTTACAAATCTGACGAGGATGACCGCAGCGATGTGGAGCAGCTCCGAAAGTATCACATCAACGCCGTGCAGTTCTACGACTGGATGTACAAGCACCACGAGCTTCTTCCCCCGCAGGATTATTTCACTGACCCGCTGGGCAGGGAGTTATCGCTCGTGGCTGTCCGGAACAAAATAGCGCTCTGCCACGAATTCGGCATGAAGGCGTTTGCCTATGGCGCGGTGTATACGGCAAGCCGTGAGTTTGCCGCAGAGAATCCCGAGTTGATGCTTTTCCGCAACAATGGCGAGCCTGAGCTATTTGCCAACGGATGGCTGAACATCATGGACATCTCCGAAGACTCGGCGTGGCCTGGCCACATTGTGGGCCAATATGTGCGGGCCGTACAAGAACTTGATTTTGATGGAATTCACATGGACACCTATGGCTATCCAAAGACGGCATATTCCATGGTTGGCGGCAGGGAGCACCTCATTCGCCTGGAGGACGAGTACCCCAGGCTGATCGACCGCGCCAAGGATGCGGTCAACGCAGCGAAGCCCGGCGCGGGCATCATTTTCAATGCCGTGGGCAACTGGCCCACCACCATGGTGGCGCATGCCCGCCAGGATGCAGTCTATGTGGAGGTGTGGGACCCCTGCAGCCGCTACATACACCTCCATGATATCATTGAAGACGCCAGACAGGCTGGGCAAAAGCCGGTGATTCTGGCTGCCTATCTCAAACCCTTTCAGCACAGCCCGGCATCCGCCGCCGAAACTGCGTTGAAACTCACGCAGGCAGTCATCTTTGCCTCCGGCGGATACCACCTTGAGCTTGGTGAAAACAACGGTGTGCTCAGCGACCCCTACTATGTGGATTATTCCACGATACGCAAGCCCTTCGAGCGCACCTTGCGAAGTTACTACGACTTTATCGTGCGGTATTCAGAGCTGCTCTACAACCTCAACCTGAAGGATGTCTCCATGACGCATGCCGGTGGTATCAATGAGGAGTATGTGTTTGAGGGTGGCGCGTTCTCATCCTCAGGCGAACCGGGGAAGGTCTGGACGATTGTGAAGGAGATGCCCGGCGCGAAAATCATCCATCTGATTAACCTGACCGGCATCAAGAGCGACAAATGGAACGAGGGCAAGCGTAAGGCACCGGGAAAAGTGAGTGAAATCAAGGTGCGTGTGCTGGATAATGAACGTGCTACGGGCGTATTCACTGCATCCGCCGATGAAGACCTTTGCCGGATGAAGCAGGTTCCTTTCACAACTGCCGGGAGCCCACGGGGCAAAGTGATAGAATTTTTGCTGCCGCAGCTTGATGTGTGGAGGCTGGTGTATGTCAGGACAACAAAATAATCAATCTTGATGGCCATTTCTTCTGAGGTGCCTTTTGACAGGTGTAACCATGCAGGATCTTCAAAGGATACAGGGCTAAGAATAACAGTTTCGCTGCCATTGATGCATTCATTATGTTTTGAATCATTCACGGATATTTTGCTAGAAACCCTGCCAATGCTGTAATGATGACAGAGCTTCCGATCGTGAGCAATGCCGCATCGGCTGGAATGGCAATGTTGTTTGTTTGCCCAAACTGCATGCCGAACACCACCGTCTCCACACTGCTGGTGTTGACGATCAGCGCAAAGAGACAGGCAGCCAGCACGGCGGAAACCCCGCCGGTCAGCCCAACAATTGTGATCCCGGCCAGCCTTGCTGATATCTGCTGTGGATTGGCTGCATCATCCGGGTCTGTGCCTCGCTGTGTTCTGCTTGCCAGCAGAATGCAGACTGTCAAAAGCAGAGCCGTCAGCATGGTAAAGAGTTCAATCGTGGTCAGCAATGATCGTTGCAGACCAAGAGTCACTTGGAGAGCTTCCAGATCGGCCACGGCGCTTTCCGCCTGGTACCCCATTTCCGCGATTGCGGCTTTCACGGCCTTGACACTTTCCATGTCCACAGCATCCACATATGCCGCGGTATATACGTTGGCGGCAAGGCCCAGCGCTTCGGCGGCTTCATGGTTTTCCCGGATCAGTTTCTTTGCCGCCGGCAGGCTCATGAACGCCTTGCTGTCCAGTTCGCCGCGTTCTTCGACCAGGATGCCGCAGACACGGCCCGAATAGGTTCGCACCGAACCAGCTGGTGTGTTGCCTTCTGCGCCTTCGCTTGCACCGGCGAGCGTGACCTGCGCGCGTTGCCCCAGCCAATCCACCGATGGCGGTTCAGGCGCTTCGGCTTGCCCGCTTTCGTTTGTTGTGGCCGCCGCAGCGGCATTGCCGGCTGCAAATTTCATCTGCGCACCATAGCCCAGCACAATCTCAGGCGCGCTGCCCTGCCCGGCAAACAAAGCCCCGCTCTGAAGCGGATGCTTCCCACGCAGCGCGGTGGGATTCATGGCTGTCACCCAAAGCTGATCTGCGTGATAACGGCCCACCGTCACCGTCAGCGGCAGCACGATCACACCGGTGGCTGTTTTCACCCCTTCGATTTGCAGAAAGGATGCCGTAGCCGCATCGTTGAGTTTGGAAGCATCGCCTGTGCCCGGCGTCACAATGATCCGGGTCGGATCTGCAGCCGCCATGGATTGCTCGAACTGCTCTGTGCCGCCCTCCCCAATGGCCATCATGGCGAGCATGCAGCCCATACACAGCGCCAGTACCGCGACGATCCAGATGTTACGCCCTTTTTGTCGCCAGCCTTGGGCCAAGGCTCCACCCATCAGGCTTTCACTGCTCACGGGTTTGTACCGCCTCGCTGCGATTTTTCCTGCCGAGGAGCAGGGCAGCAATCACCGCGGCAATTAGCCCAGCGGCGACCAGCGCGGAAATCCACCATTGGCTGGCCTTCGGCGGCGGAGCGGGCTCTTCCTCGGCGGCGGGGAGCGCCGGCGCTTCGATCGTGGTCCGGATGCCTACGGTAGCGCTGTACTGTTTGCCGAACTCATCTTCATAGGTGATCGCAATCGTGCCGGCTGTTTTCCCAAACTCAGAAGCACCCTCAGCGCTTGCCGATGAGCCGTCGGCTGTCATATCCAGTGTGCCGGCAAACACCATGAATTGGGCCGTATCGGCAGTGCCTGGGTCCATGTCGCCCAGAAAGGCGCTGGCCTGCGGAAGCAGGCCGGGGGCTTGCAGCACGCATGTTACATTGAAGACCTTGCTTCTGCCCTTGTTCATCAACTGGATCGTGAAAGGAGCCGTGTCACCGGCCGTCATCGAGGAGGGCACGGTTGGCTGGTCGAGCTCTAGGCGCAGCGGCTGCGTGACTGTGACGGGGATATCCTCATTTACGGAAAAAGCTGCCGCCTTGTCGTCTTCATATTCCACCGACACTGCCACGCTGTGCGCTCCGGCCTGAGCGCTTTCCCTGGCCTTCATTGGAAAGCTCACATTCAGCGATTTGCCTTTGGCAAGACTCTTGAAATACAGCGTGCTGGCATTGTTGGCAGGGGTCATTTCTGCGTCACCGCTCTTGATGGTGACCTTGATGTTGGAAACGTTATCACTTACGCTGGTGTTTTGCAGCGTGACTTTGAGCGTGAACTGCCCGCCGGCCACTATAGGGTCAGGATCCGCTATGTATTTGCTCA
The DNA here is from genome assembly GCA_023421955.1 of Bacillota bacterium. Classification (GTDB taxonomy): domain Bacteria; phylum Bacillota; class Clostridia; order Christensenellales; family UMGS416; genus JAEYRA01. The sequence goes on from JAEZSE010000041.1 coordinate 49,012, forward strand.
CGATCACTTTGGGCTGGTGCCTCACCGGCTCCGGAGTGGGAGCCGGAGGCGTGGCGTTGGGGTCCTTGCCGTTCACCGTTACATACAGTGTGAACACCTGCTGCACACTGGCACCGGCGCCGTCCTTGTAGTCCACAGCAATCGAAACGGGGTAGCTGCCCCGCATCCTGCCGGAGGCCAGCGGCAGCGAAAGGTTCACGAGGTATGCCGCTGTGCTGCCCGTGCCGTTGTTGACTGGATGCGAAGCGAGCTTCACGGTCTTGATGTAGTTGCCGAACACAAAGGGGGAGGAGCCCGGCGTGCCCAGATTCGGGGTGACGGTAACCGTGTCACTCTGGATCGGGGCGCTTGCGATGAGAGGCAGCACCACGCGGACCTTGCTGCCCGATTGTGTCGGCACATATCCTGCCTCATAAGACTTGCTCATGCCAGCATACACATTTTTGTTGTCGATGGTCAGCAGGCCCGCTCCATCTGCAAGCGCCGCTGGGGGCAGCAGGGCAAATGCTGCCAGCAGGGCAAGGGTTATCAGTATGATTCGTCTTTTCATGTTTTCTCTCCTCTTCCGCTGCGAACGACTGTGAGCACACCGCCATCCATTTCACACACTGTGTCGCACAGCTCGTCGATGTCGGCGGCGTTGTGGCTGGCCAAGATAATAGTTTTGCCTTCCGCGCGTAGCGCTTTCAACAAAGCACGGATGTCCGCCACGCCGCGCTTGTCCAGGCCGTTCATCGGTTCATCCAGGATCAGCAGCCTGGGGCTTTCCATGATGGCCTGCGCGATGCCCAGCCTTTGCCGCATGCCCAGTGAGTATTTCCCAACGGGCTTTTTGGTTGCCGGGTCCAGCCCCACCCGCCGGATTGTCTTGGCAATCGCAGCAGGCTTGACGCTGGCCTTCAGCGAAGCCAGGATCTCCAGGTTCTTCATGCCGCTGTATTGCAGCAGGAAGCCCGGTGTCTCGATGATGATGCCCAGGTCATCGGGGAAATCGCGCTTTTTGCCCACTTCCTCGCCATGCACGAGGATGCGGCCGCTGGTCGGGTGCATAAAGCCGCAGATGCATTTGAACAGCACGGTCTTTCCGCTGCCGTTATTGCCGATGATGCCGTGGATTTTCCCGGCCTCAAAGTCGTGTGACACGTCTCTGAGCACCGGGTCTCCTTTAAAGTCCTTGGATACATGCTGCACACTGATCGCAAGTTCCATTAGCCGCTCCTTGTCAGTTGTTTTCTGCTGCGAAGCTGAAGCTGTAGTGCTTCATCGCCCGCAGCGACAGAAAAAAGAAAAAGAGGATCAGCGCGCTGAAGATCACATAGGTCATCCACAGCCGGGGCAGCCGATCATATCCGAAGTTGTGCATGTGGTAGGTGGCATGCTGCAGCGGCGACGCCCATCCGGCCAGAACATTTGCGATATACATCATGCGCTCGGGCAGTTGCAAAAACGCGTTGAACGTCTGGGGGTTCACCAAAAACCCATACAGACTCAGCGCAAATACGCTGACCACGCCCCAAAACTGCCCCCGGCGGATGTTCACCGCCAGCATCACCGACATGGTGAACAGCGTGTAAAGCAGCATCAGCAGGAAAATCGAGCCCATGCACTCATATGGCGTGCTCATCTCCAGTGTCTTGACCAACGCCGGCAGCGCAACGGCCTTGCCCGCACCCGAATACCCCAGGATCGCGGCTGTCTGGCTCCACATGTTTCCGATGAAGCTGTTGTTCATGCAGATGAGAGACGTGGCAAGAAGGATGAAGAGCATGTAGATCATAGAGGCCAGGATGATATAGAGGATCTGGCCCAGCAGCCACGTCTTTCGGTCGATCCGCATCAGGTAGTATGGCACTCCGGCACCCAAAAACGGTAAGTCGGCGAACAGCAGCAACAGCAGCAGTGACGAAAGGAGGATGGAGTTGCTGTCGGCAAATGTCCACACGAAAGCCTCTGCGATCTGCATCGTCGACTTGTTGTCTTGGGCGAAGCGCACAGCCTTGTCAGAGAGCAGGAAGCACATCACAAAGGCCAGCGCGAACGTGACAATGATACGGGAATTGCCGCGCCAGCCGCGGAAGTTATAGGCTGAGACGGTCCAGACTTGCCTGATCTTAGTCAACCCGCAGCCTCCTTTTCGCCGACAGGGCAAACAGCAGCCCCGCAGCAGCCGTGAGCTCCGCTATAAAAAGCGCGGCGCTCCAGCCCCCGCCGGGCCACAGCTCGGCCGGGTTCAGCCAAACCTTGGGGTTCAGCACATAGATGTCCTTCATGTAGCGCTCGGAAAGGATCACAAGCACATAGTACAGGATGAACGGAGATGCATAGGCCACATAGCGGCTCATCGTGGCGGAAGCGAACAGCTGGCCCATGCCCGACCAGAACGCGCCGCACAGCAGAAACAGGAGCGCCCTGGCCAGCACATCGGCGAAGACGGAGGGCGGCGGTGCCACCGGTGCAGCACCCGCCGTCTGCACCGGCAGTGACTCCGCCGGCAGAAACACCAGCAGAAACAGCACATAGGCTGCCGCGATGCCAATGAATAATGCCAAACCGCCTGATAGTGCCGTGGAGAATGCTCTTGCTGCCAGATAGCGGCCCTTGCCTGCCCGCTGCAGCGCGAACTTGATGAACCCACCGGTGCAGTCTTCCACAAAGGAGGCGGCAAACGGCAGCGCGCACAGGATGGGCACCACCAGCAGCACAGTGTCAGAGGCCAGCGACGCCAGAAGCGCCGTCTCGTGGTGGCCCACTTGCATCATGTTTCCCGGCGCGCCCAGGTGCAGAAAGCTGTCAAACGCCCCGATCACCAGAGCAAGCACCATGCCGGCCACACCGGCCCAGAACCCCCATGAGGTGAGGGCCCGCTTCATGTCAGTTTGAAAGCAATGCATTGCCCGTCAATACCCAAGGCTGCGGTTGATCACGCTGCCATCGATGGCGTTCACGGTGAGAAGCGGGATGGGCCCGTCGTCATATTTCTTAACCTGGCCGTCTTGCTCTGTGATGTAGGTCATCGTGCCGAAGAAGTCCCAAGCCGGCACAAGCAGCCCGGAGTTGCGCTTGTTTTGCTCGGTGACTCTGGTGAGCCCAAACTGGATGCGGTCAATCGTGATTTCCACGCCGGTCAGGTTCGGGCTGCCCTCAGCGAGGCCATCCCACGCGTTCACGACGGGTGCCATCGTATCGAACACACCCATAACTTCCTGAAAGGACAGCACGTTGGAGTTTTCCGTAACGGTGCCGGTAACGCTGTAGGGCGAGTGCCACTCCATATATGCAACACCGCTGTCGTCAATGGCGATCGTCATGTCTTCATAAGACCAGGGTGCAGACTGTGCGTCTTCCTCCACCTTCATGCAGTTCCAGACGGTATGGGTGACAGGCACACCATTCACGCTGCGGGCATACCGCAGGAACCAGACGCACCGGCGCGGATTCAAATACGCGCTCTGATCGGCGGTCCTGTCGCTGCCGCCGCCGTATAGTTTCTCAGCTGAGATACACACCACATTGCCCAGACCCAGTGCCGCTACAAGTTCATCCGCCGTTTTCACTGCGTCTTCTTTTGTGACCTTGATGTCCGAGATTTGGGCAAGCTCTTCCTCCGTCATCAGGCTGGTCTGCCCTTGATTGAGTTCGGCTTCTATGGATTCCTTCGAGTAAAAGTATGCCATTAATGATTTGGAGAACGCATTTTTCTCTGATGCAAACCGCAAAAAGCATGTTCCGTCGCTATAATCATAGACGTGGAAGCTCTGATACAAATCCGGTGCGGGTTGTGACAACGCGAAGAGTTCCTCGCCGCCTCCATCATCGGGGTCAACCGGAGTTAATTTGCTAGTGATAGGCGTCTTCACGGATTGGTCCGGTGCGGTTTTCAGATCTTCCTGCAATTGATTCAAGTTGTATTGAAGCATCATCCCACCTTTGTCCTTCGGTGACGTCGTGGCAGTGCCGTCTCCCTGTTTAGCCATCGCCGCTTGAATTTGCAGAATCTGGTTCTGGATCTCGCTTTTCGAGGGCTTATAGTCGTTACCCGAGAAAAGATCGCCTTTCATCAGGTGCTGCACAAGCGTGTCCACTTGATCTTGTGAAATCATTGACTGCTCCACCCGTTGAATGGTGATGCTGCTGGACTGCGGCACAAGCACGTTGGCGTTCACATGGATCTTCACCTTGCCCTTGGCATCGGTGAGCTCCTTGACCACAGTCTGTTCTGCACCCATCCTTTCAAACAGGCCGCTGCCCGCCGTGGCACTGGCAGCAGCACTGGCTTCGGTGCCCCCTGCGGTTGCAGAATCGGGCGGCTGCGTCTTTGTGGCTTCCTCGATCATCTTGTCCAGATTCTTTTCCTTCACGATGGCCTCGGTGGGCGTGGCCTGGCACGCAGCCAGCGACGCTGCCAGCAAAACTGCCAGCACTCCATAGCTCAGTTTTCTCATTTGTTTTATCCTTCCTTTTCACTTGATGAGACCATATTGCGATATATGGCTGGAAAATGCGTCATAAAAATGTAAATGTTTTGTTATCGCGGGAAGTTGACCCTGGCTGAAGTGCCCCTTCCCGGTTCGCTCACAAGGATCAGCTCCGCGCCGTGAGCCTCAGCGATCCTCTTTGCCAGCGCCAGCCCCAAGCCCACGCCGCCAAGCTTCTTGCTGCGAGATTTGTCCACCATATAAAACGGCTCCGTGATGTGGGAAAGCTCCTCTTTGGGGATTCCGATCCCCTGGTCGCACACTTCAATCGTGCGGTCAAAGGCCTTAATGAACACAGTCTGGCCGGCAGTGGATGCCTTGGATGCATTCTCAGCCAGATTGACCAAAAGGCTCAGCATCAGGTCGCGATCCATTGGCAGCGTTTTCACGGCGCAGCTGATCTCCAGCTGCACCCCGCGTTTCTGGCTGGCTTCCGCAACACTGCCCTGCACAGTCTCCAGCAAGGGGAGAACAGGCTCCTCCTGAAGCTGTATGTTTTCTTGCAGCGTGATCAGCCTGAGCAGTTTTTGCGTCAGGCGCTCCAGCCACTTGCATTGCTCGTGGATCGTGAGCAGTGACTTCTCGATCACATCCTCCGGCATCTTCGTATAGAGCAGCGTCTCGGCGTGGCCGATCACGGAGGTGAGCGGCGTCTTGAATTCGTGGGTGAGGCCGCCGATGAACAGCTGCTGCCGCTGGGCCACATCTTTCAATTGCTCCACATGGGATTGCACAGCTCCGGCCATGCTGTTGAAGTCCGCCGCCAGCTCGCCCACCTCATCCCGCGAGCGCACGCCAGCCCGTTCGGCATATTCGCCGCGGGCGATGCGCTTTACGGACCGGCTCAACTCTTTCAGCGGCTTTGCGGCAAACCGCACCAGTGTAATGACAAGCAGGATGCCCACGGCGATGCATGCGGCGCTGATGGCGCAGAATTGCAGGATCAGCTGTGTGATGCTGTCATACACGTCGGTGACGTCCCGCACGACATATACGGAATAGTTCTGCGACATCACAGTGACTTCGCTGCCGACAGCAAGCAAGTCGGCACCGTTCACATTACGCATACAATATGCCTGATCGGCCGATTCCTCCAGCGGGAGCAGCGCCTGCGGGTCGATGGCAAGACCGGACTCAATGGTTTCCTTGCCGGACAGCAGCGCGGCGTTTCCGTCTGCAAAGGATCGGAAGCAGTATTTTACCAGCGACTGCCTTTCAATGGGCCCCATGTCATCTCTGCCATACAGCGTGGCCATCTGCCGGAAAGATTCCTTCAAATCATTCTGTTCGGCCTTTGCACCTTGCACTGCCAGGCTGATGATTTTATCTTTGGAAGTCAACAGAAGCAGTGTGCTGCATGTGCCGATGATCACCAGCAGCACCGCGCCGCACAGCAGCGAGATCTTGAGCCACAGCTTCATGCATCCTCCAATCGGTAGCCGATTTTCGATACCGACTTCAACTGCTCATGAAGCCCCAGCTTTTTGCGCAGATTCGCCACGTGCACATCCACAGTCCTGGTCCCGCCCACAAAATCCACGCCCCAGATTTCGTTGAGCAGGCGCTCACGGGGGAGTGTGCGGTTTCGGTATCGCACCAGCATCGCGAAGAGGTCAAATTCCAGAGGTTTCAAATCAATCATTTCTCCGCCGCGCTTCACGGTGTGGTCGTCCAGATGCACGGTGATATCGTGATAATTCAGCACGTGGTTCAGCTTGCCCGTGCGGTCCAGCACCTTCTCAATGCGCACCAGGAGCTCCAGCACTTCAAAGGGCTTTACGATATAATCCTCCGCGCCGTCGCGCAGCCCCTTGATCTTGGAGGAGACATCGGCCTTCGCCGTGAGGAAAATGACAGGGATGTTGTATCGGTTCATGTGCTCCAGCAACTCAAAGCCATCCAAACCCGGCAGCATAACATCCAGCAGCGCTAGGTCAAAGGCATGGTCGGCGGCCATTACACCGGCGGCTTGCTCGCCGTTGGAAAACACGGCGAAGTCATAACCGGTGTATTGAAGGTTGTTGGCTATAAAGTCTGATATGGAGGGGTCATCTTCCACAACGAGGATTCTGTTGGCCATGGATTTCCTTCTATGATGCAAAATATTCTCTTAATATAATTCGTTGAAATGGCAAAGTAGTAATCGAGTTGTAAACAAAATGTTAACCTGTGGTAGCCTGATTGATGATTGCTAATCCGACCGCCGGGCTGACTAAAATATGGATTCAGGCAAGCATTTCTGGCTTCATGCTTTGTGTTGTCGTGTTGCAAAATTGTTATTAACTTATGCAATGCGGAAATACAAGAAGAGTTAACAACAAACTTATTATCGGGCCATGTGATGATTCGTTAGAAAATATTGATAACACGTATAGCCTAGATATAATGAGTAGTGTGGTGTTTTGTCTTGTGAATGATGTGGCGAGGAGAAACGCAAGTTTCAAATTACAGTTAGAATGGTGACGAAATGAAGCTATGGTATGAGCAGCAGGCAGCAAGCTGGGTTGAGGCACTTCCAGTGGGCAACGGCAGATTGGGTGCCATGGTGTTTGGCGGAGTTGCCCGGGAGACACTTGCGCTGAATGAAGATACTTTATGGTCCGGATACCCGCGGGACCTCAATCCCTTGGGGAAGTCGGAGCGTTTCCATCAGGCTGTGGAGCTCGCAAAAAGCAGGAAATACCATGAAGCGCAGGCGCGCGTGGAGCAGGAGCTTACCTCCGGCTGGACACAGTCCTATCTGCCGGTTGGCAACCTTGTTCTGGATTTCATCCATGACGGAGTGGTGGAGGGATATACGAGAAGCCTGGATTTGACCACTGCTGTGGCGTCGGTGGAATACCGTGTTACCGGGGTTGATTATAAAAGAGAGATATTTGCGTCAGCGCCCGATCAGGTGATCGTGATGCGTATCACATGCAACCACCCGGGCGGTGTTAGCTTCACCATGACGATGAACAGTCCTTTGAGGTCCGGGGTTGTTGTTGACAACAACGGGATCCTTATTTTGGATGGAGAAGCCCCTTCGCATGTGGAGCCAAGCTACAGCAATGACATGGATGACCCGGTTGTCTATTCAGACAACGATGCGGAGCGGGGCATGCGGTTTGCCGCCATGGCAACGGTTTCTCTTGCTGGCGGAAAGGTTGAGTATACGCCATCGGCCATTCAGGTTGTGGGAGCAGATAGTGCAATAATCTTGATCAATGCCCGCACCAGTTATGCCGGACCGGACGCACACCCGTTCCTGCATGGAGCAGAATATACCAGCCAATGCGCAGAGACGCTGCTGAGCGCAGCACGCAAGCCTTATGACACTCTGCTTGCGGCCCATGTTGCCGATTATCAAAGCTTCTTTTCCCGCGTAGCGCTTGACCTTGGGGAAAGCCTCGCTGCACACCTTCCCACCGACAAGCGCCTATATCGGTTCCTGGAAAATAAGGACGACCCGTCTCTGTATACGTTGCTCTTTCAATATGGGCGTTATCTGCTCATCTCATCGTCCAGACCTGGCACACAGCCTGCCAACCTGCAGGGGATCTGGAATAGCGAGGTCAGGCCGCCCTGGAGCTCAAACTATACCATCAATATCAACACACAGATGAACTATTGGCCTGTGTTTTCATGCAATCTTGGCGAGCTCCAGCGGCCGCTTGTGAAACTGATTGAGGATCTTGCCGTGAAAGGCAGGAAGACCGCGCTGGAGGTTTATGGTGCAAGAGGATTCACCTCTCATCACAACACGGACCTCTGGCGGACGACGTGGCCGATGGGGAATCATTGGAAAGGCTCGGCATGTTTTGCGTTTTGGAATGCTTCGGCTAGCTGGCTTTGCAGGCATCTGTTTGAGCAGTATGAGTATACGCTGGATCAGGAATTCCTCAACGCAACGGCATATCCAATCATGAAAAGCGCGGCTTTGTTTTTACTGGATGTGTTGACCGAAGACAACGATGGCAGCCTGATCATTTGCCCTTCTACGTCTCCGGAAAACGCGTTTCTGTACGAGGGAAAGCGGTGCAATGTCGCGGCAACCACAACCATGACGATGACTATTGCCAGAGAGCTGTTCGGCAATTGCATCAAATGCTGCCGGATCCTGGGTGTTGATGCCGCGTTTGCTGATGAACTCAAGGCAATCCTGGCAAAACTCGCTCCCTATAAAATTGGCAGCAAGGGGCAAATGCTGGAATGGGATGAGGAGTATGAGGAGTTTGAGCCGGGTCACCGCCATATCTCCCACCTGTATGGGCTGCATCCGGCAAATGAGATTACGGTTGAGGGAACCCCAGCGTTGGCGGATGCGTGCAGGGTCTCGCTGAACCTGAGAGGCGACGAGGGGACCGGATGGAGCCTTGGGTGGAAGATCAACCAATGGGCACGGCTGTTTGACGGCGACAGGGCTTTACAGCTGTTGAACACGCAATTAAGAGTTGTGACCGACACCGGATACAATTATACTTCAGGTGGTGGAACCTACATCAATATGCTGGATGCGCACCCTCCGTTCCAGATCGACGGCAATTTCGGCGCAGCTGCCGGTATTGCCGAGATGCTGCTGCAAAGCAGAGACGGGAAGATCTTTATCCTGCCGGCCTTGCCTTCTTCCTGGCAAACCGGATCGGTGAGGGGCCTTTGCGCCAAAGGGCGAATTACTGTAGACATTCGCTGGGACAAGGGTGCAGTGGATGCTACTCTTCTTGCCGATACGGACCAGACTGTAATGGTAGCCATCCGAGGGTTGGATCTTGCGGAGATCAACTTGATGGCGGGTGTCGCAGTTCATATCCATACATAAGCGCATGCGATAGGACGGGGAGAGCGGCATGAAGGAAAAGAACCAAAGGCGGTTTGTATACAGACAATTCCTGATTTCCTATATATTGATTCTGGTGCTGCCCATTACTTTGGGCAGCATTGTCTATTCCAAGGCGCTGGAGATCATCGAAAAGGACGCCAAGGATGCCAGAATGTTTATGCTGGAACAATCCCGCATGCTTGTGGACAATTACTTCCAAAACGTGGAGAGGGTTGCAATCAGCCTCTCTCTGGATCCGTCATTTCAAAACGTCGTCTATATGGACCCTCCGGCTTATGGCTCATCTGATATTTATAGCGTGAACGAGGCACAGCGGGCGCTCGGTTCCTACAGTTTTTCCACATCGTTCGACAGCAGCTTTTATGTATTTCTGCGGCAATCGGAGATCGTCTTTGCGTATAATTCCACACAAAAAACTGTCCATTTTGGGCTCCGAGGGTATTTTGACAATTACGTGCAGTACGGCGACTTGACTTATGAAGAATGGTATGACAGGGTTATGGGCCAATATCACAACAAAACGGTGCTTCCGGCTCGGGACATGCGGGCGTCAAGCAACTGGAGCACGCCAACGAACTGCATTGCCTTCATTCAATCCATCCCCCTGGGATACAGCGAACCAAACGGTGCTGTGGAAGTGCTGATCAAGACTGACGACATCAATCAGCTATTAAGCGATGTGGATGAGTCAAAAAGCGGATGGACCTATATCCTCGATGAGAATGGGGAGATCCTCACAGGCATAACAAACGGAAGAGAGGGGTATCCGGAGATCACTCTCAACCCCGAAAATAGGTCGGAGTATCTGCATCAGAGCATTGGCGGCATCAATATGGTGGTCATGAGCCTGAAGTCGTCCTACAACAATTGGACCTATGTCACCATACTTCCGGAAAACACGATCATGACCAAAGCCAACTATATTAAGGGCTTCATCTTGATCATTATGGCATTGTCACTTGCAGTTGGATTGGTGATGGCCTTTTTCCTGGCCAAACGAAATGTAAAGCCGATCAATGAGGTGATCCTCACGCTGCGGTCCTTTTTCCAGGGGGAGATGGAAAAGGGGAGGAACGAATACGATTTCCTGAAGTATGGAGTGAATAAACTCATCAATGTAAATGCTGACATGAAAGCAACAGTTGACAATCAAGCAATGCTGCTCAGGTCCAGCTTTTTGGGCAGGTTAATCAAGGGAGAGTTCAACGATGAAGCGGATATCGAAATGCAGCGCAAGCATTTGGACATCGAGCTGAAAGGGGACTGGTTTGCAGCAGTCATTGTGGACTTGAAGGCACAGCATGATACGCAGAACAAGGAGCAGCTGATCGAGCAAGACATTTACAGGCTGATTCTTACCCGCGCGCTGGGAAACCATATGGACCGTGGCGCATATAGCTATTATCTGAACATCAGCCAAATCGTGGTGGTCATGAGCTTTGAGATGGAAAGCAAGCAGGAATGCATGAGTAGGGTGAAACAGCTGATCGAAGCGGTACGCGAAGAGATGAAGGCCTCATATAACATCGACGTCAGCTTCTACGCTGGTGCTCCATATGATCGGTTGATCGACATCAGTTCGTCCTATCATGAGGCGGCAAGCCTTCTTGATCACTTTGACAGGGAAAAGACAAGCGGTAATATGGTCTTCTTCTGGGAAGAAAGGCTGGATGGTTCCGGGTATTATTACCCTCTGGAAATTGAGCAAAAACTGGTCAATATGACGTGCGCAGGCAATCTGGAAGAGGTGCGGCGAATACTTGACTTGTTATTTCAGGATAATTTCCACACCCGGATGCTTTCCGCATCGTTGGAGCACTACCTGCTGTCTGACATGAAGGGCACGGTGCTGAAGTGTGCTCAGCGGATGGATATGACCGAGCGTGTCATGGGACTGTTTTCCTCCAAGAACACGCGGTTACAGACAAGCGAAGTCTATCAAATGATCCGATCGGCTTACGAAATGATCTGTAGCGCGGCAAATGAAAAAAAGAAGAGTCACAACAGCAACTTAACTGGTCAAATAATGGAATATATTCATTCCAAATATTATATGCCTGACATCAGTGTGTCTCTGGTGGCATCGGAGTTTAAAATATCAGAGTCCTACCTGTCTCAGTTTATTAAGGAGCAAACCGGCGAGTCTTTCAGTGATCATGTGGAGAATCTTCGTATCCAGCATGCCTGTGAGCTGTTGAAAACGAAAAGCGTTTCCATTGAGGATATTGCTCGGCTTGTGGGTTATAATAGCGCCTATACATTCCGCCGGGCGTTTAAACGGGTGACGGGAGTATTGCCGACCCAATTCAGTGCCGGCGATTAACTCTTGCTCGATTACCAGGCAGATCGGCTGTCTCTCTGTAGCCAGTTTGTCTGAATAATACCTAGTTACAGCCTGGTATGCACGTCTCACCAAGATACCAAATACGTCTTTTTATTCGTTTGATCTAATGAGTTGTCACATCAATGTGCATTCATCACTTTCTTATATTCCAGCCTTCTAATCAAACATCCCATGGGAAAATGATGTGTTTCTATCAAACCATGGGTATATTCGCTATATTTTGTACATTCCTTTTGATCAAAATCAATACATGCATGATTCTCGGGGAGGTATTATGGAGCAGCCAATCGCATTGAAATCTCGAACTGTCAATCGGGCAAAAAAGAGCAGCCCCATCAAAAAGATATTGAAACACTGGCAGCTCTATTTGCTGATACTCCCCCCTCTGGCTTTGCTGGTTATTTTCAAGTATATCCCAATGTATGGCGTTCAGATTGCCTTTCGGGATTATAACCCTGCGGTTGGTATATTCGACAGCCGCTGGATCGGGTTGGAAAACTTTATCAGTTTCTTCCAATCCTTTGAGTTTTCACGCCTCCTGGTCAATACGATCACCATCAGCTTTTATTCCATCATAGCCGGATTTCCAATACCGATTATCCTGGCGATTTCATTCAATGAAGCAAGAAACAGATTCTTTTCCAAGACGGTTCAGATGATCACTTATGCACCATACTTCCTTTCCACGGTTGTAATGGTCGCCATCCTGAATCAGTTTCTCTCTAAAGTCGGCCTGCTGAACAATTTGTTGAGCTTGCTGCATCTGCCGGCAGTTGACCTCATGGGTTACCCATGGCTGTTTAAATCCATTTACGTCTGGTCCGGCGTGTGGCAGTCTGCGGGCTTTAATGCCGTCATCTATATCGCAGTTCTAAGCGGCATAAACCAGGAATTGTATGACGCTGCCCGGATAGACGGCGCAAACAATATGCAGAGGATCCTCAATATTGACGTGCCGAGCATCATGCCCACAGCCACGATCCTTTTGATCTTGAGTTCAGCACAAATCCTGAATGTCGGTTTTGAAAAGATCTTCCTGATGCAAAATCCACTGAACATCAGTGTTTCTGACGTCATATCCACTTACGTATACAGAATTGGCCTTCTGAACGCGCAATACAGTTACTCTGCGGCAATTGGTTTGTTCAATTCCATTGTTTCCATGTTGCTGCTTGCGGCTGTGAACCAGGTTTCCAGGAAATTTTCTGAAACAAGTCTTTGGTAATTGGAGATTGATGTATGAAGAACAAAATCCGAGACAGCCGCCAGGATATCGTTTTCAATGTGTTCAACTATCTATTTCTAGTCCTGGTTCTGGCAGTTGTGGCTTTTCCACTGATCAATGTGGTGAGCCAATCAATTAGTTCAGCGGAAAGTGTTTATGCCGGCAAGGTGCTGCTATTTCCTGTTGAACCCACGCTGGCTGCTTATAGCAGGATTGCGACCAACCTGAACATTCTGAACGGGTTTTGGAATTCCGCGATTTATACCGTGGTGTTTACCATAGTGAGCCTGACAATGACCATTATGGCGGCATATCCACTTTCCAGGAAGACATTTTATGGCAGAACACTGATTCTCTGGATCTTTACGTTCACCATGCTGTTTTCAGGAGGATTGATTCCAACCTATTTGCTGGTGAAAAGCCTGGGGTTGAGAGACACGATGTGGGCCTTGGTGCTTCCCTCTTCCATTGGCGTTTGGAACATTATCCTTGCGAGAACCTATTATCAAAGTTCGATCCCCGTTGAGCTCTATGAGGCGTCTGAGCTGGATGGCTGCAGCGACATCAATGTTTTCCTCAAAATCGTAATCCCGCTTTCCAAGCCGATTATGGCAGTTATCGTGCTATACAACAGTGTGTGGATGTGGAATTCATATTATGACGCGTTGATCTATCTCTCCACATCGGCCAAGTATCCCCTTCAGTTGGTGCTGAGAAACATCCTGATGAGCTCTCAAATGCAAGGGCAGCTTGCATCCAGCGGCACAGGGGATGTGGCAAGCTCAATGGCCCAGGTGGAAGTGCTTCGATACTCGGTGATTGTGTTTTCAAGCATACCGGTGATGATCATGTATCCTTTTGTGCAGAAATACTTCACAAAAGGAATAATGATTGGATCTCTGAAAGGCTGATCAGGAAGGGAGATGAAAATATCTGTGATCATTGTCTTATGAGTTGTGTTCCTGTACCCGACAAACAATGAAGGAGGATTTCAAATGCGAAAGACAGTCTCAATCCTGGCAGTGCTGACGATGCTGGCAGCACTCATCCTTTCCGGATGTGCATCGGCGACTCCTATTGCCACGACGGCTGCGACAACAGCCGAGGGAAGCGCCCAGCCAAGCGGTACTGACCAGCCTGCTGCGCCTGAACAGCCAGAAAAAATGACGATTAAGGTCATGATCTCCTGGGATGGGGATTTCCCTCTCGATAAAAACTGGAACACTGTGGATTATGAAAAAAGAACCAATGTGCATGTCATTTGGGATGCTGTGCCGTCCGATGGCTGGATCGAGAAAAGATCCTTGGCATTCGCCAGCGGCGACCTGCCGGATGCCGTTGCTTCCGGCGCGGATGTGCTGAACTTCAAGCCCGCAGACGAAGCCAAATATGGTTCTCAGGGTTTGATCGTTCCATTGAATGGCTTGATTGATAAGGACAGTGTTTATCTCAAGCAGATTCTTACAGCCAACCCGCTGTATGAGAAAATCATCAAATCCGGCGACGGCAACATCTACACTCTGCCGGACTTCAACGTTTGCTTCCATTGTGACTACTCGCAAAAAATGTGGATCAACACTTCCTGGCTGAAGAAACTCAACCTGTCAATGCCGACAACGACGGATGAATTCGAAAATGTGTTGAAGGCAATCAAGACCGGTGATCCCAACGGCAACGGAAAGGCTGATGAAATCCCGCTGACTGCGGCGATTGACGGCTGGCATTGGTATCTGGATGGTTTCCTGATGAATGCGTTCGCCTACACCGATGATGAGACGAGAATGCACATCGAGAGCGGCAAGGTTGTCTTTGAACCGACGCTGGATTCTTATCGCGAAGGCCTCAGGTATCTGAACAAACTGTATTCGGAAAAGCTCATTGACCCAGCATCCTTCACCCAGAACTGGACCACAGTGGAGAAGCTGAATGAATCCGGCGATCTGGCAGTTGTCGGCGCGATGCCAGCCGGCGCAAACTTCATGCTTGTCGGCGGTATGACGGTTTCGAACAAGTGGAAGGATTACGAGCCGGTGCCTCCGCTTGCCGGTCCCAATGGGTTCAAGACTGCCACAAACTACACGCTGCGCCGTGATGTGACCACTGGCTTCTTTGCCATTACCAAGGCAGCCGCAGATCCTGCCCGTATTCTGAAGTGGGTGGATTGGCTGTACAGCGAAGAAGGAACGATCTGGCATGATGAAGCCGGCGGCAGGGAGGGCATTGATTGGCGCGCCTCCAACGGCACGGAAACTGACTTCAACGGCAATCCTGCCAAGTATGTGAAGCTTCAAACGCCGGAAACCGATCAGTACTTCAAGAATGTGGTTTGGGGCCAGAAGTTCCCGAGCTACCGCTCCAAGGAGTTCCGTGAGGGTTGGGCGGTTCCGAAGAATTGGAATGATGATGATCCGATGGGCGGCGAGCTGCTGCTTTATCAGGCCTCCAAGGAGTATGCCAAGGTTGCCGCGCCCATCGATTACTGCCTGCCCCCGCTTGTTGTCGATACGGACAAGATCTCGGAATACACCCGTTTGCAGACTGCGATCAATGACTACTTGAAGGAGTATTCCGCCAAATTCATCATTGGCGACATGAACCTTGATACCGATTGGGAAAAGTTCAAGTCTCAGCTTGATGGCATTGGTTTGGCGAAATACATTCAAATGACGCAGGAAGCCTACGATGCGAAGTTTGCCAAGTAATTCATAACCGGCTGAGGAGGCTGTCTGTGGCAGCCTCCTCGGTGTTATTCTCGGGAGCGGTAAGATGTTCACTGGTGGGAAGCTATGGAAAATAGTTCTAGGCGCTTGTCTTCTGATCATGTTGATCGTGGGTTTATCACTTGCGCCTGCCGTAAACCAAAAGCCGCAAATTTCCATTGACTATTTCTATATCAATGCCTGTGGGTCTTGTGATACAGAAGGCGAGTTCAAGCTCATTTATGACGGCATTATCGGGTCGCTGGATGACAATGTCGATAGCAAGCTGGATATGCACAACACCTTTCATCACACAGACGCGGTTCTTCTTGAGCAGTATTATGAGAAATACCAAGTGCCTGAGGATCAACAGCAAGTTCCCATCCTTTTTATCAACGGAACCTGCCTCTCGGGGATGGACGCGATTCAGGGAAACCTGAGATCTGAGTTCATTATGGCAAGCCAGTCAGCCAGTGTTCCGTCTGTTCAGATCCCAAAGCCCAATACCATCGAAGGCAACAAGGACTATTCGGTCAGAAGAAATTCGTCCAATGATTCTGTCTTGCTGTATTTTTACCTTCCGTCTTGTAGCAGCTGTGACAATGCGGCCCAGAGCTTGGGCAAGCTGAAGAATACTTACACAATTGACATCGACGGAGCCCCTGTGAATTCCCGGGTGGTGCTGAAGAAGTTCAATGCCGGTGATGCTTCAAACATGCAGCTGCTGAAGGATTATTTTACCGCATATAAGGTTCCTGAAGACGATCAGAAGGTTCCGGTGATCTTTGCCGGCAGCACATGGTTTTCCGGAGATGAGAGCATAGAGGACAGGATTCATAGCTTTGTAGCCGACGGGTCAGCGATCGGCACGGTAGAGTTGGTTCCCGGTGACAACTTGAAGGACGTGGATAATTCTCCCCTTTCTGACTACAGTGTTCTTGGGATTCTGGCTGCCGGCCTGGTGAACGGCCTGAACCCCTGCTCGCTGGCAATTGTGTTGTTTCTGCTTTCGCTGTTGGCGACTAAGAATATCAATATTTTGCGGGCTGGAATATGCTTTGTAGCGGGCAAGTTCATCATGTTTTTTCTCCTGGGCACGCTTCTGTATCAAGTCTTCCTGAAGGCGGATATTCATTGGTTCAATTTAGTAACAAAAATCATCCTTGTTACGCTTTCTGTAATACTTGTTGCATTGAATATTCATGACATGTTTGCTGCAAGGGGTGAGCGATATGGCAGGATTCGGCTGCAACTGCCTGAGAAGCTCAGGAGAATAAACCACAAAATGATCAAGACTTTGGCGAATGTTGATCGTGAGAGTGTGTTTCTCCCCATGAGTTTTATTGTCGGGATGTTGATTGCTGCAGGCGAGTTTTTATGCACCGGGCAGATTTATCTGGCAACCATTGTCCTGGTGCTGCAAACCAATCCGGTTTCAGATTTCAGAGCATTGAGTTACTTTTTGATGTATGGATTGGCTTTCATTTTGCCACTTATGATCATAATTGTGATTGTTCATAAAGGGAAAGCGCTGTTTGAAGTATCAGAGGCAGTTCGCGCAAAGATGCCTTTGATAAAGCTGATCAATACTGTGGTATTTCTCTTGTTCTCACTTGTGGTTATTCTATTGTTCTAGTTTAAGGAGCTTGTGGATGGATATCTCAAAGCTGGAATTACAGTTTGTTGACGAGGTTGGAAAGACTGTTCTGAATACTAAGCTGATTGGTTTACCAATCAAGGAGAGCG
Source organism: Bacillota bacterium (assembly GCA_023421955.1). GTDB lineage: Bacteria > Bacillota > Clostridia > Christensenellales > UMGS416 > JAEYRA01. The sequence goes on from JAEZSE010000041.1 coordinate 66,320, forward strand.
CTATTCTTTCGAAAAGCATGGAGTGTTTCAACGATCCAGAACCGTGCATGATCCATAGATCCGCAGTGCAAAAAACGATCTATTTGGAGCTGTATGAGTACTTCAGTGGTGTTATGAATGGTAGAATGGCATCTCAGCAATGGATCGAAATTCCTGAACACTTAAGGGCAGTGGTTGACATAAAACCTGATGTTTCGATTGCGCATATAAGGTTATCAGTCTAGGTGATATGACAGTAGTTGCCCTGTCCTTGGATCACCCGTTTACGAACATGCTGCGGGCTAATGCTGAAAGCGTCCAGTACAACTCACCGCAAGAAACATCCAACCGGTATTCCTCGTGTTCAGGAAGGATTATTCGCCAGCTGCAACCGCCTCCTCACCGCCCGAAATACGACGCCTTCGCATACTTGGCGGGGACGACAATGGAACCATCAACCCGCATGAACCCATACAGGCCGTTCTCTGCAAAGAGCACCATGCCCTCCACCGCTTCACCCACGCCCGCAACGAGATCGGACAACCTGTACTGTTCGCCGGACGCCACGATCAATGCGATCTGCTCCTCATCTTTCTCAGCTTGTGTGCCAAAGTTTAGATGCTCATAGTAATCATAGCCCAAGACTCTCTTCATAGCTTCCTGATCCGTCAAGGATGGTTTCACAACATATTTCCCGGTCCTGTCAATGATCCCCCACTTCCCCAACACATACTTGCCGGAATCATAGGAGGTGCAAACAGCGGCAAGGCCTTTCCGTGAGAATCCGGTCACGTTGCTCCATGTCTGCTTGAACAACAGGCCATCATCATTACGGAAGCCGCAACGCATGTTGTCTCCTGCCCAGTAATAATACTTCTGTATCCCTTCGTTGCTGATTCTCGTGTATCTGTCCACATATTTCATGTACTCTGGGATTTCCGCATATCCGCTATATGCCGCCTTTTTCATCGTCCTACCCTTTTTGTCTATCAGCCCCCACAACCCATCGTCCTTGCTGCCCACCATAATGGGAGCCATGCCGTTTACATGCGGCTGCGCATCGGAGTAGGCAGGTTTGATGACGAACTTTCCCGTCTTGTCGATGAATCCCCATTTGGCTCCGTTGCACACCGCGGCTAAGCCTTCGGAGAAAATACGCGCACCGTTGAATTGCGGTTGAATGACATACTTTCCCGTTTTATCAATGTACCCCCACTTGCCCCCAACGCATACAGCCGCCAAGCCCTGGCTGAAGCGAAGGGCGTCGTCATACTGTGGAGACAGCACGTACTTGCCGGCCGTATCGATGAAACCCCATTGTTTGCCGGTCTCCTTGACAGGCGCGAGTCCTCCAATGAATTCATGTGCCCCCTCAAATACGGTGTCAAACGCCGCCCTTTCATTGACACGCCGGAATATGTAACGGGTTGTATCCAGTGGGGGGAATTGACCAGTCTCCCGGTCGAAAACGAACTTGCCTTTCCCTTTGTCCATATAGCCGACCCTATAAACATCGCTCAATTCCTGAAGAATGAGTTCTGATTTATCCATGTACAGGTCAGAGTTGCCAACCGAAATGCTAAAGTCATATAGATTGCCCTGTCGGTCAAGGTATTCGGTTGTGAGTGCTGGTGAGAGATCGTCCGGAATTTTCTCGAACCTCAGGCTGTTCATGAATGAAGCCCTGGCCAGTTCTCCGTGGAAGATTACAGGCATGTCGAAAATAGGGGCTATCACGATATTTCCGTCGCCGCCAATAAAGCCGTAATGATACCTGGAGATAACAGGATTCTTGTTCTCCACGGAATAACAGGCGATTCCCCCGGTGAAGCTGCCGATTTCGTCAAAGTCCAGTGCAGGGCCATCCACCAAGGCTCCTTTCTTGTCAATGAAAGCGTATTTGCCGCCCTGCTTGACGATTGCCTTGCCGTTATGGAACGGCTTTGCATCTTCACAAGACGGCAGATCAATGACGACATTCCCATCGCCGTCGATATATTGCCAACCCTGCCCTGCAGCTACGGGTGCAAGTGGAATATCCCGGTACACCTGCTCCAGGAGGTCCCGTGCGCCTGGCTGTTCTTCCAATCCCATCAGGGCTTGAATACAGTCGAAATAGCTCCCACGCTCAAATAGCGCCCGCGCATCATCAATAGTAAACGCTACCTTAGTTGCTGTTGCTTCGGCTGTAGTCGACTCCATAGCATTTGTGGCCGGCCGGTCCGTCCCAACCATAAACGTCTCAGGCGACACCGTGGCCTGAATTCCCGTTGTGCGCATGCCGGTTCCGGAACAACCAGCCAGTAATGCCACGAGCAGAAATATAGTATATAGAATGGGTTTTCTTATCATACGAAACCTCCACAAACTTACAACTGTCCTCCGTTGTGCCGCAAAGCAGTCCGTATTGATTCTTTCCTCTTACCCATACAGAGCCGCCTTCACACAGGAAGCAATGATAACCCGCTGCGAATTGCGTTACGAGCGCTGTCGGTGTGAGCGAGGGCGTGGGTTCAAGTGTGGGTTCGGGCGTGGGGGTGGGCGTTGGTTCGGCCATACAGAACTATGGGTTTATGATTACTGGTATTCATTTAGGCATAGGTATCTTCTTTTTTGGTTTACACTCTATTTCACACCGATAAATTATCACAAATGAAATATACCATGATTATCCTCTTTGTACAAGTTCTGCTTTTCTATCAGCGAAATTTCAGAATACATTATGAGTGAAACTGCTTAGCAACCTTGAACTATTGACAATTAATGGAAACATGGAAGGTGTTTTGCGACTGCTGGCTTCTGCGAAACTTACAGTAGCTCCAGGTCAAAGTCGCGATCGGCGGCCATTGCATCGGCACCCTGCTCTAGCATTGGAAGACACGTAATCAAATTGCAAACAAATGATAATAGATTGTTTATCTTCATGTGAAAATGTTGTTTGTTGTATTCTTTTATGGGCACATACAGATTGTTCTATATTTTGGTACGTTTTCATGCCTTGAACAATACAGTCTGTGGGAGAAAAAGCTGATGAAATGGCTTTCCAATGTGAAAATTACCTACAAGATCATCTTCGGATTCATTCTGGTGTCTCTCATTGCGGGCGGGGTGATCGGAGCCATAGGCTTGTGGAGCCTCAATAGCGTGAATGCCAACAGCACGAGAGTCTATTCCGATGTAGTCAAGCCCATCAAGGACGCATCAATGCTGGGCTATTTCTTCCAAATCACGCGCAGCCAAGGAAGGGACATCCTGCTTCACGCCGAAAACGAGGTGTTGAATTCTGACATCAGCAACCTGAAGTCAGCGCTTGCTACTGTAGAAGAAAAGTATTCGAAATTAAACGAAGAGATTCCAGACTCGGACACAATCACGCTTAAGCAGCTGAGCGCATTCAAGAAAAGCTTTGATCAATACGTGAAATGCACGATGGACATCATCGATCTGGTCAAGCAGAACGAACAGAATGAAGCAAAACTTCGGCTTTATACTTCTGAATCATATGCTTCCCAGGCGAGTCAGGCCGTTATTGAGCTCAACAACCGGTTGGATGAGCTAGCTTTGCAAATGGACGCGGACAACCGGAAGACGGCATCTTCCTCAATCCTCCTTGTAGGCCTCGTCGCCCTCCTGGCCGTGATTGTTTCTGTTGGTTTCGGCATTTTGATCGCATCCGCGATCAGCCGCCCAATCAAGGATCTTGTAAAGGCGGCGGACAAGCTTTCGGCTGGCGACACCGGTGTGAAGATCACGATAACCGGCAAAGACGAAGTGGGGGTGCTGGCCAAGGCGTTCCAGAGCATGATCGATTCCATCGGTAGGATGATTGCCGAAACGAACATGCTCGTGCGTGGTGCTCAGGAAGGGAATTTCAACATACGCGCTGATGAAACCCAACATCAGGGTGATTACCTCACAATCATTGCGGGTGTGAACAAAACGCTGGGTGTGGTAGTGGATAAAGTATTTTGGTATGAGTCTTTGCTGGACGCTGTGCCGCTGCCATTGTTTGCGACGGACCTCAACATGAATTGGACGTTCGTGAACCGTGCGGTGGAGGAATTTATCGGCGTGAAACGCGGCAGTGTGCTGGGCCTTCCATGCAGCAACTGGAATGCAAACATCTGCAACACGGATCATTGCAGCATTGCCAGGATGAAAGCGGGCTTTGCACAGACGCTGTTTGATGACAGGGAAAAGAACCTGCAGGCGAATGTGAGCAGTGTGCTGGACGCCAAGGGTGAGACAGTGGGATATGTAGAGGTTGTGCAGGATGTGACTGCCCGTACGCGGGTGAATTCTTACTTACGTGGCGAGGTGGCCAAGTTCAGCGTGGCGTTGGGTGAACTTGCGCAGGGCAACCTGAGCTACGAATACGCCGTGGATGAGGGCAATGAATACACAGATTCCGAGCGGGAGAGCTTCCTCAGGATCTCTGAAAACTTATCGAGTGCGATGGCCACGATTCGTGGTTATATCTCCGAAATCTCAGATACGCTGCACCGTATGGCCTCGGGGGATGTCTCCATGCCGGGTGTGCAGGCCTATCACGGCGACTTTGCTGGCATCTCCGAGTCACTGAACATCATCGCGGAATCGTTCAACAACGTGTTGGGTGACATCAACCGCACGGCGGAACAGGTGGCGTCGGGCACGCGGCAGGTATCCGACGGGAGCCAGGAGCTCTCTCGGGGTGCCATGAAGCAGGCTGGTTCTATTGAGCAGTTGACGGCGTCTTTGGCGGATATCGCAGATCAATCGAATCAAAACGCCATGAAGGCCAGCCAGGCCAGCGAGCTCGCAGCGTCGGCCAGAGCAGACGTATTGGATGGCGACGCAAGAATGAAGGAACTGCAGCAGGCGATGGCGGAGATCAACGACGCCTCGCAGAGCATTTCAAAGGTGATCAAGGTCATCGATGAAATCGCGTTTCAGACGAACCTGCTGGCGCTGAATGCAGCTGTTGAAGCGGCGCGCGCCGGGCAATACGGAAAGGGATTCGCTGTGGTGGCGGAGGAAGTGAGAAACCTGGCTCAGCGGAGCGCCAGCGCAGCCAAGGAGACTACGGCGATGATCGAGGGCACGATTAAAAAGACAAAGGCCGGCACAAAGATTGCCAACGAGACGGCGGTTTCGTTGAACCGGATTCTCGGAAGCGTTGAGAAGGCAGCCGAACTCGTCGGCGGCATTGCGCAGGCGAGCTCTGACCAGGCTTCTGCGATCTCGCAGGTGAACCATGGCATCGAGAATGTTTCCCAGGTGACGCAAAGCAATTCTTCGACTGCCGAGCAGAGCGCCGCCGCCAGCGAGCAGCTCTCCGGCCAAGCACAGATGCTCAGGGAGATGGTTGGCCGGTTCAGCCTGAGAGGGTTTGCCGAAGGGAAGCCCGAGAAAGCCTTTCGGCAATCACCGTCTCAGTTGGCTCATCGTGGGCAACCCTCATAATTGCAGACTAGAATGCTATAATGGTGCGCATAACAAGGCGTTGCAAAGGATTGCAACGCCTTTGTTCTATAAGGAGGCTTCGCTTCCAGCATCGCCAGCATTGACTAATACGGGCAGACTGGTATACTTGCAAACGTCAATTGGTTCGGTGCTGTGTTGAAAGCATCACTCAACGCGATGCTCTCGCACATCGTGGCCCCGCCGCTCATCATTTCAGAAGAGCAGCTGGTGGAAGAACTTGGCAAGCTTGACGAATTGCTGTCTGAAGTAAATAAGGAATTCCTCTGAAGGAGACCGCACATGCCCTATCGCCTCACCGCACCAAAAAAGACCGTGATCGGAGAAAACGCGCTGGAGACCTGCAGGGCCGATATCACCGCATTAGGCTGCAAGGCGCTCATCGTGACCGGCAAGCATGTGGAGCAGACCGGTGCCATGCGGATATTGCTGGGGCTGCTCACGCAATGGGAAGTCGGTTATATCGTGTTCAGCGGCATCACCGGCGAGCCCACCGTGGCGATGATCGACGAGGGTGTGGCAGCATATCGGGATGCCGGGTGTGACTTCCTGATTGCTATCGGCGGCGGCAGCCCGCTGGACAGCGCCAAGGCCATCGCCGCGATGATCGTGCTGCCCGGTGCGATCTCCGACTACATGGGGAAGGAAATCGAAGGCAAATTCCCGCCGATGGTGCTAATCCCAACAACTGCCGGCACCGGCTCCGAGGCCACGAAGTTCACGATTATCACTGATCCTGTTCATGATGTGAAGATGCTGCTGAAGGGTGACGCGCTGTTGCCGGACCTGGCGGTGGTGGACCCGGCCTTCACGCTCACCTCTCCGCCATCGGTCACCGTGGCAACCGGCATGGATGCGCTCACCCACGCCATCGAGGCCTATACCTCGCGGCGGGCCAACCCGTTCACCGATGCCCTGGCGCTGGACGCGATCACCTGCATCTTCCGCAGCCTGCCAGAGGCGTTCAAAGACGGCGGTAACCGTAAGGCCCGCGAGGATATGGCCATCGCTGCGCACCATGCGGGCCTGTGCATCAACAACGCCTCTGTTACGCTGGTGCACGGCATGAGCCGGCCCATCGGCGCACTGTTCCATGTGGCCCACGGCATCTCCAACGCGATGATCCTGCGGCCCTGCCTGGCCTTCGCAATGGAAGGCTGCCCGGAGCGTTTCGCCGCGATGGCCCGCGCCATCGGCGCGGCGGAGGGGAGTGGAAGCACCAAAGATGGCGCAGAAGCATTCCTGACCGCGCTGGACAGCCTCTGCAATCAGGTTGAGATCCCGAGCCTGGCGCAACACGGCATCGACCGCGCGCGCTTCCTGGCTCTGATCGATAAGATGGCCACCGACGCGCTGGCCAGCGGCAGCCCCGGCAACACAATCCGCGAGGTCACAAAAGAGGATTTGATGGGGATCTATCAAAGTTTGTGGTAAACTTCCGCCCACCCCAACATCCACGCGATCATCTCCGGCGAGGTGAAGTTCACACCGGATCCCTGCCACGATGATCTTTGTACCCAGCATCGGCGGCCACAGCCATTGCGAGCTGGAATTCACACCGGCGGTGGAAGGGTGCCAATGTGCTTTTGAACACACTACTGGAGATAGACACGCAGATGTAGACGGCGCTTCATTGACAGCCAACCAGCCCTTTGTTATACTTGAACCGCTTTATTTATAGGATCTGGAGAGATGTCCGAGCGGTTTAAGGAGCCGGTCTTGAAAACCGGTGATCCCGAAAGGGACCGTGGGTTCGAATCCCACTCTCTCCGCCATTTTATGCCCAGAAACCCCTGATTTTCGGGGGTTTCTGCCGTTTTCTCGGTCGATTTCTGGCTTTTAGAGGTTTTACTGGCAAAGATGCTTCCTAACACTTTCCTAACGGTTCTGGCAAAGCTTGAAAGCTTTTCAGATAACGCAAATTCTACCTCAGAATCTGCTGAATCGTCTGTGCAGACTGCTCCTGCGCCTTATAGTCCAGATGGGTGTAAATGTCCGCCGTGGTGGAATAATTGCTGTGCCCCAGCCAAAGCTGTATCTGTTTCATCCGTGTATGGCTTTACTGTATTCGCTCTTTGTGCCTTTTGCAGGCAACAATATCTTTTCCCATAATCCAGCCTGCCGTAAACACAATTCAACTCTATCACTATCAATATTTTCAGAAGTGGAAATGACTATATATGGTCTCATATTTTCTTATAAGCTAATATCAAAATTGCAAAACGGCATAGTTTCAATAGAATTTCTTATATCAATTAATGCTTGTTCATATGTTTACTAGAACAGTGGAGCAACATTTGGGCAACTATTACCGAGCCCCAACTACGCTTATTACCTTCGGTACTCTGCAGGTGTGCAACCATGCTTTATTCTAAAACTTCTGTAAAATGAGGACAGTGTTCGGAAGCCACATCGAGAAGCCACGTCGGCAATGGAGATGTTCGTATGGTTAATCAATTGTTCCGCCTTCATTATTCGCACTCTGTTGAGATATTGATAAAACGACTCGCTCGTGGATTGTTTAAATAGACGTTCGAAGTGGTATTTACTATACCCGCTCTTCTTTGCCATCTCCTCAAGCGTAAGTTTGTCTTGATAATGGCAGTTTATATATTCACAGATGGTTTTTAGTCTATTGTTGTGCTCCTGCCAGCCATGCGGCTGGTCAGCCATACACGCATGATTCCCATCAAAAACCAAGAATATGGACTGTAGTATCTGTAAAAAGTTAATATACAAAGACAGCTCTGCGGCAAGTCCGAACGATTGGTATCGTGCTTGCACATCGTACAGCTGTTGCTGCACGTTGGTCAGCAGAGCCTTATCCCTTTCCGGTGTCAGCAATATGGTGGGGGGGAACTTACGGGCATCGCGTGTTTGGGAGTAATTGGGCAGCAAGGATGCCTGACAAATAAGTCTGCGTCCGGGAATTGCAGGCATCGAGTGAAGCAAGTTCGGTTGAATGACCAAAACATCGCCTGCACGTAGATGATGATGAAAATCGCCGCAAATAACTGTGTACCCGTTCTCTATGGGCATTATTATCTCTATTGAATCATGCGAATGAGGTGGATAATCCTCGTTATCCGAATTGTCGTAGAACTTAACGAGGAGTTTTTTACCGTACTTCACGATTTTCCGGGTTTCTACTAGAGTTTCAATCATTACTCCTCCATTTGGTAATTGCTTGTCTATCCTTCATCCGCACACTTTTATGTCGCGTCGTTCTTAAAGGTCTTGTTTCTCCGAATAACCTCTCTATTTTTCTTGACGGCCAGAGAGAAATAGTTCGAATCGTTGTATCCAACCATTTCCGCTAGGCGGATAGTTTCAAGGTGCGTCGTTTCAAGTAAAAGTTTGGCTTTGTCGATTCTCTTGCGCGGTTGCCCCAGTTACCACACTCCAGGGTAATATTACGGACCGCTTCATTAGGTGATGATTACCCCGCTACTGCACATTGATTGAAAACTCCAGAATATAATTCTGCGCCTTTACCTTGTCGCTGTCCGCCAGGAAAGTGCTCCAGCCCATATCGCTACCGATACCGCTATGAGCCACGTCAATATGCAAATAGCTTTCCTTCCTTCTGATCAGCTCATGGTCGTGTTTTGCGTTCTTGTAATCCTCAATCGTATTGTGATGCACATCGAAGTGGAATGGTATCGGTGACGAAATTTGAATGGCGCGGCCGTCTCCGTTGGACAGGGTTATCCAGCGGGTTTCCTCATGCCCGCCGTTTTCCGACGGCGGTATGAACGCGAAATGCTCTTTTTCCACGCTGCTCTTGAAAACGCCCATCTTCGCCGATACTTTTCTGTCCCTGTAATTCTCCACTGGGCCCAGGCCGTAATAGTCCAACGATTCAAAGCCCTGGGGTATGATCATCTCAACCCCCACTCTGGGCATGTCCTTCAAGGAAGGATCTATGCTGAAAGCCGACCGGATCGTGATTTCCCCATCGCCGGCGACAGTATAGCCGGTTGAGACAAGTATTGCGTACGGATTGCTTGTAAACGTGATTTCCCGCACCGTATAAATGACAGCCCGGTTGCCCGATTGCTCCGCAGAGAATTCCTTTAAAGCCGTCCTGGTATTTTTGGGATCGAATCCATCCCAGATTGTGTACCGGCCCCATCCGTTTTGGGCGTCGATTCCAGACAGCGGCCGTGTAAAACACTCTACCGGCCCGCCTAACATATATTCCACGCCGTCTTTCCGGTAAGAACGGATGATTCCACTCCCCTTGTCAAAGGCAACCGCGAAATGCTTTCCTGTTACGGTAAGGCTGTTTTGTCCGTCTTCCAACGCGACTTTATCCCCCGTGCAGACGCCATGGCCCTTGTTCCCATAGGCATAGGCTCCGCTGTTCAGCCTGAACTGGTAACAACCCAATTCATAGCCGGCAGGCGCAAAAGCCGTATCGGCGGCATACCGGACAGAAAACTCCACATGGCACTCGGCATTGGGCTTTCTGTCGAAATCGCAAGCGAACGTGACTTCAGCATCCTCCCCCGCGTTCAAAAAAGGAAGCTCATATGGACCGGTCTTTATGACTGTACCATTTTCCCTGATGGCATAAACGGCCTCGTATGGCCTAGTGTCCAGGAACAGGTTGCGGTTTTTGACGATATAATGGTCGGGCTCCAGGTCCATGGCCCATGGATTGTCCGCTTCAGGCTTCGTAAAAACGATGGGACAATAGGCCTGCTTGACTTCCAATGCCACCGGCTTGGGTGTCAGGTCGGGCAAGACGATGCCGTTATTGGTCATGAAGCCCGGGTTTACCCAGTCCACTATACTTTCGTTGAAGTCTCCGCCATAAGCAAAGTATTCTTTCCCTTCCGGCATTTTGGCAACCAGACACTTATCCTGCCAGTCCCAGATGTATCCGCCCTGGAATCTTTTGTAATTCTCCACTAGTTCATTGAATTTGTGAATTCCGCCGCCAGCATTGCGGATTTGGTACAGGTATTCCACCAGAATCACAGGCCGGTTGTCCTCGGTATCGGTCAGCATGCGCATGATTTTCTTCTGTGTGGCATACATGTTACCTCTGATATCCGAAATATTTCTACCGGGCTCGCCTGCTTCGTATTGGCACAAGCGTGTCGGGTCATATTCCCTGATCCACCCAGCCATGCCCGCATGATTGGCCCCAAACCCGCTTTCATTTCCCAAGGACCACGAATAGATGGACGGATGGTTCTTGTGGGTCAGCACCATGCGGATAGCCCGCTCCAAAAAGCTGGTTCCCCAGGACGGGTCACGGGTCAGCGCCCCTTCAACGCCGTGGGTTTCCAGATTGCATTCGCAGACAAGCAGCAGCCCCAACTCGTCGCACAGGTCATACCAGCAGGGGTCATCGGGGTAATGGCACGTTCTGACCGAATTGATGCCAAGCCGTTTCATGAGCTTGATTTCTTCTGTCATGTGCTCCACGGTTACGGTGCGGCCATTGCGCGCCTCATGTTCATGCCGGTTGACCCCCCGGACAATGAGCCTATTCCCATTGAGGAACACTACGCCGTTCACAATTTCTATTTTCTTAAACCCAACCCTGCAGCTCTCAAAATCCACCACGCCGCCCTGGGGCGATATCAAGGTCATCACGACCGTATAAAGAGCCGGAGTCTCCGGCGTCCACTGCAGTATGTTTTCCATTTTGAGATGAATCCTTGCCGTGTTGGACGCGGGGCTTTTATCCGGACGGTAGACTGCCTGCGGGTTTATTCCGGAAACCCCGAAAGCCAACAGCCTGCCCTGGGCGTCAGAAATTTCCAGCTTGATCTGGTAATCCGCAAAGCCGTCAAACCGATTGATTGATATGTCCGCTTTTAGGATACCACAGGAGCTATGCATATCGGGAATGGCATCTATTTTCCAGTCCACAATCCGTGCTTGAGGCTTTGCATAGAGGCAGACGGAGCGATAAATGCCGGAAAGATACCAGTAGTCCTGGTCTTCCAGGTAAGTGCTTACCGCAAACCTCATTGCCTGCACAGCAATTGTATTTTTGCCTTCCTTTACAAAAGGAGTAATGTCAAATTCACTTGGCAGCTTGCTGTCCTGGGAATATCCCACTTCTTTTCCGTTTATCCATAGATAATAGGCTGTTTCAACGCCCTTGAACTGTATGAAGATCTCTCTCTGCAGCCACTCGTGGGGGACGGTGAATTCCCTGTAATAGCACCCGGTAGGGTTATCCCGTGGTATATAGGGCGGATTAGCCAAGCCGCGGCCGGCGTCACCCTTATTGGGATGTATCACTTGTTTTTCTGTACTGTAATGATCCCACGGGTACACAACGTTGGTATAAAGCGGTTCACCGAAGCCCTGAACCTCCCAGTTCCCGGGAACCTTTATATCATTCCAGCAGGAGAAATCATATCCGGGTGTCCAAAAACAGTCGGCAAGCTCCGGCCTGGAGTAATACGCAAACTTCCAGGTTCCGTCCAAAGACATGCTCCAACTGGAAATGACGCGATCACATGTTTTGGCCTGGATTTCATTTTCATAAGCGCCCCAGGGTGAGTGAGATTGCTCCCTGTTAATGGATTTGACGTCCATGTTCTCCCAGTCGTTTTGTGTATGGAACTTTTGGAACAGGCTCATAATGAATCTCCTTGCCAACATAGTAATTCCGGCTGACTAATACTGATCTCATTATAGGTCCAAGGCAACAGAAATCAAATTTGCAAAATTGTGATGGATCATATAATATATTGCTCTGTAGCCTGTGGATTGCTCAAAATGCATCCTCATCATTATTTTGTCCGAAGAAGCACAAAATCGGTTTCTGTAATTTGCCAGGCACAGTATTCTGAGAGGCTGTGGTCATGATTGACAACATTGATTATCAACCTGCCGATACATCTGCGTCCGCGCCATTGGCGGCCTACAAGGAAATATCCTTCTACACACCCTCTGATATCATAGAAAAAGAGTCCAAAAATGAGATCCTGGCCAACCTGCTGCTGACGTGGGCAGGCTGCTATACCAAAGCATACGGCCACCTCGTCAGCAAGCGGCTGCTTCAAGACTATGTTATGATTTATTGCGTTGAGGGGCTCGGCTGGCTTGAACTGCGCAATAAGCGGTGGATCATTAGCAAGGGAGATGTTTTTGTCTGCCCTCCCGGTATGGTGCACTCCTATGGAGCGGATATCGCGGACCCATGGACCAAGTACTGGGTACACTTCAGAGGGGAAAATGCCGGTTCCTACATGGCGATGCTGGGCCTGTCACCGGACTGCCCCGTCCTGCACCTGGGCGAAAATGTGAAAGTTCTCTCCTGGCTGCAGGACATCTTTACCATTGTAAAAACAGGCTACACGCACAGCAACTTGATTTTCGCCACTTCCTATCTCGTCAATATCCTGAGCTATATCTATAGCCTGTCCGTAAACACCGGGCTGGCTAATATTGAAAGCATGAATGTGGAAAAGGTCATACACTATATGCTGGATAATATTGACGGAAACCTGAGCCTCGAGCAATTATCCCAATACTCCAATCTGTCCAGATGCCATTTCGTCCGGCTTTTTAAAAAGAAGGTAGGCTATACTCCGATGAATTACTATATCCGGCTCAAAGTCCAAAAAGCATGTGAGCTACTGGAGTCTTCGACTGCGAAAATTAATAAGATCAGCGGCATGCTCGGCTTTAACAACCCCTATTATTTTTCAATCACTTTCAAAAGAATTGTCGGCCATTCCCCCCAGGCCTATCGTGATATTGCCCAGAATAAAACCATGTAGTTTTACACAATAACGTCAGATTACCTGCTAATCTTTAGCATAATCCATCTCTCAGCTTCCATCCCTGACTTAAACCCCACAGCCACCTTGCCCTCAAGCACCGTCACCCTCTCCGCCAACCGCCTAACCAGCTGATCATCATCCCGGCTAATTACGCCCGTCTGGCCATTGAGGAATTCCGTCATTTCAGCAATGCGCTATCGTTTGGATTGGCGGTCAGAATTCTGGGTCAATGCAACTTGCTTCATTCCTCGCAGCCTGTGGACACCAATCGAGCCAGGATTCTTTGTATCAACTATTGTTTAGATTTGCCTTTAAACACCTCATTAGAAAATGAACGATATGAAAACGCAGTTTCACAATCCAGAGGCAGATTCAACAATGGTAGAAGGGGTTCAGGAGTTCGAGCGAATAGAAAAGGATCTGGCGTATCTCCATGGTTTTTGGAGCGATGAGGATTAACCACAATACGGATGCCGAAGTGCGAGCAGGGCTGGGAGAGTGCCAGAACACTTATCAGTTTAATAAACGGCGAAACAGTAAAACCAATTGACCTAAATACGAAGCTTATTGTTAGAAGAAGTGTATTTAATGTAAATGAATATTGACCAAGTAAAAGAAGGTTAGTATACACTTCGTGGTCTCTAGACCAGGTAGAATAACCATGTATTTTGGTGCAGATTATTATCTTGAGCACTGGCCCATGGAAAGATGGGCAATTGATGTAAAAATGATGAAAGAAGTGAACATAAACATTGCTCGCCTTGCAGAACTTGCATGGGCAAAACTGGAACCTCTAGAAGGACAGTACGATTTTTTGGTTGGATGAAGCTATTGACACATTATCACAGGATAATCCAGATCTGAACCCGGTTGTGACTTGAGATACGATAGCCCATCTCTTCATTGAATCAGCGTTGGTTGAGAGGAGGTATTATAGCCTGGCTCACTTGGAGCGCGCGCACCTGAGCCCGTGTAAAATGACGAGCTGCCTTTGACCAACGAGATACTGCTGTGTTTCCTGCTGCCTTTTTTGCTTCCTCCTCAGACTTGACACCTTCTCTGTATTCTGCCTGTGCTTGTTCCAGAAGCTTGTTCAGTCGGCCCTTGACAGATATCGAGAAATCCGAATTTGCCAGCGCGCAACTTGCCTCATTAGCATTCTCTTGTGCTTTTTGTTTGGCATGCAGGACAACGCCTTCAGGGTCTGAAGCAAGTTTAATTTCCCAGAAAGCATTTGTTTCGTTATACATATAGATAACTTGTTTGGGAGAAAACGGCGCAAGGCCACGTTTCGCTTCTCCGTGGCATAAGGCGAATATTCCTTCGTCTCCATTGTCGGGTTTCATGACTACAGTGATGGTGTTCGTTGAATGGGCAGCCGATACCTCCCCCCATTTGCCTGTTTGCTCAAATTCATGTACAATCCTTTTCCATTTGCCACGTGGAGGATTTCCGCTTTTGCGTAGAACCATCTTCATATATTCAATATCGATCTGGCCAATTGCACGATTCATCATACTGTAATAATAGAGGCATCTATCTCTATTGCTGGTTTGTATCATGCTCTCGCTGGCCTTAATGATTTCCCAGGGGTTTCCCACCATACCACGCGTAAAGTTCCTGTACTTAACGGGGTACCAGCCGCCATGCTCGTCCCATTTCCAATTGTCCGGATCATTTCGCATCCACCACACATCTTTCAAGCCGGGATGCAGGATGCCATTGCAGGCATAAAGGAAATCTGTTTCTCCGAGCATCCCTGATTCCCGGATGGCTACAGGGGCTTTACGGCACTCGGAGACATAAGCATAATTGCTGTCTGCCCAGAACCCGCCAAGTGAACCCATTACGGTTCCGACATCGCCCACAGGAAAGGACAGCTCCATCTTGAGCGCGTCCCGCGCGCTGTCTGCAAACCTGAGAATATGAAATATTCCTGTTCCTTTTCTGATGCCATATCCCCACTCGTTCATAGGTTCGGCGAGCCTTGGCTCGCCGCCGTGTTCAACATATGCCAACCCTTTGTTGTTCATGCCCGGGTGGCCCATCATAAACATACGAGGCGCGCTGCGGATGTCGCCTGTCACATGAAACGGTGTCGTTATATAGTTGTTGCCTGTTTCGGGAAAGGCTACAATTACAGCGGCGTGAGTTGGATTATGATCACCTGTGGAAGCGGTTATCAATTTGCCGTCGGCTGATGCCCGCCCCCAGGCTGCAACACCGGAACAAAACGGATGCGCAAGTTCCGATGGGAGGCCGATCTCAGTGATATTATGAGGCAGTATTGCTGGAGGATTATGCCCAGTCCACAGGTCTAGAACATCTTCATATGATATCAGGACACCCGCGTCCGTCGCCCCAGCCGCCCAGCCCCGGCAAAAAGCTATGATTTCTGGCGCATATGTGATGATTTGTTTTTCCCATTCCCGCAGTTGATCTTTATCCTCTTGCGTAAATTGCTTTCCGGACTTACTTTCAAATATCCAGGAACCATAAATCTGGATGACCTGTTGGGCATATTGATAACCCATATCAAAATCTGACCCTTGGAGGATAACCAGGGGAAGGATTTCTGGCACAAGCGGCACGCCATCTGCGAATAGTATCTCAGTCCCTTTGGTGGTAATCTCCGGTTCGTTGAATGGGATTGATGCCGTTGAATTCGTGCTTAGCGCTGAAAAAAGCTGTCTGCCCAATGATATTGCCTTTCTAAATAAGCGGTAGGCATTGTTCCAATCATCTTGATTTCCTGTGCCCATTGCTTCTTCCCAATAATACTTGGCTTTTTCCGCTTCAATCACCGCATGGTTGTATTCTGCGATCCTTTGCTCGTAAATCTCATCACAATAACCCAACTTTCCAAGTTCTACGTTTGCACGTGTTAATATTTCGGAGACTTGATACTTAAGCTTATTTGCTTTTATCCAGTTTTTGTTTTTCAGCGCATATCTTGCCGATAAGAGCAATACCTTCAGTTTTGAAACTGTTCTTTTCCCTTGAAGGATATCTCTGCTATTCATTATCCACCCTCCAATAAATGAACTATTATGATTTATGTAGTTCATAATATGCTTTGCCAAGATGAATGTCAAGCATCATAAACTATTTGATTTGCTAAAGTTCATATTTGTGATACTATATTTCTAGTGGCAAGGAGTGAACTTATGAACGGCTATGAAAAACGTGCAAAGAAAAAGCGTGAAGAAATAATTGAAGCGGCACAATGTTTGCTTTTACAAAACGGGATTACAAATACAACAATTGAGCAGATTGCAGAAATGGCAAGGGCATCACGCGTTACAGTATTTAAATATTTCGGAGATAAGAAGGGGCTTGTTGAGGAGGTCGTTCGCATATGGGCAAACTTAATCATGCAGGAGTATCGTAAAATTGTTGAAAGCGATCAGCCCTTTCATGCAAAGGTCAAGCAAATAGTGAAAGGCCTCGAGCAAATAGGGGCCTCGCCTGTAACCGTGGATATCCGCAGAAACAACGAACTGATGAAGACGATCAATGAGATCATAAAGGAAAGCGGCTTGCCCAAGATAATTGAATTGATTGAAGCTGGAAAGAAGGCTGGAGTCATTGATCCGTCCCTCGAAAACGATGCAATACTCATCTATTTCTCAGCATTCAGTAGAATTGTTTCCGACCCCAATTATATAATGAAGGACAAAATAATTCATAATAACCTTTTCAATATGTTTATGGGGGGGTTAATCATGAATTGGTATTCCTTGGATGATTGCGATGACTCATAGCGGCAATGTTGATCGTGAATCACTATTTGTCTTGTCTCTTTGTGATGGTCGGCCTTATTGTGTTCTTTGAGACCGAGACATAACAACTCACTGCCTCCTCTTATAATACCAGTACGATACTAGTAAAACGCCAAAACTCATCACTGCTAACCCGAACGTTAATTTTGATGGGAGTTTATATCCGAGGTCTATAGATACAGACGCAAAGAGAAAAAGTGAGAAAAGTGTAAAAATAAATGATATATAGCCTGCCTTATTCAATATCTGAATATTTCGCTCATCATGTCTCTCAATTTCACTATCTGTATATTTATCTGGATCCATACAGGCATTCCAATAATCCTTACAACCAAGAACAAATAACGGCACACCAAAACAACGAATTGCAGAATAAACGCTTTCTCCAACAATATTGTTGAAATCTAGTACAAAACCAGCAATGACTAATATAAGTCCAGAAATGATTAACAATGCTGGAATGATCTTTGTACTTTTATGTCCTCTCTTCAAATCCTCCTCGAAAATAAAGATCTCCTCAATGTTCATTTCAAAATAGCGAGCCAGTTTTGATGCAAGGATGATTGATGGATTATATCGTCCGGCTTCGATTGAACAAATTGTCTTGCGCGAAACTTCCATTTGCCGCGCCAACTCTTCCTGTGTAACGGACTTTTGCTCCCTAATTTCCTCGAGCCGGTTCTTCAAAATATTACCCCCCCAAAATAATGATAATGTATTATTTTATTACAATAGCATGCAAATTTTCACATAACAAGTATATTTATGTTTATGGTTACTTAATAGGCTAGACCTGTGTGAAAGTGTAAATAGCACTTTCAAATGGACGTTATTTGAAGTAAGATGCCATTGTATTACTCGTTCTGTTTCCTTGGTGTTTACAGTGGAATTATTCCAGGATCGAGCAGTTTGTGGCCTTATTGATCGGGAGGTGCTCCTATGAAGAACCTGTTGAAGAAGCGTTGGCTGATTGGCCTGTGCTGTGGGATCGTTATGATCGCTCTTGCCGCCATCTTCATTTTTACAGTAAGCAAGCCAACCGGGCAGGATCACACAGTTGCTGCAACTCCCAGCCCACCCCCCGAGACCGCCTTATCCGCCGAGCTGTCAACAGGAGACGGTATGAGCGACCGGGAGCGTTACGACGCCTACAGCCATGAGAACGACCCTGCCCACCCGGTGCTGGATGTGAAGGTGTCGCTTCAGATTTCCAATCTGGGCAGCCAGCCCGGTGCCCCTCGGCCGCAGGACCTTGCCAATGAATACCCCTTGCCAAGCATCCGGCGAACCGAAAAGCCTGATGTTACGCCTGCAGCAACAGAAGAGCCCTCCCCGTCGGTTACGCTGAGCCCTGGCGCACCGGGGCTCAGGCCGGGGGTTGGCCTGCCCAAAATTATGCTGCCTGATTTATACATCATCAGCCCCAAGGTGGATGGCCCGCAGATTGCCGGCGATTCCCTCAAGCTTTCCTGGAAGTATTCCGGTGGGAGAAAGGTGACCTTTACCGTTCTTTTGAGCACCGACAAAGGCAAAAGCTTTCATCCTCTAAAGAAGGGGCTCTCTGCAGAGGAATACACATTGACGTTTCCCAACACGCCGTCAAAGCATTGTGTCCTTCGCGTTTCTGCCATGCTGGGTGACAAGGTATACAAAACCGCCGATACCTCCGAGTTTATCCTGGTGGCTGCGCCTGTGCCTGCACCGGCGCCCATCGAAAATTATGCCGACCCCCAGGTGCAATACGTGAATCTGCCGGGCTTGCGCATCAGCAGCGAGTCCGGGCTTCCGATCTGGTTCAGGGCCGAGAACCATGCGGATACCGCTGCCAAGCTGGTCTGGCAGCTGTCCAAAGTGCCATTTACAGGCACAAAGGAAATCTTTGGCCAGGAAAGCGGAATCCTCGCCAGCGGCGATATCGCCAAGACCGGCGGCGAATTCCCGGTTGATCTCAAGACGCTTTGCGAGGAACTCGCAAAACCAGACGCCGAGCGGGGCGCTGGTGTGCCCTTTTTGCCGCGGCGGAGCGTATATGAATTCTATCTGCGTGTGGTGGCGCTGGATGAAGGCGGAAACTGCATTGGCGATCCGGGCCGCGGCATCGGCTTTTCGTATGGCAAGCCGGAAATCATTGAAAACCTGCAATCCACATCCCTGACGGAAAACTCGCAAATCAGGATCATGATGGAGATGCCCGTGCCATACACCTCGTATCAGACCACCTGGGAGCGCGTTGCTCCCGATGTTTACAACGCAGACCCCAGCAATCCTTCCGACAGGGTGCTCTTTTCCGGAAGTGAGTCGCAGGAGGCTTCGGGCATCATCCAGAAAGCTGTGCGTGTTGAGCTGCAGGTTGCTACCTCGCCATTTACCAACGCGAACACCCTGGGGCTTTCGCAGCCTGCGGGGCTTGTCTACAGCAGTGTGGATGTTGCGCCGGACATCGGTGAATCCTCTGGCGCCTATACCTATCTGACGCCATGGTACCATGGGCTTGAGTATCAGAAGTTCGTGCCCTCGAAAGATGAACTGGACGCAATGGGTGGCATCTACTACTATGTCCGCGGCATTTTCTATGTGCCAGATGCTGACAACCCCTCCAAGCTGAGGCCCTATCCGTCGGAAACGCTCACCATCGCGTTTCGGGCTACCTCGGCGCACAAGAACGAAGTGAAGCGAATCCCGGTCAAGTCCGACATGCCTTATGTGCAATTTCTGGACTATTATCCCATTGAATGGCAAGACCCTAATTATGATGAGTATTATGAGGTTGCCCGTCCAATGGAAGCGCAGGAGATGACATTCTCCGTCCGGTGCGCCGATGGCACCCGGATCCCCAGTTATGTTTCTGCCAAGGCGAATGGGTGGACAACCGAGCAATACCAGGCGCTGCTGGATGATCGGTTGCCTGTTGGCTCGGTCATTCATTATGTGAAGGCAGAACCGGGGTTTTGGGATGAGTTTTTCGGCCTGCTCGAGGCGATCTACTCCGGCGTGTCCAACGCCTATGCCAATGCCAAGGCTTCCGTTGTTTCGCTGGTGGACTACATTCCGCTCATTGGTGACGACGCGCGCGCTCTTCTCAAGAAAGCGGCAGCTTATGCCATTGATTACGGTCTGATGTCCATCGGGCTGCCGCCCACGCTGCCCAACCTCGATCAGCTGGCTGAGGGGGGCATGGACTATGTGATGAAGCTGGCCGTCGATGAGGCGCTGCAAGCCGCCGGTGTGCCGGCAGACAGCCAGGCTGCGCAGGAAATCACGGAAAAAGTGCGCGAGCGGGTCGCTAAGGAAATCACAGATGAGTTGAAAAAATCCATGCTGGCGCAAAACCAGAACCCGCTCACGGTTGGGTTCCTTCGCCTGGACACTGGCAGGCTTTACCAGCCGGCATATGTGGACGTGTTCGTCTGCAATTATACCAAAACGCGCCCGACCCGGCCCGGTTATGTGTTTGTCGGCTCCGGAAACGGGTTTGATGTATACAAGTCGCGGTGCGTTCCCATCCCCGTGCTGCAGCCTGGAGAGCATGTGACCATCCGCATCTATCTGGATCATTTGCGCAACAAGTATGATGGATACAACAAGTATTTCGACAAGATATATTACGGCAATTCAGAAACGTCCTACAAGTTGACTGTGTATACCAGCTTCGATCTTCCGGATGTGAAGCAGGAAGCCATGGAGCAGGGGCTCAAAGCTGCGCCGCTGCCATATGTTACTGAGTTTGTATATGACCATGAGTTTTATCGCTACGAGCAGGAGTTTGTGCCAGCCGAGGGGATTTATATCTCAGATCCGGCTCCAAACGCACAGGACTTTTTGGATTGAGCTGCGGCAGCCATATTACTATCAATCCGCAGGAAGCGCCCGTCTGGGCGCTTCCTGTTTCAAAGGGGCGAATTGACCCAATGAGACAGGTTGTTGAGTCGCACGCATTTTCCGGGTAAACAACGTGAAAATAGTGAAACATCAGGGAATAATCAGAGATTGCCTGAATGACCAACAAAAAATATAATGAGTGGGTATCAATGGATGCTGATCCAGCGCACCGCCCCAAATAACAGGAGGTTCCTATGAAATACCCGCCGATTGTGAAAAACTTCCCCCATATGCTCCATGGCGGCGACTATAACCCCGACCAGTGGCGTGCCAACAAGGAGATCTGGCTGGAAGATATGCGCCTGGCCGGGGTGGCCCACATTAACTCGCTTTCAGTGGGCATCTTCAGCTGGACAGCGCTGGAGCCTGCGGAAGGCCAATATGACTTCTCCTGGCTCGATGAGATCATGGACATGCTGGCCGAGAACAAGATTGTCGCCGTGCTGGCCACACCATCCGGCGCTCGGCCTGCCTGGATGAGCCAGAAATACCCCGAGGTGCTGCGGGTGAATGCCGACCGCCGCCGCATCCTGCACGGCGATCGCCACAATCACTGCTACACCTCCCCGATCTATCGGGAAAAGGTGCGGCAGATCAACACATTGCTGGCCGAGCGCTACAAGGATCACCCGGCGCTGGGCGTGTGGCATCTTTCCAACGAATATAACGGCGAATGCCACTGTGAGCTTTGCCAACAGGCCTTCCGGCAGTGGCTGAAGGCGCGTTATGGGTCGCTGGACGCGCTGAACCACGCCTGGTGGACGGCCTTCTGGAGCCACACCTATACCGACTGGAGCCAGATCGAGTCTCCTTCGCCGATCGGGGAACAGGCCGTGCATGGCCTGACGCTGGACTGGAAGCGCTTTGTGACCGAGCAGACACTGGATTTCATGAAGGCCGAGATGGAGCCCTTGCGCCGCATCACGCCCGGTGTGCCCTGCACGACCAACATGATGGGCCTATATGACGGTGTGAATTACTACCGCCTCTCCGAGGCGCTGGATGTGGCCTCGTGGGACAATTACCCCATGTGGCGCAGCGACGAGGGAGACCTGGAGGTGGCGCTGCAGGCAGCGATGATCCATGACCTGAACCGGATGTTGAAAGACGGGCGTCCATTCATGACAATGGAGAGCAGCCCATCAGCCACTAACTGGCAGCCCGTCGGCAAGCTGCGGCGGCCGGGGCTTCAGGTGCTGCAAAGCCTGCAGGTGGTGGCCCATGGCAGCGACACCGTGCAGTATTTCCAGTTTCGCAAATCCCGCGGGAGCTTTGAGAAATTTCATGGCGCGGTCATCGACCATGTGGGTACGGAGCACACCCGCGTGTTCCGCGAGGTGGCAGACACCGGCAAGGCGCTGGAGAAGCTGGATGCCGTGATCGGTGCTGCCAAGCCCTCGCAGGTGGCGCTCATCTATGATGTGGAAAACCGCTGGGCCATTGACACCATGATGGGGTTCAAGCGGGAGAAGCATTACGTTGAAACGCTCCGGGAGCATTACGGGCCGTTTTGGAAGGCCGGGGTATCGGTGGATGTGATTGACAGCACCAAGCCCCTTGCCGGCTACAAGCTGGTCGTGGCACCCATGCTCTACATGCTTCGCCCCGGCATGGCGGAAAAGATTGAGGCCTTTGTACGCGGGGGCGGCACCTTTGTGGCCACCTATATGACCGGCTATGTGGATGAGCACGACCTGTGCTTCCTGGGCGGCTTCCCCGGCCCCATCAAGGATGTGCTTGGCGTCTGGTGCGAGGAGCTGGATGCCCTCTTCCCCGAGGAGCGCCGCGCTGTGGAGTGGAATGGTGCCCGTTATGAAGCCCGCGATTTCTGCGAGGTGGTGCACGCCACCGGAGCAAAGGCGGTTGGCCGCTATCTGGAGGATTTTTACGAAGGCTGCCCGGCTGTGACGGTGAACCAATACGGCAAGGGAGAAGCCTGGTTTGTAGCCGCCAGGCTGGACGACCGGTTCCAGGAGGCCTTCTTCGGCGCGCTCATGGCCAAGCTGGGCATCCGTGGCCCCCTTGTGGCCAAGCCTCCGGCGGGCTGCTCGGTGCAATCTCGCACCGACGGGGAGACAGAGACTGTCTTCGTGATGAACTTCATGCCGCAGCCGGTGTCTGTGGACGTGGGTGAGGGCGGGGTCAGCATGGTATCCGGCGGCCGGATCAGCGGGGTGCTTACTGTGCCGCCCAGAGGCTTCCAGGTGTTCTCAAGGGCATGCCCCAAGCAGGAAGGGATTTGATGCCATGACGGGGGATGAAATCGCAAAACTGGCAGGGGTGTCCAGAAGCACGGTGTCCAGGGTAATTAACAACTACAGCAACGTGCCCGAAGAGACACGTCGCAGGGTGATGGAGATCATCGAGCAATATGATTACCGGCCAAACGCCCTTGCGCAGTCGCTGGCGGGAAAAGCTCAAAACACCGTGGGGCTGTTCATCATCGGCATCGTGGAAAACGATGTGGATTACCGGATCTATCAGAACAACTACTTCGCGCCCTATCTGGAAATTATCATTGATGAGATGAATTCCAGGGGGTACTACACGCTTGTCAACATCATCTATTCGAAGAATGATTACGACAAGATCAAGCAAGCCTATCGCCAGAAGAGGGTGGATGGGTGCATTGTCATCGGCACGGAGGCCGATACCAGCGTCTATCGCGACATCCTGGAGTCCGGCTGCCCCTTGTCCATTATCGATCTGGCCCCGGATGACGCGAAGAAGCTACAGCGCATCCAGGCAAGTCTCTCCGTGATCAACACGATGGATTACCAGGGTGCCTATGACGCTGTGGAATACCTCATCGAGCTGGGGCATCGGGAGATCGGCCTGCTAGCCGGGCGCGAGACCACCCACTCCGGGCGGGAGCGTTTTCTCGCTTATCAGGATGCGATGCGCAAGCACAACCTGCCCATCCGGGAGGATTTCCTGCTCAAGGGTGAATTCAGCAAAAACAAAACCGTGCGCGAGCTGACCAGCCTGATCGAGCGCGGCACGCTGCCCACCGCCATCTTCTCCTGCAACGACGATATGGCGCTGGCGGCGATCCGTCTGCTGATTTCCCGGGGCATCCGCGTGCCGGAGGACATCTCTGTCATGGGGTTTGATGACATCGCGATCGCCTCTCAAGTCATCCCCGCGCTGACAACGATGAAAATCCCGATCTTTGAGATCGCGCGAAAGGCCGCCGACGCGATGATCAGCGCGCTGGAAAGCGGCAGCAAGTCACACAGCATCATCAGCTACCCCACGGAGCTTATGGTCCGGGATTCTTGCGCCCGCTATCAGGGCAGTTGAGGCAACCCAGTGTAATCATCAATACTGTTGTAAAGGGGACTCCAATGAAATTCACAGACGGTTACTGGCATATCCGGCAAGGCATGACGATCCACAACCCGGTGGAGATCCGGGATATTGTTGTAGGTGGCGATTCCGTCACGATTTACGCGGCGTGCAAACGCATCGTTCACCGGGGTGACACGCTGAACGCCCCGCTGCTCACGCTGGAGTATAGCGCCCCGATGCCCGATGTGATCCGCGTGAAGGCATGCCACCACATGGGCGGGCTGGATGCCAACCCCCGTTTCGGTTTGAACGTCACCGGCAATGGTGCCGCGCAGGCAGGGGAGGACGAAGCAAGCGCCTGGCTGAAGAGCGGTGCACTGGAAGTGCGCATCCAAAAAGCAGGCAGTTGGCGCGTGGATTATCTGCTGGATGGCAGGCGCATCACCGGCAACGGCGTAAAAAGCACTGGCTATGTGCTTGATGGCGATACCTCATACATGCGCGAGCAGCTGGACCTGGGCGTTGGTGAGCTTGTCTACGGCCTGGGGGAGCGGTTTACCCCCTTCGTGAAAAACGGCCAGGCTGTTGATATCTGGAATGAGGACGGTGGCACCTCCAGCGAGCAGGCTTATAAGAGCATTCCATTTTATGTGACCAGCCGGGGCTATGGCGTGTTTGTGAACCACCCGGAGCGAGTGAGCTATGAGATCCAGTCGGAAAACGCCTCCCGCGCGCAGTTCAGCGTGGCAGGGGAGTGCCTGGACTACTTCATCATCGGCGGAGCTTCATTGAAAGAGGTGTTGTCCAACTACACCAGGCTCACCGGCCGCCCGGCCCTGCCGCCGGCATGGTCGTTCGGGCTGTGGCTTACCACGTCGTTCACCACCAACTATGATGAGGCCACGGTGAACAGCTTCATCGACGGCATGATCGCCCGCGACCTGCCGCTGCATGTGTTCCACTTTGATTGCTTCTGGATGAAGGAATACCAGTGGTGTGACTTCACGTGGGACAGCGCCGTCTTCCCGGACCCGGAGGGGATGCTCCGACGCCTGAAAGCGAAGGGCCTCAAAATCTGCGTGTGGATCAACTCCTACATCGCGCAGAAATCCAGCTTGTTCCAGGAGGGGAAAGAGAAGGGCTATCTGGTCAGGCGGCCCGACGGCAGCGTGTGGCAGTGGGACCGTTGGCAGGCCGGCATGGGCCTGGTGGACTTCACAAACCCCGAGGCCGTGGCCTGGTATCAGGGCAAATTGAAGGCGCTGCTGGATATGGGCGTGGATTGCTTCAAGACCGACTTCGGCGAGCGGATCCCCACTGACGTGGTCTACTTCGATGGGTCTGACCCGGTGAAGATGCACAACTACTACACGTTCCTGTATAACAAGGCGGTCTTTGACCTGCTGCGGAGGGAACGGGGCGAGAATGAGGCTGTATTGTTCGCCCGCTCGGCCACTGCCGGCGGCCAGCAGTTCCCGGTGCACTGGGGTGGCGACTGCGTGGCCACCTATGAGTCCATGGCCGAAACGCTGCGCGGCGGGCTGTCACTGGCATTGAGCGGCTTTTCCTTCTGGAGCCATGACATCAGCGGCTTTGAGAAAACCGCCTCGCCAGACCTTTTCAAGCGCTGGGTCGCCTTCGGCCTGCTCTCCTCCCACAGCAGGCTGCACGGCAACGAAAGTTACCGCGTGCCATGGCTGTTTGACGAGGAAGCGGTGGACGTGCTGCGGTTCTTCACCAGGCTCAAGTGCAGCCTGATGCCCACCATCTATTCTGAATCGTGCCAGTCTGCGAAGTCCGGTGTGCCGGTGATGCGGCCTATGGTGCTGGAGTTTCCGGAAGACAAGACCTGCTGCTATCTGGACAGGCAATACATGCTGGGCGACTCGCTGCTGGTGGCGCCTGTGTTCTCCGCAGACGGCATCGCGGAGTATTATCTTCCCGATGGCGTCTGGACAAACTTCATCACCGGGGAAAAGGCACAGGGCGGCCGGTGGGTCCGCGAGCCGCATGGCTATTTGAGCGTGCCGCTGATGGCGCGGCCTAATTCCGTGATCGCCGTAGGTGCCAATAATACCAAGCCTGACTATGATTACTGTGACGGCTTGGTGTTCCATCTGTTTGAGATCCAAGACGGGGAAGCCATCTCGCGGACGGTCTATGGCACCGACGGCAGCCCGGCGATGAGCTTGTCGGTGAAACGCGGCGGCAAGCAACTTGAGATCACCGCTTCTCCCACCGGCAAACCCTGGAGCGTGCTGCTCAGGGGCATGCAGGCCGTGGCCGGTGTGAATGGTGCAACGGTGGAAACGCAGCAACTGGGCTTGGCCCTCCATGCGGCGGAAAACACCAGCAAGATTGTTGTCTCACTGCTCTGATCAGACCTGAGTAGAAACGAAAACTCCCGCCCGAAAGGGCGGGAGTTTTGTGTTTATTCATTGGCATAGAGCCACCGGTCTTAGTGTACTTGACGGCATTGTCCAGCAGATTGGTGAGCACCTGCACGATGAGCTTTCCATTCATGGGCAGGGAGGCAGCTACTTCATCGCCAGTATGCGCGCGCAGTCTTTGCTGTGTCCAGAGATGATCAGGTGTTCATCTTTGGTAAACAGATAATCCGAATTCGACATCGGCTCAATAGCGCCGTTTCGCTTCACCGCAATGATGTTGATGTTGTATTTGGACCGCACGGCGATTTGCCGGATACTCTTCCCCAGCCAGCTTTCCGGCGGTGCGATTTCTGATATTGAGAAATGGTTTGCAAGCTCGATATAGTCAAAGGAATTGTGTGAGCTGTATTTTTTGGCAGCTCGCAGCGCCACGTCACGCTCAGGGTAAATCACATCGTCTGCCCCATTGCGCAGTAGAAACTTTTCGTCGATATCCCGGTCGGCTTTGGAAACCACATGCTTCGCGCCCTGCTCCTTGAGCAGTGATGTGATCTCCAGTGATGCCTGGAAGTTGTTTCCAATGCACACAAAGCACACGTCAAAATTGCCGATGCCCAATGATCGGAGCAGCTTCACATCGGTGCAATCTCCAATGTGGGCCCGTGTGACCAAGGGCAGCAAATCGCTTATCCTGTCTTCCTGCTTGTCCACGATCATCACTTCGTTTCCAAGCTCAAGCATGTTGGTGGCAAGTTGCTTGCCAAAGTGCCCGATTCCGATGATCAGCATGGTCTTCATAATGAGTCTCCCTATCCGATGATGATTTTTTCCTCAGGGTTTTTCAAAGCGGCTTTCCCGTTCATCCGTTCCAGGATTGCCATTGCCAGTGTCAGGCTGCCCACGCGCCCGCTATACATCAGCAGGATGATCACCATCTGCGACAGACCGTTCAGCTCGCGCGTGATGCCGGTGGAAAGCCCCACCGTGCTGATGGCGGAAATTGTCTCAAAGGCTGTGTCCTTCACAGGCAAGCCTTGTGAGGCCAGTATAAGAAACACACCGAGGACCACCAGGGCGATGTAGATGGTTGTGCTGCAGTAGGCGCGTTTGAGCGTGGTGTCCTCCAGCCGACGGTGGAAGATATTCATGCTTTCCGAGTTGCGGATATACGAGATAGTGGCCAGCAAAATTACCATCAATGTGGTTGTTTTTACACCGCCGGCTGTGGAGCCGGGGGATCCTCCGACCATCATCAGCAGCATCGTGAGCACGGTGCCGCCTTCAGTGAGGTTTGCCATATCCACAGTGTTGAAACCGGCCGTTCTCGGAGTGACGGATTGAAACAACGAGGCAAGTATTTGGCCAGCCGGCGTCATGCCCGCCAGCGTGTTCCCCCGCTCCATCAGATAAAACAGGATTGCTCCGCCCACAATCAAAACTGCGGTGGCCAGCAAGACGATCTTGGTGTGTAGCTTGCATTTGAATAGCCTGAGCCGCTGCTCAATGATGTCATCCCATACCACAAACCCAAGCCCGCCAACTGCAATGAGCGACATCACCGTAAGGTTCACCAGAATGTCGTCATGATAGGGGATCAGCGATACATATGGCCCAAACCTGCCCATTAGGTCAAAGCCCGCGTTGCAGAACGCGGACACTGAATGGAATATACCGTAGAATATCCCGGTGAACAGGCCCATCTGCGGGCAGAAGCGGATCGCCAGCAGCAGGGCACCGGTGGCCTCGCAAATTGCTGCCACAAGAATGACTCGCTTGATCAACCGCACAATGCCGCCGATCTGGAATGCGTTCACCGACTCGGTGAGCAAACCCCGCTCCGCCAGCCCGATCTTGCGCCTGGCCATCATCAGAAACAGTGTTGCCATTGTCATAAAACCCATGCCACCGATCTGGATCAGGCAGAGTATGACGATTTGCCCGAACAGATTGAATTGCTCATAGGTGTCGCAAACAACCAGCCCTGTAACGCAGGTAGCAGAAGTTGAGGTAAACAAGGCGTCCGCAAATGGCAGAGTTGCCCCATTTCTATTGGCGATGGGCAGTGTCAGAAGCAGCGCCCCGATGAGTATGATGCCCGCAAACCCCAGTGCGATCGCCTGGATGGAATTGATTTTGATCTTCCCCTGAAACAGCATATGGATGATCTCCTCGAGCTTGTGGGTATCCACCGGACGGACGCTTCTGCAAGCTCATTTGACCGATCATAAACTATGGATGCATGGCTCAATATTATACTCAATAAATTTACTTTTGCCATATAGCAGAAAATCTTTTTCATTAAGCATAAACAGGTTGCCCGCTCGTGGCAGCCAATTCACTAGTCAATCGAAGCAGGAGCCGAACACGGTGCTTCGAACCAGAAGCATGTAGAACCGTCTGCGCTTGTTACACCATAAGCGCTGCCATGGCGCTCCAGGATGCTCTTCACAATGGCGAGGCCCAGGCCTGTGCCCAGGCGCTTCCCTTCGCTCACACTGCTGGCGCGGTAATACCGGTCCCAGATCAGGGGCAGTTCCCCCGGGGCAATCGTGTCGCCCTGGTTTGTGATGGAGATCCGCACAGCATTGCTCTGAGGCACAGCTGCAATCAATATTTCACTGCCCGTAGCGCCATGGTTGATGGCATTGCCCAAAAGGTTGTCCAACACCCTTGCAAACTTCCCCTCGTCAAATCGCACTGTGAGCTCCGGGCAATCTGTTCGGAGCGTCAGCGCCCTTCTCCTGGCTTGGATTTCCCACTTCAGTACCATCTGCTCAAACACCGGGCGTAGTGGCAATTCAACAGGAGAGATGGTATCCACGCCGGCTTGCAGCCTAGAGTAATCCAGGATATCTTCCACCACGCCGCTCAGCCGGGCCGCCTCGTCCGCCACGATGGTGAGTTGCTCCTGCCGCTTTTCCTGCTGCGGCCAGGTCACGTCGCGCACCGTCTCCGCATACCCCTGGATCACTGTCAGAGGCGAGCGCAGCTCGTGGGACACGTTGGCGATGAGCTCCCGGCGCAATGCCTCGGTCTTTTGAAGCTGGCTGGACAACTCGTTGAGCGCGGTGGCCAGCTGCCCGATTTCGTCGCGGGAGCGCACAGCCACTCTGGTCTCCAGCTTGCCCGCTGCCAGGGCCCGGGCGGCCCCGGTGATCTGCCGCACCGGCTTGGCGAAAATCCTGGAAAGGGCCAGCGCCAGCAGCACCGACGCTGCCAACAGTACTGCCGTGACGATCCAAAGCTGCTCCAACAGGATGCGGGAAGCTTCCTGCACATCGGAAAGCGAAAACATGGCGTAAAGCGTGCCACCATCGGCCATTGGTCGGCCCAGCAGCGCGTAGCGCACACCACCGCCCATCATGCCCTCCAGCTCTACAGCCGTGCCATCGGGCTTGGGGGCTTCGGCGCTTTGCAGCAGCCTCGTCATCATCCCACGCATGGGCATGCCCTGGGAGACATAGCGCACCGCACCGCTTTCGTCTAGCAGCAACAGCCGGATGTTCAGGTTTTCCTCCAGCGTTGCAGCATCCAGGTTCTGCTGCCCGGCGGCTTTCACGATGGCTTCGTCTACGGCGGACACGCGCTCCTTCAGGTAATTGTCCTTCATGAGGCCTGCCTGTATGAGCCAGAGCACGGTCACCGTCACCGCGGCCATGCAGAGGAATCCCAGAAACAGCTTGGTGCGCATGTGCTTCATTTGGCGCCTCCCGGCTCAAAGCGGTATCCGGTGCCCCACACGGTGGCGATCATCCGGCGATAGGGCCCCAGCTTGTCACGGAGCGACCGCACATGGGTGTCCACCGTGCGGCCGTCGCCATAGTAATCATACCCCCACACATGGTTCAGCAACTGATCGCGCGTAAAGGCCTTGTCCGGCCTGGTCGCAAAAAAAACAAGCAGGTCATATTCCTTGGGTGTGAGCGTGGCTGGCTCGCCATCCACCGTCACGCGGTGAGCGTCCAGATCCAAAACTAATCCGTCAAACGAAAGCTTCTGCGCTTCGTGGGCAGGTGCGGCGGCGCGTTTCAAATGCACCTTGATGCGGGCGACCAACTCCCGGGGGCTGAAGGGCTTGGCCACATAGTCATCCACGCCCAGCTCGAAACCCAACAGCCTGTCATACTCCTCGTTGCGGGCGGTGAGCATGATCACCGGTGCCTGGCTGGTTTTGCGGATGTGCCGGAGTGCCGTCCATCCGTCCATCACCGGCATCATCACATCCAGCACGATCAGCGAAACATCCCCCGGCTCCAGGAGTTTCAGCGCGTCTGCACCGTTTTCAGCCTCGGCAAAGCTCCATTCCTCCGTCTGGGCATATTCGCGCACGATCGAGCGGATGCGCGCGTCGTCGTCAACCAACAGGATTTTCGGCATGTTTCTCACCCCGATGCCATTTTAGCATTGTTTGGTTTTTTACGTGTGGTTTTCTCACAAAGATTCGAATTTCTCTCACAATTTGAACACATCCCGAGGCTATGATGGAATCACAAACAGCGGCAAACGCTGAAGAAAGGAATGAAGAACATGAAAAAGACGATCGCGATCATCGCATTGGCGGTGGTGCTGCTGGTCGGGACCACCACTGTGGCTCTGGCAGCCGATGGCTGGAAGACCCCGGCGGAAACTGTGGCGGGCATCACCGGCAAGACGGTGGACCAGGTGCAGGACGCAAGGCAAGACGGCGTGACCTATGGCGCGCAGGCTGCGGCTGCCGGCAAACTGGATCAATTCAAGGATGAGCGCCTGGCGCAGTACAAGCAGCGGCTGGATGAGTTGGTGAAAGCCGGCAAGCTTACACAGGCCGAAGCGGACAAGCTTTATGACGCCATGAAGGCCCGTATGGCCGCCTGCACAGGCAACGGTACAGGCGCCGGAAATGGTCTGGGCTGCGGTATGGGCCGGGGCCAGGGCGGCGGTTTCGGCCGCGGGATGGGCAATGGCGCTGGTTGCGGTATGAGGAGCAATTGACAGCTGATTGATCATTTGAAGAGATGAAGAAGATGGACCTCACGGGGGTCCATCTTTTTGCTTTGACGTGTCAAACAAGAATGGTTCAAAATAGAAACTACATAAACATACTAGAACAACATAATACCAAATTCTTGTACACCTGATGCCGAGTGATCAAATGCCGGCCACACAGCATAATGATATTGACAACTGTCTATGTGCCGCATATTATATAGAGAACGGTCTATGTCATTGAGTGTTATCAATGTTATGGGGGCTTTTATGCTAACTTATCGCGGCAGCATTCCGCTGTTCAAGGCGCTCGCCGATGAAACCAGGCTGGAAATCATTGGCATGCTCTCCGCCGGAGAACTGTGCGCATGTAAAATACTGGAGAAATTCAACATCACCCAGCCGACGCTTTCCTACCATATGAAAATCCTCACCGAAAGCGGCATCGTGACCGGCGTGCGCAGCGGCGCGTGGATGCGCTACAGCCTCAAGCAGGAGAGGCTGGAGGAACTGAAACAGTTTCTGGACAACTTGGCGTCCGGCCAGTGCCGGTGCGAAAGCAAGGGGGCATGAGCCATGGCCGTGGTTTCCTCGGTGTTTGGCTGGCTCAACGACCAGCTTCTCAAAATGCAGTGGCTGTCAAATCTCATCAAGCTTTTGGTTGAAAACCTGTTCGGCCTGAGCACATCCGAGCGGCTGGGCGGCAGCATCCACTTCTTCCTGTATGACACGATTAAGATTTTCATCCTGTTATCTGTGCTGATCTTCACGATCTCCTATATCCAAAGTTTTTTCCCGCCGGAGCGCACCAAGAAAATCCTCGGGCGGTTCCATGGTGTCTGGGCCAATCTCCTGGGCGCTTTGCTTGGCACGGTTACACCCTTCTGCTCCTGCTCCTCCATCCCGCTGTTCATCGGTTTCACCAGCGCGGGCCTGCCCATCGGTGTGACGTTTTCGTTTCTCATCTCCTCGCCGCTTGTGGATCTGGCCTCGGTGCTATTGCTGGCCAGCATCTTCAACTGGAAAATCGCCATCGCCTATGTAGTGGTAGGTCTCATCCTGGCCGTGACAGGAGGAACCATCATCAGCAAGTTGAAGCTGGAAAAGTATGTGGAGCCATTTGTGTTCAGCAACCGGGTTGCGGACATCGATGAGCCGGAGATGACCCGCAAAGACAGGCTCTTGTTTTCCTGGGATCAGGTGAAATTCATTGTGAAGAAGGTCTGGCCCTACATTTTGGGCGGTGTCGCCATTGGCTCGGCGATCCATAACTGGATCCCCGAGAGCATCATCACAACTGTATTGGGTCAAAACAATGTTTTCTCCGTGCTGATTGCGACGTTGGTGGGTGTGCCCATGTATGCCGATATCTTTGGCACGCTGCCCATCGCCGAGGCACTGGTGGCCAAGGGCGTGGGCATCGGCACGGTGCTGTCCTTCATGATGGCGGTGACGGCGCTTTCGCTGCCCTCGATGATCCTCTTGAAAAAGGTCGTGAAAATGCGCCTGCTGCTGATCTTTGCTGGCATCGTGACCGCCGGCATTGTCATCATCGGTTACTCGTTCAATGCTTTCGGGTTCTTGTTTGTATAAGGGAGGAACTGCGATATGAAACCATTTGTCTTCCGGGAGCGCTGCGCTGCTGAGCCCAGGATCTGCCCGCCGCTCAGGGAATGCCCCCGGCAAGCTGTGAGTTATGTGGAAGATGAGAATGAGCCCATCGGCGGCAGGATTGAGTTTGATTATGACAAGTGTGACGGTTGCGGGGCGTGTGTGGCGATTTGCTGCGGCAGCTGCATTGAGATGAGAGAAGGCTGATAAGCTTTTTCCGGGATGACTCAGACCAAGCCAGAAACCGATATCAAAAGGAGAAATGAGTATGTCCACCACATGGTATCCTGTGATCAATTATGAGCTTTGCACCGAATGCGGCACCTGTGTAAAAAAATGCAAACATGGCGTATACAATAAGGAAAAGGCGCCCCGCCCGGTTGTGGTGAAGCCGGAGGGCTGCATCCAGGGCTGCCACGGCTGTGGAAACCTTTGCCCCAACGGTGCAATTGAGTATTTTGGAGAGATCATCAGCGCCGGCAACGAAGGGGATTGCTGTGGCTCAACCAAGAGCGACGGAGGGTGCTGCAACTGCGGGTGATCAAAGCCGGTGGTTTGATACCGTTACTTCTATGCTAAGTGGGATTTTAGTAAAGGAGATGCCAATATGGAAATCAAGGTTGTCGGTCCCGGATGCGCAAATTGCAAAAAGCTGCTGGCGATCACACAGGAGGCGGTCAAGGAACTGTCCGTGCAGGCAAACGTTATCTATGTGACCGATCTGCAGGACATCATGAAAACCGGGATCATGCGCACACCTGGGCTCATCATCAACGGCAAGGTCAAGGTGATGGGCCGTGTGCCAAATATCAATGCGATCAAACAGCTGATTCTGGACGAGCAATGAGACTTGCGCCCTGCCCGGCTTTGCCGCAGCGGGGTTTCTTGACTTGCCACCCTGCGCCCCATATACTTGTATTCTAAATTGCCAATAAATGTTTTATTGGCCAGTGTCATGACTCGCAATTCCAATGACTGATGGCGAAGGGTCTGTGCGGTGGGTGGTGTCGTGAAAAACCTGTTTGACAATTTGTCACTGAAAAACAAGGTCTTTTTCTTCTATGGGCTTGTCATCGTTTTGTCGCTTTTCTTGCTCGGTTTTTTCGCCACCAGTATTTCTGCCGGTGCCATCATTGACAAAGCGGAAAAAAGCTCTTCCAGAGAGCTTGAGCTTATTGATCGAAATCTCACCACCATGACCAGCAGCTATGAGGACTATATCCGTGTCATTGCATCAGACTACAGGCTTCAGGAGCTACTGCTTCGCTATACAAAAAACTCCGGCCAGGCTGACGCCATACTGAAAGTGCAGCAAATCCGGTCCACGATCTCCGACATCATGAGCAACATTGTTTCGCCGAACACACAGGTGATCTCCACCGCTGTGCTCTCCCAATCCCAGCAGGTGCTGTATTATAACGCGATCTACATCAGCAGGCTTGGCAATGTGTTTAGCAAAGGCTTTCTGGACAAGGTGATTGAGCAGCAGACGCCTGTTTGGACAGGGCTGTTCCGCCTGGAGTTCAACGACAGGGTGAAACCAGAAAACTCAATCGCCGTGGCCAAGCTTGTCATCGATAAAAACCTTGGCACCAAGACGGGTATCGTGATCCTGTTCATTAGTGAGAAAAACATCTCCAAGATCTTCCCTGAGCAGAGGAAGAACTCCCATGACAGTTACTATATCATCGATGGGAATGGTGCGGTGATCTCATCGGCAGACAAGGCAGATCTGAATCAGCCTTTGGATCGCGTGCTTGGCGTTGATCGGGAGGATTATGATAAGCTGATGGCGCAGGGGCGTGTGATTGCCAGGCAAAACAACAAGGATTACCTATTCTCCATGCAGCGGTCTGATAAGCTGGGGTGGCGGGTGGTCAGCGCCGTGTCGCTGGAGGAGGTCACCTCGGAAAATGCCAAAATCCAATCGGTGATTCTGATCGTT
Source organism: Bacillota bacterium (assembly GCA_023421955.1). Classification (GTDB taxonomy): domain Bacteria; phylum Bacillota; class Clostridia; order Christensenellales; family UMGS416; genus JAEYRA01. Next base: position 101,385 of record JAEZSE010000041.1, read on the forward strand.
GGAATCTTATGCCTTGTGTTTGCGTTTGTGATGTCCTACGTGATCTCCCACACGGTTACAAAACCTGTCCACAAACTGGCTGGCATTATGTCGGCCATCATGGATGGAGATATGGGTGTTCGGGCAGACACGGAGATCCGTGGGGAACTGGGCACTCTGGCAAACGGCTTCAACGAACTGATGGACAAGATCGAGGGATTGATCCAGGAAGTCCTGTCTGAGCAGAAGACGCGCCGGGAGTTTGAATTCATGCTGATCCAGTCACAGATCAAGCCCCATTTCCTATATAATTCCCTGGAAACGATCATATCGCTGAACAAGCTTGGCCGCTATGACGACGCCATCAGCATCGCCAAGTCACTGGCCAATTTCTACCGGTCTTCCCTAAGCAAGGGCGGAGACATGATCAGGATTGCAGAAGAAGTGAGCATGACATCCAACTATCTGGCGATCCAGAAGATGCGGTATTCCAACTACATGGAATACAGCATCAACATCCAGGATGCAATTAAAGACCTGGAAATCCCCAAGCTGACACTCCAGCCGCTGGTGGAAAACAGCATCTATCATGGCCTGAAGCTCAAAGATGGCGTGGGCTGCCTGGAAATCAACGGGTATTTGTCTGAGGCCGGGGATGTCTGCATTGAGGTGTATGACGACGGCGCCGGCATTCCCGAGGACAAGATCAGCCTGTTGCTGGAAAAGTCTATTTTCAATGGAAAGAGCGAGGATTTCGGGCTTGCCAGTGTCAATAACCGGATCAAGCTGCTGTATGGAAACAACTATGGCATTCAAATTCAAAGCGAGCTGGGCAGCTTCACAAAGGTAACGCTGACCATCCCGGCCTCAAAGTTGAAAGGATAACACCATGCTTAAGCTGATGATCGTGGACGATGAAACCCTGTTCCGCGAAGCGCTGAAGGTCTCCATCCCTTGGGATACGCTGGGGTATGAGGTGTGCTGCGAGGCGGAAAACGGATTTGACGCGTTGGAGAAGATCGCCGAATACAAGCCGGATGTCGCGCTCGTTGATATCAACATGCCGGTGATGGATGGCCTGGAGCTTGCCGCGGAGATCAAAGGGAAGGAACTGGACGTCAAAATCATCATCATCACGGGCTATGACGAGTTTGCCTACGCCAGGCAGGCCATTGAGGTTGGTGCGGGAAATTACCTGCTAAAACCCATAGAGGAAACCGAGCTGGCAGCAGCGCTTGCCTCCATTCGGGAGAGGATCCATAAAGAGCGGTCGGCGAGGTTGGAAACAGAAGCATTGGCCCAGCAGGTGAGCGACTACAAGCCAATCCTTCGGGAAATGCTGCTGAATGACCTGGTGCAGGGCAACCAGCTTCTGGGCAAGGATGAGTTTATTTCGCTGCTCCGCCAGACTGATGTGGACCTGAGCGCCAGATGGTTTCAGGTGGCTGTGATCGAGGTCAGTCAGAAGGCGGAGGGTGCAAACGGCGACGCTGCCGGGCACCTGTGGTGCTTTGCCGTCTCCAATCTGGCAAAGGCGCTGCTGGAGGAGTATTGCCCGCTGGAACTCTGTCGTGATATCCATGGCCGGCTGAATGTGTTGTTTTTTTTGGAGCAGGGCGGGGAAGACCTTCAGATGGACCTGGCCAACGCTTTGGAGCAGTTGCGTGTGACGGCGTTCCGGTCATTTGGCGTTTCGCTCTCCATTGGGATTGGCAGGCCTTATGATCAGGTGTTGCAGATGGCCGTATCCCATCAGGAAGCGCTGCTTGCGCTGAGGAACAAATCGGCCGTTGGCAATGACTGCGTAGTTTCCTATGCCCTGGGTTCCGATGAGTTGACCAGGCAAAGTTTTTTCCCCATCGAGCAGAAAATGCAACTTCATCTGTGCCTGCGGGGCGGCGACACTTCGGAAGCGGAATGCATCATCCGATCTGTTTTCAACCGGATCCGGTCCCAAAAGACCACCAGAGATGCCGCCAGGCTTGTTTGCATCGAGCTTGCTGCGACGCTGGCGGAGGTTGCCGAAAAGGCAAACGCTGAAAAAAACCTGTTCCGTGAGGGGACCAACCTCTTGGAGGAGGCACTGGCCCAGAAGGATTTGGATGAGATGGAGGCTTGGGTCGCCCGGCTGCTGTCTGCGGTGTCGGGTATCCTCCAGGCTGGTGGCGGCAGGCGGACAAGCAAAATTGTGGAGGAGGCGATTGCCTTCATCCATGAAAATTACATGAAGTATGACCTGCGGATCGATACAATCGCCAAAAGTGTCTATGTGAAGTACGGCCATCTGTGTTTCCTGTTCAAGCGGGAGACCGGCAAAACAATCAATGAATACATCAGCGAGTTTCGGATCAGCAAGGCCAGGGAGCTGATGGACGGAGGCTGCCACTCAATTGCGCTGGTGGCTGCAAAGGTTGGCTATGCGGACGCGAATTATTTCGGCAAATGCTTCAAAAAATTGGCCGGTCTTTCGCCGGCAAAATATGTTGAGAATTTCATCACTTGTATAAATTGACCAATTGGGGATAAAACTCCTTGTCACCGGATAATATTCTCTTTTCTGCATGCAAGCATGTGAGTACCATACTGTTGTAACGTTACAATCCCTTCGCATGTCCATCCCGCTAAATCGTGAAGGAGGTTTTTTCATGCAAAAGCTCTTGAAGCTTGCCACCCTTGCCCTGGCTGTATTGATGGTTGCGGGTCTGGCCGCCTGCACCAGCGCCGCTCCGGTTGTGACCAAGGCACCGGAGACGCAGGTTGCCACCGACGCCCCCAAGACGGAAGCGCCCACGGCGGAACCCGCCAAGTCTGTGAAGCTGCGGCTGCTCGTGATCAGCGCCGACGAAAACCGCCAGAAGATCAACGCCAACTACATCGAAGCCAACATGGCGAAAGCCCTGCCCGGCATCGAGGTTGAGATTGAGCCCGGCGGCGGCGGCGATGATTTCTACAACAAGGTCAAGACCTACAATGCTTCCGGCGACCTGCCCGATGTGTGGTACAGCGACGCCGTCACAGCCGTGCCGATCATCGGCGCCGGTAACCAGCTGGACCTCACGCCGTATATCTCCAAGGATGGCTTCATGGCCAAGTATTCCGTGCCGGACGCTCTGAAGTTCAAAGACGGCAAGATCTACACGCTGTCTTCCGGCTGCGATACCTACTTCAACCCGAGGATTTTCTACCACAAGGAAATCTTTGCCAAGTACAATCTGCAAGAGCCCAAGACTTTTGATGACCTGCTCGCGATCTGCACCAAGCTGAAAAGCGAAGGCGTCAACCCGATCGCCATGGACGGTCTGGCCGGTTGGGGCCCCTGCCTGGGTCTCTTCCAGCAGATGGTTCAGATTGAAGACCCCCAGGCCGCGCAGGACCTGCTGCAGAACAAGATCGACTTCACCAACCCCGTGATCAAAAACGCCCTCGGCAGGATCCAGCAACTGGTTAAAGCCGGCGCTTTCCCCGAAGGCATCACAACGCTGGACTACGGCCCGGCCAACGAGATGTTCAACACCAAGAATTCAGCGATGTACTTCATCTTCACCTGGGAGCTGCCGAACCTGGCCAAGGATCCCGATGTGGACTTCTTCCTGTGGCCCAATGCTTCTGCTGACAACGCGAAGTATGACCCGAAGAACGTGATGCAGTTCTGGGGCTCGCCTCTGAATGGCTATGCCACCTTCGCGAAGTCCAAGAATCTGGATGCGGCTGTGCAGCTGTGCGAATTCTGCGCCATGCAGGACGCCCTTTACTTCAACGACCAGAAGGCGCCCGTCACATTGGACACCGGCTTCAAGCTCACCGACGTCTCGCCGCTGATGCAGAAGAACCTGGATGTCTACAACGGCGCCAAGATCAAGATCCCCTCCATTTGGCTGAACTGCATGGACGCCAAGACGGCCACCGAGTTTGGCAAGTGCACCTCCAACCTGCTCACCGGCGAATACTCGGTTGATCAGTTTGTCACCGATTTCAATCCGGTCTGGCAGGCGAACACCTGGTTCAAATAATCCTGTAACGGTAACGGATTGCTGGGGCTATCGAAGCGGGTCGCTGTGCAGCAACTGCAAAACGAGCTGCGGGGATAGCCCCTTTTCCAACCCTGATTCAGGCCATGATGGTGGATATTATGAGGAAGTTTAATACCAAGCTCTCCATACTTGTGTTTACAGCGCCCGCGCTGCTGCTCTTTACATTGTTTGTGGTTTATCCGGTTTTGCCGGAGATCATCATCAGCCTTCAAAATAACGACGGCTACAAAAGCCTAGGGTTTGTTGGCCTGGCCAACTATATCAGCGTCTTGAAGTCCGGCTCCTACTGGCGCTCCACCTGGAACACGCTGTATATTGTGATCCTGTCCACCTGTGTGGCGCTGCCCTTTTCCCTGTTGCTCGCACTGGTGATCGACCGGCAGTCAAACCGTATGAAGCGGTTTATGAAGGCTACCATTATGTTTCCGGCGATCATCTCGGTCACCGTCATCGCGCAGATGTGGGTCGCCATCTATCAGCCGGAATGGGGCCTCGTCAACAGCGTGCTGAAGGCCGTCGGCCTGGATGGCCTGACGAAAGCCTGGCTATCCAACAAATCAACCGTCGTCACGAGCATAGCCGTGGCGTTCCTGTGGCAATACATCGGCATCAATGCCGTCATCTTTTATGCAGGCATACAGTCCATCCCCAAAACCTATTATGAGGCAGCGTTGATCGACGGCGCAGGGTTTTTCCGGTGCAGCCTGAAAATCACGATTCCGCTGCTGCAAGAGATCATCAAATACCTGCTGGTGGTTTCGGTGCTGGGGTGCATGGCTCAATTCGCCCATGTCAGGATCATGACATCTGGCGGCCCCGGAGATTTGTCACATACGGTGGTATATAACATGTACTATACGGCGTTTTCCTCCTCGGACTTTGGCCAGGGGTGCGCCATTGCGGTGCTGTTCATCATTCAATGCCTGATCATCGCGATGCTGATCAACCGCTTCGTGGCCAAAGACAAGCTGGAATACTAGGCTGTGGGGGGATGAAGATGATTCAAAAACTGTTCAGATACATACTGAACGCCGCATTTATTATTCTAGGGCTCTCGTTTATCTTCCCGCTGTTCTGGATGCTCAGCCTGTCTTTGAAATCCAAGGAAGAAGTCTACAACAACGCCTTTGGGCTGCCGCAGGCATGGGCATTTTCCAACTATCCTGATTCGTTGAAGGCTTATGATTTCCCCAAATACTTCACCAACAGCCTCATCTATTCGGTGGGCACCATCCTCGTCACGGTGCTGCTTGGCAGTATGCTGGCCTATGCCATTGCCAGGATGATGGGCCCAAGGCTCAGCAAGCTCACGCTCAACTATATCTCGCTCGGGTTGATTGTTCCGGTGCAGGTGGTCATCATCCCGGTGTATATGCTGGTCAAGCAGCTGGGGCTGAAGGGCACCCACCTGGGTTTGATCGCGCCATATGCCGCATTTGCGCTGGCCACCTGTGTGCTGATGCTTTATGCCTTCTTCCGGAGCCTGCCGAAGGAGCTGGAGGAGGCGGCGTGCCTTGACGGGTGCAATGTGTATACCACCTACTTCCGCATCATCCTGCCGATGGTAACGCCCGCAATCGCCACGCAGTGCGTGCTCATCTTCATGAACACCTGGAATGAGTTCTTCCTGGCTTTCATCCTTTCGCCGGAGGAAGCTCTGCGGCCGCTCACGGTGGGGCTGCTCAATTTCTTCGTGAGCATCGGGGTGCGGCATTGGGGCCAGATCGGTGCCACCATGATCATCACCAGCCTGCCCACGATCATCATCTATTTGTTTGGCAATGAGCAGCTGGAGAAGGCGCTGACGGCCGGGGCGATCCTGAAGTGAAAATTCATTAACGTTATTGGCGTGTACGCAAACCCCGGGAGCAATCCCGGGGTTTTTCGTGATATATTTACATCAGGTGCCGCTGCGCATACAATGAAAAAAACGGCTCCATGGAGTTTCCATGTACGACAAACTTCGAAATCAGATGCGTGAATATTACCTCAGCATGAAAGACCCGGAGCAAAACCCGGAGTTTGTGCGCGTTCGGAACGCCATCGTGCAGGAGATGGATACCTACGCGGAGCACCACCCCGGTGCTTCGGCGGTCACGCTTAAAAGCGTGCTGCATGAAACCATTGCCGAGAAGTTTGAACCGGTCATTTTCCCGCAGAGCCCATTTTTCTTCGAAATGGGCATGCGCCCGGCAGCAAACTGGGGCATCCCCCAGAAGGGCGCGCCGGGGGCATGGCTTCTGGATAAGCGGGTCGATGAAATTGTGTGCTCCTCGCCGCTCTATCGAAACGCGATGAGCTTCGACCGCAGGAAGAGCACCGTCGGCTTGATCGGCTGGAACCACATTTTTGACTATGACCACCATTGTCTCGGCTATACAAAGCTTTTTGCCGTGGGTGTGGGTGGCCTCATCGATGAGATCAATGCGGCGCTGGCGCAAAGCCCCGGCTCAGATCAAGCTGATTTTCTCCTTGCTGCCCGCAGGAGCTGCCTGGCCGTCATCCGTGTCGCGGAGCGCTTCGCGCAAAAGGCCAACGAATTTCTGGGCACTTTTGAAGATCCGTTTGAACGCAGCAATCTTCTGTTGATTGCGCAGACAGCCGGGCGGATCCCCAGAGACCCGCCGGAGACATTCTACGAGGCGCTCGCGATGATTTGGTTCATGCGGGAGGCCGCTGCGTCGCTGGAAAATGTCGGCATCTCTGTGATCGGCCATTTGGACAGGATTGCGCAGCCTTTTTATCGCGATGACATCGCAGCCGGGCGGCTGACGGAAGCGGAAGCCCGAGACCTGCTTGTGCGCTGGATGATCCCAACCGACATCAAGTTTTTCCTGGACCAGGCCGAATGGCCGGAAACCAGCACCTGCCTGGAGCTTGGCGGCTGTGACGCAGACGGGGTTACCATCTTCAACGACGTGACGCGCATGGTCCTGGAGGAGCATGAGAAACACAATCTGGTAAACCCCAAGCTCAACTGCCGCTATTCCATGGCCGCGCCGCGGGACTATCTTGACCGGATCAGCGGGAGCATCCTGCGCGGGCACAATGTGTATGCGATCATCAATGACGACACGGTTATTCCCTCGCTGGTCCGTGCCGGCAAGACGGAGCGGGAGGCCAGGCTCTTCGTGAACGGCGGCTGCCAGGAGACAATGGTGGAGGGTGTGGAGCACACCGCCGGGGCATTCTACTATTTCTCATTGCCAAGGGTGCTTGACCTGTGCCTCCAGCCGGAGACGGTGCCGGATGAGTTTGCCGGCCCTGGCACCATGGACGCGTTTCCCCGCTTCATTGGGGAAACGGCAGACTTTGAAACGTTCTACTCCCTGTTTCTCGATCACCTCAAGCGGGCCATCGCCGTGACGCTGGGCTGGCAGAAAACGTTGGGGGAGCGGTGGAGAGACGTGCACCCCTGTCCGTTGTTTTCTGCAACTCTGGAGGGGTGCATCCAAAACGGCGCCGATTACACTGCAGGCGGCGCGAAGTACAATCCTGGCACCGTGGGCATGGTCGGGCTGGCAACGCTGGTGGATTCACTGTATGCCATCAAAACGGCGGTGTTTGATGACCGGCTTGTCTCCTATCCCCAGCTCCTTGAGGCATTGCGCTGCAACTGGGAGAATCACGAGCAGCTCCGCCAAAAATTGATCGCCTGCCCCAAGTTTGGCCACGGCGAGGAGGCGGTGGACCGGTTCGCAGCCGAATTCGTGGGCGAGCTCAACGAGTTCATCGGCACCATCGGCAACGAGCGCGGCGGCAAGTATATGCTCAGCATGTTTGTGTATTACGGACATGAATACTTCGCGCCGTTTGTCAAGGCCACGCCGGACGGCAGGAGGGCCGGCGATGTGCTCAGCCAGAGCGTTACGCCCAGCCGCCTCCGGCCGGTCAGGAGCGTGACCGACACGATCCGCAGCATCGGATGCATCGACTTCAAGCAAGTCTCCGGCATCTCCGTGCTGGATACGCAGATCCCTCTGGGTTCCACATTCACCAAGGAGATGATGACCGGCTTGCTGCTTGGTTTTGCCGGGTTTGGCGGGCCGACCATACAGCCTAATGTGGTCTCCATCGAGGAGCTTCTGGACGCAAAGGTAAACCCGGACCGGCATAAAGACCTCATCGTGCGGATCTGCGGGCTCTCCGTTTATTTCACCTGCCTGTCTGCAAAGGTGCAGGATGAGATCATTGCCCGGAACCTTTATGGCCAATGAAATGAGTGCAGAGAAGACTGGGTTTGTCTTTGACATCCAGCGCGGCTCCCTTCATGACGGGCCAGGAATCCGCACAACGGTGTTTCTGAAGGGCTGCCCGCTGAAGTGTGCGTGGTGCCACAACCCGGAGTCACAATCCATGGCAGCTGAGCTGGCGTGGGATGCGTCGCGCTGCATCGGGTGCGGAGCCTGCGCATCGGCTTGCCCCAATGGGTGCCATGTTTTTGGGGAGAACGGCCGGGTAATTCGGCGGGCGGATTGCACCGTGTGCGGGAAGTGCGCGGAAGACTGCAGCCCCAATGCGCTGTCGGTGATCGGCAAAACAATGACCGTTGCGCAGGTCATCGATGAAGTGATGGTTGACCGCCTGTTTTATAGCGTTTCCGGCGGAGGCATGACCGTGTCTGGCGGGGAGCCCATGGTTCAGCATGGTTTCACACTGGAGTTGTTGAAAGCAGCCAAGTGCCAGGGCATCCACACCTGCCTGGAAACTTGCGGTTACTGCGCCCCGGACCATCTGGTCCGCTGCGTGCCTTATACGGACTTGTTCCTGTTTGACCTGAAGACGACGGCGGACAACCATGCGCAATGGACCGGTGTGCCGCTTGCGCCGATACAGAGTTCCCTTCAAGCTCTTGATGCTGCGGGTGGTAGGATTGTGCTGCGCTGCCCCCTGATCCCGGGGGTGAACATGAACGACCGGCACATGCAGGGCATTGCGCAAACCGCCGCGGGCCTCAGAAACATCCTGGAGATCAACCTGGAACCATACCACCCGGTGGGTATTTCCAAATGCGAGGCCATCGGCAGAATATCGGCTTATGCAGAAACGAAGATGCCCACAGCAGGCGAGGCTGAGCTGTGGGCGGCAAAACTGCGGGGGATGACCGGTGTGCCGGTGGTGATCATTTGAACTCGCGTTTGGTATTTGGCAAGTTGAACGCTCGCTTTCTGTTCACCTTTTTCCAAAATGTATTGTAGTCATACAATAGGAAATCGATCCAGCATGCATTTTCCATTGACGCAGCCGTGCCCATTTGCTATTTTAGTTATGTTTATATGTAAATGCGGAGATGCGTGAATCGCTGCGGCAAAGAAACACCATTCGGAGCTGTCTGGATGCGACTGATTGAGATTCATTCCAGGCTGAAACTTGTGAACATCAGCATCCGCACAAAACTGCTGCTGATTTATTTGTTTTGCGTTTTGATACCAACCATCATATTCTCCTCCACAATCTACACCTCCACGTTGCAAAGCGCACAGAAGGAGAAACTCATCCTCGTGCGGCAGTCTTTGGAGCGCATCACCAACAACATCGGGGAAAACGCCATCAGCGCCATTGAGCTTTCCAACCTCATATATCCGGACGAGGCCATGTATGAGCACATCAACCGGCTGTATACCGATCGCAAGCTATGCCTCAATGAGTATAACGCCTACCTTAAGGACGCATGGAATAAGATCCTGCCATACAACACTAATATTGTGCTGTTTACGGTGTATACCGACAACGACACGCTTCTGAACGGCAGCCACCTTCACCGTGTGGAGAGCACTGTGAAGCAGGCAGATTGGTATGAGAAATATTCAGCAACTGATGGTGCCACCGGTTTTCTTGCCCACACCGACCAGGTGTTTGCCGGGTCCGCCAAAATGAAATCAGTGTCGTATTTCAGAAAAATAAATTACCTGTATAGCCCCAAATTCCACCATTTCCTCAAAATCACCTTCCAGCCCAACATGCTGGATAAAATCCTGGATAAGGATCCGCTGCCAGGCGTTGTTTATGTGCTGGACAACAATAGCCATATTGTGACCCAGACCAAGCAAGAGGACAAGACCAGCCAGGATGAGCCCGGTTTTCCTGTTTTCAACGAGTTTGTGGCCACTGAAGGGCACATCACACTGGAAGCCTCAATCCGCTCGATGGAGGGCTGGCGGGTTGTTTGCGTGCTGGATGGAGATTTTGCGGGCGAGGCCTTCCGGCAAAGCTGGCTTCAGATGATGGCACTGATCGTGGCCACCACGGTATTTGCCAGCTTGATTATCTATATGATCTCTGCATCTTTATACAAGCGCATCGCGATGCTGGTGGAGCACATGGGGAAGGTGGGCCGCGAGGAATACAACCTGCTGCCCGAGCAAAATAAAGGCAACGATGAGGTTGGGCTTCTCATCACCTCCATGAACCGGATGATCGCCAAAATTCGCCTGTTGGTAGAGGATGTTTATAAAGCGAAAATCCGCGAAACGCAACTGGAACTGTTGAAGAAGCAGTCGGAGCTGAATGCGCTGCAGGGCCAGGTGAACCCCCATTTCATGTTCAACGTGCTGGAGACAATCCGGTTGAAATCCTATCTGCGCAATGAGTTTGAGACCTCCCGGATCGTGAAATACATGTCGCGGCTCTTCCGCAAGCTGCTGAACTGGAACGAAGACTTGATCGAGCTTTCAGAGGAGTTGGGCTTTATCAAGGAGTATCTGGAAATCCAGCAATACCGATATGAGGAGGAGCTGAACTTTGAAATAGCCGCTGATCCTCAGATCCTGGGCATCAAGATCCCAAAAATGACACTGCAGACGCTGGTGGACAACGCATGCGAGCATGGTTTTTCCGAATCCAGCGGCTTAAAGCTGGTGCGGGTGACCGCCGGCCTTTCCAGCGGCGTTGTGGAGCTCAGGGTGTATGACAACGGAAAGGGCATGGCGCCCGAGAAGGTGGCTGGCCTTGAGACGGAAGACGGCGAAGGCATTGGCATCAAAAACGTGGTAGGGCGCGTGAAGCTGTATTACGGGGAGCACTGCTCCTTCCGTGTGGATAGTATGCCGGGGCAATACACTGAGATCATCCTCACACTGGATTATGGTTGGATGAGAGAGCAGAACTATGTATAAAGTGATTCTTGTGGATGATGAAAAGCAAATTACCGATGGCCTGAGCAAGATGATCCGGTGGACGGAGCTGGGCTATGAGGTGGTCGCAACGGCGCGCAACGGTGTGGAAGCGATCCCACTGATCCAATCGTTGAAGCCGGATCTGGTCGTCACCGATGTGCGCATGCCGGAGATGGATGGTCTTAAAATGCTGGAGATGGTTCGAAGGCATGTTTCACAGGATGTGGAGTTCATCATCCTGAGCGGCTTTTCTGATTTCCAATATGCCCGAAAGGCTATGCAATACAACGTAAAAAGCTACATCCTGAAGCCCATTGATGAATCTGAGTTCTACGGAGTGCTGCTGGACATCAAGGCAGCGCTCAATGAAAAAGAGATCCGCGATAGCCTCAGGATCCGGTCCAGCCTCAATGGCTTCCTCTTTGGCGACCAGGCAGAGACTGCGGACGCTTTTCCCGATGAGGAAGAGAAGCTTGGCATGCGCTATATCGTGGTGCAACGCCATGAGCAATATATATCTCTTGCGGCGGGTGGGCTCGACGACGGGCGTCCGGATCTTTTTCAAGCCATCGCCGGCCTGTTTGGCGATCCATTTATGCGCTTTGTGATCCGCCAGGACCGGGACCGTTGCCACGTTGTGGCTGGCAAAAGCTTGCTGCTGGAGTATGGCAATGACTTGAGAAAGCTTGCGCACGGGCTGCACGAGCACCTGTCCAGGGCTGCGGGTATTGAAACGGACATCATGGTGGGCCGGCATGTCTCCGGCAGCAGGGAGCTGCACCAATCGGTGCAGTCTATCTACCACTGCAGTAACAAGCTGTTTTATCTTTCCAAACCATCTGTTGTACTTTACGAGGATATCCGCGAGCAGAAGTTCTGCAAGGCATATGAAGACAACGGCCTGGTCATCAAAACCATCGCCGCCTTCCGGAAAAACGATATGGAGCGGCTCGGCTCCTGTGTCATGCAAATGGTCGAGCATTTCACCAAATTGCAGGTGGCGCCGGAAATCGCCCTGGTGCATCTGGACAGCGCGATGGCCTCGATCCTGCAGATCCTGGCGGAAAGCCGGGATGACGTGAGCGTGGCGTTGGAGCAATACGCCTTTTTCAAAAAGATCCAAACCCGTGTGGGCATTCAGAACCTTGCCAGGCTGGCGCTTCAGTTTTTCGAAGCCTGTAATGACCTTTCACTGGCCGGCAAAAAGATCGAGCACGGCGATGTCGTGGCCCGTGTGGCCCGTTATGTGGAGGAAAACTTCGCCCAGCCATTAAAGATCAACGACATTGCCGAGCGCTTTTTTGTCAACCCTGCCTATCTGGGGCAGCAGTTCGCCAGAAAGAAAGGCTTCTCATTGAATCATTACATCAATTCTGTCCGTATTGAAAAGGCCAAGGAACTACTGGCCACAACCCCCCAGCGGGTGTATGAGATCGCCGCGCTGGCCGGGTTTGACGATCCGAACTATTTCTCATCTAAATTTCTGGAGTATACCGGCTGCACACCGTCGGAATACCGCAGCCAGACCGATGCTTCTGCCAGAAAGCAGTCTCGTTGAGGTGGTTTTCTTAACACCGTTTTTTCAGCACCTATAAAAAATCAAGAAAACGCTATATTTTCTTTAGGGAGTGCAATGTGCACATTATTTTATAATCATTTTGCTACAAAATACTGTAAGGAGGTATTTGAATGAGACTGGTCAAGTCCGCATCGATCCTGTGCGCTGCTCTGATGGTCTTCGCGATGATGCTCGTGGGATGCCAGACCACCGCTCCGACCGTTGCCCCCACCGACAAGCCCGCCACCGCGGCCCCCGCTTCGGCAGAGGCCACTCCGGAACCCACCAAGGCGCTGGAGCCCATCACGTTTACGATGTTCTCCGGTGACCAGCAGCAGGCCCCCTCCAGTGACAACCCTGTTGCCAAGAAGGTGCAGGAGCTCACCGGCGTCACGATCGAGTTTGAGTTCCTGGTTGGCGACCTGGCCCAGAAGATGGGCGTTATCATCGCCTCCGGCGATTTCCCCGATCTGATGAACCCCAGCCAGTCCCGCGCCACGGCGATGGAAGCCGGCGTGTTCATGCCGCTGGATGACCTGATCGGTGATTATCCCAACATCATGAAGCATTATGAGCCCTATATGGACAAGCTCCGTGCGGCCAGCGGCACCCAGAAAAAGATCCTGCTGCTGGACAACTGGGGCCGTAACTATGGTGACTGGTATCCAGTGTCTTTCAACGGCCCCGGCTTCTGGATCCAGAAGGATGTTCTGGCTGACGCCGGCTACCCCCAGCCCAAGACACTTGACGAGTATTTCACGCTGATCGAGAACTATGCCAAGAAGTATCCCACGATTGATGGCCAGCCCACGATCGGCTTTGAGATCCTTTCCTTTGACTGGCGCTCCTTCTGCCTGAAGAACGCCCCGCAGCACCTGATTGGCCATCCGAACGATGGTGACGTCGTTGTCGATTTTGATACACACGTAGCAAGCCTTTACCAGAACACAGATTATGCCAAGGCCTATTACAAGAAGCTCAACGAGGTCTACCACAAGGGTCTGATCTCAGCTGAGACGTTCACACAGAACTATGACATGTATCTGGCCAAGCTTTCCACCGGCCGCGTGCTTGGCATGTTTGACCAGGGCTGGAACTTTGCCGATGGCGAGCGCCCGCTGCGCGCCGCGGAAAAGTGGAACCGCACCTATGTGGCTATGGACATCACCAACCCCGGCTACAAGGGCTACTATCTGGAAGCTCCCACCTTCGTCGGTGGCAACGGCATGGGCTTGACCGTGGATTGCAAAGATCCCAAGCGCGCCCTGCAGTACATCGACTTCATGCTCGGCGAAGACATGCAGAAGCTGTTGAGCTGGGGCATTGAGGGCGTGAACTACTCGGTAGACGACAAGGGCATGTATTACCGCTCGGAAGAGCAGCGCGCCAACTCCCGCGACCAGGCTTGGATTGTGAAGAACATGGCCGGCCAATTGCAGGCGCAGTTCCCGAAGATGCAGGGCATTTTCAGCGACGGCAACTGGTGCTCCCCTGACGAGCAGCCCGGTGAAATGCTGGCCCAGCAGTCCAAGTATGACCAGGAGTTCCTCAGCAAGTACGGCTTCACCAGCGTTACTCAGTTCCTGAACCCCGCTCCCGATGACGTGATGCCCCCCTACTACCCCGTTTGGGCCTTCACGATTGAGGACGGTTCTGACGCCAAGATCGGCATCAACAAGATCACTGAGCTGGAAAACAAGTATCTGCCCAGGCTGATCGTGGAAGACGCCGACAAGTTCGATGCCGCATGGGCCGCTTATGTGGCCGAATATGAGAAGATCAACTACAAAGCCTACCTCGATGAGGTGAACCGCCAGATCGCGGAGAGAATGGGCAAGTAATACCCCTTATCCCAGTGTCAACGCGTGGATACATGGGCAGCCCCATGTATCCACGCATTCAGGAGTGAGAATGATGCAGGCAGCAAGCACAGTGATCGGCCGGGCTGGCACGGGCAAGCGCAGGGGCAGCGCCCTGATGCGCACCGTAACCAAGCAGCGGGCCCTGATTCTGATGACAATCCCCGTAGTGGTTTATGCATATTTGTTCAGCTATCGGCCCCTGAAAGGGCTGCTGATGGCCTTTCAGAACTATAGACCGGGCAAGCCAACCCAAAAGTGGGTGGGGTTTCATAACTTTGAAATCCTCTTTACCGACGAAGCGTTTCTGCGTGTGATCCGCAACACGATCAGTATGAGCGTGATCAACCTCACGCTGAGCTTTGTATTTGCCATTCTTCTGGCGGTATTGATCAACGAGATCCGCCATACCTCTTATAAGCGCGTGGTGCAGTCTGTATCTTATCTGCCCCACTTTCTGTCGTGGATCATCGTGACCAGCCTTGTGGCCAACTTCTTGAGCTCCGAAAATGGCGTGATCAACAACGCCTTGATTCAACTGGGGCTTGTCAAGGAGCCGGTGCATTGGCTTGCCAAGCCTGGGTTTTTCTGGTGGGTTGTCGGTGGCGCCCATGTGTGGAAGGAAACGGGGTGGAACTCCATCATCTATCTGGCGGCGATTGCCAGCATTTCACCGGAGCTGTATGAAGCTGCCTATATGGATGGCGCCAACCGCTTGCAGCGTATTGCCCACATCACGCTGCCTGGCATCAAGTCCACCATTGTGGTGCTGCTGATCCTGAACCTGGGCTGGATCCTGAATGCCGGGTTTGAGGTGCAGTTCTTACTTGGCAACGGCATTGTGTCGGATGTGTCGGAGACGATCGACATCTTCGTCATCCGCAACGGCATCTCGCTGGGCAACTATTCGCTTGCCACTGCCGCAGGTTTGTTTAAGTCCGTCGTCAGCCTGATTATGCTGATGTCGGCAAACGCCATTGCCAACCGGCTTGGCGAGGAAAGATTGGTCTAGGGGGGCACCGGGCATGGACGCAATACGTAAAAAATTCACGATTTTTGATGCCATCAATTATCTGTTTATGCTGCTGATGATGGTGGTGATGATCTACCCGTTCTGGAATACGGTCGCCATCTCTTTCAATGACGCGATGGACAGCATCAGGGGCAATATCTACTTTTGGCCCAGGGTGTTTACGTTTTATAATTACGAGTCGTTGTTTGCCACCGACAATCTCATCAACGCGTTCTTCGTCTCGGTTTCCAAGACCGTGTTTGTCACAATCCTGAATGTCTTCTTCTCCTCCATGACGGCATATATTCTGAGCCGCCGAGAGTTCATCCTCAATAAGGTGCTGACGGTCTTTCTGGTCGCCACGATGTATGTGTCTGCCGGGCTCATCCCTCAATATTTTAACTACAGGGATTTTGACCTGATCAACAACTATTTTGTATACATCCTGCCGGGTATGCTTGGTGTGTTCAATGTGATTGTGATTCGCACCTACATTTATACGCTGCCGGATAGTCTTGCTGAATCGGCCAGGATCGACGGCGCCGGTGATTTCCGCATCTTTTTGCAGATCATCATGCCGCTTTGCAAGCCGGTGCTGGCCACAGTGGCGCTGTGGGTGGCGGTTGGCGCGTGGAATGAGTGGTTTGACACCTATATCTTCGCGTCCTCCAAGCAAGAGCTGAGCACGCTTCAGTTTGAGATGATGAAGCTTTTGTCCTCCTCCATGGTGCAAAGCGGTGCGCAGACGCCTGGTTTGGTTGCTACAACCACTCAGGGTGGCAAAAGCAACATGATCACGCCGGTGTCCATCCGCTCGGCTATTTCGATCATCGCTGCTCTGCCGATCATCTTTGTATACCCGTTCCTTCAAAAATACTTCATCGCCGGATTGCATGTTGGTGGTGTTAAGGGCTAACTGTTGCAGCTGACTGGCCATTTCTCCTTTGCAGCGCTGGGCTGTATGTCCGGAGATTCGCAGCCTCTCCGGGCATGCGGCCCGGCGCTGTCTTCGAGCTTGGGTATCACTGTCACCTCACCGACTAACGGCCTGTTCAGCAGACATCAACGCAATAGCACATAAAAATGCATGTTAAAAAAATCACAAACAAAAAATGATCAGGTATGCTGCGATCTGCAGATCATGTAGCCGCATTGACTTGCTGATATCTGTATTGCACAACCATTTTCTTAGGAAACTCTTTATGAAAAAGCCTTGATCTTAAGACGAAGATTTGTTAGGCTTATTCATGAATCGTGATATTTTTACCGGGATGATTCCTGCATATGGAATCCATCACACGGGCTGCACCTGGGATCGCATTGTTTATACTATAATGAATTTGTGAATTTCTACGTATTAGTTATTGTTGTTAGCCATACTGGTTAATGAATCTGTTCCGAAGCACCATGCTATCATGCGCCCCGGTGTGATTCAGTTACGCTGGAACCGGAAGGAAGGGTGAATCCATGTCCGTGATCGAACAAATTGAGCAAGCCGAACTTCGAGCAGAGCAGATCCGGCGCCAGGCACAGGCCGACGCTGCTGAACTCGTACGCCGTGAACAGGAAGCTGCCCATGCCCAGGCGGATCGGCGGATTGCTGAAGCCAGAGAGAAAGCCCGCCACGCCGTGCAGGCCGCGCGGCAGGAAGCCCAGAAGCAAGCGGCATCTCTGTTGGAACAATGGAAGGCAGAAAACACGAATCTTGCAGGAGAAGCACGGGCCATGCTGCCTGTGGCTGCACAAACGATTGTGGAAAGGGTGTTGGGCTGAATGCTGATACCCATGCGCAAAGCCACGCTGACCGCGCTCCGCAAAGACAGGGAGCCCCTGTTGCTGGCGTTGCAGCGCTGCGGCGAATTCATGGCCATTGATCACGAAGAAAGCGCTGCTGCCCAGCCTCTTGGTTTGCAGGATAGCGATGTGCATCGTGTCGGCGCGGCAATCCAGTTTTTGGAATCCCATAAAAAGAAGAAGCCGTTGTTTTCGCCCCGTTCCAGCATCCGCTTTGACGACCTGGTGGAAGACCGGCGGGAAGCGGAGGCGCTGGCGGAAGAAGTGGAGAGCCTGCGCGGCCAGATCCAGGCTGCCCGGTCCGAGGCCGTAGCGCTGCAAGCCCAGGCCCTGTCACTGAAGTGCTGGGAGGGCCTCACTGTGGAAATCGAGAGGATTGGCCCCACTGCCAGCAGCCGGAGCTATGCCGGTTTTGTCGCACCGCAAAACGCCAAGCTTCTGGAGGAAGAGGCGGAAGAAGCCGGCGCGGTGGCGCAGTTGCTGGGCACCGGCCCTGAGGGTGTGGCGGTGTATGTGCTTTGCCATGCCAGTGATGATGCTGCTGTGGCAAGCGCGTTGAAGGCAGCGGGCTTTGCCCAAGCATCTTTTCCGCTTGTAAAAGGCACACCGGAGATGGCAATCGCCGGGTTGCACAAATCGGCCAGCGAAGCCCTGGAGCGTGCGGAGGCGCTGGAGGAGCGCGCGAAGGAGCTTCTTGGCAGGCAGGATGAGCTGAAAGCGCTCTATGAGCAGCGCCGGGCCCGGCAGCAGCGCGACGCCGTGCAGGCGCAAAACACCCGTGAGGTGTTTGTGCTGCAAGGCTGGGTGCGGTCCGACCGTGAGGAACAGGTCCGTGAGGCGCTGGATGCCGTCGGTGTGGTGTTCGACCTGAGTTGTGAGGATCCGGCCCCCGGCGAGCAGCCCCCCACCGTGGTGCAGAACCGGCCTGTGGTGCAGCCGTTCGAGGCCATCACCGACTTGTATTCCAGACCAAGCCCCTTTGGCTATGACCCCAATGCCGTCATGGCGCTGTTCTATTTTGTTTTCTTTGGCATGATGATGTCTGACGCAGGCTACGGCCTGGTCACCACAGTGCTGCTGCTGGCGGTCCAACGGATCATGAAGCCTCGTGGCGGCTCGCCCAAATTGATCGGCGTGCTGCTGTTCGGCTCCATCTCCACAGTGCTGTGGGGGTTTGCCTTCGGCGGTCTGTTTGGCATCTCGCTGCCGCCGCTGCTGTTCAACCCCATGGAGGAGCCCCTCACGATGCTGCTGCTGTGTTATGGCATGGGCCTGGCGCACCTGTTCACCGGTATGATCATTAAGATGGTGCTGCTTTTCCGCACGGGAGACTGGCAGGGCGCGGTGTTTGACCAGCTGAGCTGGATCGTTTTAATCGTAGGCTGCCTGCTGCTGGCCCTTCCGGCCACTTCCGGCGTGGGCACAATGCTGGCCATTGCCGGCGCGGCCATGATCCTTGTGATGAATGGCCGCGGCAAGAAGAACATCCTGAGCCGTCTGGCCGGCGGCCTGGGCGCGCTCTACGGCATCACCGGCTACTTGAGCGACGTGCTTTCCTACTCGCGCATCTTCGCGCTGGGCCTTGCCACAGGCGTGATCGGCATGGTGATCAACACCATCGCCGGCCTGCTCACCCAAGGCGGCGGGCTGCTGGGAGCGCTGGGCTTTGTGGGCGCGATCTTTGTACTGATCGGCGGCCATGCCTTCAACATCGTCATCAATATGCTGGGAGCCTTCGTGCATACGGCGCGGTTGCAATACATTGAGTTCTTCGGAAAGTTTTATGAGCCCGGCGGCTATGAGTTCAAGCCGCTGGCCATACGGCCGACCTATCTGGATGTGAACCGCTGATGCCCCGGAGTCTCCGGATACTCTGACTTGACCGCAATATTACCCAACTGAAAAAGGAGGACCCACCCATGTTCACAATCGGTCATGCCCTGGCGCTGCTTGGCGCCGCACTCGCTGCCGGTCTGGCCGGCATTGGTTCGGCAAAAGGCGTAGGTCTCGCCGGCGAAGCCGCTGCCGGCGTAGTCAGCGAGGATCCCAACAAGTTCGGCTCCTGCCTGGTGCTTCAGGCTCTGCCGGGCACACAGGGCGTGTATGGCCTTCTGATCGCCTTCATGATCATCATGAACACCGGCCTGCTTAGCGGGGCGCCCAAAGACCTGTCGCTTTTCCAGGGCCTGTCGTTTGTGGCAGCCAGCCTGCCGGTCGCCTTCGGCGGTTACTTCTCCGCCATCGCCCAGGGGCGCACTGCCGCCACCGGCATCGGCCTGGTGGCCAAGCGCCCGGAGGAATCGGGCAAGGCCATCATCATGGCCGTCATGGTGGAAACCTACGCCGTGCTGGCGCTGCTCATTTCGCTGCTGATGGTTACGGGCATCAAGCTCTAAGAGGCATCAGGGTTTGGAAAGGTGGACTTCCCTTGAGCGTGGATAAGATCATCGACAGGATCCTGGAGGATGCCAGGGCTGACGCCTCTGCCACAATAGACGCCGCGCGGCAGAAGGCTGCCGCTGCCGCCCAGGCCATCGCCCAGGAAGCTGACCGCGCAGTAAGTTCCATAGAAGCGCAGGCCCAGGCCGACTGCGCCGAGGAACACCGCCGCGGGCGGTTGACTGCCGAGCTGCAAGGCCGGAAAGACGCGCTTGCGCAGCGGCGGGAGGTGCTGGACGAGGCTTTCTCCCAGGCACTGAAGGTTTTGTATGAACAGAAAGGCCCCAAATGGGAAGCCTTGATCACCTCTGTGGTGCTCCAGGGCGCGCGCACCGGCCGCGAAAAGCTGCGAGTTCCCGCCGGCGAGCGGGAACTGTATCTGTCCGGCGGGCTGCTGGAGCGGCTCAACGGGGCGCTTGCGCAGAAGGGCTTGCCTGGCAGCCTTTCGCTGGATGATGGTGAGATGAAAAGCGGCGTGGCTCTGATCGGCGATACCAGCGACGTGGACGGCTCGCTGGAGGCGCTGCTTTCCGACGTGCGCCAGCGCTGCGAGCATGAGATCGACCGGCTTTTGTATGAAAAAGCGGAGGCGGATTGACGATGGCGCAGCGCAGCATTGCCAATGCGGTGGCCCGCATCAGGGCGCTGGAGCCTCACTTGCTGGATGGGCAGAAGCTCGCCCGCCTGCGGGAAGCCGGCCCGTCGGAGCGCCTCAAACTGCTGCTGGAAACCGGTTACGGCCAGCGGGCCGACGATCTTGAAGCCGCGATCGCCACGGAGCTTGCGGCTGCCCGCAAGCTCATCCGGGAGCTTTCGCCGGAGCCGGAGATCACTGGCCTGTTTTTCCTGGAGGCCGATGCCCACAATTTGAAGACGCTGCTGAAATCCCGCTTGCTTGGGGTGGCTCCGCAGGATCTTGCGGAAGGCGGCATGTTCCCGGTGGATGTGCTTGTAGAAGCGGTGCAGGAGAAGGATTACCGAGCCCTTCCGCCGGCCATCCGGGCAGGCATGGATGCGCTGGAGCGCAAGCTGACCGCCGGGCCCAACCCGCAGCTTTTAAGCGCCGCGGTGGACCGGGCGGTGTTTGAGCACATTGCCGCCACGCTGGCCGATGGCAGGCACCCGGAAGTGCAGGCCTGGTTTGCGGCCAGGGCAGATTATATCAACGCGATGAGTCTTCTGCGGGCCTGGGCGCTGGGGTGGGATGCCGAGCGCTTGACCGGCATGCTGCTGCCCGGCGGCGACATCGCCGCGCGCGATATGCTGGAAGCATATGCTCTGCCCGATGACCAGCTTGCCAAACGGCTGAAGCAGGGCCGCAATGGTGCTGCCATTGCCCAGGCACTGGAGGAGTGCATGGCGCAATCGTCACCCAGGGCATTGGAGAGGCGCATGGACAAGACGCTGATGGCGCTGGCCCGCGAAGGCAAAGCCAGAAACTTCACGCTGGGCCCGCTGGTGGGCTACCTGCTGGGCCGGGAGGCTGAAGCGCGGGCGCTCCGCTTGCTCTTCTCCGGTAGGTTGCCTGCGGAAGACTGGCAGCCGGAGCTGTACTGAGGAAAGGCGGACAAAAGCGATGAACCAGAAAATCGCCGTTGTCGGCGAAGCAGACTCCATCCTGCTGTTTCGCGCCGTGGGTGTGGAAACCCACTGCGTGCAGGACGGAGTCGCGGCGGAGAAAGCCATTCACCGGCTGGCCCAGGCGGGTTATGCCGTGATTTATATCACCGAATCCATGGCGCAGGCAGCCGCCGAGGCTGTGACGCGATACCGCTCGGAGCCCTTTCCGGCCATCATCCCCATCCCAGGCAGCGATGGGGCGACGGGCCAGGGCATGAAGGCGATCCGCGCGAGTATTGAAAAAGCCGTAGGCACCGACATCCTGTTCGGCGAAGAAGGGGAACGAGTATGAACGGAACCATTGAGAAAGTATCCGGCCCGCTGATCGTGGCCACAGGCATGGCCGGTGTGCAAATGTATGACGTGGTGCGCGTGAGCCAGAAGCGCCTGATCGGTGAGGTCATCGAGCTGCGCGGCGACCGGGCATCCATCCAGGTCTATGAGGAAACCAGCGGCTTGGGCCCCGGCGAGCCCGTGGAAACCACCGGTTCACCGCTCAGTGTGGAGCTTGCGCCGGGGCTCATTGAGAGCATCTTCGACGGCATCCAGAGGCCTTTGGAGGTGATCCGTGAGAAGGCCGGCGACCGCATCACCCGCGGCATCGACGTGCCCAGCATTGACCGGGAGCGGTTGTGGCGTTTCGAGCCGATGGCTGAGACAGGCACCCGCGTAACCGGTGGGGATGTGCTCGGTGTCGTAAAAGAAACGGAAGCCGTGCTGCACAAGATCATGGTGCCGCCGGACGCTTCCGGTGTGCTGGAATGGATTTACCACGGCGAGGCCACCGTGACGCAGCCCATCGCAAGGCTGCGCTGTGACGACGGCGGCACGCGGGAGTTGCAGATGATGCAGCGCTGGCCGGTGCGGCGCGGGCGGCCCTATGGCCAGAAGATGGCTCCGCTGGAGCCCATGGTGACCGGGCAGAGGATTATCGATGCGTTTTTCCCCATCGCCAAAGGCGGCGTGGCCGCCGTGCCCGGCCCCTTCGGCTCGGGCAAGACGGTGGTGCAGCACCAGTTGGCCAAATGGGCCGATGCCGACATCATCGTGTATGTGGGCTGCGGTGAGCGCGGTAACGAGATGACCGACGTGCTCATGGAGTTCCCGGAGCTGCACGATCCCCGCACGGGCCTGCCGCTCATGAAGCGCACGGTGCTGATTGCCAATACCTCCGACATGCCGGTGGCCGCCCGTGAAGCGTCCATCTACACCGGCATTACCATTGCAGAATACTTCCGCGACATGGGCTACCATGTGGCGATCATGGCTGACTCCACCTCCCGCTGGGCCGAGGCGCTGCGCGAAATGAGCGGCAGGCTGGAGGAAATGCCCGGTGAAGAAGGGTATCCGGCTTATCTGGGCTCCCGCATCGCGGAGTTTTATGAACGGGCCGGCATGGTGCAGTGCCTGGGCGCTGAAGGGCGCACCGGTGCCATCACCGCCATCGGCGCCGTGTCGCCGCCCGGAGGCGATATTTCCGAGCCGGTGTCGCAGAGCACATTGCGCATTGTGAAGGTGTTCTGGGGGCTTTCGGCCAGCCTGGCCTACCGCCGCCACTTCCCGGCCATTGACTGGCTGCAGAGCTATTCGCTCTACAGCGACCGCCTGAGCGGCCACTATGCCTCAGTGGTTGCTGAGGACTGGCAAAGCCTGGTGGCTGACGGCATGCGCATGCTGCAGGAGGAGTCGGAGCTCAACGAAATTGTGCGCCTGGTGGGTGTGGACGCATTAAGCGCCAAGGACAGGCTCACGCTGGAAGCCGCCAGGATCCTCCGTGAGGACTTCCTGCATCAAAACGCCTTCCATGAGGTGGATACCTATTCGTCACCGGCCAAGCAATACGGCATGCTCAAGACAATCCTGCTGTGGCACAAGCTGTGCACGGCGGCGCTGGAGCAGGGTGCTCCGTTTGCCAGGCTGGCTTCTTTGCCGGTGCTGGAAGACATCGGCCGCATGAAGTATGTGGCAGAGGAAGAATTCCCGCAGCGCTTGAGCAGCATCCAGAGCCAGCTGCGCGGGCAGGTCGGCGCGCTCACAGAGGAGGACGGCATCCATGCATAAGGAGTATAAAACGATCCGTGAGGTCGTAGGCCCGCTGATGCTCGTGGAGCAGGTGGAGGGCGTGAAATACAACGAGCTGGTGGAGATCCGCCAGGCCAACGGCGAGCTCCGAAGCGGCCGCGTGCTGCAGATTGACAGCGACCGCGCGCTGGTGCAGCTGTTTGAGGGCTCTCAGGGGTTGAGAATTGCCGATGCCAAGGCCCGCTTCCTGGGCCGCAGCATCGAGCTGCCGGTGTCGCCAGACATTCTGGGCCGTGTGTTTGACGGCATGGGCCGGCCTATCGACGGCGGCTGCGAGATCATCGCCGAAAAGCGCCTGGATATCAACGGCGAGCCGCTGAACCCAGCCTCCCGCGACTATCCCGCTGAGTTCATCCAGACCGGTGTTTCTGCCATCGACGGCCTGAACACACTGGTGCGCGGCCAGAAGCTGCCGGTGTTCTCCGGCTCCGGTTTGCCCCACGCCCAGCTGGCGGCCCAGATCGCCCGCCAGGCCCGCGTGCTGGGCGCTGACGAGAGCTTCGCCGTGGTGTTCGCCGCCATCGGCATCACCTTTGAGGAGTCCGACTTCTTCATCCGCGATTTCCAGCGCACCGGCGCCATCGAGCGGGCGGTGCTGTTCATCAACCTGGCCAACGACCCGGCTGTCGAGCGCATCGCCACGCCCCGCATGGCAATCACCGCCGCCGAATACCTGGCCTATGAAAAGGGCATGCACGTGCTGGTCATCCTGACCGACCTCACCAATTATGCCGAGGCTCTTCGGGAGGTTTCTGCCGCCCGCAAGGAAGTGCCGGGCCGCCGCGGCTACCCCGGTTATCTCTACACCGACCTTGCCACGCTCTATGAGCGGGCCGGCCGCATCAAGGGCCGCCGGGGCTCCATCACGCAAATCCCGATCCTCAGCATGCCAGAGGATGACAAGACCCACCCGATCCCTGACCTCACGGGTTACATCACCGAAGGGCAGATCATCCTGAGCCGCGAGCTGCACCGCAGGGGCATCACGCCGCCCATTGACGTATTGCCCTCCCTGAGCCGCCTGAAGGACAAGGGCATCGGCGCGGGCAAGACCCGTGAGGATCACGCCGACACGATGAACCAGCTCTTCGCTGCCTACGCCCGCGGCAAGGAAGCCAAGGAGCTGGCAGTGATCCTGGGCGAGGCGGCATTGAGCGCCATTGACAAGCTCTACGCCAAGTTTGCCGACGCCTTTGAAAGGGAAT
This sequence comes from Bacillota bacterium, assembly GCA_023421955.1. GTDB lineage: Bacteria > Bacillota > Clostridia > Christensenellales > UMGS416 > JAEYRA01. Next base: position 126,079 of record JAEZSE010000041.1, read on the forward strand.
ATGTGTCGCAAGGCTATGAAGCCAACCGCACCATTGCAGAGACGCTGGATCTGGGTTGGAAGCTGCTGCGCATCCTGCCCCGCAGCGAGCTCAAGCGCATCCGCGAGTCCTGGCTCGATAAGTATTACGATCCGAAGGAGGCCTGAGCATGGCCGCTCCTTTGAACCCGACGCGCATGGAGCTGACCCGCTTGAAAAAGCGGTTGGCCACTGCTGTGCGCGGCCACAAGCTGTTAAAGGACAAGCGTGATGAAATGGTGCGCCGCTTCATGCAGCTCATCCGCCGCAATGCGGAGCTGCGCCGCGAGGTGGAGCAGGCACTGACCGGCGCATTGGGCAGCTTCGCGCTGGCCAAAGCGAAGATGGGCGCCGAGGCGCTTGCCGAGGCGATGCTCTATCCGGCCCGTGAGGCTGCTGTGGAAGTGTCCACGCAAAACATCATGAGTGTGGATGTACCGGTGATCCGGTTTGCCGGCAACCCGGAGGCGCAGACTGAGCTGCCCTATGGTTTTGCCTTCACAGCCTTTGAGCTGGACCGGTCGGTGATGGAGCTGTCGGCAGTGCTGCCGGCGCTGCTGGAGCTGGCCTCGGTGGAAAAGACCTGCAGCCGCCTGGCTGATGAAATCGAAAAGACACGCCGCAGGGTGAACGCGCTGGAATATGTGCTGATCCCGGAGATGCAGCAGAACGTGCGCTATATCACGATGAAGCTCGATGAAAACGAGCGCGGCAACCTGAGCCGCCTCATGAAGATGAAAGAGCTTTTGGCCCAGCAGGAAGAGCGGCGCTGAATAATGACCCTTATCCCAAAATCCTCCGCCAGTAGGGGCTGGGCTCCGTCCCGACCCGCCATAACGATAGCTTGTCCAGGATATCATGACAAGCTATTTCTTTTCTCGGCTTATTCATGACAGAATGTTTTTGCAATGATATAATCGAGCGACAAATCCGATCTGGAGGTTCAGCGTTATATGAAGGATGAAAAGGATCGCCAGGAAATAATTAAGGTGTTGGAATCTTTCTATGCTGCCTTCGCCAACGAAGACTACGGCCCATACGTGCTATCGCACCTGTCAAAGGATGTGATTTGGCATATTGCCGGCGACAATCCCCTTGCAGGAGATGTTGTCGGAGCCGATGCAGTGGTTGAACGTATGAAGGATTATGGCAAGAGCAGCAAACAAACCTTGAACCTGAAAACCTCCCTCACTGCCACAGCAACCCATGGAATCGCGGTTCATGAAGCAACGGCGCAAAATGATGGCTTTGAATATGTCGCCCATGAAATAGATGTGTTCCATATCAGTGGCGGATTGATTACTGAATTCTGGTCATTTTCTGAGGACCAAAAGGCCACAGACAGGATGTGGTCATAAGGCTCATGGATGCCTTATTCTTGACGATAAGAACGCCGGGCTGCGCCCAGCGTTCTTTCTGCTTAATTGGCTTATTGCAGATGCTTCTGGAAGAACCCGTAAATGATGTCGTAATACCCGTCGCCTTTGAAAAAGCCATGGCCCTGTCGGGGGATCACCACAAAGGTGGCGTCATGCCCGTTTGCCAGCAGCGCGTCATAGAAGTTGTAGGAAAACTCCAGCGGCACCAGCGTGTCCGAATCGCCATGCATCAGAAGATAAGGTGGCTGCTGCTCCTTGACATAAAAGATCGGGCTGATGTCCATGGCAAGCTGGGGCGCATCCTTGGCCGGCCCGCCAAACAACAGGGAAGACAGGCTGTCTGGGTCCTTGTTATCGTCGCGCTCTGTGCCGGAGAGCGCGATACCGAGCTGTTTTGCCCGCTCCCGCACAAGGGTGGTCTGCGCCGCGCCGAAATGGGTCATGTCGCCGCCGCAATACCAGTCGCAGACGGCCTGCACCCGGCTTGAAACACCGCTCCAGCCGCCATTGCCCTCCAGGGCAGGGTTGCTGGGGGACGCGCCCACCAGCGCCGCCAGCTGCCCGCCGGCCGATTCGCCCCAGATGCCGATGCGGTCCGGGTCGATGCCCAGCTCTTTGGCGTTGGAGCGCAAAAAGCGCACCGCGCATTTGCAGTCCTCAATGGGGGCGGGGAAGGGGGCCTCGGTCACCAGCCTGTAATCCACGCTGGCGCAGACATAGCCCAACTCGCAGAACCGGATGAGCGCCTGTGTGGGCCTGTATTTCTTGGTTAATTGCGGGGCGGACCAGCCGCCGCCGTGCAGCCAGATGAGTGCCGGGCGGGGGGCCGGGCTTGTTTTCCTCGGCACCATCAGGTCCAGAAAGAGGTCATGGCCGCCGCCGGTGCCATAGGCAACGTCTTCATAGAAGTCAATTTCATGGGCATTCCAATCAGCTTCATGCTGAGGTGCGAGCAACCCTGTCTCCGGGCCGGACAACTTCGTAAGCTTCATGGCTGGTTCCTTTCAACTACGATTATTAGGTTGTACCGATTGGTGTTTCAAGCAATCGGGATACCAGCATTATACACTGGGGATATTTCAGAATACAATTGCGCGGGGGCTGGAATATGACAACTGGCATTTCTCTGGCATGGAAAAAGCCCCCGCGGAGAAGAGAGAGGGGGCTCTCCGCAAGGGGCTGCCTGGAACGGATTGTGCAGGTGATCGGGATCAGTCGTACAGCAACTGCGCGATGTCGGCCTGATCCATGTTGGAGGAGTCGTAGAACTTGCAGCCAGTGTCGCTGTCTGCAACCGCTTCGCCCTTATAGGCCTTATAGGCCAGCTCGACGGAGAGGTAACCGATCATGTAGGGATCCTGGGTGATGGCGCCGTAGAACCACTTCTGGCGGACGGCGTTCTTCAGCGTCTTGCCGGCGTCGAAGCCGATCACGATCAGGTCTTTATACTTGCCGCTGGCGCGGTCGAGGTCCTTGCCGTCGGTGGTGGCGGCCAGGATGCCGTCAACGGAGCCGGAGTTGGAGGCGAATATGCCGAGCAGGTTTTCCATTGCCAGCAGCGACTGGGCACCCACGGTGCAGTCTGTCACGCTGGTGGACGGAGGCACGACCACCTGGATGACCACGGCAGCCTTGCCGGAGCCGGCGGCCTTGTTATACTTGTCATGGCCCTTCACTTCCACCTTGCCAGCCTGCAGTGTTTCGCAGTTCTTCACCATCTGGTTGATGAAGCCCACGGTGCGGCCCACGATGGAGGCGGAGGTGGCGTCCTGGGATTCCAGGCCGATGATCACAGGCTTGTCGGTGGTGGCAGCCTTGATCTTGTCCTGGAAACCGGCGGCGGCAAACATTTTGTCTGCGGCCAGAGCGCCGGCAGCTTCGTTATCGGTGGCAGCGGTTGCTTTGATCGTGCCCTCGGGCGCGCCGGGCACGCCGGAGTCAAAGCCGATCACGGGGATGCCCTTGGCCTTGCAGTCGTTGAGCTGAGAGGTCACGGACTTGGTGTCCAGAGCGGCCAGGGCCAGCGCGACGGGCTTCTTGGCGATGGCGGCGTTCAGCATGTCCAGCTGGTTGTTGATGTCTGACTCAGATGGCGGGCCTTCAAAGGTGATCGAGACATTGTACTTGGCAGCGGCATCCTGCGCGCCCTTGTAGACGGTTTGCCAAAACTGGTGCTGGAAGCCCTTGGAAATGACGGCAATGTAGGGTTTGGAGCCATCGGCCGCGGGGGCCTTGGTGCCGGCCGGGGCGCCGGTGCATGCTGCCAGCGTGCTGGCCAGCAGCAGGACGGAGATGGTGATTGCCAGCAGTTTCTTGATGTTTTTCATTGCGCTTCCCTTCCTTTTATGATTTTTCCAAGCCACTTGCTTGAAATCGATCCCATTTTCACCTGGTTGGCCCTGGAGTTGCGATAGATGTCCAGCAACACGGCCAGGATCACGACGAAGCCTGTGAAGAATGTCTGCCATTGGGGCTGGAAGTCCATCGACATCAGGCCGTTGCGGAGCACACTCATGATAAATACGCCGATCAGCGTGCCAGACAGTGTGCCCACGCCGCCATTGAGCGACGCGCCGCCGATCACTACGCCGGCGATTGCCAGCAGCTCCAGGCCGTTGCCGGTGGAGGGCACGATCGAGGTGTAGGCAGCGGCATACTCGATGGCCGCAAGGCCTGCGAAAAATCCGCAGAATGTGTAGGCGAGCATCTTCCAGGTGTCCACCTTGACGCCGGAAAGGCGGGTCGCCTCCTCGTTGGAGCCGATGGCGTAGACATAGCGGCCAAACCGGGTCTTGTTTAGCAGCACCACGGCGATCGCGAAGATCGCGAACAGCCACACCGCGCCGATGGGGAATCCGTCCGGCAGATAGGGCTGTATCTCTCCTGTTTTGTAAAAGATCGTTTTGAACCAGGCGTCCGGGTCGCCCACGGTGGGGTAGCGCATCGTCATAACCTTGGAGACGATTGCCCCGAAGCCCAACGTGACCATCATCGTGCCCAGTGTGGCGATGAAGGGGGGCAGCTTGAGCTTGGCGACCATCACGCCGTTCATCAGGCCGAAGAAGGTGGTCACCACCAGGATCAGCCCCAGCGCCGCGCCGATGGGCCAGTGCCACACGTTGTAGGCCTGGCCGCCGATCAACGCGCCGCAGATCATCACCGTGCCTACGGAAAGGTCGATGCCGCCGGTGATGATTACGAATGTGACGCCGATGGCCATGAAGCCGATGTAGTAGGAAGACCCGAAGATGTTGAACACTGTTTCCCACGAGAAGAAATTGCGCCCGAACACGGAGAAGAACGCAAACAACACCACCAGGGATCCAAACGCCAGGAATTTATAGATGCTGCGGGTGCCGCTCGCTTTTGCCTGCAGATTCAAGTTCGCCATATCTCATCCCCCTCACTCGTTGCGGTCAGTTGCCAGTTTCATGATCTTTTCCTGCGAGGCCTCCTCAATGCCCAGCACGCCGGTGAGCCTGCCCTCGCACATCACTGCGATGCGGTCGCTCATGCGCAGCAGCTCCGGCAGCTCCGAGGAGATCATGATGATGGACTTGCCCTCATGGGCCAGCATGTTCATCAGCTTGTAGATCTCGCTCTTTGCCCCCACGTCGATGCCTCTGGTGGGCTCGTCAAAGATCAGGATCGAGCAGTTCTTGATCAGCCATTTGGCAAGCACCACCTTTTGCTGGTTGCCGCCGGACAGGTTTTTGACCAGCTGCGCGGTGGTCGGTGTTTTGATGTTGATCCGGCCAACGTACTCTTCGGTGGTTTTGGTGATCCTGCGATCGTTCACCAGACCACCTTGCGTGAATTCTGTCAGGCTTGCCAGCACGGAGTTGTCGCTCACCGCAAGGCCAATGGCCAGTCCAAACCGCTTGCGGTCCTCGGATAAATAGCCGATGCCATGGCGCACGCTGTCGCCGGGGCTGTGGATGTCTGCCTTTTTGCCGTTCACAAGGATTTCGCCAGCGGTGCGAGGGTCGGCTCCGAAAATGAGCCGCGCCACTTCCGTCCGCCCTGCGCCCATGAGGCCCGCAAAACCCAGGATCTCGCCCTGCTTCAGGCTGAAGGAAACATCCTTGACCTGCGGTGACCGCAGGCCCTTCACTTCCAATACAGTGGGCGCATCGGCGCTCACGGTGCTTTTGGTCTTGGGCTGCTCATAGATCACGCGGCCCACCATCATCTGGATGATCTCATCGACCGTCGTATCCGCCGTGTTGACCGTGCCCACATACTGCCCGTCGCGCATCACGGTGATCCGGTCGGAGATCCGTTTGAGCTCATCCAGCCGGTGTGAGATATACACAATGCCGACGCCCTTCTGTTTCAGCTCCCGGATGAACCGGAACAGCTCCTCAATTTCCGCCTCGGTAAGCGATGAGGATGGCTCATCCATGATGAGCACTTCCGACTGATAGGAAAGCACCTTGGCGATTTCCACCATCTGCTGCTTTGCCACAGAAAGGTCTTTGGCCTTGGTGGTGGGGTCAATTTGCAGGTTCAGGGAATCCAGCAGCGCGCGGGCTTCGTCGTTCATGCGTTTTTCGTCCAGGAAAACACCCTTCATCCTCTCCTGGCCGATGAAGATGTTTTGCGCCACGGTGAGGTGGGGCACCAGGTTCAATTCCTGGTGAATGATGCCGATGCCGTTCACCAAGGCGTCGCGGGGGCTGCGGATGGAAAACTCTTTGTTTTTGAAAAGGATCGACCCTTCATCTTTTTCGTGAATGCCGGTAAGCACCTTCATCAGTGTGGACTTACCCGCGCCGTTTTCACCCACCAGCGCGTGCACTTCGCCGCGCTTGAGCTCAAAGCAGCAGTTGTTCAGCGCGTGTACGCCGGGAAAGGATTTTTGGATGCCGCTCATTTCCACAAGGATTTCACTCATCTGGCCACCTCCCCTGACAGGGATACGCCGACCTATGCGGCGAGAATATAAAAATCTTAGGATATTTTGCATGGTGCGTATATGTGAATTTGTATAGTGAAGTTGTGAAATTCGATAATGATGCGGCAAAAATATAACAAATACTACAAAGCCCGCCGATTATCGTCGGTGGGCTTTGGGTTAAGCAGATGCACTGTGACAGGCGCTAGCTTGTGAATGGGAAAAGCAGCTTCTGGTTTTCCGGCAGATACATGTTGCCCTTGTCGATGATGGTCAGGCCGGTGTTCACATTTTGCGGCATTTTCTTGCCGCGGATGGTATCCAGTGCGTATTTCACACCCAGATAACCCATTTTGTAGGGGTTTTGGATCACCAGGGCCTGCACCACGTCTTTTTCCAGATAGCGGATCTCGGTGGGCGTGCTGTCAAAGCCGATCACCCTGATCGCCTTTCCGGCCTTGCTTTCGTCAATGCCCTGCGCCACGCCCTCGGTGCCGTAGGCGTTCAGGCACACGATGGCGTCAATGTCCGGGTTTTCCTCAATGATCTGCTGGGTCAGAATCTTGGCGTAGGCGGAGTCGGAGCCGCAATACACCGTATCCAGCACCTGAATGCCCGGATAAGTGCCAAGCACCTCCAACAGCCCCTGTTCCCGCTGGTCGCAGGTGGCCGCGCCTCGCACAAAGCCCATGACGGCCACCTTGCACTGCCGCCCCACCTTTTCCACCAGCGTGTCGCCCAGCCTCCGGCCGGCATCCACGTTGTCAGTGCCCACAAACCCATTGGTGCGGTTGGTGTTCACATCCGAGTCGATCACGATCACCGGGATGCCTGCTTCCACTGCCCGGTTCACTGCGTCCACCAGCCTGTTGTAGTCGCAGGCGGCCAGCACGATGGCGTCTGCACGGGCGGCCACGGCGTCGTTGACCATGCCGATCTGCCCCTCGATGTCCTGTTCGTCGGTCGGCCCGGTGAAGTTCACTGTCACATTGAACTCCTGGCTCGCGGCCTGGGTGCCCATCCGCACCACTTTCCAGAAATCGGCATCGGTCTTTTTCACGATCACCTGGATGGTGATGGCTTCGTTCTTCTTGTCATCACTTTTGGCAGAGCACCCGGCAGTGACCGCATAACAGGCGGCAAGCAGCAGGGCCAGAAACACTCTCTTCGCAGCGGACATCCCAATCGCCCTCCTTTCATTGGTTCGCGGGGACGCGGATGCGCACGGTGGTCCCCACTTCCAATTCGCTGTAAATCTCGATGCCATACTCCTCTCCGTAATACAACCGGATCCGCTCATTCACATTTTTCAAGCCCACCGAGCTTTGCTCGTTCTTCGGCTCCCGTTTCAGGATGCCTTTCAGCGCTTCGGGCTTGATCCCGTAGCCATTGTCCGCCACCTGAAACACGATCGCGCCGCCGGAAAGCTCAGCGCCGATCCGGATGGTACCCTTCTCCTGCAGGTTGGCCACGCCATGGTAGATGGCGTTTTCTAATATCGGCTGCAATACCAGCTTGAGCGTGCGCATGCCCAGCACACAGGGGTCTGCCTGGATGCTGTAGTCGAATTTGTTCTTATAGCGGATTTGCTGGATCGTCATATAGCTTCGGGCATGCTCCAGCTCGTCGGCCACGGTGATCACCTCATTGCCCTTGCTGATGCTGATGCGGAAGAGCTTGGCCAGCGCGTTCACCATCACCGTGACGCCCTCATATTTCCTGTTTTCGTTCATCCACACGATGGAATCCAGCGTATTGTAGAGGAAATGGGGGTTGATCTGCGCCTGCAGCGCCTTGAGCTCGCTTTTGCGGATCTCCTCCTGCTCCTGGATGTTTTGCTCCATCAATTGCCGGATCCTGGCGATCATCAGGTTGAAGGTCCTGGAAAGGCGTTTGACCTCATCTTCGCCTTCCTCCTCCACACGGATGTCAAAATTGCCGCTCTCCACCTTCTTCATCTGGTCTTCCAGGCGGATGATCGGCCTTGTGATCCTCTTGGAGATGAACAACGACGCAGCCACCTCCAGCACCAGCACCACCAGCGCGATGGCCAGGATGGAGTTGCCCAGATAGACCCTGTCTGCCACCAGCTCGTTCACATAGCTGATGCCGGTGATCTTCCAGTGCGTAAAGGCCATGTCCTTGATGGTGAGCACCCGCCGCTCGCCCTGAAACAATTCCACATGGGAGCCGGGCGAACGGTCCAGCGTGTCCTGGATGTTTTCTGTTTTCAGCCCAAGATAGAGCAGCTGCTGCTGGGGGTGATAGATGATGTTGCCCATTGGGTCCACAATGTAAATGTAGCCCCTGGTGCCCAGGCTCACCTTGCTGCAGAGCTGCTCGATCGTGCTGAAGTTCATGTTCACGATCACCACGAAAGGTTCCGGGCCATTGGGGCCTTCTGCCGTCACACCCCTGCACAGCGACACCACCCACGGCCGGGTGCCCTCATAGATCCTCTCCACGTGGGGGGGAAGATAAATGTAGTCTCCCGGGTCGCTCACAGCCTTTTGAAACCACTCCTGCTCCGCCACCCGGAATGTTTCATCATAACCACCGGCGGGGTTGCTCACCAGCACATTGCCGGAGCGGTCATACACGGCCATGGAAACGATGTCCTCGCGGATGGAGGCGGTGGTCTCCAGCAGGTACTCCAGGCGGTCGCGGCTGTCATCGGAGTTTTGGCTCAGGCGGCCGCAGATGGTCTCTGAAATCTGTGACATGCCGGTGATATAATTCTCCAGGTTCAGGCTCACCTGGTCCAGTAATTGCTGGGAGCTGGTGGCGGCATTCCGCTCGGCGCCGGCTGAAAACACGCTGTAGAGCACACCGCTCAGCAGCATCATTGCCAGCGCCGCCACCGCCGTGAACGACAGGATGATCACCGTCTGTATGCTGCCCATTCGCACGCTGCCGTGCTGGAGCGCCTTTAGCATGCGGGAGAGCTTTGCGCCTTTCTGGTTATGGCTCATTGTCCCGTTTCGCTTTCATTTGGTTGCGGTATTCCCTGGGGGATACGCCATAATGCTTCTTGAAAAAGTAACTGAAATAATTGATGTCCGGATAGCCGATGCGCTCGGCGATCTCGGCTGTTTTGAGGTCGGAACCGGCAAGCAAGCTGGACGCTGCCTCCAGCCTCACGCGCACCAGGTGCTTGAGGAAGGATTCTCCGGCTTCTTTTTTGAAGATCATGTTGAGGTAGCTGGCGCTAATGTGCAGGTGGTCGGCCAGCTTCTGTGCGGTCAGGTCATCATCGGCGTAATGGGCCTGGATGTATTCCCTTGCCTTGCCCAGGATCGACTTGCCGGAGGCCTGGTGGATCCCCCGGATACGGCGGTTGATCGCCAGGCTCAGGGCAGTGAACCACTTCCTTGCCTTTTCAGGTGTGTCCAGACCGGTGAGCTGGGCGTAGGGGTCCTGGCCGGCGCCCAGCATATCTTGAGGCTCCAGCCCGTAGGCCCTCGCGACACGGGCAATGGCGGCAAACAGCTCCAAAAAGAAAAGGCGCTGATCCGTGGGGGCTGCCCGCATCTGCGAAAGATCATGAAACTGCAAGTCGATGCCATCGGTGACTTCCTTGGCGCTGCCAAATTTCAGCAGAGATGCAAACACGCGCTCCCGGCCCTCGTCAAAGGATAGTGTTTCTGCAGGCCCGAGCTCAATGTCCCTGTGGCAGATCACGCGGTTGCCGCCGGTCACAATGCGGTATTCCAGAGCCGTTAGCGCCGCGCCATAACACTCCCGAATGCGGTCCGGCGCGGATATGACCCCTCCCAGCCCGATGGTCACAGTGAATTTGTGGAATTTCTCCACCGTCTGGCGGATCTCTTCCAGCACCTGGATCACCTTGTTTTCCACCGCCTGCGGGGTTTCCTGGTCAAACCCCAGCAGCACTGCCACCGATCCCTCGTGTAAAAAGGCCTCTCCGGCTCCGAGCCTGTTCAACACATCTCTGGCGGTGTCCAGCACCGCGATAGGGGCAAGGGCGCTGTTGACGCCGGCAAAGGCGCTGCCCTCCGGGATCGGGTCATCCACCCGGATGGCTGCCGCTGAGATCGGGCCGCCATGCAGGTTCACGCGCAGATCGGGCGACCCCTCCCATGGCCGGTGGGTTCCGGCGCTGCCGCACACCAGTGAGGAGAGGTATTTCTCGCGGAGGATCGGCTGCGCGGCCTGATACACGCTCCGCAGCCTGTCCATGTCCTCCCTCTCTGCGGCCTCATTGTCCAGCTGGGTTTTCAGCTTTGCCAGCAGGCTGTCAATGTCGCTTGGCAGCACCGGTTTGAGCAGATACTCCGCCACGCCATAATGGATGGCCTGCTGGGCAAACCTGAAATCGTCAAAGCCGGTCAGGATCGCCGTTTTCACTGTGGGGAACCGTTCCCGAATCACAGAGGCCAGCTCCAGGCCGTTCATCAGCGGCATCGTGATGTCGGTGATCACCACATCCGGCACATCTTCCTCAATCAAGTCCAGCGCCTCGCGGCCATTCTCTGCCTGGCGGGGCACGAAAAAACCAGACTTTCCCCAATCGATGATGGTGGCGATTCCGGAGCGGACTTCCTCTTCGTCGTCTACGAGTATCGCTTTATACATCGGCATTTCTCCGCGGGTGTGTGTATAGCCATTATATCATCTGCTGCATATATGTAAATTACAAAAGGCGGCTGATGGAATCAGCCGCCTTTTTGATCGCTTATAAACTTACCGGACCCTGCCGTGGGCGGAGTTTTCATAATAGTCCGGGTTGTAGCCCAGCTTTTGTAGCACGGGCTCGCTGGCTTCATCCAGCTTTCGGATGACAGCATCGGGCAAAACAAGATCGGCCGCGGCCAGGTTCTCGAGGAGTTGATGCACCTTTCGGGCGCCCACCAGCGCGCAGCCAATCCCGGGTTTGGCCAGCGCCCATGCAATGGAGAGCTGCGCCATCGAAACACCCAGCTCCTGCGCGGTCTGCCGCACCTGTGCCACCACCTCAAACACCTCCGCCTCTGCACCCTGCTCGTAATGGCGGGATGTGCCCTGGCCGCGCTCCTGTGCAAAGTGGCGGGAGTGGGCTTGATGGGGCCGTACCTCCTCCACAGTTGCATAAACACCGGCGAGTAAACCCTGCTGCAACGCCATCGAGGCGACCATGGTGATGCCGTTAGTCTGGCAAAAGGGCGCAATCTCTTTCTCGATTGCCCGGGAAACCAGATTGTAGGGCAGCTCATTCACGGTGATCACAGCACCGGTGGCGAGGGCCTCCTTCATCTGCTGCACACCGAAGTTGCTCACGCCGATCTCGCGGATCTTGCCTTCTTTGCGGAGGGCCATCAGCGTGTCAAAGGCATCGGGCACAGAGGGCGGATTGGCAATGATCTCTGGATTGTCTGTGAAATGCTGGATCGACTTCGGGGAGATCGGCCAATGCAGCATATAGATATCCAGGTAATCAGTGCCCAGTCGCTTGAGGCTGGCTTCGCAGTGGGCCCTGAGGTCTGCGGGCCTTGCGTTGGACGGGCTGATCTTGGAGCAGAGCACCGCTTCGTCGCGCCTGCCCTTCAGTGCCAGGCCGAGGGCTACTTCGCTGGCGCCGTCGTTGTACATTTCCGCTGTGTCAAACAGGAAAGTGCCCTTGTCCAGCGCGGCGTGCACAACGTTGTCCACGTCCTGCTGGCTTTGCGCCCCCCAGTAACCGCCGCCGCCATAAGCCCAGCAGCCGATACCGATGGGGTGTACAGAAATGCCCGATTGACCAAGTTTTCTCAAGTTCATGCTCAAACTCCCCTTTTCAGCCTGCCGTCAAAATCCTCCTGATTCTCAGGCACGAGGGGGAATTTGATAACCGCCCGATCCCTTGTGGATCGATAGATCGCTGTGAACAGCTCCACGGTCTTGCGGCCTTCCTGCCCGTCGAGCAGCGGCTTGGTGCCGCTCTGGATGGCCCGCAGGAAATCCTCAATCTGCCGCTCGTGGTAATACTGCATTGGGTCCACACTGTGGAAAAACGCCGAGTCCTCCTGCTTCCATTGATCCAGCAGGTGCTCCTCACCGCGGACAGTCCAAAGGTCATTGACCGGCGGCTCCAGGATGTTGGACATGCCGGCGATGAACATGGCGCCGCCGTCGGTCTGCACGCCGACGGATGCCCCGTTTTCGCCGTGGACGTGCACTTTGCCGTAGAGCGCCGGGTTCTGGCTGTTGCTTACGACGATGTTGCCCACGCCGCCGTTTTTGAACCGGATCACGGCCACGGCAGTGTCCTCAACTTCTATATACGGGTGGTTGAGGTTGGTCCAGCAGCCGTACAATTCGTCAATCGGCCCCATGAACCATTGCAGCAGGTCCAGCTGATGGGGCGCCTGGTTTACCAGCACCCCGCCGCCTTCGCCTTTCCAGGTGCCGCGCCATGGGTCGCTTTGATAATAGGCCTCGTCCCGCCAGCCCAGCATGTTCACCGTGCCGAGGATCGGCCGCCCGATCTTTCCCTCGTCAATCGCCTTGCGGATCCTCATCACTGGTGCGTAGAACCTTCTTTGGCAAACGGTGCCCAACGTTACGCCGTTTTTGGCGGCGGCTCCGATCATCCTATCGCAGTCCTCCAGTGACGAAGCCAGCGGCTTTTCCACCAGCACATGGAGCTTGGCCTCCGCCGCGCGGATGGCCGCGCCTGCGTGGATGGGGTGGGGGGTGCAGATGCTTACTGCCTCCACACCGGCGCCTGCAGCCATTTCCTCAATGCTGGTATAGGCCTTCACGCCATACTGCTCGCCAAATGCCTTTGCCCTGCCGATGTCGCTGTCACATACGGCGGTGAAAACCGACTCGGGGAGGCTTGCAAGCGCCTTGGCGTGCATGTGGCCCACTTTTCCGCAGCCGATGATTGCTGTTTTGACTCTGTTCATCCCAATGCTCTCCCTTGTGTTTTATGGCCGGAGGATCACTTTCATCAAGCCGGGCTCGCTGCGTTGCAGCCGCTCAAACCAGGATTGGCCCTCGGCAAGCGGGGCCACGGCGCTGATGAAGGAATCCACATCCACCTTGCCATTTGCGATCAGATCCAGGCAATCGGGATATTCCCCCGCAGATGCGCAGGACCCATAAAGCGACAGCTGGCGCGTCACCACCTGCTGGAGCGGGAAATCCACCACGGGCTTTAGGTTGCCGACCAGTGTGAGCGCCCCGCCCTTTCGCAGTGCGGCGATGGCGGTTTGCAGCGTGGGCGCAATCCCGACCACCTCATAG
>JAEZSE010000018.1 GCA_023421955.1 Bacillota bacterium
ATCCAGCATCGAGTCGCCGGAGGATATGATGTCGTCCACAACGATCACATCCTTTCCCTCCACCGAATTACCCAGATACTCGTGGGCCTCAATGGGGTTGCGGCCATTGATGATGACGGCGTAATTCCTGCGCTTGTAAAACATGCCCAGATCCACACCGAGCACTGAGGAGTAATAGATGCAGCGGCTCATCGCGCCTTCGTCAGGAGAAATGATCATCAGGTTGTCACGATTGATCTGGATATCGGGCACATGGCGAACCAGCGCCTTCAACATTTGATACGTGGGCTTCACATTTTCAAAGCCATGCAGCGGGATGGCATTTTGGATGCGGGGATCGTGGGCGTCAAATGTAATGATGTTTTCCACACCCATATTGACCAGTTCCTGAAGGGCCAACGCACTGTCCAGAGATTCGCGGGACGATCTGCGGTGCTGCCGGCCTTCATAGAGCATGGGCATGATCACGTTGATGCGCTTGGCCTTGCCGCCGCAAGCGGCGATCACGCGTTTCAGGTCCTGGTAGTGCTCGTCAGGGCTCATCGGTACGGTCATGTCATACATGCGGTATGTCACGCCATAGTTAAACACATCGCTGATGATGAACAGATCATAGCCTCGTATGGTGTGCTTGATCAGTCCCTTCCCCTCGCCGCTGCCAAATCGGGGGCAAGCTGTCGGGATCAAGAAGCCCTGACGGCCGCTGCCGTTTTGTGCCGGTGTCACGCCCCGCCACTCGCACAGGTAACTGTTGACTCGCCGCGACAAACTCTCGCACCCGGCCATACCAACTACGCCAAGGTGTTCGGACATAAAGGCCTTCACTGCATCCGTCATTGGTGCACTCCCCCGTCTTGCCTGATTGCGGCGCCCGCGCCATGGGAATTATACAGGAAACGACGATATTTCTCAAGAAACGCAATCAACAGAGCTTTATGTATTATCTGCAAAGACCGTGTAAATCTCTCTGCAAAACCCACAAAGAGAAGTAGATTGCATAAATCCGTTTCCTATTGTATCATTTTTATATGACCATTTTTGCCAGAGACCGCAGGCACAGCATCAGTTGTTTGTGTTTTGAAAGATAGGGCGGGTTGGGGATTGACCTGTGCCAATAATCAAATCTATGGAATTTATGCAGAAAAACCCTTGCCAACAGCCCCGCACAATGATAAAATAGCTTTTGCTTTGCATAGAAGACTCCATAAAGGAGGTGTAATACATGGCATACAAGTGTCAGTACTGCGAAAAGACAAGCGTTCACGGCAACAGCGTCAGCCATTCCCATATCGCGACAAAGCGCACATGGAAGCCCAACATCCAGCGCGTGCGCGCGATTGTGAACGGCGCGCCCCAGCGTGTTTACGTTTGCACTCGCTGCTTGCGTTCCGGCAAGGTTCAGCGCAACGTCTCCATCTGAAGTTTCGTTTGCAGCCTCAAGCGCCGCCCGATTGCATCGGGCGGCGCTTTTTCATACTCGCTCAGCAGCGGGACAAGATAACCCCCACGATCACAAACACAATGCCCACAATCGCCAACCATATGTACAGGGGCACGAATGTCAGCAACAGGATCAGCCCCAACGCAATCAATGCCCAACCGAGCAAGCGCTTATAGGGCCAGCATACTTTTCCAAACGGCCTGAACACGGTGACACCACCCCTCAAGACGGATACTCCATCTTACGCCTGAGGGGAAAGGTTTGACACAGTGGAAAGCGAAGAGTTTTTATCACGCGATGCCGGGTAAGGCTAGACCTTCAGGTCCCTGCGGCGGAAGATAGCATAAGCGGCCAACAAGAACAAGCCCATGAGAACGACCGAAAGCACGACAAACCACGGGTCCAGGCCCGCCCCGCTGCCAATGATCTTCTTTGGGTCAAAGTATTCAAACGGCGTGAATGACATCAGCCAGTCCAGGCTGCCGGTGACCACAGCTTTTTCTGTGACAGCATCTGCAACGGGCGCACGGTTCACGGTGATGGCGATGGAGAGCAGATAGGCGGCCAGCATGACGCCGG
Source organism: Bacillota bacterium (assembly GCA_023421955.1). Lineage (GTDB taxonomy): Bacteria > Bacillota > Clostridia > Christensenellales > UMGS416 > JAEYRA01. The sequence continues at coordinate 2,021 of JAEZSE010000018.1, forward strand.
TTGCGATGCCGGTGGATGCCTTAGGCCGGTTCAATACAGCGGCTGCCGCAAAGCCCAGCGACAGAAACACCAGCTGCACCAGCAGGAACCCAAGCATTTGTGTGGCGATGGCGCTGCCGGCGTCTTCCCCGTGGCCGAACTGCGCCACTAGCCCCGCAGAGCAACCCCATGTGACAAGAAACAACGCCAGCACGCAAGTGAGCGCAGCAAGCAGCTTGGCAGTCATGATCTGAGGCCGCGTGGCGGGCTTCACATAGAGGAACTCCGACGTCCTATCGCGCTCCTCTTTGCTTAGGATCACCGCGCCCAGCATCGAGGCATGAATCGCTGCCATCAGCATCAGGTACGGCACAATCATCCCCCAAAAGCCGCTGGCCTTCTGGAAATCCAGCTGACCCACCCCGAACATCGCCTGCAACGCCAGCGGCAGACCACCCATGATGTCGGCTGCAGCCTGGCCGCCATCACCGGGAGCGGCGAGTGCCGAATATTTGGTCATGCTGGCATAGATGAAAAGGAACATGCCCAAGCTCCACAAGATGAGCGACCGCAGGTTTGCCCTGATTTCCCTTCGATAAATGTTCATATCCTTCCCTCCCTACGCGGCATGGATGTCTTTTTTGGAGTAGAGCAGGTAGCTGGCAACGATGGAAAGCACCACGATGCCAATTGCGACGATCCCGTAGGATGCCTCATAAGTTGAATTGCGCAGGATTTGCACCGAATCGAAATACTTGAACGGTGACAAGAAATACATGTCCTTCAGATCCAGGGTAGCAGCCACTGTGCCGATAATAAAGAAACCGAACACGGTGCTCAGGGATACGGGCAGCACTGACTTGATCTTTGGGAGAATGACCGCCATGATGAACCCCATCGCCATAAAGATGACCTGCAGGAAGAAGAACGACAGCGACATCATGAGGAATTTGGTTTGATCAAAATCCTGGTTCACAACCCTGGCCGCAGAGGTGGCTGCAGCCGTGGTGACAGCAAGATAAATAGCGCTGGTAACCACGATGTAAGTAAACACAGCTAGCAGCTTGGCGGTGATTACCGTTTGCCGCGAAATGGGCTTGGTCAGCAGGAAGTCAGCGGTCTTGCCAGTGGTTTCCTTGGCAATAACGGAGATGCCAAGGTTCATGCCCTGGATTGCCCCGCAAATCATCAGGAACGTGATAATGAAGGAGTAGAACCCCGGCACCGTGTTGATATGGTTGATGTCGAAGCTGAATGCAGCCTGGATAGCCTTGGGATACCGCTCAAAGGCTTTGGTTACCTCACCGGCGTTGCTCGCAAAGGCGGGATACATCAGAAACAGAAACGCAGTCGCCGCACACAATGCCACGATCCAGATGAACGTATTCTTCCGGTAGGACCGGAGCTCATGAAGATAGATATTCATTGCCCTCCCCCCCTTACCGGTAATAATGCAGGAAGATCTCTTCGAGATCCGGCTCGCTGATGGAAACATTGGCCAACTCCATCGCCGAAAGCTTCCTCATGATGGTGTTCACATTGCCGCGGTAGATGAAGCTCACCGATGCGTCTTTGATCTCCAGGCTTGTGACGCCATCGAAAGCAAAGGCTGCCCGGTCGGCGGGCGAGGGCAGATCAAGTGAGATCTTCTTATAGCTGTTTTCCTTCAGGGCGCTGATTGTGTCAATACTGATGATACGGCCCTCCTTGATGATTGCCACACGGCCGCACATCTTTTGCACTTCACTCAAGATGTGCGACGAGAAGAGGATCGTGGCTCCCTTTTTGTTTTCATCACGCAGCAGCTCAAAGAACCTTTGCTGCATGAGCGGATCCAGGCCGGTGCTGGGCTCATCCAGGATGATGAGCTTGGGCTCGTGGATCAGGCCCTGAATGATCCCGACCTTCTTTTTGTTGCCGAAGGAAAGGTCGTCGATCTTCCGCTTCAGGTCCAGCTCCAGCACTCCGGCCAGTTCCTTGATGCGCGCGGTGCAGTCCTTGTGATAAAAGCTTGCCGAGTATTTCAACAGGTCAATCACGCGCATGCCGTCGTAATAAAACACCTCACTGGGCAAATAACCCACATCCTTTGCGATCTCCCTGGCATCACGGATGCAATCCTTCCCAAAGATTGTAGCGCTGCCGGAGGCGGGGTGGATCAATGCCAGCAGCGTGCGGATCGTCGTGGACTTACCGGCGCCGTTTGGGCCGATGAAGCCGAAGATCTCGCCCTGCTCCACATGAAAACTGACATCCTCAATGCCCCGGGACTTACCGTAATACTTCTTCAGATTCTTGATCTCAATGACGCTCATAGCCTGTCCCTCCTGTGAGATTATTGATAAAAACACTTTTTTAAGAAATTCGTATATTCCTCTGAAGCCTTGAAAAGAGGTTCATAATCGATCTGGAAGGTATCCATGTGCCGAAGCCTGTCCATAAAGGTATTGGCGAAGCCCTCATACGCCCAGGCGACGGTCTTGATGACCAGGCCGACGTCCAGATCCTTGCGGAAAGGCGAACTGTCGATGTCTTCAAAGGCCTTCTGGAAATTGGCGAGCATCAGCCCGGCCTTTCGCTCATCCAGATCCTTTCGCACCACTGCCGATTCATCAAGATAGGCATTCTTGAGAAAATCCATGATATCGGGATAAACGCTGATCAGCTCCATCTTCACCCGCTGCGCCTGAAGCATGCGGGAGAAAAAATCCTTTTCCGAGTAGTCGATTTTTGTCGTGATCTCCTTCACCGCCAGGTCCAAGCAATGGTCATACAAATACAGGAACAGCTGCTTCTTGCTTTTGAAATAATGGAATAGCAAGCCCTTGGCAATGCCGGCGCTTTCCACGATCCGGTTTGTTGAGGCATGGTCATACCCCTTGGCCGCGAATTCCTTCATCGCAGCGTTGAGTATCCGCTGCCGCTTGTCCTCCTCCAGGCTTTCAAACTTCGAATACAAACCACCACTCCCTACTGATTATGATGCATCATAGGCTGATTGTAGCACCGTTGACCAGTGTGGTCAATAGGGTTTTGACCAGTGCGGTCAACACAAATACTTCTCCGATCTTGCCCAAAAGAAAAAAGAGAGGGCATTTGCCCTCCCTTGTGTTGCATTACGCCGAGTTGTCTATAACTTGAAGTACCTTGCCGAATCGCCCAGTTCCTCCTGGATGCGAAGCAATTCGTTGTATTTGGCCACCCGCTCGGTGCGGGCCGGCGCGCCGGTCTTGATGAGCCCCGCGTTCACAGCGACGGCCAAATGGGCGATCGTCACATCCTCGGTCTCGCCGCTGCGGTGGGAAACAACAGGAACAAAGCCGGCCCGCTTGGCAACCTCAATGCAATCCAGCGTCTCGGTGAGCGTGCCGATCTGATTGAGCTTGATCAAAATGGCGTTGCCGCACTTTTCCCAGATACCCTTGGTAAGGCGGACCGGGTTGGTCACAAACAGGTCGTCGCCGACCAGCTTCACCCGGGAGCCCAGCCGCGCGGTCATTTCACGCCAGCCCTCCCAGTCATCCTCCGCAAGGCCATCCTCCACGGAAAGGATCGGGAAATCGCGCACTAGCGCTTCGATGTAGTCCACCATTTCGCCGGCGTTAAGACTGCGGCCCTCTGCCTTCATCGTATAAACGCCGTTTTCAAAAAATTCTGACGCCGCCACATCCAGCGAGACGGAAAAGTGCTCACCAGGCTTAAAGCCTGCCTCGCCGATGGCCTCCATAATGAGCTCCAACGCTGCCCGGTTGTTCTCAAGCCTGGGCGCAAACCCACCCTCGTCACCCACTGCGGTAACCAGACCCCTTTTGGCCAGGATGCCCTTCAGGCTGTGGTACACCTCCGACCCCATGCGAAGCGCTTCAGAGAAGCTCTTCGCGCCGATCGGCACGACCATGAATTCCTGGATGTCCAGCCCATTGTCAGCGTGAGCGCCGCCGTTTAGAATGTTCATCATCGGTGCGGGCAGCACCTTGGCGTTGGTGCCGCCCAGGTAGCGGTAAAGAGACAGCTCCAGCGAGTTGGCTGCCGCATTGGCCACGGCCAACGACACCGCCAGCATCGCGTTGGCGCCCAATGCACTTTTATTCTCCGTGCCGTCCAACTCCAGCAGCAGTCTGTCGATGGCTGTCTGGTCGGAAGCGTCCATGCCAGTCAACTCTTCGGCGATCGTTGTGTTTACATTTTCCACGGCCTTGCGCACGCCCAGGCCACGATAGCGTTTTTTGTCTTTGTCTCTCAGCTCCAGCACCTCAAAGGCCCCGGTGGATGCGCCGGACGGCGCCGCCGCACGGCCCGCCGAGCCGTCTGCCAGGATCACGTCAGCCTCCACGGTGGGGTTGCCGCGGGAATCCAATATTTCTCTGGCATGAATGTCTGCAATTTCCATGTTGGCATCTCCTTTTCACGATTATTCTCAGTATTCCAGACAACACCGGACAGGATACGCATCAAATCTAGTATATCCTCTACAAAACTTTCTGGCAAATCATGGAAGTAGGAGCAAACGCCAAACACATCAATCCGAGAGGAGCATTATACGTTTGAATACCACCGGCGACGCGGTTTGTGGATGCGGACAGAATGCCATACTCTCTTCACAGATTATTCACAAATAGTTGCCCATTGTAATCTATTGATGTATACTTTGATCAGATTGTTTCCACTTATTGCATATGGGGGAGGACATAGCCATGATCAGCCAACCGCCTAAGAAAAAAGGATTCTTTGCGAAGTACTGGGGCCTGCTGCTTGCAGGGTGCCTTGTGTTGGGTCTACTGATGGTAGGCGTAGCCGTAGGCGGTTATTTTCTGCTGCGCACCAACGTACAGGCAACCTCCATTGTTTTGTCTATGGATAAACCAGAGTATGGGAAACCCCTGAGTGCCAAAGTGGAACTTGAGAACAAAGGCCTCCTGAGTGCAGATTACGAAGCAGCATTGCTTGTGGACAATAATGATTTCGGATCCGACGAGATCAGCCTCGATTCAAAGGAATCCGGCACGGTTACCTTTGACCTTAAGGGGCTGGCCGCAGGTAAACACACACTCAGCATCGCCGGAAAAGATGAGGAGTTTACCGTCTATCTCCCAGCGAAATTCACGGTGGTAGGCATCGAGGTGGATGAAAAGCTTGTTATTGTGGGTGAGCCCGCCATCGCGAAGGTCACTGTAAAAAACTCAGGAGAGCTGCCCGGCGATTTTGAGAGCGAACTGGCGCTGGATGGTAAAAAAACAGCTGCTATAAAAGGCACCGTAGAGGCTGGTGCGGAGATCGTTCTTGACGTGGAATTTACTGCCGATGACCGCGGTGCTCACACCCTCACGGTAGATAACAAAACCTGCAAAATCGATGTAGTGACGCCCGCCCACATCGAGGTCACAAACCTCGTCTTGTCCAATACATACCCCAAGCCCAACGAATCCGTTACCGCCAAGGTTACCGTGAAAAACAGCGGTGATCTGGCCGGCAGCTATACTGTGGTCCTGAATGTGAACGGCGCAGACGAGCAACAGCAATCCGTTACCGTAGAACCAGGGAGTACGCTGGATGTGTCATTCTCGCTGACCAAATCAAAAGCGGGCAGTTACACGATCAAGTCCGGCGACAGCACCAAATCAATGCGTGTAGTCGTGATCACCAGGCCGAAGAACGGCACGTTCCTGATCTCAAGCGTAAAAGCCACCAACACGAACAGCAGACTTGGGTATATGCAGCTGTATAACAACTACAAGGATAAGGACGTCATGTTTGTGCTGGCGAGGAGGGATAACCCAAAGGTTGCTGTACTGGCGGTATATGTGCGCGCTGGGCAGAACGTTATGCGCTTCTACGTAAAGAACACAAGCGATTACATTGGCTACTATACCTGCGGCGGAAGTTTCGACTCTTCCTCCAGGCGATTCTTGTACAGCGCAGAGTATTATAAATATCCAGACAGCGTGGATTTTGACTATTACTGGTACACCTTCTATATGCCAAACAAGGGATACACCAAAATAGATGCAACCCAATTCCCGAAATAGGTATGATGTCAATGGCACTGCGCTGACCGCGTAGTGCCATTGCTCTAACTTCTGATCAAGGAGAGCAGGATTGATGGTAACAAATTCACCAAAACAAAAGGGATTCTTTGCAAAGAACTGGGGCTGGCTGCTGGCAGTGGGTCTGGTGCTTGGCTTGCTGATTCTGGCTGGATTGGGCACCGGCGCCTATTTTCTGCTGAGGAGCAATGTTCAAGCCAATACCATTGCCATCTCGATGGATAAACCGGAACTGGGAAAGCCGTTTTCCGCAAAGGTTGAACTGGAAAACAAGGGGATCCTCAGTGCAAAAGACTATCATGCCGTGTTGCTGGTGGACGGTGAGGAAATCGACACGGAAGACCTGACGCTGGAATCCAAGGATCCCCAGTCGGTCACCTTTGACATTAAGGGGCTTCCTGCCGGCAAACATAAGGCCAGCATTGGCGGTGTTGATAAGGAGTTTACTGTTTATCGCCCCGCCGAGCTGAAGCTGACAGGATTCACGCTGAGCGCAGAGAAGCTTATGGTTGGCGAATCGGTGAAGGTCACAGCGACGATAAAGAATATGGGTGAGCTCCCCGGGGAGTACAGCGGAGAACTGACGCTGGACGGCGGTAAACTGGAAGTGCTGAAGACCACCGTGGAGGCCGGCCAGGAGCAGGTGCTGGAAGCGGAGTTCACGATGGAGGAACGCGGCAATCACACCTTTGCGCTTGAAGGAGAAAACAAGGCTGTGACTGTGATCGCCCCGGCCAATGTGGAGGTGACGGGCCTCAAACTCTCCAAGACTTATCCGAAACCAAAGGAAGCCATTACCGCCACAGTGACCGTGGAAAATGATGGAGACATGCCGGGCAAATACAAGGTGGTACTAAACATAAACGGCAAAGCCGCCCAGGAGAAGGAAGTCACCGTGGAAGCCAACAGCACGCAGAGTGTGGTATTCAGGGTATCGCAGGCAAAAGCCGGCAGATACACCGTTGCCGTGGGGGGCTTCTCAGAATCCATGCGTGTGGTTGTCATCACAAGGCCGGCAAACGGCGCGCTCCTAGTGAAAAAGGTGAACAGCGGTTATGGACGCTTGACGTTGAAGAACGGCTACAGTGACAGCGATGCGATCTTCATCCTGGCAAGCACATCCAGCCCCAAAGTGCCTCTGCTCACTGTTTATGTGCGCGCAGGAGCCACGACACCCAAGATCAAGGTTAAGGACGGAACCTACTTGGTATATTACTCCATCGGCGGCAGCTATGACTCGGCATCCAAGAAGTTTATTTCAGAACCGAAGTATGGCCGTTTTGAGGATTCAATCAAGTTCACAACCACGCGAACAACCTATTCGGTGTGGACGGTATCAATCGGTGTATCCGGTGGCAACGCTGGCTCGATCGGGCTTGGAGAAGATGATTTCCCACAATGAGATATCAACATCGATGACCTGAACAAAATGGAGTCAACAAGCCTTCCGCTTCAAGGGCAACGGAAGGCTTGTTTTATTCGCCGTGAATACATGAGATATGTAACATTACCGCAATAATTCTATAGGTTCTTTGTGCTAAAGGCACAATTTATACAAAGTTATTTCTGTTATTCTTATAAAGGCAATTTCCAGAATAGTGTAATATAATTGATTGCGGTTATGGATATTGTTGTGCCAATGACAATTCATAATGGTTGATTTATGAAATAAACAGCAAAGGCAGTTACTCATGAAAGAATTTTTCACCAAGAAAAGAATCATCCTGGGCTCCATCGTGGTTGTTGTGCTTCTGTTGATTGGCGGTGGCGTTTGGGCCGTCACAACCTGGCATAACATCACCAACGATCAGATGGGGCTTTTCGACCAAACCCCCTCCCCAACCGAAGATACGATTACTGACGAACCAACGGAGGATCCGACCAACGACCTCACAGAGGAACCGACGGAGGAACTCACCGAGGAGCCAACAGAGGAACCCACAGAGGAACCGACACCAACACCTACGCTCAGCCCCTACGACGAGCTGGCAAGCCAGGCTGACAGCTCCATCATGAAAGATACTCTCAATGTGCTGCTGATTGGCGTGGATTATTCCACGGAGCGTGTAGGCAACACCAAGCAATACGTAAACAAGGACTTTAACTCTGACGTGATGCTGGTGCTGGCCATAAACTTTAAGCAGAAAAAGGTGGATATGATCTCCCTGCCGAGAGACAGTTATGCAAAAATCGCCAACTTGACCGGTGTGTACAAAATGAACTTCGCGCTCGAAGCCGGCGGTGGCATGAATAACAAAGGGTTTATGAACGTGTGCAAGAGCGCCCAGGTGATGCTCGGCAACATCCCTGTGAACTACTACATCGCAGTGACTATGCCGGTGGTAAAAGAACTCACCGACGCAATCGGCGGTGTGGATTATGATATGGACATCGACTTTTCCATTCAAGGCCGGCATTATAAAAAGGGAAAGCAGCACATGAACGGGCAGGGTGTGCTGGACTATTGTCGCATCCGCAAGGGTGACATCAAATCCTCAGAAGCTGGTGACCTGCACCGTGTGGACCGTCAGAAAAGGATGTTGCTGACCGTTTTTAAAAAACTGCAAAATGAATCAACAATACTTGATGTGCCCAAGATGCTGCTGTCAATGCAGGGTAAGGTGTTCACCAACATGAACTTTGAACAGCTTGCCGCCCTTGCCGTGTTCGGCAAGGATCTGGATCAGAAAAAGATCACGCTGCGCACGATGCCCGGCTCCTATAACTATGGCATTTTCAACCGTAACTATGTGATCATCGACCAGGCAAAGCGCGTGAAGCTGATCAAGGATGTCTACGGCGTGACCGTGAAGCAGCAAAGCAAGTACTCAGCCGCCAATGCAAGGATGTATTGGGCATGGCTGCAAGGCGAGGCGTGGATCGAGGAAATCAAGAGCATCATGACCGCAGATGCGAAACTGACGGCCGATAAGAAAAAGCTGAACAATCAAACCTATATTGACCGCACAAATGCGGCAATGGCAACGCTGCAATCCAAGCTGAAGAAATACACCTCCAAAGCCAAGGGATCAGGCGGTGTCAAGATGTCAGAGACGGAAGACCTGGAGGCGGCGCTGAAGAACTTCTATGACAACGCCTACATGATGTGTTACAAAGCCGGTATCCGGGCTGACTGGGATGTGGCCGTCTACACCAGGGGCGAGCCGCGCATGAAGGAATAGTCGGAGAAATTTCAGGATTCAACGAATACATAGCACTCAACAGCCCCCATGGACTCGCGCCGTGGGGGTTCTTCATATGCCGATGTGGTCATGTCATCAACTTGCTGCTGATTATGGTTCAATCCTTGTGATCTTTGGCTCAAGCCACATTTACCACAAAAAGATCTAAGCCCTCAGAAAGATATGTCATCCCCGCATTGCACCGTCCAGCGCAAGGCATACTATTGTCGGTGATGGTAATATGATTGAGCTTGCGGATGTCTACAAGACCTATAACATGGGCGGAGAAAAAATCAACGCACTGGACGGTGTGAACCTACGGATTGACAAAGGGGAGTTTGTGGCGATCATCGGGCCTTCGGGAAGCGGGAAATCCACACTGATGAACGTAATCGGATGCCTGGACAGCCCGTCTACAGGGCGCTACCTGCTGGGCGGCAGAGAGGTCTCCAGCTTGAGCGGAGACGCCCTGGCTGACGTGCGCAGTCGGGAACTGGGTTTTGTGTTTCAGGGTTTCAACCTGCTGCACAAACTGGACGCGCTGCACAATGTGGAATTGCCGCTGGTCTACCAAAACGTGAGTTGGGAGGAGCGAAGGGATCGGGCTACGGCAGCACTCACACGAATGGGCTTGGCTTCACGGCTGCATCACAAGCCCAGCCAGCTTTCCGGCGGGCAGCAGCAGCGGGTTGCCATCGCCCGGGCGCTGGTCACCGAACCCTCCCTCATCCTGGCTGATGAACCCACAGGCAATCTGGACAGCCACACCGGCATGGAAGTGCTTTGCCTTTTGAAAGCGCTGCATCGGCAGGGCAACACCGTGGTGTTGATCACCCATGACCGCAGCGTGGCCGACGCCGCGTGCCGCCGTGTGACCATACAGGACGGCAGGATCGTGGGGGACGAGAAGGTTTCTTAGCCCATCAGCAAAGGCATACCGAACAATTGTTGAAAGGGGGCGCCAGCCAGGCGCCCCCTCTTTCTTACTTGATTGACACATTGATCTCAACCAAACCCGTGCTGATGTCATGCACCTCATAATCCGGCGTGCCAGCCAGCTCCAGACCTGATCCGGGAAGCCATACACCGTCGATGTAATCATAGGGGGACATACCAATATCCTCGCCGTTCAATGTGTTTGCCTTGGGGTCATGGACGAAGACAGCATATTTGGCACGCGGGATTTCCTTTTTGGCCATGCCATCAAGAGGCACCCCTGAAGACTCCACACAGAACCAGTAAGTATAGGCAATGTCATCGTCATCCTTGCTCAAATCCTCCGGGAGGTAATCGTAGGCAGCATAAAAAAGATGGGGGTTCACACGACCTGGGATGCCTTGGGCCATCTCGATAAACGCCTTTTGCGTTTTGGCGATCAAGCCTTGGCGTAGGTTGTCACCCTGTGTCATGCGCCGGGAAATGCCGGTTAAAGATTTGGGATCCTTTAAAACAATACTTGGGGTCATAATTGGTTCTCCTTCTTTCCTCATACGGATGATGTTGATTTTCTCGAAGAGACATGGTTGTGCGCCGCACTTACGAAACTCAGAGGGCGGCTGCCCCCAGGCAGCCCGAAATGCCCGCGTGAATGCTTCGTGGGATTCAAAGCCATAAGCCAGGGCGATCGTGAGGATATCGTCGCGCGCCGTCATCAGATCGACCATCGCCTGGCTCAACCGCCTTCTTCGCAGGTAGCCCGCTGCGGAACACCCGGCCACCACTGTAAACACACGGTGGAATTGAGCAACAGAGTATCCGGCCCGAGATGCAATCTGCTCCAGCGTAATGTCGCCTTTCAAGTTGGCTTCCATAAATTCAATTGCTTTCTGGAGGTTATCATAGGTTCCCATGGCGCATTCCCTCTCTTCGGCCATATCATACCGCATGGGGAAGCTTGCCCGCTTGATTTTTTTCATCATCTTCTATACAGCAGCTGCAAAGACCCAGGGCAAGAGCCATTGTATTCATCGCTGCCCCGGCATATACTGGTAGCAGCATGAGCATTGGTGGATAAAGCAATGAAACGACCGACGATCAGCCCCATTGATAACCCGCTTGCCCGTGAATTCCTGCTGGAAGGCGACCGGCGTGGCATACTGCTAATCCATGGCTTCACCGCCACACCCTCGCAAATGCGCCCGCTGGGCGAGGCGTTGCATCGGGAGGGCTACACGGTGCTGGGCGTGCTGCTGCCAGGGCACGGCACCACAGTGGAAGACATGGAGAGGCAAAACTGGTCTGTCTGGCTGAAAGCCTGCCGCGACAGCTTCAACACATTGGCCAAGCGTTGTAACGAGATCTCCGTGGCCGGCCTTTCCATGGGCGGCATCCTGGCGCTGATCCTGGCCAGCGAGTTGCCGGTAAAGGCTGCCGTCTCCATTGCAGCACCCTTGCGCCTGCAAAACATCCTGGCAAAGTACTCCTGGCTGCTTGGCGTGTTTGTGCGCTATCAGGGCTGGCCGGAGGATCCGGAAAAAGATACAAAAGAGCGGGAAAACGCTTATCACATTGGGTACCCCGTCACACCTGTGCGCAAGGTGCCAGATCTGCTTCGGCTGGCACACATGGCCGAACGGGGTCTGCCCGCCATTCGTTGCCCACTGCTGGTTGTGCAGCCAAGAAAAGATGACACCGTGCGGCTGGATAGCCCCGATCTGATCCTGAAAGGGGCGGTCAATTCACCATATAGAAAGATGTTATGGCTGGAAAACTCCCGGCATGTGTGCACCGTGGAGCCGGAGTTTGATCTATTGTTTGGCGAAATCAGCGAGTTCTTGCGGGATTCATGAGAAGATGGGAGCCCTTCACCCCATCTTCTCTTTCAGCTTCCGCACTTGTTCCAGGATCTTCGGGATGCTTTCTTCCATCATATCACGATAGAAACCCTCATACTCATAGGTCAGCGCTTCGATGGATTTACTGGCAATATCGCCGGCATATTTCTTCAGAAGGTCAAAGCTCTTTTCATAGGCGTGAAAGGAATGGGCCGTGTGTGTATAGGTGCCCACGGCCACGCCCAGATCATTCGCAATCTTGCACTGCAAAGAAATGAATGCGAAGGCGTTCATAAAAGCAGCTTGCACAGCATCATTGCTGCGCATCATCACCATCATATGAAGCGCCCCATCGCGGATCATGAACTGCATTGACTGCAGGCAAGCCGGGTGTTCGTTGTTGCTGTCAACCTCAAAATCCCGGATGTTCATCACGGCCCGGCGGGAAAAGGGATTGCGCCTGAGCTCATCATAAAGGAAGGGCAATTGCCGTGCAAAGCGGTCATGGTAGGTGTATTCCCAGCAGCTGCCCTCACCGATCTTAAAGTCCAAGATGCCATCGAGGATCTCCATTTTGTATTGCTGCAATTCATAATGGCCACCGCAAAATAACCGGCTGACCATGGGCTCAGCGGCAGCCTGCTCCACAAAGAAGGTCATACCGGTTTCCTTCATTGTGGTGTTATAATCCGGGCATGGCAGCACATCGCCTTGCTCTTCCAGGATCGTCAGGGCTTGGTGGTATGCCTCCGGTAGTGTTTTGCCACGGGCATAAAAATGCTGGTGCATGGTCAATTTCCCTCCCCTGTGCAATCTGTGGTATGGGCTCATTCTATCAGAATTTCGGTGAACATCCAATGTTCGGAACACAAAAAACGCCCCTCATCAGGAAGAATCCCAATGAGGGGCGTTTGCTCTTGCTATTCGATCACCATCACCGAGCCGGACCCGACCTTGAACCACTGCCACATAAACTTGGCGTGGCTGGAGTAATTGCGCACGCACATGTGCGATTCTGGCCGGACACCCAGGAAAGTACCGTAGCTCTCACTGACAAGCGACCCCGGCATCACCAACTTGCTTTCACCGGTGACAGGGTCTGTGGTGTAGGAAACACCCCTGGGGAGGCCATGCAGGTAAGCCCCGCCGGTGAAGCGCACGGCATACGGAGCATACCCTTCGAACTTCATTTCTCCAGCGACGGGATCATACCCATCGGCCAGATACCAGAACTCGCCGATGCCGTATTTACCCGCCTTTTTCTTTTCAATGGCCATAAAGTCACCCACAGGCGTGGGGTCGGAATAACCGCCGGTTTTCCCGGTGGAAACAAAGCAGAAGGACACAATCGCCCAGTGACCGTTGATAAACTCAAAGGTCATGATGTTCTGGTTTTTGCGGTCCACCACCGCCACCTGGGTCAGCGACTTGATCTGGTCGGTTTTGGTGCCATAGATAAACCTTGAGGGGATGTAGCGCACCTCATCAAATGACGGGATATACACCTGCATAAAGTCGCCTTTGGTGCCGAGCATCTGGCAAATTGTGCCGTCCGGAGCGTAACGAAATGAGGAGTTTTTGTCCGCTGCCAGATAGGCCGGTGCCGCCTGGTCACGGAGATTGCCGAAGGAGTCAACATCCTTCTTGTTTGGCATCAGCGGCGGCTTTCCATTCCTGTTTTTATAATTGCTCACGCGCACGGTGCCTTCCTGATCGGTCACCTTTTTCAACGCTTGAATCCGGTCGAATGCCTTCTTGACCTGAAAAGACTTAGGCGTGCCAGCCAATGCCGGGATGTAGCCCACGGCACCGCCGTCAGCGACACGCACACGGTACCAGTCAGACTTGCCGTCAGACCCCTTCACCTGGGCGAGCAGCTCATATCGCTGCGCAAGCTTGACGCTTTTCAAAGACCTCGCACCAGTACTGGGAAGTGCGCGGATGGCGGAGGATTTCAACACCACAAAGTAATTGAGGTATGCCGGATACTTGGTATATTTCAAAGACTTTTTCAGCCCCTCAGGCAGTGTGGTTGTGAAATATCTGGTCACCTTCACGTCGGAGCGGTCCCCATCATTCCACGGACCTTTCGGCACCGGCGTGGCGGTGGGTGCGGGCGTGGGTGTCGGCTTCGGCGTCGGGATAGGTGTTGGCTCCTCAGTGGGGGCTACCGTGGGCGTCGGCTCCTCAGTGGGCGTCGGCTCCTCAGTAGGCGTTTCGGTCGCCTCTGGCGTAGCTGTAACATCAACCTCTGGAGTAGCGGAGGACTCCGCCGGCCTTGCCGAAGGACTTTCCGTTACGATGTCGCTGGTCTGTTGTGGCGGAGCGGTGGGCAGCTGGAAGCTGTCACATCCAGCCAATGGCAACACGGCAAAAGCCAAAGCGGTGAAGAGGAGTATTGTTTGCTTCATGCTTCTTAATAACTTCATTTGCATCCCCGGTCAGCAATGATTCGTGTATACGATCAAAATATATTCTAACACGGTTGGGCTTACCTGTGAATGCTGAAAAAGAGCGCTATTTAAATTTTACGCACACTTTTCAATAAATGAGGACATCCGCATTTGGGCATCCACCTGTAATCGTCTATTGCTCAGACGGCAAAAGATGCCCGATGGTTCCCTCACTGCTCGTTTGCCCGAATCAATACTATGCCGCGCGAGTTTGCAAATCCGGGCTTTGGATATCATATGAATATGATTCGTTTGCAACCTATGGCAGGATTCCGATTGATCCGGAGGTGATCGCATGAAGGCACTGAAGATCATCGCCACAGTGGTTTTGGCAACATTGCTGTTTTGCGCCATGCTGACAGCGGAAGCTATCGCCCTGGTGCGATTCACCGTTTTAGAGCCGGAGTTTTATGGTCAGGATGGCCTGCAAGCCTATCTGGTTATCAGTGACGCGGTGGTGGAAAAGATGGCCGACGCGGTGCTGGAACGTGCGCCGTCCATCGTGCTCAGAACCGGAGACCGGCAGGAGGCCCACCGCCTGGCCATCAATGCCCTGCCACCCGAACAGGTCGCAAAGATGCTGGAGGAGAGCGGGCAGGACATTGCCCGATATATTTTTTATGGCGGAAATCTGCCGGTGCTGAAGGGCTCAAAAGAGTTTGCTCAAGGCATGAACGATGTGGTGAGCAATCTGCTGATGGACGGTGTGTGGGAACTTCTGCCGGACAAACCAAACTTTCCAGCCTTCATGCCCTTCACACCGGAATGGAACTTGAGTTACGGCCAAGGCCTGGAAGATGCTCTTTGGCCGGTGCGGCATTATGCCGGCCTAACAGACTACGCGTTCTGGCTGGCGCTCGCCGCCATTACGCTCTTTCTTGGGCTCATTTATCTGCTCTGGATCCGCCAGAGAAAAGGGTTCTATGCCACGCTGGCGGCGGTGCTTGCGCTCAATGGCCTGCTGGCGGCGGCCGGGGCAGTATGCGCGTCTTATCTTTCTACGGATCTTGCGAGCGAGGCGGCGCGCTATTACCCGGTGAGCCTGGCAGCGGAGCTTTTCGGCCAAAGCTGGATATCCCTGTTCAAGGCAGTCCTGATGCCCTTTCGTGACATTCTCTTTTGGGCAGCGGTTGCGATCATTTCGTTGACAGTGGCTGCCGCTACATTAGGCATCGAGCGGGTCTGGCAGCCTTGGCCCTGGAAGGCGCTCCCGCCACAAAGCCCGGCTCTGCCGATGCTGAAGCAACGTAACAGTAAGGTCACCAAGCCGGACACCGTGCGCAATGGAAGCCGGGCAAAACGGAGAGGCGACCGAAGAAAAGGGCCCAGACACGCGGGAAAGCCAGCAAGCACGCCAGCCACACGCTGACCGAAAAGCCTATTTAGTGATCAACTCTTTGATCGCGTTTACCACTGTGTCGATGTCAGGGCGGGTCACGTCATGGTTGGTCACAAACCGGTATTGCCCCGGCCCGCCATTGATCTTGATCCCGCGCTCCAGCAAGCCCTTTACGAGAGCTTCTCCAGTGATAACCGGCTCACTGAGGGTGATAAACACCATATTGATATCCAGGCAATCTCTGTTTACTTCAACGCCCACAATCTCTTCCAACCTGCCAGCCAGATAGCGGGCATTCGCGTGGTCATCGGCGAGTCTCTCCACCATATGGCGGAGAGCATGAAGCCCCGCCGCGCAGAGCACACCCACCTGGCGCATGCCGCCGCCCATGAGCTTGCGGCAGCGCCGCGCCCGCTCGATAAACGCCCTGTTTCCCACAACCACAGAACCCACCGGCGCGCAGAGGCCCTTGGAAAGGCACACCATCACCGAATCGGCGCAGGCAGCCAGCTCTCGGGCCGGCACACCGAGTGACAATGCGGCGTTGAACAGGCGCGCGCCATCCAGATGCACAGGGATCTTGTGGGCGTCTGCCAGAGCCTTCACAGCTCGCATGCTCTCCAGCCCGATCACCATGCCGTTAGAGCGGGCGTTTTCCAGGCAGATGAGGCCAGTGCGTGGCTCATGGATGTCATCACTGCGGATGCGGGCTGCCACCTGGCTTATGTCAATGGTTCGGCCATCCACCTGAAAGCCCCGTGTCTGCACGGAGGAGAGCACCGCGGCGGCACCGGCCTCATGCCAGAGGATGTGGCAGCTGTCATCCAGCAAAATCTCGTCGCCCCGGCGAGTGTGGGCCATCACCGAAACCTGGTTGCCGAAGGTGCCGCTGGGCACGAAAAGGCCAGCCTCCTTGCCCAGCAGCTCTGCGGCCGCCTGTTCGAGTTCAGCCGCCGTGGGGTCGTCGCCATATACGTCGTCACCCACCGGTGCTGATGCCATCAGGCGGCGCATCTCCTCAGTGGGCTGGGTCACTGTATCGCTGCGCAAATCGATATATCTCATCTTTAAACCTCCAATAGGCTTATCACAGATTCCCATGATAAGCCCCTCCATCAAGTCTGACAAGTATACGGTATGAATTTGGTAATGTGCCCCTCAACTTTTCGCCCTGCAATACCGGATGTATTCCAGGCAATACTCATCCAGCCCCGCCACGGCCTCCGCCGCCGCGATGGCCTGCGTAAGCGCCTGGTCGGAAGGATCAAGAATGGCGGCGTTGAGACCAGCGGCCACCGCCGCGATGAGAAACGCGCTGTTGATCGCCTTGCGCTGGGGCAGCCCGAAGGAAACATTGGAAAGCCCGCACACAATGGTAACCTCCGGGAACCTGGCACGGATGAGACCAATCGCCCTGAGCGTGACAGCGGCGGACTCATAGTTGGCGGCAAGGGCTTCGGCCAGCGGGTCCAGCCATACCTTGCTCTGCGGGATGCCGTGTACGGCCAGACCCTCCAGCGCCCGTTCCGCCGCTTCCAACCTGCCCTCGGCGGTGGTTGGGATGCCGGAAGCACCCATGCACAGCGCCACGACGGAAGCCTTTTGCTGCACCAGCAGAGGCGCCACCGCCGCGATGCGGGCAGGATCAGCCGTCACGGAATTGACAACAGCACGGCCCACCGTGTCCGCAGCAAGCGCCGCAGCCACAGCAGCAGGGTTTGGTGAGTCAATCATGAGACGCGCCCCGGTGGCCTGTTGCACGGTGCGCACAGCCCAGGCCAGCAGCTCCGGTTCCTCGGAGAGGAACACCGAAGCGTTCAGGTCCAAAAGGTCTGCACCGGCATCCAGTTGCTTTTGTGCCAGCGCCGCCAGGCCTTCCCCGTCGCGTTTTGCCAGTAATTCCCTGGTGGCGGGAATGGAACTATTCAATTTCTCACCGACTCGAATCATCGATCTTCCTCCTGAGTTCACGAATCAAACTTGCTGCAAGCCGGTAGCGGTTCACCGGCGTGATAACATAATATCCATCCACAAGTGGCATGATCCCATCTGCTGCCTCCAGGGCCAGTTGGAGACCCAACTGCTCACCCTGCTCGCGGTCAAGGCCCCGGAAACGCTCCACCACATCGTCGGGAATGCGCATGCCCGGCACCTCATTGGCGAGGAACACAGCGTTGCGGTGGCTGACCACCGGCAAAAGGCCGGTGAGCACCTTGGCATCCAGAGAATCTCTGGCCCGGCGCAAGGCTTCCACCGATTCCGGGGAAAACAGCGGCTGTGTGAGGAAAAAGCTCACGCCGCTGTTTACCTTGCGCTCGGCTTTGATGAGCTCCGCCCCAAGGTTGGGGGCGTTCACATTGAGCGCCGCGCCGATCACAAAGGGATCGCCGGCAAAAAGCGTTTCGTTGAGGCTCTTCACATAACCGGCCATCACGGCGGAGTTGGAGTTGTAAACACCTTTTACCTCGCTGCGATCCGCCTGTGCAATCGGGTCGCCGGTGATGATCAGCACATTGCGGACCCCCTCAATGTGCAACGAGATGAGCAGCGACTTGATCGCGTTCAGGTTACGGTCGCGGCAGGCGATATGTGGCAGCACCAGGCAGCCGCAGCGCCGGGAGATCAGCGAGGCCGTCATGGAGCTGTCCGCACGAACGCGGGCCAGCGGGTTGTCAGCCACGGTGATGGCGTCCGCCCCGGCCCGGGCTAGCGCCGCAGCGCCTTCCAACACCCTGGAGATGGCGGTGTCATTGGGCGGATCGGCCTCGGCAGCAATGGCTTTGCCACCCTGCTTAAGCTTCTCCCAGAAGGGATTGGCCAAAGGAGCAGTGTAACCCTGCTGGTGGGCGCGGTGGGTTTGCCGCGCATAAGGCTCCGCCGGCCCCCGCAACAGCGCCGACGCTGCTGCGATGTGCCTAGGCGTGGTGCCGCAGCATCCACCCAGGGTCTCGACACCCAACTCGCGAAATCGCTCCAGCTTACCGGCGAAATACTCCGGGCTGTTGGAATAGACAGTGCGCCCACCGGAAAGCATCGGGTAGCCGCCGTTGGGCATCGCCGACATGGGCTTGGTGGATGGGCCCAGCCCGGTCATATATTCCAACAGGTACATCGGGCCGGACAGGCAGTTGAAGCCCCAGGCATCCACCGCCCCCTCCTTCTCCATCGCCCGCTTGATCTCGCGGCCGGGCACGCCCAGCCGTGAGTAACCATCTGGTGCCACAGCATATTGGGCCAGCACAAAGGCATCTTGCGCCTTGCTTTTCAGATATCGTGCAGCAGTGCGCACGCTGTCCGGCTCGCCGAACGTCTCAAACACAAAGTGTTTCGCACCCAAAGCCAGAAAGAGATCCACAATCGCTTCATACTCCCGCGCCGCATCCTCCACCGCAAGGCCCGGGATCGGCCCAATATCTGCGAAGACCAGCGTCCTGCCGGCAGAGGCCTCCTGCGCCAGCTTCCAGCCGGCCTCAATCACAGCCCGCACTTCGGCCATGCCGCACTCCAGCATGGCCGTGTTTGCCCCGAAGGTGTTGGTGCGGATGGCGCCGGCACCTGCCTCGATGTATTCCCGGTGGATGCGCAACACAACGCCAGGCTCCTCCAGGTTGGCCATCTCGCAATTGCCTTTTGCGCTGCTTCGCAGCTCGGCAAAATAGGTGCCCATGGCGCCGTCAAACAGCAGGGGCTTTTGATCGGGCATTTCGATACCTCGTCAGGCACAAGGACTAAAGGAAGCCCTTGGATTTCGCAATAATATATCACGAAAAGCAAAATATTACAAATCAGATCCCTGCAACACTAGTCCAGAACATAAGGCAAAAACGGTTCTTTCATCAGCGCCGGGCGATCCACCGTGGATGCGATTTTAACAAATGCCTCTGAGTTCCCGGACTGCTCAATCGCCTTCATTACTTCGAGCACATGCAGAATCAATTCACCGCTGGCCCTAGGCCTTCGCCCCTTTTCAATCGCTGAAGCCTGGTCGGCAAGACCCAATCCGTGAACATGCTTGGGATATGGAAACAACAACGGCATCTCAAGGAATTCTCCCCGGTCTGGTTGAAGAATCGATACTGGACCGCCATAAGCGCTCATCCTCAACGCACCCTGTGTGCCATAAATCATCATTTGATTCTGCAACCCGGCGCAGGAGTCAAAACCCGTGATGATGCTGGCAGTCACGCCGTTCTCAAACCGCAGGAGCCCCATGATCTGGGTGGGTGTTTCCACCTGGATTTTTGTGCCAAACAACGGCTGGGAGGTAATGATACGTTCTGCAAACGCCATGGAGCACATCCCCGCAACCGATGCGACACTACCAAACACATTGATCAAAGCTGTAAGAGGGTAAACTCCCATATCCATCATCGGCCCGCCGCCCTCCCGGTAGAAAAAAGCCGGATTCTTGTGCCACGCCTCATGCCCTCGCAGCATCACCGACACCGTAGCACCTGTAACTTTACCGATCCAGCCGTCATCAACAAGCTTCCGCAGGGTTTGATATCCTGCAGTAAGAAATGTATCCGGTGCCCCGCAAATGGTCAGGTGTTTGTTTCTGGCAGTCTCGAGCAAAACACGGCCCTGCTCCAGGGTCGCAGCCATCGCTTTCTCAGTATAGACGTGCTTTCCAGCCTCCAGGCACTTCAGCGAGAGCGCAAAGTGTTCCTGCGGCGGGGTGAGGTTCAACACGATACTGGTGGAAGGATCGTGGAGTAACTCCTCCAGTGTGCCATACACCCTGGGAATTCCATAGCGCTCCGCCTGCGCTCTGGCGCGCTCCTCAGTCCGGCTATAGATTCCAACAACAGATATCTCCGAATACAATTGGGTCAGGTTCTTGAGATATACATCCGAAATATCTCCAGCCCCGATCACTGCGATTCTTGTGATTGACATCGTATCCACTCCTGCTTATCGTATTAGGCCAACAGTGTATAGGAGAATAAAAAAGCTCGCTTTTCGAAGCCTAGCTTTTGATAAAACGCGTGGGCGCTTTCTCTCGGAAAGCCCGAATCCAATTCCACACGCTTTAAGCCGTCGCGCCTGGCATTCTCAATAACATGCTCCAATAATGATGTGCCAAGGCCTCGCCCACGGAATGCTTCGTCCACAACCATTGCATAGATATATGCAATTTGCCCTTCTTGCCAAAGGTTGTTTACTACCGCGTAAGCGCAGAAACCAACAATCCTTCCTTCGGTGACCACACAAAACAACTCATCACTCCCAGACTCAGCGCCACGTACAAACACAGAACGCAGAGCGACTCTGTCAATGGACTTGATGGGCCAAAGCTGTTCGAACAGTGGTTAAACCGCATCGAAATCCTGTGGTTCTGTAGTTCGTATGATAAAATCCATTGCAGCACTCTCCCACCTATTTCTTCTGTGAATCATATCCGGTATACAGCAAAAAGGACGGAATGTCTATTCATAAATCAGAGGCCAGCAGGTACATGAAAAGTGGAAGTGCGAATAATTATTGACAAACAATAATCAAGGAAGTATACTCCGAATATAATTATTGCAAAACAATAATCGAGGCGCACATGAAACGAAAAACTCTTTGGTTTCTCCTGGCAGCAGAAGCAGCGCTCTGCATATTACTGCAATTGTTGAAAGCCTCCTTCGCCAGCATCTATACAACCACCCTAGCCTTCCCCTTCGAGCAGATCGGGTTGGGGCTGCGGGCGCTGTCGCTTTCCGGCTGGGCAGGCAACGCCGCTGCCGTTACCCTTTATGCTGCGATCTGCCTTACCCCTCTGGTCTATATGGCTGTGCGGACGAGACAAAGAAGATTGCAACGGGAAGACTGGCTGCTGGTAGCTCTCAGTGCGGCGCTGTTTGGCGTGCTGTATCTGATGATTAATCCATCGCTCATCGCCTGGTTGTTTGGCAGCTCCGCAGCCATTCCCGTTGGCAAGGCGGTGCTCAGCGGAACCATCTACTCGGTGGTTGTGGCTTATGCAGTGCTGATATTGCTGCGGCTGTTTTCCGGCGGAAACACAAGCCTGCTGTTCCGGTATCTGGCGGCGATGCTGGCGCTGCTGGGCGCGCTGTTTGTTTATCTGGCTTTCGGCTCGTGCTTCGGCAATCTGCTGGATTCCTTTGTGTCTCTCCAAGCAGGAAACGCTGGCAGCGAACTGCTGCAAGGCACATTCGGCGAACCCTTGGGCGGGCGTCAACTCGGTTTGAGCTATTGTTTCCTGATAATTCAATTCATGTTGAATGCGCTGCCCTATGTGCTGGATGTGTTCATCATCTTTGCTGCCCTGCGGCTATTGGATGAACTCAGGGCAGATCGCTACTCGGCTGCAAGTGTGGCGGCAGCCAGCCGCCTGTCAAGGCTGTGCGGAATGGCTCTGGCAGCTACAGCGATTGCATCACTCGCCTTCAACCTGCTGCAATTGCTGTTTGCCAAAGCGCTGCTGGTGATCAACAGCACCGTGCAGATCCCGCTTACCTCCCTCGCCTTTGTGCTGGCCGTGCTGCTTCTGGCCCGGTTTGTGTCAGAGAACAAGCAGCTCAAAGACGACAACGACATGTTTATCTGAGAGGTGAAAAATGGCGATACGCGTTCACCTTGAGGATGTGCTGAAGGCTCGGGGGATGACCTCCAAGGAGCTTTGCGCGCTGGTGGGCATCACCGAGGCAAACCTCTCCATCCTGCGCAGCGGCAAGGCCAAAGGCGTGCGGTTCGGCACGATCAACAAAATCTGCTGGCACCTGGGCTGCGATGTGGGTGATATCTTGAAATTTGACGGAAACCTGGGGGAAGATGATGATGAATAAACGGAGCATAGCTATTATCAGCCTGGTGATACTGATGATCCTCGCTCTGGCAGGCTGCCAGCTGGCTCAGCCCGACACCGGCACAGCAGCCGGAGAGGACAGGCTGATCGGTGTGCTGGTGACGACGGAATATCTGGATTTGTTTGATACAGAAGCCTATTTGAATGACCACCTGACGATCCGAAGCAATGGCGAGATCAACATCGACGGTGACCGCAGCAAATATCAAGGCCGACTGTATGCCAAGCTGGTCAAGATGACGCACACAAACGATGATGCAGGCGAAAAATTTGAAACTAAGCAGTACGCTTTTACAGACATGAAGGGATTTTCATATTTTGTCACGAAGATCCCCTCCACGGAAGAGCACAGCAATTATACAGCAACAAGCTCTGATGATTCATTCAGCGACGGGAAGACCGCCATCAACGCAGGCGAAACAAACTATAGCCTGAGCCTGGAAGGCACACTATTCGTCTCGGCACTGGAAGGAGAACGCACCTACTATTTTAACCCGGTCTATCAGTGTGACGACGGCAGTGTGTACGCCACCACCGGCAGCGGCCTTAGCAGCAGCGCAGATCAGGGGGACGGCGCAACCATGTCACAAACAATGGAGTCCAAACTAACAACAACAGTGAATGGTCAGACCAAGGAGTACAATACATCCATTAAGATTACGATCCAAGTGATGAATCCGCCAGGCAAGATCGTGGTATACCAAATGGACCAAAACAACGCCATCCTTGCCCGCACCGAGTATGCACCAGGCAAGCTCCCGAAGACAATCGCATCGGATCAAAACACGGAATACATCCTGGTAGAGACGCACACAGCCGGCCCCGAAGGCAAAGCACAAGTCTCCCGAACACTGTTTGAGAAGGGCAAGCAATCTCTGGACACCTTCTATTGCCGGGAAGACGGCGTGTGCGTGAAGCAATGGACGCAGCTGGATTGGGCAAAGTAATTTACCCATGATAAACAAACGGCGGCTACAATCATGCAGCCGCCGCTTTGTACAACCATAGAATGATAAGGATCAGTTGAAATCCACAGGGAACTTATTAATCCTGGGCTCCTGCCACCAGTAGTTTTGAGAATAAGTCCAGTCCAGCTTTTCCTTGAAAGCTACCAGCTTGGCAAACGCCGTGGCCTTGGCCTTCAGGTCTTTCTTGGCAATTGTCAGTGTGCGGTTATCACCGCTCTTCATGGACAACGAGGCTGCCTCCCATGCTTTCTGCGCCTTTATAAAGGATGCCTTCAACTCATCATATGATTTCCGCTCCTCATCGGTAAACCCTGCCTGATTGTTCTCATAAGCATCGACAAGTTTTTTTGCCGTGTTCACATACACAATACCGTCAAAACCATAACTCATGAGCCAATGGGCATATTTTTCAGAGCACCGCACCTGCTCAGGCACATCAACGCCGTAGACATCCTTAATTAGCTTTTGGCGTTTCTCCTGATCGGTAAAGCACCAACGCCACCGGCAAGCATCAGCCGACGGCCCCACCATGGAGTGCATACCGATTTTGGCCGGGTCAATGGATTTGGCGAAATTGACCAACGCGATCGTCTGCTCCAGGTTTGTGTTCGTATAGACTTCATCTCTTGCTGTGTTGATCAAATCCGGCACCATGGAGAGCTTGCCTTTTTCCTTCAATTGCTTGAAAATGGCGATCATCATATCCTTCTGCCGGTTGATGCGGTTGAGGTCACCCGGCGCCGGACCGACCTTTCGGACACGGACATAATACAACACATCAGCTCCGGACATGTGCTGCATACCCTTCTTCCTGGCGCGGCTGTAGGCTCGGTCTTCCACCGCATAGTCCACACCACCGATGGCATTCACCATCTTCACCAGTGCGTTGAAATCCACCGCGTAATAATAATCCACCGGGATGCCGCCCAGCATATATTCCGCGCCTTTGCACACATTCAAAAAACCGGCGCCGTCTTTCGCCACAAAGCCCCCGCCCACATTGAATGTTGCGTTGATCTTGTATACGCCGTCCATCAGCTGCGGGTTGTGAATGAATGTGTCTCGCGGCAGCGAAATGAGATCCACCTTTTTCTCCTTGAAATTGATTGCCACGATCATCTGCACATCGGCATGAGGATCTGTGCCTTGGCTTGCGGCCGTACCTTTGTTGTTGCCATCCACACCATACCTTCGATCAATACCGATCAGGAGAATGTTCACGATGTCTTTGCTTTCCGTTATGCCGGGTGTGGGTTCTACAGTGGGCTCAATAGTCGGCGTTGCAGTCGCCTCGGCGCTGACTGCGCCTGCCGATGTTTTGAGCTCCGGTGTGGGTGTAGTCACTGCCGTGGGGCTTGCCAGCAACGCCGGATCCATTGTGGAATGGACAAAGAGGTCTTCCGGTTGATAAAGGATCTGATATGCCTTAACCCCGCCGACTGCCAGCAGCACCAAAGCTACGGCAAGAATGCTCAGCAAGATGATGCGTTTGCGGCTCATTTTCGGCTTAACGTTTGGTTCATTACTGTTATCCATCGTACAACTCCCGATCTATTGAATGAGTAATCGTATTTTAGCATATTTTGGTGAATGTTTACCATACCGTGAAACAAAAGAAAGCCCTAGAGAGCTTAATCTCTAGGGCCAATTATGGTGCGAGAGACAGGACTTGAACCTGCACGGCTTTAACCCCACTAGAACCTGAATCTAGCGCGTCTGCCAATTCCGCCACTCTCGCAGATTGACTTTTATGGTGGAGGGGGGTGGATTCGAACCACCGAAGTCTGAGACAACAGATTTACAGTCTGCCCCCTTTGGCCGCTCGGGAACCCCTCCATGACAGGCCTTTTCGGTTGGAGCTGGTGATGGGACTCGAACCCGCAACCTGCTGATTACAAATCAGCTGCTCTGCCAATTGAGCTACACCAGCATGGTGCCTCAGGACAGAGTCGAACTGTCGACACAGGGATTTTCAGTCCCTTGCTCTACCAACTGAGCTACCGAGGCTTAAGAAAAAGAATGGCGACCCGGAACGGGCTCGAACCGTCGACCTCTAGCGTGACAGGCTAGCGTTCTAACCAACTGAACTACCGGGCCGCGTATATTGGGACTGGTGGGCCTTCAGGGATTCGAACCCCGGACCAAACGGTTATGAGCCGTCCGCTCTGACCAGCTGAGCTAAAGGCCCAGAAACCCTGAATCGACAATGGTGACCCCTAGGGGACTCGAACCCCTGTTACCGCCGTGAAAGGGCGATGTCTTAACCACTTGACCAAGGGGCCATGAATTGGTCGGGGTGAGAGGATTCGAACCTCCGGCCCCATGCTCCCAAAGCACGTGCGCTACCAGGCTGCGCTACACCCCGAAGTGTGATCTGCGCGTCGCCGTTCAAAGCGGCGAATAATAATATACATGATCCATTAGATTCTGTCAACTACAAAATTGTGCCATGCCGATCAACAACTTTTGTACTTGGCGACCCCACGGACCGAGATCCACGCGTGAAAACTTTATCCATTCTAATGACAAGATCAACTGGTGTCAACAACATTTTTGTTCTGGGTTATAGCTTCAACCACAAAGCGGGACGAACACCACCTGTACATCTGCCATCACTGATATTGCCTTTCAATATGTTGTTTCCCTGTATCCCTATATTACCATCACCGTGGACGTACACAGCTTTAACACTGACGCGGCCAGGTGAGCGAAGCCACCACCAAGAAATCCCGTTACCCTCAAGCCTTGCGATTCGCTTGCTGTTGTTTTCATCCTTTCTTTCAAACCAATATCTCTGATTTTTTGCCGGGTTCATCAGTTTTGAACTGCTGTCACCGAAATATCGGCACACCACTTCCTCCATGCTCAATAAAAACACTTTGTCTTGCGTATCAGCTCCGCCTTTTGTGCCATACCACTGATTGTCGGGATTTGTGTTCGTCACCGGAATGATTCTAGATTGATCGGCTACAGGTAACTTAGCAACAAATTCACTGTTGAGATATTTTCTCAATGCGCAGTCCGCCC
Organism: Bacillota bacterium; assembly: GCA_023421955.1. Classification (GTDB taxonomy): domain Bacteria; phylum Bacillota; class Clostridia; order Christensenellales; family UMGS416; genus JAEYRA01. Next base: position 28,601 of record JAEZSE010000018.1, read on the forward strand.
ATGTCACATCCGTATAAGCGTCATGGTAAGCTCGCTGCTCTATAATAGATTCGGTTATCATCAAAGCCCTGTCGTTTTGTACGTCAAGCACTCGCCAATCATAGTTGCCAAATGATACTTTATCTCCAACGAGCATCGTTACCTCCCATAAATCTCTCGCTGCCTTTTTTTCGATTAACAGCAATCCCCGTCGTCGCAGCCGCAACTTGGCTCCTTACCAGTCAGCATCCCTGCGATGATCGCCGCGGCGCAGCCGACGCCTGGCTCCACAGTGATCGCACCAAAGGCGCAATTGCGGGCGCAAGCCCCGCATTCCATGCAGCGGTCACGATCAGTGACCTGGGCCTTTTTGCCCTCCAGCCGGAAAACGCCATGGGGGCACACAGCAACGCACAGTCCGCAGCCGGTGCACTTGGAACGATCGTATTCCAGCGTCGCCACATTCTTCAAATACATCATGCAATTACCTCCTCAATGGAACAACACAATAAAATCCTGTACGATCAAAAGAATCACGCCAAGCGCCGTCGCAATCAGCATCAGCGGCAGCGCGATCCTCATTTCACGATCCACACCGGACATCGACGTGAAAGTGGAGCTGCCGGTGAAGTTCATCGCGCCGTAAGCCGATAAGGACGGCAGCACCAACACATATGCAATTGCTTTCATCCAGCTCTCCAACGGCATTGGCGGCACCCAGCCCGCCAGCAGGATCACGCCCACCGCCCACAGCATGCCAACCAGCGCGCCTTTGAACGAGAATGCCCTTCCGGGGATCCATGGCAGCAGCGCCGGTGTGAGCACGCAACCGGCAAGGATTGTGCCGAGATATGCCACAAGATCCATGAAGCCATAGTGCCCGATGCCGATTGCGTTCAGGATGAACAGCACGCCGAACACAATCATCATGGGCTTCAGCGCCATTACGACCTCCAGCGGTGCGAGCACCAGCCGATCCCACAGTGTGAAGCGGACCCTCCGCATTTCCTCTGAAGCCTTCATTCCGGCTGCCAGATATGCTTTCAAGTCCTCCGCCCGCACCGGCCCGTATGTCACTTTGAACCCTGACTGCTTGGCAACCTCGTGTGCAGCCACACCCACCGCCCCAAGCTGGGGTAGGATCAGGATCCGGTGGCTCACGACCTGCTTCAGACGCGATTCTTCGATCCTGCGCAACAACTCCTCGGTGCCAAATGTGCCCTTCCCTGCTGCGCACCACACGTTGATGCCCTTGGTATCGAGCACCAGGATCCAGGCGTTCACATTTGTGAGCTCCTTGCGCAGCCGGTCAAAGGTCATCTTGTAGTTGGCAGTCACCAGAACCGGCGATTTGTCATCTGGGGCTCCCACGCAATACAAACCCGGGTCCACACTGTAATCCATCCTACCAATGTTCCAGCGGGCTTTCCAGGAGCCGAGCATATCGCCAAATGCCAGCGTTGTGTGCACTCGGGGCACTGGGCCGGTTGGTGTGTCTACAGTGCCTGCAATCCATTTGTGCCGGAGTTCCGAAGCATCACAACTGCTGGCGCAAGCTTGCCCAACCGTTTGGGTATCGTTTGTAGCATTTTGCGCCGGAGCCGAGCAACAGGGTTCGTGCTTTACCGAAGCGATTGCTGCGGTAGTTTGATTGCAGTCGTAGGGCTGCTTTCTCTTTCGCGGGGAGCCGGAACAACAGGAATCGGGCATTTTCTTCACCTCATACTCATACTGCATATCGTTTCCACAGGGGGTCTGGGGGTTGCAAGTTCCACCCTGACGATGCGGAAAGCAGGGCGATCAGGCCGAGCGACTGTTTGACGAAGGAGCAAAGCGACTGAGGAGTTGTCGTCGGCCCTCTCGCATCATGCTTCGCATGACGCTGCCAAGGCTGACGGCAGCGGAAGGGTCTTGGGAACTTGCCTTCCCCCAGGGCTTTTCGGTTCCTTTTGGCCGCCAAAAGGAACGATCTAGATCTCCCCAGCCAGCACCCTGCGCTTTAGATCCAATACCTTCTGCTCAATAGTTCTGGCGGTTTCATCAAACAAATTGTCTGGCCCGCCGGTCGGATCAGCAAGCCCCCAATCTTCCCGGTGGCGGCTTGGCAGCCAGGGGCACTCCACACCGCAGCCCATTGTGATCACGATATCCACAGGCTGCAGCGCGTCGAGGAGTTTAGGACATTGACCGGCTTCAATCATATCAACGTCGTAAAGCCGTTTTATGGTGCGAACGGCATCTGGGTTGATGGCAGGTTTCAACTCAGTGCCAGCGGAGCAGGCGTAGAAAGCGTCGGCGGCGAAAAGCCTGGCCAATGCCTCGGCCATTTGTGACCGGCAGGAGTTGTGCGTGCAGATGAAGGCGACGGTGGGCTTGTTCATTGCGGGATCATTCTCCAGTCTGGATTCACTGAGATACTTTGAACCAGTGCCGGGTGTTGTTTGCGATCCGGACCAGCGTGAGCATCACGGGCACTTCCACCAGCACGCCCACAATGGTGGCCAGCGCCACCGGCGACGTGGGCCCGAACAGAGATATGGCAACCGCTACAGAAAGCTCAAAGAAGTTGGAGGCCCCGATCATGCCGGCGGGGCATGCGATGTCATGAGGCAGCTTGAGCACCTTGCCGGCAAGATAGGAGATGAAGAAGATCAGGAAGGTCTGCAGTGTCAACGGAATCGCGATCAATACGATGTGAAGGGGGTTGTTCAGGATCACGTCTCCTTGAAAGGAGAAGATGATGACAAGCGTCAGTAGCAACCCAATCACGGTTACATTGTTGAATTTCGGGATAAACGTCTGATTGAAATACTCGGCGCCCTTCTTGCGCGTGACCAACGTGCGGGTGACGATGCCGCCCGCCAGGGGGATCACCACAAACAACACCACCGACAGCAGTAGTGTGTCCCACGGGATGGAAATGCCACCGATGCCAAGCAGCAGCGCCACGATGGGAGTAAAGGCCACCAAGATAATCAAATCATTGGTGGCGACCTGCACCAGGGTGTAGGCAGGATTGCCCTTTGTGAGGTGGCTCCACACAAACACCATGGCTGTGCAGGGGGCTGCGCCCAGCAAAATTGCCCCTGCCAGATAATCTCTGGCCAGCTCAGTGGGGATCAGCGCCTTGAACACGACGAAGAAGAAGAATGCAGCGATGGCAAACATGGTAAAGGGCTTGATCAGCCAATTTGCCACCCACGTCACAAACAGGCCCTTAGGATTTTTGCCCACTTGCCGGATGCTGGCAAAATCCACCTTCATCATCATGGGGTAGATCATCAGCCAGATCAGTATGGCAATGGGAATGGAAACATGCGCAACCTCAAACTGGCCCAAAAACGCCGGGATGCCGGGCAGGAACCTGCCGATCAGCACGCCGGCCACCATGCAGAGCACCACCCAGACGGTCAGGAATTTCTCAAAAAAACCAATGCCGGCAGTCTTCTTTTCGCCGTTATCCATCCATTAAGCCTCCTACTCAAAATTCCTATCAGCAGCATTCACGATTGCTTTTCCTTCACAACAAGCAATTTTGCATATGCAATGTTCTTTCTCTTCGGTCAGCACGTGCAAAAACCCAAGGAACTCCTCTGCCCTTTTTTGGTTTAGCGAGTAATACATCCACACGCCATCTCTACGGCCCACCACAAGCCCGCAGTCGGTGAGCACCTTCATGTGGTGAGACAGTGTGGGCTGGGTGATGTGAAAATGCTCAAGCAATCTGCAGGCGCACAGTTCACCGCAGGAGAGCATATCCACGATGGCCAGGCGGTTGCGGTCTGACAAGGCTTTGAGGATGGGGATTTGTTCTTCAAATTTCAGTGTCATATACTGGAACATCCTTCAACACATTGATGGCGATCTATATCCAGTATATGTAAGACATTGACGATTGTCAATGTATAAAAAATATGAAGCCCCTCCCCAGTTTATGCCTGTTCAACCGTTGAGGCTACATGGGGACGGGGCTTGGGTGTGGGTGCCACCGCTTAGCAGCAGCGGTTCTGCTCCTGCTTCTCTTTGGCGGGTATGTTGTCCTGAGTGTTGGAGCTGCATCCGCAGCCGGCCGCGGCGGGTTTGTTCTCTACCTGGCAGCAATTGGACGTCTCCTTGGGCTTCTTTCCGAACATGGTATAACCTCCTTTCCTTCTGAGAAACTGTTTAGCAGCAGTACTGTTCCTTGTATTCCCTGCACTCCAGCTTGCAAAAGTGATCCTTCTCCTGATCCTGTTCCACCATGGGCATCGCTTTAAGGGCAACCTCCAACAATACGTCAAACATAGTCTTCATTTCGCTCATCCTTTCCTTCATCCTATCGCGGGCTTCTGTTCCAGCCTGGTTCAAGAGAGCCCATGGTGGCGGGCTTGATACCCGATGCATTCCACCTTGCAGTATTCCTGCTCCACCGTATTGTTTTCCGGCAAAGTCGAGAGCACCACCAGCACAAACAGTACAACAAAGATCATCAACATATGCATATCTCCTATTCCGTTATCCAAAGACTTTAACGATCAACTCATAAAGGTATCCCAGCAGGATTGCCCCACCCAGCAGGTAAGCCACATACAGCCCGATGGCCTTCCTTTTGAGGATCGTGGCCAATCCGGCCAGCACGCCGGCGCTGGTGCCAGGGCCAGTGATCATGAAAGCCAGCATCGCTCCGGGGCTCACCCCGCTGGCGAGGAGCGACTGGATCAATGGCACCGACGAGTCGCCATTCACATACAGCGGCAGGCCCAATAACGCAGCCAGCGGCACCGCAAAGACATTATTCTGCCCGAAGAGAGCAGAGATCCACTCACTCGGGATGAAGCGATTGATCAGGTATCCTATGCCAGCGAACAGTGCAAAGAGCGGCAGGATCCTCAGCACACCCACTTCAAAGACTGCCTTGAGCAGCTTGTCCACCTTATACTTCAAGAAGAATGAGCCGATGGGCTTGGCCTGCATGGGCGGCTCCATCGCCAGCGCTCCGGTGCCGCAACCACATCCGCTTGCTGCCTCCGGTTCTTCTTCCCCGCAGCCGCAGCCAGTGCCCTCTTCAGCGGCTGCACAGCAGGACACCTGTGCAGCAGGGGCTGGCTGCCCAGAGCACCCGCAGCTGCCAGATGCCTTGCCTGCGTCTTTGGAAGCGAAGCGAAGCTGGTCCTTCAGGAAGCCTGTCCTCTTCTCGATCATATGGGTGGCATACCCCGAGCCCAGGCCAATCAGCACCGATGCCACGGCAAGCGAGATGGCAAAGAGCGGGCTGACCACGCCGGATATAAGGACAAACCCCTCCGGGCTCATGAGCGGCGAAGACGTCAGGAACGCCATGACGGGCCCCCAAGGCAGCGCCGTTGCCACCATGGAAAGCACCACGGCCATCGTGCCGCACGCACAGAATGGCGTGAACGCACCGAATAGGACTGTAGCCGGGATCGATACTGATGACCGGCGCATGAGCCAGTTCCTCATCCGGTCCGGATCCACATAAACCTGCATCGCCCCAGCCACCAACACGCCAATTGCCAGTGCCGGCAGGTTATGCAGCAACGTGCCTAGCACATACAGGACCGTGTCCTTCATAAGACCCCAAACAAACTCCATTTGAATCACTCCCCCCGATATTATATCGTATTTTTACGATGCTTAAGAGTAAAGGAATCCACCGCAGGCAACGAATGAGGCCTGGGCCTAGTCGATCAATGATTTATGGATCGCAGAGCAGAACTCCTCCAGCAGCGGCAGGTTCAAAAAGAAGCAAGTCCACTGGCTGCGCTTTTCGCGAATGATGATGCCAGCCTGCTCCAGCACAGCCAAGTGCTGCGACACCGTGGATTGTGCCAAGCCAGTATTCGCAACCACATCAGACACACTGATGCCGTTTTCAAAATACTCAATCCTGTCACAGCAAGTGCCGATCGTCTTATCTTTTAAGGCCTTGATGATGGCAAACCGGGTCTCATTCCCCAGGGCGTTACATATCTTGATGATATCCATTGGTTACTCCATCGTTTTTCTACGATGCGATTATATCGTAAATTACCGATGTTGTAAACCCCTATTGTCAAAAATTAACCAAAAATCTTTCTGGGTTTTCGCTTGACTTGAAGTTAACTTTAAGTTTTATACTTACTTCCGATAAACAGCCAATAAAGAAAGGGACAGATGCAATGGGCTACTTGGGCAAAGAGATCCCGAAGCTGGGGTTTGGGTTGATGCGGCTGCCGATGGCCGGTGGAGAAATTGACCTTGAGCAAGTCAAGCAGATGGTTGACCGGTTCATGGCGGAGGGCTTCACCTACTTCGATACTGCTTACGTATATCACGGAGGAAAATCAGAGGTGGCGGCGCGCGAGGCGCTGGTCAAGCGGTATCCCAGAGAAGCTTACCAACTGGCCACCAAGCTGCCGGTTTGGATGGCAAACAAACCCGAAGACCTGCAGCCCCTGTTTGACACGCAGTTGGAACGCACAGGGGCCGGCTACATCGACTATTACCTGCTGCACGCGCTGGATCGAGACAGGATTGAGCATCTGGAAAAAATCGGCGCATGGGAGTTTGGCCGCAGGCTGAAGGAGCGGGGGTTGATCCGTCACCTGGGCTTTTCCTTCCACGATGAAGCAAAATACTTGAACGAGCTGCTCACCAGCCACCCGGAAGCAGAGTTTGTGCAGCTCCAGATCAACTATGCGGACTGGGAAGATGACAAGGTGCAGTCCCGGCTGTGCTACGAGGTCGCCCGCAAGCACAATAAACCAGTTATCATCATGGAGCCGCTTAAGGGCGGGGCGCTTGCGGCGATGGGTCCGGAGGTGCAGGCACTACTCAAGGCTGCCCGGCCAAATGCCTCAGTGGCATCCTGGGCCTTGCGCTTCTCGGCGTCACTGGATGGCATCATCACGGTGCTGAGCGGCATGTCCAACACAGAGCAGATGAATGACAACCTGGCCACAATGACGCAGTTTCAACCGTTGAGCGCAGAAGACCGGGCTGTGATCGCGCAGGCGCTTGACGAGCTGAAGAAGGTGCCCACTGTGCCGTGCACAGCCTGCCGCTATTGCACCGACGACTGCCCGCAGAAGATCAATATCCCCGGTGTGTTCGATGCCTACAACAATTACCTGCGCTATCAGAACGCCGATGGCGCAAAAGGCAATTACCGCTGGGCGGTCGGCAGCGGCGGAAAGGCTTCCACTTGCATCGCCTGCGGCGCGTGCGAAGGCCATTGCCCGCAACACATCCCGATCATCAGCCGCCTGGTAGATGCGGCAAAGATATTGGAATAACTGCATTACAAGGCATTAAGCACCATATGAGACCTCCCGCCCATCCACGGTGCGGGAGGCCTTTTTTGTTGGAGCTGCCGTTTTACACCATCGCGAGAATCTGATAGAATCCAAGGATCAATTAACAAGGGGATAAGTATGAACATTTCGATACTGGTCATCGCATTGGGGGCAGTTGCCGCCCTGATTTGTGTGGGAGCGGCTGTGGTGATTGTGTTTGTGGTCAACAAAAAGAAGTGAGCACCTCGCAGGCAGAAAATGGTCATCAGCAACCCACCGCAAGGGCCAGGTGGTGGGTTTTCTATCCTATTCCGGAGGCGCTCGCAGTTTCACATCTCGCACTAGCACTCATATGATATAGCAGAAGGACCATGCGGGTATATCGCGGATGATGATCAGTCTCCATATCACCATACCCGGGGAGCCTTCGAAATCATAAGGCAAGGTGAGGAAAATGGCATACTACTCCCGCGATGATCACCCTGAATCTTACAGGAAAGATGCACAAAAGGTTGCCTTGAATGCTTCAACTGGCGGTGCAGGCCCATTGCCGGTCATCACAACGCTGCTGGCTGACCCGATCAATGTGGTGTCCGTTGGGATTGACACCTCCGAATTCAGGAGGCCGGATATCCTGTTGACATTCACAGGCATCGTCAATCTGCCGTTGGGCATATCGGTCACACTGAACTTCCAGATCTTCCGCTCGACAGATGATGGCGCAGCGCCCGTGGGCTCCACCTACACGTTCTCCACATTGGTCAACGTGCTGGAATCGGAAGCGTTCTCGTTCCAGTTCTTTGACACGAACCTGGAGCCCAACAACTACACCTACACGGTGCAATTGAACACCAACTCCATCATCGACATCACCCCAGGACTGACCATCACCAACGCGACGCTGAGCGCACTGGCTGTGGATCGTGCCTGAAGAGAGCTCGTTCAGCCCTTGAGCAGGTTGCCTGCCCAAGGGTATACATAATAACACCATCGACAAATCATTGAATCGCCTTTTATGGATTATTCCCATTGGAACATCGTATCTCCATTCTGAGCAGACGCATGTTACTGCAACATAAACAATAACAAAAAGAGATACAAGCCCATCAAGGCACCTGTTTTGTAGCATTTGCTGAGATCAGCAGAAGATCAGAGACCAAATAGAGACCAAAACTTACCCATCAAAACGCAAAAACCCTAAGAACCGCATGATTCCTAGGGTTTTTTGGCGTGCCCGAAAGGATTCGAACCTTCGACCTCTTGATTCGTAGTCAAGCACTCTATCCAGCTGAGCTACGGGCACATGCCATATTGCTGTGATAGTATACGGCATCAGGCTGGGTTTGTCAATCATTTTGCAACATGATCAAAATGTTCAAAACTTATCACGAAACCAATGAGCTTGAGTTTGGTATAATAATCCAACTGAGTAGTTGGAGGCCACAATTAGCATCATTGCATTCACAGGAGCAGGCATCTCAGCCGCCTCAGGCATCCCCACCTTCGAGGAGTTGGGCGAAGGTTTCCGCAGGAGCTTGAGCCGCAATGTATTCCTGGCAGATCCGGACAGTTTTTACAACAACGTCCTGAAGTTGAAGCATGCCTGCGAAAAAGCAATGCCAAACCCGGCCCACCTGGCATTAGCCCAACATGGCGTGCCGGTAATCACAATGAACATTGACGGCCTGCACCGCCGGGCAGGCACCACTGATCTCATTGAAATCCATGGCAGCATGGAATCCGTGCACTGCTCAAGGTGCCATTCCGAATATCCATTTTCACAGGTAGAACAGGGTAGCCGGTGTCCCGCTTGCGGTGGTCTGTTGCTTCATGACATCGTGCTGTATGAAGACCAAATTCCGCGGCTTCATGAAGCGCTGGCGCTGGTGGAAGGGCCGGGGCTGGCCGCGTCCTGCAGCCGGCTGGCCGCATCCTTTGGATGCTGCTCGCCTATGCAACCTAGCTGCTCTCCCATACATCCAGGAACACTACTTGTGATCGGTACGAGCTTCTATACTTCCACGGCGAGCTACATTGTAGATCACGCCAGGGCAGCCAGGCAAGAGATTGTGATCATCAACGAAAAGGCGGAAACCGAAGTCCCCGCCTTTTTAAACAGTCGCTTACCCAAATAACCAAGCCCGGTTAAGGTTTTGCGTACACCACTGCGGACCATGGCCCGTACACCTTTGTGCTGCCCTCCAGGCGGTATGCGCGCACCATGTAGTAGTAGACCCTTCCAGTTGTAAGCTTCGTATTGGTGTAGTACAGCGAAGATGTCGCTGCTACCAGTGTATAAGTGCCGGCGGAAGATGTGCTGCGCCACAACTCATACTTTGTGGCACCACCGATAGCACCCCAGGTTACCTTGATGCTGGTGGAGCTGGCACGGGCTGCATTTACGGAACCAGGTGCCCCAATGACCGTCTTTACCGAGACCACAGCGGAGAACGCGCCGTAGATTTTGACATTGCTCTCCAGATGGTAGCACCGCACCTTGTAATAATAAGGTGAACCGGTCCTGAGGCCCGTATTGATATAGCTGGCAGAAGTGGCAGTGCCCACGAGTGCATAGCTACCAGAGCTGGAAGTGGCGCGATAGACCTCATACCGCGTTGCCCCACTCACTGCGCCCCAACTCACCTTGGCGCTGTTGTAGGAAGACGCGGCAGCCTTCACAGAATAGGGTGCAGCCGGGATTGGGCGGGTGGAGACCACGGCGGAAAATGCACTATAAACCTTTGCAGCATTGTAGGAGCGCACCTTGAAGTAGTAATACTTCCCGGTCACTAAGCCGGTGCTGGAATATGCCGGCGCGGTCACGGCGCCTTTCAGCGTCCATGGCCCGGCGCTGGATGTGGCGTAATAGACTTGGTATCCCGCCGCGCCGGGCACAGCGTTCCATGTGACTTTGATGCTGGTATAGGAAGCGGAAGCGGCCTTGACAGAAGCCGGCATCGTAGAAACCCACTTGGCATAGAGGGTGATGTCTGCTGTAACCTTTTCGGTGGAGAAAATCCATGCATTGGTGCAGGAGGCTTCCTTGTACCAGCCCTGGAAGACATAGCCTGCGCGGGTTGGGGGCGTGGGCGCGGTGATGGTGGCGTTGTATTGGGCGGTCTTGGGGGCAACGGCGGTGCCGCCCTGGGGGTTGAAGGTGACGGTGTGGGTGTTGATGGTCCATTTGGCGTAGAGGGTGTGGTCGCTTGCGGTCGTGACAGTTGTCGTACTGGTGACTAAAATCCCACCGGAGGGCTGTGTATACCAGCCGGCAAAGGAAAAACCAGTGCGGTTCGGTGTTGGAAGAGTGCCATAATCATGCTCATATGACACCATAATATCTTCGCAAGGCGATCCTTCCTGTGAATCGAATGAAATTGTATAGGTGTTAGTCGTCCATTTGGCGTAGAGGGTAATGTTTGTGGTTATGACATCGTTGACAAAATCCCATTGATTACCAGCCGAGCAGGTAGAATCCTTATACCAGCCGGAGAATGAATAGCCGGTTAGTGATGGATCAGGTGATGGCTTTACAACTGTGGTGTTATAGTTCACGATTTGGTTCATGACATAATTTCCGTATACGATGAAACGCACTGTAAAGCTCGCAAACTCCCTGTTTACATGAATAATGAACGATTTTCTGATAGAGCTATCAGCAGATACTACTTCAACGCTGACGTCGTTATTGCCATACGCAAGGTTACTGACGGTGCATTGCGCCTCGTTAGCCAACGGTTCGCCATTGACGGTAATAGAAGCATACCTGTCTTCAGGACGAATCGTAAACCTGATCGAGGTAACGGCGCTCCCGACCGTCAGGGTATACTCCGATATGCCCGGACTAAAAGAGGGGGATAGTGTTCCCGAAGCCGGTTCAAGGGCAGCCAGCGAGGCCGTGTCGGGCAACTGGTATTTCTTCGCTTCGACTGTTTTATCGGCATGGAATATTAATGTATATGGTACACCGTTTATGAACGTCAGACCATAACCTGTCATATCTCCTTCGTTGGCCAGCAAAGCAGAACCATATTCCACCCATTGCCCGTCGTTCAGCAATAAAACTTCGAGCATGGACGAATCCGTTACCTCATGGTGTGTATAATACAAACCGCCGTCCCAGCTGATAAAATTACCGGTCAACCCGCCACCCGGCAATGCAACCGTGCCGTACAGGTCCTCCCAGCTCCCGCCGCTGTATACGGTGATGTGTCGATCCACAGCATAATCGTCCAACGAATTAAAATATAGCAACTCTGTGTAATCCAAGCAAGGGGAGCCCTGATAGGAAAACAGGGAAATCACGCTTCTGCCCTTTGCCGTGATCACCGGCTCCCCGACGCTAACCCAGTGACCGTTGTCCAGTCTTTTCACCGAAATACTGTAGTTTTCTGTGGGCGAATATGAGGAACCGGACGTTTTTACATAGGCGACATAAAGCATTCCGTTTATCACGGCGAGATCGCTGCCCAGGGAGTACTCCGTAACCGCTTCACCAACAGTTTGCCATGTTGATCCGTTATATGCTTTTACAATCAGGTTTCTGTTCGAATCTTCGCGGCTGACGTAAGATACATACAACACGCCATCTTGTGTTGCTGTGGAAACATACGCATCACGCGAAGTGCCTATGCTTGCACCGCCAGTTAACGACCATATGCCGCCGCTGTATTTCAACACCCGAAGTTTACTCGGCGTATTGGGAAGGCCATCGTCATCATCTGTAAATGCGACCGTCGGCACGCCGTCGAATTCGATCAAGCTGAAATCCGTTGCGCTCCGGTAAAGTGATTTATCCGGATCGATGGATTGCCACTCACCCGCCTTGTTCCGTTGAATGTGCAATGTACCCAAACTATCTCGATACACAAAATAAAGAGAATCGCCAAATACAGAAAATCCACTGCCCATTACAGTCTGTTGTATACGGGCGGTAGTCCCAACGGATTGCCATGATCCCGGCGCCCTTTTTACCATGATCGTGTACACCAGCGTTGCGGTGCCATCTGCAGAACGAACTTCCAGGCGGATGGTGTTCTCTCCTGTTTGAAGCGGCACCTCGCAAGGCTGCGCATTGACGGCAGCGCCGCCATTAACGGTGAAGCTGGCGGCAGAGTCAGATAGCTGCGCAGCCACCATCACGCTGTCGATACGGTAATCCACGGCGTAGGCATGGTAATCCAGCGTATCTGGATGGAATGCCTTGCGCAATGTCAGCGAGCTTACGGCCAAGGATTCCAGCGTGGCATCCGCAGGCCGCGTCACCCTGAGCCTGTATTCTGTGTGACTCGTGCCATCCGATGAGTATACATCGACAGTCACATGGGTATCGCCCGGTGCAACAGGAAACGTCACCCATTGGCCCCGCGTCACACCGATACCATTCACCGATACGGCGGCATAGCGGTCCGTTGCCGTGGCAAGGAGTTTGAGGCTGTCCATCCAGCGCGGCACCGTAACGGAGTACTCATTATCGCCTTCCGCAATTGGGATGCTCTTGGAATAGGACAGGTCCGGCTCTCCGTTCGCCAACAGCAAGCCGGTCAGGGAGTTGTCGTCGGTTTTCTGAAGCTTGTAAACACCAAGCTTATCGTCGTTGTTTATATTGGCAAGATAAAGTATATCACTGGAAAATTGATACTTGATCATCCCAAACGGAATATTGATCGATGGGATATCGATATTTGACCAACTATCCCCAACAAGTTTGGCCAGCCCGAGCTTCACATCAGCGTTGTATTTTATGTGCGGAACACCGTCAACCAAATACAGGAAAATGTTATGCCCAAATGAAACAGGATATCTTAGTTCTTGCCAAGAACCGCTTTGATAACGCAGAAATGAGCTAGCTGCCCGAGCCTGGTTCGTCACGGAAAAATAGATTCTGCCCTGGGCCACAACATATGAATTGAGTATGAAGCCCTGTGGTGCATCGCAAACCTCCTGCCATTGGTTGTCTTCCAGACGCAAGATATGCACCTGGTATGTTAGCACGGTTTCTTCTGTAACAACTGTGGAATAAGCATAATACAGTTCATCCCCTGCCTCCGTCAACGCATTTCCAAATCCGGGTTCAAAGGCGTCGCCTCCAAACGGCGACCAGGCTCCATCCTGCAAAACATAGGTCTCAATGACTCCGGCGGCAGTCGTATTGTCATCGGTATAAACAGTTTGCGCAAAATAGACTTTGCCCTCATGCTTTGCCATCGTCAGTACCCTGGCAAACCCACCGCCTTGGATCGGAGAACCGACAGTGACCCAGTTCGGCGCCTCGTACTTCATGATTGTGGACCGGCCGGCTGTGTTGGGATTCCGATCCACGTCGTCTACAAACGCAACGTAAAGCTCCCCATCTAGCATCCACAGTGTGATCTTGCTGGCACAGCCAGTCGAAATCCCCCTTTTATCCAAGAAGACCCATTGAGACCCATCCCACTGCATCACTGACAGCTTCCACAATTGATCCTTTCCGTCGTTGAACGCAACATATGGCGTTCTGCCGTCCACAAGCATGTAATGATCAGATAATTCGCCGCCGGTGATGTTGTCTGAACCAATATTCTGTAATATGAAGGTCGAATAATAGGCATTGATCGTATAGACACGGATAGAGCCGTTCTCAGCCGTCACTTCAATCATCACAGTCAGCTTGTTGTCGACGAGTTCCAGAGCACCAGACGGCTGGCCGCTTTCCGTTGGTGCGCCGTTAATCTTGATTGAAGCCGTATCGTCTGCCGCAGTTGCCGTAATGGTGAATTTTTTGCTTTCGACCAGCTCAAGCTTGTATTCTGTATCGTTGACGTTGGGTAGCTTAGTTAAGGTGCCTGTGCTTGCTACAAGTGAACTCAGATTGTTATTTGTACTGGGTGGCATGGGCAGCCATGTGAGCGCAATCGTATAAGTTCGAGAGTTAACGCCGTCCTCTGCAATTACCTCTATCACAATTTCTGTATCGTCGCGAGACAATGGAACTCTTTGTGTCATATGTGGCGGTTGCGCAATTGCTCCGTTAATCCTGACCGTCGCATTGTAGTCGTATCTGGATGCCATGATTTCGATGAACTCTACGTATTGGCTTTGCAGTGAATATTCGAAGACGTCAGGATCAAAAACTGGCGAAATGGAGACATCGGGAGAATACAATGCATGGAGTCTCGCGTCGTGACCTGCCGGTAGTTTATCGATCTGCAGCGTATACTCCGTGATATTCCCTGATAAATCTGAAGCTTTTACCATTATTGTCGTCGAATCGGGCTGCAGTTGAATCGGGCCATATTTCACGCCGCGATCCACTGCAACGTCATTAATGGTAATTGCAATTCCATCCGCAGCCTCTGCCTGGATGAATATCTCATCTCGGCTGTATGGTACGGACATGGTGTAGCTCGTGGTGCTACCGGGAACATCATACCGGCTATCTCCGGCGAATACTGTCCAGGAGGTTAAAGAGGCAATGCCTTCTGCCGATACTGAACGCAACATACAAATGGATAATACAACATTGATAAAAAGGATAACTGATATTTTACCGGCGAGCTTGAACATATAATTGCTCCCATATCCATAGTCCAAAAGATAAAAAACATACCGAAATAATTATATACTATCAGCAATAATTTCACAAGCACCATAATCGTTCACACAACCCCGCTCGGTCATTTCAACCCCCATCTCCGACACTTCAACCACAATATATTCTAAAATCATGCAGGAATTTCTATGATGGTATCAAAATATAGTAGGAAGTGATTGGCCAATCCAATCCGAGGAGGCGACACATGGGAGACATGATCTATTTGGTTTATGCCGCGATCGGCATTCTGGGGCTATGGTTTCTTTTATACTTTTCCGGCATCCGCTACATCCCCAACAACAAGGTGGGTATCGTGGAAAAGCGTTACTCCACCAAAGGCAGCCTGAAGGAGCAGATCATCGCTCTGAACGGCGAGGCCGGCTTCCAGCCGGATGTGCTGCGCGGCGGCATCTGCTTTGTGCCCCGGTTCATCCGCAAGGTGTATTTGGTGCCGCTGGTGAATATTCCCCAGGGCGAACTGGGTTACGTGTTCGCCCGTGACGGCAAGCCGCTGGAAAACGGCCAGACTTTGGGCAAAATCGTGCCGGAAGGCAGAAACTTCCAGTCAGTGCGCGGTTTTCTGACTGGCGGCGGCCAGAAGGGCCCGCAACGCGGCATGCTGAGAGAAGGAACCTACGCCTTCAACCTGGCGCAGTTTGTGGTATTCACCAAGACACAGATCCATTACCTGCCGCTCAACCTGCCCGGTGAGCGCAATGACTTCACACTGATTGCACAGGACCTCTTTAAGAGAAAAGCCTACCAGCCCGTTGTGATTGACGGCAACTCCGACGCCATGGGGATCGTAACAGTGCATGACGGCCCCACGCTGGCCACCGGTGAAATCATCGCGGCCAACGTATCTACAGGTGACCCAGCCACAGACCACAACAGTTTCCAGGACCCAGAACGGTTCCTGGCCCTGGGCGGGCGAAGGGGCCGTCAGCATCAGGTGTTGGTGGAGGGCACCTACTTCATCAACGGCCTGTTTGCCACGGTGGAGATGCACCCCAAGACCACGATCAACGTGGGTGAGGTGGGCGTCGTAAACAGCTTCGTGGGCCCGGAGGGCCGCGACCTCTCCGGCGAAAGCTACAAGCATGGCGAGCTGGTGGAACAGGGCCACAAAGGCGTGTGGAAAGAGACGCTGCGCCCTGGCAAATACGCCTTTAACACCTATGCCGGCGCGGTGTTTGCCGTGCCTACCACCAACATCATCCTTAAGTGGATCCGCAATCAGCAGGGAGCCCACGGGTTTGACGCAAACCTCGCGGAAGTGACGCTCATCACGATGGACGCCTTCGAGCCCACGCTGCCGCTGTCTGTCGTGATCCACATCAACTACACCGAGGCACCGCTGGTGATCCAGCGCTTCGGCGACATCCGAAAGCTCGTGGAACAGACCCTGGACCCGATGGTGGCTGCCTACTTCAAGAACATAGGCCAGACCAAGACCTTGATCCAGCTGATCCAGGAGCGCAAGGAGATCCAGGAGAAGGCCGCTGTGGAGATGCGCGAGAAATTTGCGCAGTACAACCTGAACTTGATCGAGGTGCTGATCGGCACACCGGGCAGCTCCAAGACCGACGGCCGCATCGAGACGATCCTCAGCCAGTTGCAGGACCGACAGATCGCCGATGAGCAGAAAACCACCTATGAGAGGCAGCGGCAGACAGCCATTGTCAAGCAGGGTTTGGTGGAGGCGCAGGCCAAGAGCGACATGCAGAAGAACCTGACGGAATCGGCCATCAATATTGAGCTGCAGAACAACCAGGGCCTGGCCGACCTCCGCAAGGCCGAACAGCAGGCCAACGTGATCCAGACCACAGCCCGGGCAGAAGCAGCCAAGACCGAGATCGCCGCAGGGGCGGAAGCCAAGCGCGTGCGGCTCACCTCTGAGGCCGAGGCCAACCGCGTGGAGATGCTGGCCAACGCCGAAGCCACGAAAATCACAGCCACCGGCGCTGCCGAGGCTGGCAAGATCCAGGCAGTCGGCCTGGCAGAAGCTGAGGCGATCCGCAAGCAGGTGGAGTCCTACGGCTCCACCGGCGAATACATCCAGCTGCAGAGCGTGAAGGCATTCACCGGTGCGCTGAGCAGCTACCAGGGCGATCTGGTGCCGAAGACACAGTTCTCCGTGGGTGGAGGCGACGGCAAGCCCGCAAACCTTGCCGAGGTCTTCATGGCTCAGCTGATCGCGATGAATGGTGGTAAGCTTCCCGGCGGGCAGGCCGATCCGGAAAAGTCTGAATAGGGAGCATCGCCAAAATGAAACAAGCCCCCGGCAAATCTGCCGGGGGCTTACAACTCCTTTCGGAGGTAAGTTGTTTTCCATTAGCTCCAATACGTATAAACCTTTACTAGCCCCGAATCAAAGTCAATCACCGCCTCGGCATACATGGCCCCGCCGCCGGGCTCGATTGCAAAATTCTTTATGCCTTCCATCTCCACGCCGGCATCCCTGAGGCCGGGCGATGCTTCCACCCAGTCCTTCAGGTCATCTTCCGGCAAAACGAAGCTGGCCCGAAACGCTCGCGTAAAAGGACCGCCTTCTGTTGAAATGGTAAACTGCTCCTTGGAATCAGGGACCGGGGCAAGCCTGGCCCACTCCTGCGTGCATTCCAGCATGCTTGCCTGAGCCGACGGATCCTGATTGTTTCGGTCGTTGGATGGGGCAAGGATCTGGATTATGTTGAAAGCGGTATATGCGGCAAAGGAAATGACGAGACCGCCGATCACACAGGCGGCGATGATCAGTATCGTGTTACGGCGGTATTTCATTTGTTCCCCCAATGAATTCGATTCGTTATTCAAAATCAAGACACATGTAGGCTCCTTGCCGATTAGTTGTGGACACTACTCCTCTGTCTATCCTATTGCGATAATACTTCTAACCAATACCCCCGTCAAGGAAAATTGCATACTTGTCAATCCAGATAGTGCCCCCTGATCCTCTCCAACGCCGCCTCATCCCCTGCCAGCGCGGCCTCAATGTCATCCAGGCTTCGCGCCTTCAGCGGCAAAGGCAGCCTCGCCACCGGTAGCTGGGCAAAGAGCATTTTCTCGATCTCGCCCTGTGGCATAGCGTCATCGGCAAGGGCGACCACCGGCAGGGAGCATACCTTGTTGGCCACGTCGGATTGCACGCCTTTGGACAGCAGCGCCGCCACAAACGCGGTTGCCGCAGCGTTTTTCGTCTCACTTTCAGAGCGCACCACAGCAGCAAACTGCACCGACAGGCAGGGCCGCAGGCCGTTGGGCCAGGGCAGAGCCGCATAATCAAATGCCTTGTTTTTGGAAGCCAACCGGCCCATCAATGCCGTCTCCCATTGGCTGCACAACAACACCGCGCACCGCCTGGCGGAATAGACTGACCGGGCCTGATCAATGCTCATGCGGAACGCCTTGTCCGGCAGCAAGTTCTTTTCCTTAAAAACAGCCAATGATATACCATCCAGTGCCAGGGACTCAAACAGTGGTGCTGCACCGGCTATCGCCATCCCTGGCTTTTTGCGCCGGCCAGTGGCGGCTGACTGAGCATATGCCAGTAACGCATCGGCAGTCCATGTTGTGTCATTCACCGGCGGCTCCACGCCAACGGCGCGGCCCACCTCATTGTTGGTGAGCACCAGTTGCCCACCAGCCATCCAGGGCACAGCACGGGAGTCTGCAGAGAAGAGCCTCGCGAACGGGCTTGACAGCGGCGGAAGAGCAGCGGAATTGAAATCCAGCAACAGCTCTCCATCAATGCCCGCCCATCCGTCGGGGAAGGAGACCACATCGGGCAATTCTCCGGCAGCAAGACGCTGGGCGAACTGCTCCGCCGTCACGTTTTCCGCTTCCACAAACACGCCGATATTGGCCTTCTCAAAGCGCCGGGCAGCTCCTTGCAGCAGGTTGGTGCGGCTGTAACTGCCCACTCGCCAATCGTTCACCTGCCAGACCTTCAACACACCCTGGTAGGGGGATTGCCTTGGGCTCAAAAACCTCACCTCATCATAGGGCTTCAGTTTACCGGGGAACAGGAACACGCCAGCCACCACTATGCCGCCCAGCAGTATGGTAAAGAGGATTGGTTTGACGAACTGCCTGAATTGATGCATACGGTTCACCCGTATATATCTATTCAGCCGGCAGTAGTTCCTATTCAACAGACATGTTATGGGCAATACAGAATGGAGCAACAATTCATGCCTTCATGATATCGATAGATATTAGGCGCTTCGGTGATATGTTGTATCATGGATATAGCACGATGAAAGGGAGAAATTGAAAAATGATCTATGCCGAGCACATGGCATATAGCTGAAAGGTGACAGAGCCCCGCCCCACAGGGGCAAGCAGATTCAATCTCAAAACGCAAACTTCAGCTCATTGAACCTCACCGTGTCATCAGGCCTGGCCATTCCCGACCAAGGGCGCAACGCTTGGCTTTTTGTAAAAGTACAATGCAAGCCCCATAACAAGGATAAGGAGCGCGATGAATTGCGACGTGGACAGGAACGCGATGCTGCCGCGATTGTCATTGCGCAAAAACTCAATCAAGAAGCGCCCCACACTGTAGAGGACAAGATAAGCCGCGCCGGTCTTTCCATCCGGACGGTTTTTCCTTGCATGAAGAAGCAGCAGCAAAGCGATTGTAAAGTCCCCCACGCTCGAGAAAAGCTGCGTCGGGATAAGCTGCACACCGCCGGGCGCAAGGCTGCCATCGGGAAATGTGACACCATACCAGGCGTCGGTTTCACGGCCGTAGCAGCAGCCCGCAAGAAAGCACCCGATCCGTCCGAACCCCTGCGCCAGCGCCACCGACGGAACCAGAAGGTCGAGATATTTCAGGAAAGAGACCTTTTTAACACGGCAGTAGAGCATCGCCGCGACCACGCCCCCAACGATGCCCCCATAAACCACAAACCCGCTGCCGGATAGAAATTCCCAGGGATTATCTAGAAATGAATAGAAATTGATCAGGCAGTAAAGAAGCTTTGCGCCAAAAAAGCCCGACAAAAGCGCTACTATACCGATGCCATAAATCATGTTCTCGTCCAGCCCCTTTTTAGGGGAGCGGAGCACAGCCAGAATCACGGCCAGGATCACGCCGACTGCGATCATCAGCCCATAGCCATGCATCGTTACGGGGCCAATCGAGAACAGATTGTTGTACATCGCAATATCCTTCTAGTTCCGGCTTAGTCCCAAAACTCAAACTCCAACTCATTGAGCCTCACAGTATCATCATGCTTGGCCCCCATCTCCCGGAGCTTCTCAATGATCCCGGTTTCATACAGCCTGCGCTCAAAAAACTGCATGCTCGTGCTGTCGGAGAAATTCGTGGAGTCGATGATCTTGGTGATCAGCGGTCCGGTCACCACGTAGACATCATCCTCCATGTCCACGGTGTAGTCGTTGTTGGGCAGCGACTCCAGTTCCTCCATCTCCTCGTGGAACACCTCCACCGGAGGCAGATCGGCCAGCTTTTTGGCCACGGCGCGCATCAGCTCCAACAAGCCCTGGTTGGTGGCGGCGGAAACCGGATACACCTCATAGCCCTGCGCTTTGCAGTGGTTGGTGAGTTCCTCCAGATAAACCTCCGCGTCGGGCAGGTCAGTCTTGTTGGCAGCCACGATCTGCGGGCGGCCGGCCAACACGGCGCTGTAAAGCCTCAATTCCTTGTTGATCTGCTCAAAGTCCTGCACAGGGTCGCGGTCCTCACTGCCGGAGGCATCGATCACATGCACCAGAAGCCTGGTGCGCTCCACATGCCGGAGGAAGTCGTGCCCCAGGCCTGCGCCTTCGTGGGCGTTTTCGATGAGGCCGGGGATGTCTGCCACCAAAAAGCTCTTACCATCCACCTCGGCCACGCCCAAATTGGGCGACAGAGTGGTGAAGTGGTAGTTGGCGATCTTCGGGCGGGCGCGGGTGACCACCGAAAGCATTGTGGACTTGCCCACGTTGGGGAAGCCCACCAGGCCCACGTCGGCGATGGTTTTCAGCTCCAGCGATACCTCATAGCCCTTGGTTTTCTGGCCCGGCTGGGCGAAGTTGGGGGCCTGACGGGTGGGTGTGGCATAGTGCACGTTGCCCCAGCCGCCACGGCCTCCCCGCAGCACCATACGGCGCTCACCGGGCACATACATATCGGCCACCACGCGGCCGGACTCCATCTCGCGTATCACGGTGCCCACCGGCACTTTGATGATGAGGTCTTCCCCATCCTTGCCAAAGCACTTGTTGGCGCCGCCAGGTTCCCCATCCACTGCCTCATACTTCCGCTGATAGCGGAAGTCCAGAAGCGTTCGCATGCCGGGGTCGGCCTCAAACACAATGCTGCCGCCGCGGCCGCCGTCGCCGCCGTCCGGGCCGCCCTTTTGCACCATCGCCGAGCGGTGGAAAGACACCTTGCCGTTGCCGCCGTCGCCGGATTTGATGAGGATTTTCGCGGTATCTACAAACATTTTGCTCTCACTTCATGGGCCGATTGTTCTGACCCTAGTATTGGTTATCGCTTCATATGACATGTAGGGGTTCATGATTTGAACCCCTACTGAATTCGGATAATTATACCATATTACGAGAGATAGAGTAAGAGTTCATGCTATGCAGCATGACAAGTATACAAATTACTGTTATAATGATCACATGTCATAAATATGCGAATTTCGTCAGTGAAAGGTAGCATCATGTTTGCAGTGAACACCTATGAAGAGATCGAAAAAATCGAACGTGCGATAAATGAAATGCATATTGTAATACTGTTATTTGTACGTCCAAGTCTGCGTGGTGCTCAAGAAATAATTGACGAGTTTAACTACATTCATCACAATTCAGAAAAGTTTTGTTCGATTTACTCAGTAGGATATACAAATGATCCATCTCTTGCCAACAACAACGAGCACAAACGAGTAACCGGTACAAATGGAGCAGATTGGTATTTCAATGATCAAAAATTTATTGAATTCAAAAACAGTCTTGAACGCAGACTTAATTGGAAATACTCAGGTGAGATCGAATTACTAGTATTGCAAAGCAACCCGAACGGACACCACATACTTAACTTTCAAAACTATGTAGCGATTGATGTAAACTACGGAATTAAACACGATTATATTGATTCGTTCCCGAGACTCATGGAATCTATAATCCGAAATTCACGCTCCGAAGTTACAGCATCGTCAGTGATTAATAAAGTAAGTAATTCTCGCCTAAGTATAAGGAGTGTTATTCAAGAAACGATCAGCGAATGCAAAAAGATCCCTACACCAGTGAAAAAGATTCTTAAGGATCACCTATTCTATTTATCATCTACACACATACCTGGAAGATGACAATATCAAAAGCAATATTCCCCAACTATAATTCATGTAATCAAGTCACGCATAAGTAACAACCCCTCTTCCATGGTTTTTGGAAGAGGGGCTTACGTTTGTACTATAGAAAGAAAATCAAGTAATTATTCCGACAACCTCTTATGGATTGCCGCCGCCGCCTTCTTGCCGGCGCCCATCGCCAAAATCACCGTGGCAGCGCCGGTAACAGCGTCACCGCCGGCATACACGCCCGGCAGGCTGGTCTCGCCGGTCTCCTCCGCCACAACGATGCCGCCCCATTTCTGGATCTGGATGCGGGGCTCGCTGTTGGTGAGCGCCGGGTTGGGGCGGGTGCCGATGGCAATGACCACCACGTCGCAATCCATCGTGAACTCGCTGCCCTCGATAGGCTTCACGCCCCGGCGGCCACTGCTGTCCGGCTCGCCCAGCGCCATTTTCACGCACTTGAGGCCGGTTACAAAGCCGTCTTGCCCCAGCACCTCGATGGGGTTGGTGAGCATATCGAAGATGATGCCCTCCTCCTCGGCGTGCACGACCTCTTCGGCACGGGCAGGCATTTCTGTGCGGGACCGGCGGTAGACGATGTGCACCTCTTCGGCTCCCATACGGAGCGCGCAGCGGGCGGCGTCCATCGCCACGTTGCCGCCGCCGACCACGGCCACCCTGCGGCCCTTTTTCACCGGTGTGGCGGCGTCGGGCTGATATGCCTTCATCAGGTTGATGCGGGTCAAAAACTCATTGGCGGAATAAACACCGATCAGGTTTTCACCGGGGATCTTCATAAACTGCGGCAGCCCAGCCCCGGAGCCGATGAACACGGCCTGGAAGCCTTCTTCCTCCAGCAGTTGGTCAATGGGTGTGCCATAGCCCACGGCCACGTTGGTCTCCAGCTTCACACCCAGCTCTTTGAGGCCGGCGATTTCGTCAGCCACGATGCTCTTGGGCAGGCGGAACTCGGGGATGCCATAGACCAGCACGCCGCCGGGCGTATGCAGCGCCTCAAAGATTGTCACATCATAACCAAGCCGCGCCAGATCGCCTGCGCAGGTGAGGCCGGCGGGGCCTGAGCCCACCACGGCCACCTTTTTGCCGTTGGGCGCTTCCTTATGCAGATCCTTCAAACTGGCCTTTCGGGCGAAATCGGCGGCGAAGCGCTCCAGGTTGCCGATGGCGATGGGCCGGCCGGCTTTCTGGAACACGCACAGCTTTTCGCACTGCTCCTCCTGCGGGCACACACGGCCGCAAACACCTGGCAGGCTGTTGGTGCTGGTGATCACTTCATATGCCTTGTCAAAATCACCGGCCTTGATGTGGCTGATGAACTGGGGGATCGGCACGCTCACCGGGCAACCGGCCACGCAGCCGGGCTTTTTGCAGTTGATGCAGCGCTCGGCCTCAGCCATTGCCTGCTCGTCGGTATAACCCAGCGCAACTTCGTCAAAGCAGCGGGCACGCTCCATCGCGTCCCGTGCGTCCATATGCATCCGTTCTTTCATCGCCATCTCAACCACCCACCTTGCAGGCATGCCGCTCGTTGGCTGCCTTTTCTTCTCCGCGATAGGCGGTCAGCCGCTTCATCGCTTCGTCAAAATCCACCTGGTGGGCATCAAACTCCGGGCCGTCCACGCAGGCATATTTGGCCTCGCCGCCCACACTGATGCGGCAGCCGCCGCACATGCCGGTGCCATCCACCATGATGGGGTTCATGCTGGCCCAGGTCTTCACACCGTATTCCTTGGTCATCCTGCTCACGAACTTCATCATGATCACTGGCCCGATCGTGATCACCTCGTCATAGTGCTCTGCTTCCAACAGCTCGCGCAAGACGTCGGTGACCAGGCCCTTGCGGCCCCTGGTGCCGTCATCAGTGGTGATGAACAGCCGGTTGCACACGGCACGGACTTCGTCCTCCAGGATGATCAAATCCGCACTGCGGGCGCCGATGATCACGTCTACATCCACGCCGCGCTCATAAAGCGCCTTCACCTCCGGATAAACCACGGCCACACCCACGCCACCGCCCACGCACAGCACATGGCCGTGGTCAGGGAGCTCAGCCGGCTTGCCCAGCGGGCCTAAAAAGTCCAGCAACGCCTGGCCGGGCTCCATCGAAGCCAGCAGTCTGGTGGCGTGGCCCACAGCCTGGAAAATAATCGTAACTATTCCTTTTTCATGATCCACATCGGCCATTGTGAGCGGGAAACGCTCGCCTTGCTCATTCACACGAATCATAACAAATTGGCCTGGTTGGGCGCGCCTGGCAGCGCGGGGGGCCAGAATATCCATGCGGTAAGTATCAGGGCCGATCTGGTTTTTGGTGAGAATCTGATACAAGGGGGTTACCTCCATGTGGTATTTATAAGTCTGGATGTATTATAACACGGTGAAATGGAATGTGAAAAACAATATGTATTGGAAATTGACAAATCGGTATCACCTAGACAAAAAAGAGGAAGAGAATCTCACAAGAATCACACGAACTGCATTTCCAAATAACTACGCAATGCAGAAAAGGCCAGGTAAACACCCAGCCCTCATCCTATCGAACTAATACTTCTATCACGCCTGCCCGCTCGCCCTGATGTGCCTGCCAATCTCCGCATCCTGCCGGCTGATATGATTCACCAGCCAATTGGACACCGTCATCGCAATCATCGTGCTGGAAGCCGTGGTGACTCCGTTCTTCTCAATGTCCGCCGTCATCTCCTTCACTGTTTCCAAAAACTCCTTGTGCAGCTTGCGGTGCTCCTGGTATTTCGGGTAATTGCAGCGCACCTGGATAGCTTCCTCGTCACGGAAATGGTTCACCACATAGCTGGACAGAAACGCCAGCACCTTCAGCGTTTCCTCCCTGCCGTTTTCGCTACGCAAAGCGGCGAAAAACTTGTTCACCCGGTTGATCAGCTCCTTGTGCTGATTGTCGATCGTATCCACACCGACGGAGAGATTATCTGCCCATTCCATACATTCCACTCCAAAGTTGAATTCTACCTATAAATGCCCGCAGGTCATACCTCTGAAACAAATCAAAGGCCGGGCTCCCTTCGGTGCCCGGCCTTCCATGGTGCATTTGATCAGTATTTGCCAAACTCCCTGTCGTTCAGCGCAATGCCCGGCTTACGGGAAGCACGGCCCGTGCCGATGGCCTTGACCTCACCTTTGGGCTGGAAGGAAGCACGCTGCCCGCCGGCCACAGACTGGCCCCGCAGGCTGAAGCGCCCAACCATGCCCATCAGCAGCGTGGCCTGGCTGGAGAGCTGCTCGCTGGCAGCGGCGCTCTCCTCGGCGGTGGCAGAGTTGGTCTGGGTAACCTGGCTGACCTGCTCGATGCCCTTATTGACCTGGGCCACGGCGGTGGCCTGCTCGTTGGATGCGCTGGCGATGCCGCCCACCAGCTCGGTAGCTTTTTCCACGCCGTCTACGATCCTGGTGAGCGCCTCGGCGGTGCCGTTGGCGATCTTGGTGCCGGCCTTCACCTTTTTGATTGACTCTTCTATGAGGGCAGTGGTCTCTTTGGCGGCTCCGGCACTGCGCTGCGCGAGGTTGCGCACTTCTTCCGCCACCACAGCGAAGCCCTTGCCGTGCTGGCCGGCGCGAGCGGCCTCTACGGCGGCGTTCAGGGCCAGCAGGTTGGTCTGGAAGGCGATCTCGTCGATCACCTTAATGATCTTGGAAATGCTGGACGAGGCATCGTTGATCTCGCCCATCGCCTTCTGCAGCTCCTTCATGCGGTCATTGCCGTCCACCGCGTTGTCACGGGCAGCCACGGCCAGGGTGCTGGCCTCACCGGCGTTGAATGCGTTCTGACGGGTCTGCCCGGCGATCTCGGAAAGAGATGCATTGAGCTGCTCGATGGCGCCGGCCTGCTCCGTGGCACCCTGCGAGAGCGCCTGGCTGCCGGAAGCTACCTGGCGGGTGCCGGAGGCCACTTGCTCAGCGGCGTTGTTGATGTCGCTCAGTGTCTGATTCAATGTATCCAACACACTGTTGATTGATTGAGACAGGTTTGCAAAGGACCCCTGATACCCGTCACTCATGCCGGCGGTGAAATCGTTGGAGGCCATGGCCTCCAGCACACCGCGGGCCTCGTTGAGCGGCGCAGCAATCGCATCGATGATGCTATTGATACCGTCAATCAGCTGGCCGTATTTGCCCTCATAACGGCTGGCGTCCACACGGACATCAAGATTGCCGCTCACCGCCTGCTCGGTGAGCAGATTGGCGTCGTTGATCAGGCTGTTCAAAGTGTTCTTGGTCTTGATGATAGCTGGAACCATCAAATCGTTATCGCTGCGGGCACCGGACTGCTCAAACTCCTCGAGCTTCGACCAGTCGCCCCGGGCAAGGTCAACAAACACGTTTTGGATGCTAATCATGTGGTCAATCGTGGTATTGACAGCCCGTGCCAACACCTTCATGTCGCCGGTATATGTGCCGCTGAGGCGCTCGGTGAGGTCATTGTTGGAAAGGTTCATGAGCACCGAGATGGATTCATCTACCGGCGCGATGATGGCTTCGAGCGCCGTATTAAAGCTTTCAATGATCTTGCCGTATTCACCCTGGTGCTGCGAAGCATCCACGCGAATGGCCAGCTTGCCAGCCAACAAAGAGCTTGCCAGCATGTTTGTGTCAGCCAGCAGGCGGTTCATCGCGTCTGCCATATTCTTGCAGGCTGCGGCCAGCTGCCCAACCTCATCCCGCCCTTTCACTTCCACCTGCACATCCATGTCGCCGGCGGCAAGCTTATTGGCCACAGTAACCAATTCGCTCATCGGTTTGCTGATGCCCCGGGCCACCAGTTGTGACAGCACAATGGAAACTACAAGGGAAGCCGCGCCAAAGCCAATCAGCAGCCCCATCCACAGATCTTTGTGGTCGGGGTCATTCATACCATTGAAACCAAAAGCGGCCACAGCAACGGTAAACAACGTCACAATTCCAAAGGATAGAAACAATTTCCGGAAGATTCTCATATTTCTAAACATATGCCAGTCCCTTTCGTAGAAAGTTGATTGATGGGAATTTGTGCATATTTTACATATGCCCCTCATTCTGGCATTCAAACACACAATTGTGATTAATCTGGCAATAATTATGAACAAGTTTCCTTTGGAGAAACTATTCCATACGAAGTGCGTAAACAGCCGGGATCACATCCGGCAGGAACAGATAGGCGTCCCCAAAGTCATATGCTGGCAGTGAAACAGCCAACGGATCTTCCGGAGAGGGAGTGCCGGAGGGGCTGGGCAACGGGGTTTGCGTCGGGCCGGGCGTAGGTGATTCAGAGGGCGTTGGGCTTGGGATGCCGTCCGCCGGATTGTATACAATCACCTCTCCGGTGGCAGGATAGTAGCTTTCATGTTGCTTGACGCGGTTGAACTCTTCGCCGTCCATCAGATAAAGCTTGTAAGTGCTATAATACTGACCGTCGCGGGCCTTGTTGGTTTCCGTGGTGCCGCGGGTAACGGCTTCGCTGGGCACATAGCGGGGCGGGCCTGCGGGAGCGGGCACCGTTTTGGTGCGATCCGACTTCAGCTCAATCGTCAAGCCCTTTTCCAGCGGCACGCCATATATTTCGCCATAGAGCTTGTAGGTCCCCTTTTCCACAGCCACATACAGGATGATCAACACAGGATCTTCCTTGCTGTTGCGGATCTTCAGGTCCAGGTTGGGCCAGTTCACCGTGGCGTCCTCACCGGCTTTCATATAGGCAGACTTCAGCGTGTGATTGGTGCGCTCCGTGATTTCCATGTCTGCCCGCACGGCCACATTCCAGAGTGTGCCTGACACCTGGCATACGCCACCGGCCAGACCGTTGTCCGTTACGCCGCCGTTGATCACATGGGCTACCTGGTAGCCCTTGTCCGCAGTGCGCTGGCCGGTCGCTTCATTGAAGCTCAACACCTCTCCCGGCGCAAGGATTCTGCCGCTGATGGCGGCGCTGGCAATTGTAATGTTGGCAAGCCGGGGCTTGGAGTGGTCCTTGATCACCGAATACCAGCGGCGAACCAGCTTCATACGCTCCTGCAGGTCAACGAGCTTCACCGAGGCTTCCACCGGCTGCAGCTCCAGTGGCACAGTGCCGAAAGCACGGTTCACAAACGCGTCGCGTACAGCGGCCCACAGTGCGTCGGCGTCCACATGCTCGCCGGGCACGTCGGCAGAAAAACTCAGGCGCTCGCCGTCCGGCTTGGTCACATCATAACCCAGATAAGCGGCATCCACCGGCGCTTTTTCGTAGGGCAGCGCCAGGTCCCTGACCCGCTGCTCCAATGCCGAAGGATCGATTTGTATGGTGGTGTTCAGGTTCACCGGCACCTGTTTCAACTGCTCAATGGCTGCCAGCCGTTCGGCGTCGCTGCCCTCACGCCCCTGCCGCCATGCCTCATCCAGCACAGTCTCAGTATCAAATGTATAGCTTGTTTCAGACACACCAAACTGCCATCGCTGCCCATCTTTTTCCACCGTCACGAAATTGGCTTCCACCATCTGCCGCTGCTTGGCTTCCACACGGCTGCGGGCATCCTGCCTGGTCAGGCCAGCCAGAGGCAGTTCATCCACAAAAACGCCTTCGTGAAACGTATCACTGTTTAATATTCTGCGCTCTCCCGGCGTGATGAGCGCCGTCCAGCCCATCAGATAGGCCAGCAGGAACCCACCCAGCGCAAGCACAACGGCCGACAGCGCGATGATCATCACCGCCATACGGGATAAGCCCTTTTTGCCGTCGCTGTTTTGCCAGAACCGATTCATGGAGCACCTCGCACAGATTCTTTCGGCTTTAGTATTCCATGGCTCGGTGAATTTCGAGTTGGTAATTTTTATGCTCGATATTCACAACAGAATGGGTATCCCCACACAATATCGTTGAGACTCTCACAAATCTACGGGATGCATAAAACAAAAAAAACAGCACCTGCCAATGCGGCAGGTGCTGACTGAGGCCATGCTTAAGTGCTGCTTTCCGTAGTAGGGGCTGGAGACTCGGTTGGGGCTGGCGTCGCCGTGTGGGTGGGAGATGGCTTGGGCGTATTGGGCGCCTCGGTGGGTGGAAGCGTGGCATCCGGCGTGGGTGAAGCGCTGGGCGTGTCGGTGGGCACAGCGTCTTCCTTGTAGTAGGCTAGCACGTTGCAGTCGGCGGGGTAGGTGTCAGTATAGAGCTTCTTTACCCGCTCCTTTTTGCCGTCCTTGGTGACCTTCACCAGATACACGTCCACCACATAGCCGTTATGAGCAGGGATCAACTCCGTAGTGCCAGGCTTCACTGCACTGCTGGGCCTCTTATCGGTTCTATTCTTGTTACCCGGGATTGTTTTTACCGTAACGCCTTCCAGGGCATAAGTGACTCCCTCCGGGTCGGGTACGCCGTAGAACTTGGCGTGCATGCGGTAGTCGTAACCAGACCGCTTGCTGTCGTAATCATAATAGGCAATGATTAGGATCGGCTTGTCGCTGATGTTCTTGAACTTCAGATCCTTGTTTGGAAAATCCACTGTGGCGTCAGTGCCCTTAGACATGTAACCAGACACCAGCGAATGGTGATTGCGCTCCAAAATCTCAATGCGTTCCGGCCCGCAGGCGATCGCCGCATTATACAGCGCGCTGGAGACCTGGCACACGCCGCCCGCAAGGCCCACGTCTTCAATGCCGTTGGCATCCACCGGTGCTTTTTGATAGCCCTTGGCCGCCGTGCGCTCGCCAGTGGATTGATTGAAAGAGAGCGTCTCTCCGGGCATCAGGATTTTGCCGTTCACAGTGGCGCTGGCAAGCTCGATGTTCTTGCGGCGCTGTTTTGTGTAGTTCTTGATGTTGGACTCAAACTCACCGATCAACTGCATCTCACCCTGCAGGCTGGCCAGCGTGACTGCTGCCGGCAGCGGCACCACCTGCATTTCAACTGTGCCAAAGGCACGGGTCTCAAAGGCCGTCTTCACAGCGGCCCACAGCGCGTTGGCATCCACCTGCTCACCGGGGGTGTCCGGCGTGAACACCAGCCGCTCGCCTTCGGGCTTCGTCATGTCGTATTTCACGAAGGTGGCATCCACAGCAGCCTTGGTGTAGGGCGTGGTAAGATCACGCACTTTCTGTTCCAGAGCGCTGGGATCAATCGTGGCAGTGGTCACAAGCTTGACCGGCGTAGTCTTCATGAGCTCAATGGCAGCCAACCGCTCCTCATCGGTGCCCTCGCGGCCCTGCTTCCACGCCTCATCCAGGATCGCGTCCGTATCAAAGAGATAGGCAGTTTCCGCCATGCCAAGCTGCAGTGCAGTTTGACCGTCCTTGGTGATCATGACCGAACTGGCGGCCACGTATTCCTGCTGTTTGGCTTCAACCTGCTGCTTGGCCTGATCCCTGGTCAAGCCTGCCAGTGCAATATCATCTACATATACGCCTTCGAAAAACGTATCGCTATCCACTACAGCGCTGCCAGTGTTGGTCGCCGTTGGGCTGACGCCGGGTTGATTGCCGCCACCGCCGGGTTTTAACAGCGCCAGCACGCCGGCAGTCACGCCGATCAGCAGCACAAGTACCACCGCCAGTGCAAGGATACCCGGCTTCTTCGCCTTCCTGCGATGGTTTCCCGAGCTGCCAGAGCTATAATTTTTTGATCTGTAGGTCCGATTCATCAAACTTTTCCTCCGATTTGAAGTTCCACCCGAGCTGGCTCTATCTTAGTATTCCACGATTGCACATTTCTATATATGATAACTGAACCGATGCCGTGTGTAAAGATTTTCCGCTCAACTCATTAATCCCGGAGTACTTAAGCGATATGTGCCTGCGCAAGACACTATTTTCCGAATTCAATTTCCTTTTCTGAGTTCTCCCAAGCGATAAGTCAGAGCCATCAGTCCGTCGGTGAGCTGGGCGTTTTCCACAACCACCCCTTCTATGACGATCTCAACTGGTGCAAAGTTCCAAATGGCCCGTACTCCCGCTTTTACAAGCCTGCCCGCCAGGGAGCGGGCGGCGGCAGCCGGCACGGCCAACACGGCAATGTCTACCGCCTGGTCCCCGATCACATCCTCCAGCGTGTCGATGGAGTGCACTTGGTTACCACCCACCGTTTTGCCCACAAGCGCCGGGTTGGCGTCAAACAGCGCCAGGATGTGATAACCAGCCGAGGCAAATTGCGTATAGTTGGAAAGCGCCTGGCCAATGTTGCCCGCACCCAGGATAATCATATTGTATTCTTTGTCGATGCCCAGGATCTCGGCTACATGGCGCATCAGTTCGCTCACATTATAGCCATAACCCTGCTGGCCGAAGCCTCCGAAGCAACTCAGGTCCTGACGAATCTGTGATGCGGTAAGGTTCATGATGCGGCTCAAGGCCAGCGATGAGATCCTTTCCACGCCGTCCTGCTGCAAGGAGCTCAACTGTCTGTAGTATCGGGGAAGGCGGCGAATGACTGCGTCGGATACCTTCTGCGCCATTGGGGCTCCTCCTGTTCTTATCAATGATCAATATATCAAAACAGTTTGTTAAAAAAACAACAATCTCTTTTGATCATCATACCACCGTTTGCCAGGATAGGCAACAATCTGCATAAAAGCACAGTTTGTTGCAACAGAAACCCCAGCATATCAACTGAACCGATATCACAATTTATTCTCTATGGCAATCATTACATTGGAAAATACCATCGCATTCGTTTGAATTTCTAATTGTTTGGTGTTAACATATGCATCACAAACGGAAACGACATGCTTCCGTATAAGACAAAGGAGGGAAACATGAAGCGTATCAACAAACTTTTGATTGTGTTGTCTGTGCTGATGGTAGCAGCGATGGCCATCATGCCTGTCGCGCTAGCCGCCCCAGCCAGTAGGGTTACTTACTACAACCGTTACGGATACAGAAGTGCGCCAAGTTCATATCGGAGCACATCCTTTGCATCCGGAAACACAACCAGCCCGACCACTTCGTCCTCAGCATCTTCTGTGTCTTCCGCGTCTTCGCTGGAAAGCAGGATGATCAGCCTGATCAACGAGGACCGGGCTGCGGAAGGCTTGAATCCGCTCCGTGCGGACAGCTCCTTGCGCGCAGGTGCCATGAAGCACAGCCAGGACATGGCGGCAAACAACTTCTTCTCGCACACCTCACCCACCTATGGCACCTTCTCCGAAAGGGCCAAAGCATCGGGTGCCAGTGTGTCGGCGGAGAACCTGTCATTGAACGGCTCTGTGGAACGGGCGCACGCGAGCCTCATGGGCTCGGCCGGGCATCGGGCGAACATCATGAACTCCAACTACACCCGCGTGGGCATCGGCATCGTATACAGCTCACAAAAGGGAGGATATTACATCACGCAGTGGTTCGGCAGATAACACAATCAAAATACAACGCTAAGGCGCACCCGAGACGGGTGCGCCTTTTCCATCGCGCTGATAATCCCTGGCAACAGGTGTAGCCACTACAAAACATCATCGCAACTGCATTGACCAGGATTCTCAAATGTATTATATTGGTGCAAGTTTTGCATCAAACCAATCGTTTAAAGGCGGAGATAATGTATAAAGGAAAACAAAACAAGCTGCCCTGGCTTTTGCTGTTCTTTGGAATCATTTGCATCTCCATATCAGCATTCTTTGTTAAGAAAGCTCATGTGAATGGCATATCGGTTTCATTTTATCGGGTCTTCTTTGCATTTCTGTTCATATTGCCATTCTATATCCGGGTAAAAAGCAAAGATATGAAGTTGAAAGGAATCTGCCTATCCTTGCTGGGCGGCATGTTTTTCGCATTTGAATTGGTGTTTTGGAATACGGCTGTCCTAATCTCCAACACAACATTTCCAACCCTGATCGTCAATCTTTCCTCGGTATGGGTCGGGATAGGGGCAATGATACTATTCAAGGAGAAGCTAACCCGCTTCCATTGGACAGGCAATCTGACTGCGATTCTTGGGGTAGCAGTGATCATCGGGATCAATAATGTCATCCATATGAAAATCGATACCGGATTTGTGTTCTCCATTATCGCAAGCATATTCCTTGCTCTGTATATTTTATCAGTAAAAGAAGTCAGGCAGAAGAACAGCACAATCCAAGTGGTCTTTTTCACTTTCTTAGGGTGTACCATTACACTATTGATTTGCTGCATTTTTACGGGCAGTGCATTATATGGTTTCGCTCCGTCATCTTGGGTCTACTTGCTATGCCTGGGCCTAATCACACAGGTTGGGGGATATTTCTCCATCAATTATGCTCTCGGATTTATTGATTCGTCCAAAGTTTCAATACTCACATTATTTCAACCGATACTTACCGCTGTGTTTGCCGTGATCGCCCTGAATGAAGAATTTACGGTTTACCATATCATCGGCGGAGCCCTGGTGCTGGCAGGACTTGCTTTTGCATTGCTGGTTAAAGATAATGGTCATACCCTGAAATCAGCACAAAAAAATGATCACATGCGGTAGGATATGGACTCGACCTCCTCATATGAATCCCTCAGCTTCTTTCGTGCAACCAGGCTCTCACTGCCGCAACCGTTTCGTCCATCGCAATGCCGGTGGTGTCCAACAACGATATGGCCGGGTTGGTGCGCCCGGCGTTTTCTTTCAGCCACCGGTTGAACTGCACATGGTTGCGGATATTTTCCTCACCGCCTGAGCCTCTCCACTGCGGGCGAGCTTTCAACCGCGCGGCCAGCACATCATCGTCGCAGACCAATGCAAGATAGTGCAGAGCAGAAAAATACCGCCGCTCCACACAAGGCTCAAACTGCTCCGGCACGGCGCAGCCGCACAGCACCACCGATTTGCCAGCCTGCGAAATGTTTTTACATACCCGAAGCCACATCTCACGATATTGCCGGTAGTCCGGCCCCTGGTTTGCATACTCGTTTTGCCAGAGGATATCACTTTCCATCACGACCACGTTATCGGTGCGTTGTGCAAGCTCCAGGCACACCGATGATTTGCCCGCACCGCTGGCACCGGTAATCACAAACAACGGCAGCTGCCGGAAGAGGTGCCTGTGGCCGCACTCCGGGCAGATCGCGAAGGGCCCATCGGGGTCTATGGATTTTTCAGCGTGGTAACTGCCGCAGCGAGCGCAGGTGTTGAACATCCCGTTTCCTCACTTTTTGTTATTTAGTGCTACAGACATACTATATCACAATGGAAACCGATCTCCTTTCCCTTTTCACAATCTCCTCATTCCTGTATAATCACCCTGTCTGCACAGGAGTATCACATGATTCAAATCACATTGGATAAAGTTGCCAAACACTACGGCGTGGACACCGTGATCCAGGACGTGAGCCTTGCCATACAAACGGGCCAGCGCCTGGGGCTCGTGGGCGCCAATGGCGCGGGCAAGACCACGATCTTGAAGATGATCACCGGCGAGCTTGCGCCGGATGAAGGCGCGGTGCGCAAGCCCGACGGCCTGAAAATCGGCTATCTGGCGCAGGAGAGCATGTCCGTGCCCGGCGGAACGCCATGGGAGGAGATGCTGACGGTCTTCGAGGAGGTCTTCCGCATCGAGGAACGGCTGCGGCAGCTCGAGCACGACATGGGCGAGCTGCACGGCGACCAGGCGGCGTTCGCCCGGCTTTCCGAAGAATATGACAAACTGACTTTGAAATTTGAACAGGGCAACGGCTATGGTTACAAAAGCGCCATCCTTGGCGTGCTGAAGGGCCTGGGCTTCACAGAGGAGCAAATATACCGAAGAGCGAGCACGCTCTCAGGCGGGCAGCAATCGCGCCTTGCCCTGGCCAAGCTGCTGCTGCGCAAGCCCGATATCCTTCTGCTGGACGAACCCACCAACCATCTGGATATCCAATCCACCGCCTGGCTGGAGGAATACATCCACGATTTCCCCAACACGGTGATCGTGGTCTCCCATGACCGTTACTTCCTGGACGCCGTGTGCGATTCCATTGCCGAAGTGGCGCTGACGCGACTCACACTTTATCAGGGCAACTTCACCGAATACATGATCCAGCGTGAGGAACGGATCAATTTGCAGCAGAAGGCCTATGAGCTGAACCGCCGCGAGATCCAGCGCCACGAGGAAATCATCCGCCGCTACAAGCAATACAACCGGGAAAAGAGCCTGAAGGCCGCCCACAGCTGGGAAAAGAAACTCGCCCGGCTTGATCGTGTGGACAAGGTGCGTAACGAAGCCACCGTCAGTTTCAGTTTTGATACGGTTCGCCGCACCGGCGGCGACGTGCTGCTGGCGCAGGGGTTATCAAAGAGCTTTGGGCCGGTGAAGCTGTTTGAGGGCATGGACCTGCACATCAAAGCCGGCGACCGCGTGGGCATCGTGGGCCGCAACGGCATCGGCAAGACCACGCTGCTGCGCATCCTGATGGGCGAGCTCAAGCAGGATGGCGGCCACTACTATTGGGGCACCGGCGTACAGCCGGGCTATTATGACCAGAAGCAGCAGGGCCTGAGCCCAGAAAAAACGGTAATCGATGAGGTATGGGACACCTACCGCACGCTAGAACCCCAGCAGATCCGTGACACACTGGCGGCATTCCTCTTTCGCGGCGACGACATCAACAAGCGCATCGCCGACATCTCCGGCGGCGAGCGGGGGCGCGTGGCGCTGATCAAGCTGCTGCTGGGGAAATACAACGTGCTGCTGCTGGACGAGCCCACCAACCACCTGGACACCAACAGCTGCCAGGTGCTGGAAGACGCATTGCTCGATTTTGACGGCACGCTCTTGTTCGTGTCCCACGACCGCTACTTCATCAACCGTGTGGCGACCCGGGTTCTGGAGATGCGCGATGACGGTGTGACCGACTACCCCGGCAACTGGGACGAATACCTGCTGCACAAGGCAGCGGAAAAGAACCAGAAGGACGTGGAGGAAGACGACGGCCTAACCCGCACTGAGCGCAAGAAGCAGGACAAGCTTTCCCGCCAGGCGGAGGCCGATCTACGGGATCGCAAACGGGCTGTGAAAGCACTTGAAGAGCAGGTGACCAAAGTGGAGGCGGAGATCGCCGCGCTGGAACAACGGCTCAGCGATCCGGCGGGCTTATCCCCCGCAGACATCGAAAAGCTTTCGCGGGAACACGATGATAAGAAGAAGGCCTGTGACGAGTTGCTTGTGAAATGGGAAGAAGCGCTGGAGGCACTGGGCTGACAGAGAAATTCTTCCAAAATAATAGTTGCATCATGCAATTGTTTTGTGTTACAATCAATTCAGGAGGGGTTCCATGGAGCACGAAGGACAGCACAAACTGTTGCGGGAGCTGGCCGGCGCACTGATCGGCAAGCTGCGCCTGCTGGAAGACAACACCCTCTCCTGCTGCGGCGTCACGCTGGCGCAATGCCAGACGCTGGTGGAGATTGGCCGGGCAGGCACCCTGAGCCTGGGCGAGCTGAGCGCCCGGATGAACCTGGACAACAGCACGATGAGCCGGACGGTGAATAACCTGGTGACAGCCGGCCTGTGTGAACGCACCGAAGACCGGCAGGACCGGCGCTATCTGGCAATCAGGCTGACGGAAAGCGGTGCGGAGCTTTATCAATCGGTGGATTCGGGTATGGACGGGTATTACGAAGCAATCTTCGACGCCCTGCCCGAGGAAAAGCGCGCTCAGGTGCTGGAGAGCATGGCGCTGCTGATGAAAGCAGTCGTTACCTCCGAAATCTGTGGCGCAGGGGGGTGCAGTAATGAATGATATTCTGCTGTATGCCGGATCAGCAATTGTCATGCTTTGGGGCATTGCCCACATCATCCCAACCGCTGCCGTAGTGCGTACCTTTGGCAATATTTCCGCTGAGAGCAAACAGCTGATCACGATGGAATGGATCGCCGAGGGCATCGCATTACTCTTCATCGGGTTGGTCGTGTTTCTGGCAACAGTTGCAGGCAGCCCGGGCAACCCCGTATCACAGCTGATTTGCTGGGCGGCAGCGGCAGCATCATTAGCCATCGCGATACTCGCGCTGTTTACCGGGGCTAGAACGAGCATGATCCCGGTCAAGATCTGCCCGGCAGTCATGACCGTGGCGGCGCTATTGATGGTGCTGGGAAATTTGCTATAGCCCGATCACAATCTCGGTGCCATTATGAACAGGCACATTTTTTGAGCTCATATAATTGCATATTGCAACAATTGTTATATGCAGTTAAATAAAAGAGAAACGGCTTAAGCCGTGAAAGGAGAAACAACATGACCACCATTCGGGATGAAGTTAAGAAACACTACGGGGAAATTGCCGCCAAGGCCAACCGGGCCGGCTGCTGCTCAGCAGGATCCGGGGCGAGCGCAGCGGGGAAGCTGTATGGCGGAGAAGACCTGAGCGCACTGCCAAGCCAGGCGGTGCAAAACTCCTTGGGCTGCGCAAACCCGCTGGTGTTCGCCGGGCTCAAGCCAGGCGAAACGGTGCTGGACCTGGGCAGCGGCGGAGGAATCGACGTGCTGATCTCCTCCAGGTATGTAGGCGAAACAGGCAAGGTGTATGGCCTGGACATGACCGATGAAATGCTAAAGCTGGCCAATGCCAACAAAGCCAGGATGGGCGCAAACAACGTGGAATTCCTGAAGGGCTATATTGAGGACATCCCGCTGCCGGACGGCACTGTGGATGTGGTGATGTCCAACTGCGTGATCAACCTATCGGAAGACAAGCCGAAGGCGCTGGCGGAAGCCTACCGGGTGCTGAAACCGGGCGGCCGGTTCGCGGTGGCCGACATCGTCGCGGTAAAACCCTGCCCCGACAGCATCCGCCAGCAGGTCGCCCTGTGGTTCAGCTGCATTTCCGGAGCGCTGGAGGTCAAAGAGTATTCCCGGCTGCTGCAGGAAGCCGGTTTCCATGATGTATCTGTGGAGCCCGTGCACCTGTATACCAGCGACGTGATTGAGCGGGAGGTTATCGGCAACTCTAGGAAATACGCAAAATACCGAAGCCTGGTAAGCGAAGCTGACGGCGTATTCGCAGGCGCATTGATCAAGGCTGTCAAGTAACCCCCTGCCGCACCCGGCTCCATCAAAACGCTGGAGCCGGGCCGGCTGCTGCTCAAGAATCATTTCATAAAGCATCATAACGTGGTACTATATGCAGATGGACCAGCCACCGCAGGCGGACTTAAGGAGGCACGCAGCTTGACCGCTATCGAAGCCATCTACGCCCGCCGGTCGATCCGCAAATACGAGGATCGCCCCGTGGAAAAGGAAAAACTCATGGAGCTCTGCAGCCTGGGTGCGGCAGCCCCCTCGGCCACCAACAAACGCCCCTGGGCCTTCGTGATCGTGGATGAACCGGCGCAAATGAAAAAACTTGCCTCCGCCACAATGTTTGGAAAGTTCGGAGCGCCGGCAGCCATCGTGGTGTGCGGAGACCTCCGCCGTTTGGTGCCGTTCGGAAAAGGCTTCTGGATCCAGGATTGCTCCGCCGCGATGGAAAACATCCTGCTGGGCGCAACAGCAATGGGCCTTGGTTCCGTCTGGCTGGGTGTCACGCCGATCAAGCCCGCTGTGTGGGCGATGCGTCAGGCACTGAAGCTGCCCCGCCATATTGAGCCGTTGGGCGTGGCCTATCTGGGGTATCCGGCAGAAACCAGAGAACCCAGGACGCAGCTGGAGGACGGGATGGTTCAGTGGCAGCAGTGGGACCAAAACGATCAGGAGGACGAATGAACATCTCAAAAACCGACGCATTGCTCTGGTTCGACCATTTCTCACAACTGGGTGAGGACGAAGAACTGAGCGCAATGCAAGAGGAAATTGCATACGCAGCTTTCGCACAGATCGAGGCGGTGGTTGATCGCAGAAACGACGAGCTGCTATCTCAAATCAAAGGGCTGAAAACCCTGGAGAACAGAACCTATTATGTCGGCATCGAGGAGAAATTCCCGCAGGGATGCCGCTCCTGCCTGTTGGGCACAGGCCTCAGCGCCATCCGCAAGACAAACAAGTGCAACCTGAACTGCAAGTTCTGCTATGATTTCGGCCAGCACGGACATATCCCACCAGTGGGCGAAGGCATGTGGGAAATCGGCGGAACCAAATTCTACGAAAGGGATCTCGAGTTGCTCCTTTCGATCCACAGCAAGCCCACAGGGATTTCCTATGTCTATCTGGAACCCTTCCTGGAGATAGAAAAATATTACTCAATCGTGCGAAAATTCCGTGAGGCGCAGGTTCATCAGCACCTCTACACCAACGGAACATTGGCCACGGAGGAAACCTTACGGGCGTTGGGCGAGGCGGGCCTTGATGAGATCCGGTTCAACCTGGGGGCGTCCAATTGCGCGGACCGGGTGATTGAAAACATTAGGATTGCCAAGAGGCACATCCCCAGCGTCGGTATTGAAACACCGATGACGCCGGAGTTTTATGAAGCGTTTTTGCGGAAGAAGCAAGCAATTCTGCAAACGGGGCTGGATTTCATCAATTGCGCCGAGCTGCATTTGAACGAGAACAACATCGGCAACTATTTCGGGGAAAACCTATATCTGTGCAGGCAGGGCTACATATCGCCCATATGGAGCAGAGAGCTCACTTTGAAGCTGATGAAACTAGCCGATGAGGAGCAATGGGAGCTGGCTGTCCATGATTGCGCCAACCGCACCAAATTTGCCAGAGGGCTAAACCTCAGCGCCAAAGAGGGCAAATGGTTTGGGGCCAGCAATTATGCCTGTGAGTTTTCCAGGATCCCATACGAAGCATTCCTTCCAATCCTGAATGACGACAGTTTCAGGTTCTTAAGCGAGGAAGCATTGCCGGCTGGCTACGCGCCACCATCGCTCAATCTCTGAGCTACATCACAAACGCCCCGACCACCCCTGCCAGGATTGTGATCAGCACTGGGTCCACCTTGAATTTCTCCGCCGAGAAATATGCTGCGACGGCGATCAGGATCGCAGGCAAGCTCACGATGCTGCCCAACTGCGGCAAGATGGCACTGTGACTGGCAATCAAGGATTTCACAGCCTCACTGCTGAAGATCGATGTGTCTGCAAAGAACACAAAGGCCGTCGCGATCATACCCACTGTGGCAGGCCGTATCCCGCCCAACACCGCTTGAATGGGGCCGTTGGTCTTGAATTTCTGAATGAAGTGAGCCACGGCAATGATGATGACAAATGCCGGCAGCGACACTGCGATGGTTGCCACCACTGCGCCCCAAATGCCTTGTGACTGAAAGCCCACATAAGTGGCGGCGTTTACGGCGATGGGGCCTGGCGTCATCTGCGACAACCCCACCAGATTGGAAAACTCCGTGGGATCCATCAAACCGAAATTCTGGATTTCCTGATAAATCAGCGGCAGCATCGCGTAGCCACCGCCAAAACTGAACAGCCCAAGCTTGAAAAACACATAAAACAATTGCAGCAGTTTAAGCATGCTTCCTGACCCTCCCATAAGCATACACGACAAGGCCGATCAGGGCGCCCATCAGGATTGCATACATGGCGCTGACGCTGAAAAACACAATGATGATGAAAGACACTGCAGCGATAGCAATGTCCAACTTGCTCTTCACAGCCTTTTTGCCCAAGTTGATGGCGGCACGCAGGATCAACGCAGCCGAGGCAGCCCGGATGCCTGCGAACACCTTATCCACCACAGGGTTGCCGGCTAACGAAGAAAGCAAGGTCAACACCAACAGGATTGACAGAAACGCAGGCAGCACCGTGCCCAGCGACGCGCTCACCGCACCGGCGAATCCGGACACGCGATAGCCCACATAAATGGATGCGTTGATCGCAATCACACCTGGCATCGATTGCGAGATCGCGAAGACATCGATGATCTCCTCCTCCGAAATCCACTTGCGACGATCCACAATTTCCTTATGGATCACCGGCAGCATTGCCATGCCGCCGCCAAATGTAAAGGTGCCGATCTTCAGGAACACCAGGAACATCTCGGCCAACCGCCGCAGTTTTTGCATGCAAACACCCAACTTTCCTTAACAACCTTACCATGACCGCGACAGCGGGCTTTATACGCCCATTTGGCGGGGGTAACCGCTTGCACTGTAGCTGAACCAAGCCGCCCTGTCAAGCCGGTATCTCCATGGAAGTGCCTTTCGGCAATGAGCCTTTGCGATTCTCCGCATGAAAAGAGAGGCCGGCTTGGTGCCGCCCTCCCATACAGTTATGTTATCAGGCCTAAAGTCTCTGCGCTTGGATCAGGCCCCTCCCCTCCAGGTTTTGCTGGCCGGTAACCTGGCTGGCACTTTTCATGAGCTGACTTTTGATGATATCCGGCGTCCAATCGGGGTGCTTCTGATAAAGCAACGCGCAGACCCCTGCCACCAGCGGCGTGGAGACCGACGTGCCGGACATGACCGTGTAATTGTTTCTGAGCTTGTTCTGCTTGCTGCCGGGCTGATACTCCTTGTCTGTATTGGTTGATACAATGTTGACGCCGGGTGCCACCACGTCGGGCTTGGCCTTGAAGCGGACAGGGCCCCGGCTGCTGAAATCCGGGATGGTGTCGTCGGAAAGATCTACAGTGCGTTTGTCGTCCACCGAGCCCACCGTCAAAATGACCGGGCTGATGCCGGGCACCGTGATCGTGGAGGGCTCCGGTCCTTCGTTGCCGGCGGCAGCCACCACGGTGATGCCGCGCTTCCACAGCGCCTCCACACCGCGCACCATCGCATCATCGCGCCGAAGGTCTCCGGCAAAGGTGCCCAGCGACATGGAGACCACCTTGATGTTGTATTTGGAGTAATTGTCAGCCACCCATTGCAGCGCGGATAGCACGTCGGAAGATCTGCCGTTCCCCATCTCGTCCATCACCTTGACGGCGATGAGGTGGGCGTCGGGGGCGATGCCCTTGTAGACGCCGTTGGAGGCATACCCGCTGCCAGCCGCCACGCCGGACACAAATGTGCCGTGGCCGTTGTCGTCATAAGGCGACGTTTTGCCGTTGACGATGTCCAGGAAGGCGGCAATCCTGTTCCTGGGCATCGTAAAATCAGGGTGGGGGTATATCCCCGTATCCAGCACCGCGATCCCCACATCCTGGCCGGTGATGCCTGCCTTGTGCAGCACATCCACCTGCACCGCCTGTGAGGCGATCCTCATCTGGGCCTTGATATCCAGATCAGCCGCGATATATTTCACCTGCTTCTGCCCCGCCAGCTTGTTGAGCTGGCTAAAGGGGAATTCCACCACATAACCCTCAATCAGCGGAATCTCGGCAGAAACTTTGACGCCCATGTGGTCCAGCAGCGGCTTGATCTTTTGATACTCATTGGCATACAGAATCACACGGCATGGCTCATCGGCAGCCACTTTGACGGTATTGCGCACCGCCGGGTCGATTTTTCGGTTAAACGTCCTCATACATGCTCACCTCGCAACAGGTCGAGGGAAATCCCTCGCAAGCCCCCTTTCCTTCCCGTGGAAGGATCTGGCGCTATGTAATGGGCTTTGGCAAGAGGTGAGCGAAGCCTGTCAGCCCTGGCGCAGATACTTCACCAGATCATCCAGTTTCTTCTGTTGGTCGCGGCTCAGCACAGGCTTGAGGGTGTTGGCAAAGGTGTCCAGCTCCTTGCCCTTGAGTTTTTCAGCCACGTCCTTGTTGAGTTTCATGCGGTCCAGCTCACGCATAATATCAGGCAGGTCCTTATCCTTGTATTGGCC